>NZ_PQSS01000022.1 GCF_002920535.1 Streptomyces sp. Ru71 | reverse complement strand
ACCTGCACTGCCCACCCCTCGCCGTCGCCACCGCCGCCGACCTCGCCGCCTCCACCCTCAACCCCTCCCTCGACTCCTGGGACCAGGCCCCCACCGCCTCCGCCCTCGAAACCCTCGTCACCCAAGCCCTCGCCCGCCACACCGGCACCGCCGACGCCCTCATCACCAGCGGCGGCACCGAGTCCAACCAGCTCGCCCTGCTCCTCGCCCGCGAACGCCACGGCGCCGGCCTGCGCCTGATCACCGGAGCCAACGCCCACCACTCCCTGCCCCGCGCCGCCTGGCTGCTCGGCCTGCCCGACCCCGTCACCGTCCCCGCACCCGGCGGCACCCTCGACCCCGCCGCCCTCGACGAAGCCCTCACCCACATCCCCGGCCCCCACCTCGTCGCCGCCACCGCAGGCACCACCGACGCCGGCCTCATCGACCCCCTCCCCGACATCGCCGCCCGCTGCACCGCCCACGGCGCCCGCCTCCACATCGACGCCGCCTACGGAGGCGGCCTCCTCTTCAGCGACCGCCACCGCGACCGCCTCACCGGCCTGAACGCCGCCCACACCATCACCCTCGACCTGCACAAACTCGGCTGGCAACCCGTCCCCGCCGGCATCCTCGCCGTCCGCGACCCAGCCGACCTCACCGCCCTCGACCAGCGCGCCGACTACCTCAACGCCGACGACGACACCGACGCCGGCCTCCCCGACCTCCTCGGCCGCTCCCTGCACACCACCCGCCGCCCCGACGCCCTCAAAATCGCCGCCACCCTCACCACCCTCGGCCGCCGAGGCATCGGCCACCTCGTCGACACCGTCCTCGACCTCGCACAAGAACTCGCCGCCCTCATCAAGGACCACCCCCACCTCGACCTCTACGACACCCCCACCCTCAGCACCGTCCTCTTCCGCCCCACCGGCGCCCCCGACGAGGCCGTCGCCACCCTGCGCCGCACCCTCCTCCACCACGGCCACGCCGTCCTCGGCCGCGCCCGCCTCGACGGCCGGCTCTGGCTCAAAGCCACCCTCCTCAACCCCCACACCAGCACCGGCGACCTGGCCACCCTCCTCACCCACGTCCAGGCCGCACTCCCGGAAGGAACCACCCCCCGATGACCCCGCCCCCAACCCCCCGACACCCCCCGCGACCTCGTCGGCATCGGCATCGGCCCCAGCAACCTCTCCCTCGCCGCCCTCGCCCAGCCCCTCACCGAACTCGACACCGCCTTCTACGAACAACGCCCCGGCTTCCACTGGCACCCCGGACTGCTCCTCGACGGCACCACACTCCAAGTGCCCTTCCTCGCCGACCTCGTCACCCTCGTCGACCCCACCAGCCGCTGGACCTTCCTCAACCACCTCAAAGCCCGCGACCGGCTCTACCCCTTCTACTTCGCCGAGCGCTTCCACATCCCCCGCGCCGAATACGACGCCTACTGCCGCTGGGTCGCGGCGAACCTCCCCGCACTGCACTTCCGCCACCAGGTCGACGCCGTGCGCTGGAACCCCGAACGCGACATCTTCGAAGTCGACTACACCCAGCTCGACGCCGACGGAGAAGCCGAAGCCCTCGGCCGCACCCACACCCGCAACATCGTCATCGGCATCGGCACCGAACCCCACATCCCCGAACCGCTCAAACCCCTCGCCGACGCCCCCGGCGTCCCCGTCGTCCACGCCGCCGACTACCTCGACCACCGCGAACAACTCCTCACCGCCGGGCACATCACCGTCGTCGGATCAGGACAATCCGGCGCCGAGATCTTCCTCGACCTGCTCCGCCACCGCCCCGCCGGCCACGAACGCCTCACCTGGATCGGCCGCACCGACGCGTTCGCGCCCATGGAGTACTCCAAGCTCGGCCTGGAACACTTCACCCCCGACTACACCCGCTACTTCCACGCCCTCGCCGAACCCGTCCGCGACCAGCTCGTCACCGCACAGTGGCAACTCCACAAAGGCATCAGCGCCGACACCCTCGCCGCCATCCACGACGAGCTCTACCACCGCACCCTGCACGGCGGCTGGCCCGACACCGTCCTCACCCCCGGCGTCCGCGTCCGCACCGCCGGCCGCCTCGCCACCACCAAAGTCGAACTCCACCTCGAACACATCCAGCAAGGCACCCGCACCCGCCTCACCACCGACGCCGTCGTCCTCGCCACCGGCTACCACGAACGCCCCCTGACCCACCTGCTCGCCGGACTCGACCCCTACCTGCGCCGCGACACCAGCGACCGCCCCCGCATCGACGAGCACTACCGCCTCGTCCTCGACCCCTCCGTCACCGGCACCGTCTACGTACAGAACGCCGAACGCCACACCCACGGCGTCGGCGCCCCCGACCTAGGCCTCGCCGCCTGGCGCAGCGCCACCATCCTCAACACCCTCACCGGCAAAGAGACCTACCCCCTGCCCACCCGCACCGCCTTCACCACATTCGGCCTCCAGCCCACCGACCGCGTACCCCCCGGCCGCCGCCCCCACGAGCACCTCACGCCACTCGTCCAGGAACACTGAAACCCGGGCCCCGAACCACACAAAAAAGCCGGCGGAGCGGCAGCGACGGCCAGGACCACCATGGCCCGAACCACCGCCCACCGCTCCGCCGGCAGCAGCCTCCACCAGGTCAGAACACCGGCACACCGTTACGCGTCAGCTTCCAGTCCACCGACGCGAAGTCCTTCGGATCCAGCACACCCTTCGCCGTCACCCACTCCGCGATCCGCGTCCGGATCTCCGTCGACTCCGACCACAACTCCTTCGCCGACGCCACGAACGGGAACGCACCGCCACCGTTCGCCCGGTAGTTGTTCACCGCCAGCACGAACTGCTGCGCATCATCCAGCGGAGCCCCATTGAACGTCAGGTTCCTGATCCGCGACCCGGCCGGCTGCGCCACGTCGATGTCGTACACCAGACCCGACACATAGTCGTAGTTGTAGTCCGGACGCCCGTTCGCGTTCGTCAGCTTCTCCACATCGACCACCACGTCCGGCGCCGTCTGCACGAAGTACTCCGCCGAATACTCCAGGTACGCCCGCACCTGCGCACCCGTCATCAACTTCGCCACCAGCGTGTTGTCGTATATGTACAGGCTCGACAGATCCCGGATCGTCACCTCACCCGCGGGGATCTCCGACGTCCGCGAGAACGGCGACGCCTGCGCGATCACCGGCAGCGACGCGTACTCCGTCCCCGCCAGCGCCGCCCTGACCACGTCCTCCTGCACCTTCGTGATCAGGTCGATGATCGGCGCGTCCTTGTACCGCGCCTCCACCGTCGTCAGCGTCTGCGTCGCCGTGCCGACCACCTGATTGACATACGCCACCACCTTCGCGTGCTGCTCCGACAGCAACCTCGTGATCTTCGGGTCGTCCGCCACGGAGCGCGAGTCACGCAGCGACGCCGCCACCGACTCCACCTCCCAGCAACCCCGCCGGAACACCAGCTCGACATCGAACACCGTCAGCCGCTCCGCGTAACACAACGGCTCCGACAGCACGACCGTCTTCCCCGACTGCTCGTTGACGACCCTCAGCTCCGGGATCTCCACATGCGCGTGCCCCACCAGAATCGCGTCGATCCCCGGCACCCGCCGCGCCACGTTCGCCGCCGCGTTCTCCACATACGGCACCTGGTCACCGTACGACGACGTCCCCGACGTACCCGAGTGCGCCGACACGATCACCACGTCCGCACCCATCGACCTGAGCTTCGGCACCCACTTCGCCGCCTGCTCCTCCAGCCCCGGGAACGCCAACTTGCCCTGCACATACGCCTTGTCCCAGATCGCGATGCCCGGGTTGGTCAGACCCAGCACCGCCACCTTCACCGGGCGCGCGCCCCGCACCCGGAGCGTCTTCATCACGTACGGAGGAAACGCCGGCCGCAGCGTCCTTGCGTCCACCGCGTTCGCACCCAGCAGCGGAAAGTCCAGCTGCTCCTCGAACTTCCGCAGCGTCTCGATGCCGTAGTTGAACTCGTGGTTCCCCAGCGCCGCCGCGTCATACCCGATCGCGTTCATCGCCGCCGCCATCGGATGCACCGGACCACCCTGCGCGGTGATCGGATCCACCTTCGCGAAGTAGTACGTCAGCGGCGTGCCCTGGATCGTGTCACCCGCGTCCAGCAGCAGCGTGTTCTCCCGGCCCCGCTCGGCCCGGATCTGGTTCACCAGCGTCGAGACACGCGCCAGACCCTGCGCGTTGCCCGCCTTGTCGGAGTACTCCGCGTCCTTGAAGTAGTCCCAGTTGAAGACATGCCCGTGCAGATCCGTCGTCCCCATGACGGTCAGCGAGTACCGCTTCTCGCCGGGCTGCGCCGCGGGCGCCGCCTGCGCGGCCGGAGCCGCCACCGCGCTCGCCACGGCCACCCCCGCCCCGGTCGCGGCCGACTTCTCCAGAAACGTGCGGCGGTTCAACGCCATGGTCTGCCTCTCCTCACGGGAAAACGACGCGCGTAGACGACGCGCTCGGGTAACGCGCGTAGATTCTGACCCGCACATGACGGACCACAACAGGCCCCGAAGGTTTCGATCTGGTGACCACACCTGCGACAGTGACCATATGACGCCCCCTCCGGAACCCACCGCCCTCCCCTACGGCACCCCCGACGCACCCCGAATCGCCGTCCGCGGCGAAGCCCACCTCGAAGTCGACCCCGAAATCGCCCGCATCGGCATCACCGTCACCGCCCGCGGCAAAGACCGCCGCACCACCCTCGACGACCTCACCCGCCGCAACACCACCGTCCTCGACCTCGTCAAGTCCTACGGCGACGCCGTCGAACACCTCGAAACCGGCGCCCTCACCCTCACCCCCCAACTCGACCACAAAGGCCGCGGCGAACGCGTCCGCACCTACCACGGCGCCATCCACCTCACCGCCGAACTCACCGACTTCACCGCACTGGGCGAACTCACCACCCGACTGGCCGACTTGGACCTCACCCGCGTCGACGGCCCCTGGTGGTCCCTGCGCCCCGACTCGCCCACCCACCGCACCGCACGCCGGCAAGCCGTCCAAGCCGCCGTCCAGCGCGCCCGCGAATACGCCGACGCACTCGGCACCACCCTCGCCGCCCTCGTCGAACTCGCCGACATCGGCGCCGAAAGCCCCACACCGCCCTACCCCCCGGCACCCGGCCGCGCCCGCTCCATGGCCTACGCCGGCCCCGCCGAACCCGGCGCCGCCGCCCCACCACTCGACCTCGAACCCCAGCGCCAGCACGTCCGCGCCCAGATCAACGCACGCTTCACGATGGTCCCGCCCCGCCTCTGATTCCGGTATTCGAAAAAGCGACCGGGGTAACCCGAAAGAACGACACCGAAATGCTCATCAGAGCGGCCCGGCGCACAATTCAACACTTGTCAATAGCGCTTCACCCAAAGGTTGTTGAGTAGTCACGCCCCACCAATTCTCTACCCGCCGGTAAGTCATAGGCTCGAACCATGCGCCGAGCAAAGATCGTCTGCACCCTGGGCCCCGCCACCGACACATACGACCAGATCAAAGCCCTGGTCGACGCCGGAATGGACGTCGCCCGCTTCAACCTCAGCCACGGCGGCCACGCCGAACACGAGGAGCGCTACCACCACGTCCGCAAGGCCGCCGACGAAACCGGCCGCAGCGTCGGCATCCTCGCCGACCTTCAGGGCCCGAAGATCCGCCTCGGCCGCTTCACCGAAGGACCCGTACTCCTTGAACGCGGCGACACCTTCACCATCACCGTCGAAGACGGCGCCGAAGGCAACCACGACCAGTGCGGCACCACCTACAGCGGCCTCGCCGACGACGTCACCCCCGGCGAACGCATCCTCGTCGACGACGGCAAAGTCTGCTTGGAGGTCACCGAGGTGGACGGCCCCCGCGTCCACACCCGCGTACTCGAAGGCGGCATGGTCTCCGACCACAAAGGCCTCAACCTCCCCGGCGTCGCCGTCTCCGTCCCCGCCCTCTCCAAAAAGGACGAAGACGACCTCCGCTGGGCCCTGCGCACCGGCTTCGACGTCATCGCCCTGTCCTTCGTCCGCTCCGGCAGGGACATCCTCGACGTCCACCGCATCATGGACGAAGAAGGCCGCCGCCTGCCCGTGATCGCCAAGGTCGAAAAACCCCAGGCAGTCGAATCCATCGACGACATCGTCGCCGCCTTCGACGGCATCATGGTCGCCCGCGGCGACCTCGGCGTCGAAATGCCCCTCGAACAGGTCCCCATCGTCCAGAAGCGCGCGATCAAACTCGCCAAGCGCAACGCCAAGCCGGTCATCGTCGCGACACAGATGCTCGACTCCATGATCGAGAACTCCCGCCCCACCCGTGCCGAGGCCAGCGACGTCGCCAACGCCGTCATCGACGGCACGGACGCGGTCATGCTCTCCGGCGAGACCAGCGTCGGCAAACACGCCATCGAGACGGTCCGGACCATGGCCAAGATCGTCGCCGCGGCGGAGGAGGACATGCTGGCCAAGGGCCTCCCGCCGCTCACCGACCGCAACAAGCCCCGCACCCAGGGCGGCGCGGTCGCCCGAGCGGCGGCCGAGATGGGCGACTTCCTCGGCGCGAAGTTCCTCGTCGCGTTCACGCAATCGGGCGACACGGCGCGTCGCCTCTCCCGCTACCGCTCACCCATCCCGGTCCTGGCCTTCACCCCGGACCCGGCGACCCGCTCCCAGCTCAGCCTCTCGTGGGGCGTAGAGACGTTCCTCGGCCCCCACGTCGACTCCACGGACGCGATGGTCGACCAGGTGGACGAACTGCTGCTGAAGTACGGCCGCTGCGAGAAGGGCGACGTGGTGGTCATCACGGCCGGCTCCCCGCCCGGCGTCTCGGGCTCGACCAACCTGGTCCGGGTCCACCACATCGGGGAGGACGACAGCCCGAAGTAGGCGGTCAGTGCTTGGGACCGACGTGGGCGTCGAGGAGCGCGACGGAGGCGTTCCTTGCAACGGAGATGTTGTAGGCCGCGCCTTGCCGGGTGCAGTGGGTCCACTCGACGCCGAGCCTGTCGAGGGTGTCGGTGTAGAGCTGCCTGATGTCGTCGGACTTGTCGGTGAAGAAGTAGCGCGGGTATTCGTACCGCTTGCGCTCCCCGCCGACGATCCGGGTCGTCCAGTTGGTGATCCGACACCCGTCGGAGTGGATGAGGCCCCGGACGAAGTCCCAGGGGTGAGCGTCGACGATGGCTTGCTGCCAGGGCTCAAGAGCGATCTCGCGCTCATGCTTCCTGCCGGGTCCGTGCTGGGGGAAGAGGCAGGGCCAGTGGCTGCTGTAGGACTTCACGTCGACGCAGCCGGCGCGGGCCAGTCTGCTGATGCTGGGATCGGGCATTACGCGGCGTAACGCATTCTCGGCTGCGTCAACCAGCCCTGGCCACGAGGCAGAGCATGTAGTCATCAGATAGTGCTGGCGCGGCTTGGAGATGATGTAGCCATCACCCAAATAGAGCCCCAGTAAGCAGGCATACGAGGCTTCGTCTACCGGGGTGGCTGGCGCGTCCTGGCAACGGATGCAAGGCGGCGTGCGCCGAAGAGGTTCGATTCGGGTTAGCCACTGTGTGATCGCGTGACGAGAGATGCCCATTTCTTTACTGAACGAGTTGAGGCTGCGCCCCTGGGCCACCAGGGCCAGTGCTCGCTTGCGCGTGCCCATGTCGTACGTGTGAACACTGTGCGCGACTGGGCTATGGAGCGTGCAGCAAAAAGCGGAAGATCACGCGAACGTGATCCTCCGCTAATGTCGTTAACCTTCAGAACGAAGGAAAAGTACCCCGGGTCGGATTCGAACCGACGCTGGATGGTGTTTGAGACCATTGCCTCTACCGCTGGGCTACCGGGGCTCCCTTTGAAAGCAAGGTCGACGGTCACCCGCCGTGCACCCACCTTACCGCAGCTAGGTAGGCTCTTGTCAGCAGTACCTGCCTGCCCCGGAACAAGGAGCGCCCCCGTGACCGCCGAGTCGCCCCAGCCCGCTGACGTGACCGACGACGACAAGTCGCACGTGCCTCCGCTCACGACCCGTGTCGTCATCGCCGAGGACGAGGCCCTGATCCGGCTGGACCTCAAAGAGATGCTGGAGGAGGAGGGCTACTCCGTCGTCGGCGAGGCCGGTGACGGCGAGCAGGCGATCGAGCTCGCCCGCGAGCACAAGCCGGACCTCGTGATCCTGGACGTGAAGATGCCGAAGCTCGACGGCATCTCGGCGGCGGAGAAGATCGCCGAGGAGCGCATCGCCCCGGTGCTGATGCTGACCGCGTTCTCGCAGCGTGACCTGGTGGAGCGGGCGAGGGACGCCGGTGCGATGGCGTACCTGGTGAAGCCGTTCTCCAAGAGTGACGTCGTCCCGGCGATCGAGATGGCCGTCTCGCGTTTCACGGAGCTGAAGACGCTGGAGAAGGAGGTCGCTGACCTCACGCTGCGTCTGGAGACGCGCAAGCTGGTGGACCGGGCGAAGTCGATTCTCCAGACGGAGTACGGGCTGACGGAGCCGGCGGCGTTCCGGTGGATCCAGAAGACGTCGATGGACCGCCGTATGTCGATGCAGCAGGTCGCGGAGGCGGTCATTCAGGACGCCGAGGAGAAGAAGGCCGCGAAGGGCTGAGCCCGAGCGCGCTTGAGGCCCGCGTCCCCTGGAAAGGGGGCGCGGGCCTCAGCTGTGTCCGTGACCTCAGTCCTCGCCGAGGTAGGCCTTGCGGACGGACTCGTCGTGGAGGAGGTCGCGTCCGGTGCCGGACAGGACGATCTTGCCGATTTCCATGACGTGGCCGTGGTCGGCGAGGGAGAGTGCCGCCTGGGCGTTCTGCTCGACGAGCAGGATGGTGGTGCCCTGGGACTTCAGCTCGGCGATGGTGGCCATGATCTTCTGCATCATGATGGGGGAGAGGCCCATGGAGGGCTCGTCCAGCATGAGCAGTTTGGGCTGGGACATCAGTGCCCGCCCCATGGCGAGCATCTGCTGCTCGCCGCCGGAGAGGGTGCCGGCGGCCTGCTTGCGCCTTTCGCCGAGGATGGGGAAGAGGTCGTAGGCGCGCTGGATGTCTTTTTCGATGCCGGGTCGGTCGCTGCGCAGGAAGGCACCGAGGCGGAGGTTGTCCTCGATGGTCATGCGCGGGAAGATGTGCCGCCCTTCGGGGGAGTGGGCGAGCCCGAGGGAGACGATCTGGTGGGCGGGGACCTTCTTGAGCGACTTGCCGTTGAATTTGATCTGGCCGCCGACGGGCTTGAGGAGGCCGGAGAGGGTGCGCAGGGTGGTCGTCTTGCCGGCGCCGTTGGTGCCGATGAGGGTGACGACTTCGCCTGCTTCGACCTTGAACGAGATGCCCTTGACGGCTTCGATCTTGCCGTAGGCGACGCGGAGGTCTTCGACTTCGAGCAGGGTGGTCATCGGTCGTTCTCCTTGCCGGGCGCGGCGTCTTCCTGCACGGCCTGTGCTTCGCCGGCCTGTGCTTCGGCGGCTTCGACCTCGGCGGCTTCTGCTTCGCCGGGGTCGCCTTCGAAGGGTTCGCCGAGGTAGGCGGCGATGACGCGTTCGTCGCCCTGGACGGTGGCGCTGTCGCCTTCGATGAGTTTTTCGCCTTGGACGAGGACGGCGACGCGGTCGCAGAGGTTGAAGATGAACCGCATGTCGTGCTCGATGACGAGGACGGCGATGCCCTGGTCGCGGATGGCGAAGACGAGTTCTTCGGTGGTCCGGGTCTCCTGCGGGTTCATGCCGGCGGTGGGCTCGTCGAGGAGGAGCAGGCCGGGTTCGCTGGCGAGGGCGCGGGCGATTTCGAGCTTGCGCTGTTCGCCGTAGGGGAGGTTGCGGGCGAGGTGGTCGGCCTTGTTCGCGAGGCCGACGAACTCCAGGAGCTCCATGGCGCGTTCGCGGGAGGCCTTCTCGGCTTTGTGGAAGCCGGGGCCGCGCAGGACGGCGGACCAGAAGCCCTCTTTTGTCCTGGTGTGGCGTCCGACGAGGACGTTTTCCAGGACCGTCATGTTGGCGAACAGGCGGATGTTCTGGAAGGTGCGGGCGATGCCGGCCGCGGTGACCTTGAAGGATTTGGGCGGCAGGACGTTGCCCTTGTAGCGGACTTCGCCTTCGGTGGGGACGTACAGGCCGGTGAGGCAGTTGAAGAAGGTGGTTTTTCCGGCGCCGTTGGGGCCGATGAGTCCGACGATCTCGCCGCTGTTGACGGTGAGGTCGACGCCGCGGACGGCGGTGAGGCCGCCGAAGCGCATGGTGACGCCGCGTGCGTCGAGGACGGTGTCGCCGCTGGTGATGGTCTGGGTCGTCATCTTCGGTCAGGCCCCTGTCTTGCTGAGGACTGTGGGCGCTTCGGCCTCTTCGTGGAATTCGAGCTGGCGGCGCCGGTTGGCGACCAGGCCCTCGGGGCGGAAGCGCATCAGCAGGATGAGCGCGACGCCGAAGGCGAAGAGCTGGTAGTCGCCGAGGAACTGCAGCTTGTTGGGGATGAGGTAGAGCAGGGAGGCGCCGATGAGGGGGCCGCCGATGGTGCCCATGCCGCCGAGGACGACTGCGGCGAGCAGGAAGGCGCTGTTGGGCGGGATGGGTCCGGCGAACTGGTACTGCTCGGGGGTGACGGTGTAGGTGACGTGGGCCTGGACGGTGCCGGCGAGGCCGGCGAGGGAGGCGCCGACGGCGAAGGCGATGAGTTTGACGCGGAAGCCGTTGATGCCCATGGCGAGGGCGGCGGTCTCGTCTTCGCGGATGGCGACCCAGGCGCGGCCGATGCGGGAGTCGCCGCTGCGTCGGAAGACGAGGACGACGATGGCCGTGATGACCAGCATCAGCAGGAAGTAGTTGGCGAAGCGGCCGATGGTGAAGCCGGCGATGGTGTGTTCGGCGCCGAGGTCCCAGCCGAGGATGTTCAGGTTGGGGATGGAGGAGATGCCGTTGGAGCCGTTGGTGACGTCGGGTCCGGAGGTTCCGTCGAGGTTGTTGACGGTGATGCGGAAGATCTCTCCGAAGCCGAGGGTGACGATGGCGAGGTAGTCGCCGCGCAGTCGCAGGGTGGGGGCGCCGATGAGGACGCCGAACACGAGGGAGGCGGCGGCGCCGACGAGGACGGCTGCCCAGAAGGGGAAGTGGACGTCGAAGGGGGAGCTGGGGGAGCCGGAGACGAGGGCCGCGGCGTAGGCGCCGACGCCGAGGAAGGCGACGTAGCCGAGGTCGAGGAGTCCGGCGAGGCCGACGACGATGTTCAGGCCGAGGGCGACGGTGGCGAAGATGAGGATGTAGACGCCGAGGGTCGCGTACTGGTCGTCGGTCTGGGTGAAGGGGAAGAGGGCGGCGGTGACGAAGGCGCCGCACATGGTGATGTTCTGGTGTCGTGCGGTGATCTGGGAGGCGTGGGCGACGAGGCCGGCCTTGGCGAGGGCGGCGAAGCCGAAGCCTGCGGTGATGAGGAAGCCGATGAAGAGTTCGTCGTATTCGGTGCCGATGCCGTAGGTGAAGACGATGAGGGCGACGGCGAGGACGGCGACGATGACGAGGATCTCGGCGTAGGCGGGGAGTTTGGGTGCGGGGCGGGCGGTGCCTCCGGTGAAGGCGGCCTTGAGGGTGGCCCGGCCGTGTGCGGCGCGGTTCTTGAAGTGTTCCCAGCTGTTGTCGTCGGGGTCGATGGGGTCGGGTTCGGGCCGCTGGAAGGGCAGCGCGAGGGCGCCGATGAGGGCGACGAGGCTGGTGGCGGCGACGATGTAGCCGCCGGGTTCGAGGTTGACGACGCCGCCGAGTTCGACGCTGATGGCGATGACGGTGTACCAGGCGGTGGCGAAGGTGGCGAGGGCCGCGAACTTCAGGGCGGCGTCGGCGCCGGCGGGGACGAGCCAGCGCAGGTACTTGAGGTCGTAGGAGGCGACGGCGAGGACGGTGGTGAGGATGGCGCCGATGAGGACGAGGACCTGCAGGCCGCCGGGGTAGCCGTAGACGGTGAGGTCGCCGGGGAAGTCTGTGGTCCAGGTCCAGGCGAGGAAGGTGGAGGCGATGGTGAGGGCGGCGCCGGCGGTGGCGAGGGCGCGGCCGAGGGTGGCGGGGATGCCGATGAGGCCGGCCGGGGTTCCGGCGGTGGGGGTGCTGGGGGTTTCGGGTGCGGTGGTCTGTGTGGTCATCGGTGTCACGCCCTGTCCGCGACGCGCTCGCCGAGCAGGCCCTGGGGCCTGAGCAGCAGAACAAGGATGAGGAGTACGAAGGCCCAGACGTCGGCCCAGGACTGGCTGCCGAACTTGTCCATGCCGGGGAGGTCGGAGATGTAGGCGGCGGCGAGGGTTTCGGCGACGCCGAGGACGACGCCGCCGATCATGGCGCCGTAGATGTTGCCGATGCCTCCGAGGACGGCTGCGGTGAAGGCTTTGAGGCCGAGGATGAAGCCCATCTTGAAGTCGATCTGACCGTATTTGAGGCCGTTTGCGACTCCGGCGACGGCGGCGAAGGCGGCACCGAGGGCGAACGCGATCACGATGATGCGGTCGGTGTTGATGCCCATGAGCTTGGCGGTGTCGGGGTCCTGGGCGGTGGCCTGCATGCCGCGGCCGGTGCGGGTCTTCATGACGAAGTAGGCGAGGATCGCCATGCTGAGGGGGGCGGCGATGATGAGGAAGATGTCGCCGGTCTGGATGGTGACGCTTCCGATGTGGAAGGGTCCGCCTTCGATCTGGGGGAAGGTGCGGGCGGACTTGGCCTCGGGGTACCAGGCCCAGACGGCCTGCTGCAGCGCGAGGGAGAGGCCGATGGCGGTGATGAGAGGCGCCAGTCGGGGGGCGGTGCGCAGGGGCCGGTAGGCGAATCGTTCCGCTGCGACGGCGACGAGGACGGCGACGATGATGCCGCCGATGAGCATGAGGGGGAGGGCTATCCACATGCTGGTGCCGTCGGGCAGGACGTAGGCGTAGACCGTGAGGGCGCCGAAGGCGCCGGTCATGAAGATCTCGCCGTGGGCGAAGTTGATGAGCTGGACGATGCCATAGACCATCGTGTAGCCGATGGCGACCAGCCCGTACATGGATCCCAGTAGCAGGCCGTTGACCAGCTGCTGCGGCAGTTCGTTCACCGCATGTCCTCCGAGACGTTCGGATGTTAGACGGATGTGCCGGATGTCCGGATGTGAGTGCGCGCGGGGCGCCAAGTGGAACAGCGCCCCGCGCGGCTCATGTGTGGTGCGGGTGGGGTTGTGGGTCAGCCACCGTTGTAGGTACCGGACTCCACGGTCTTCCAGGTCCCGTTCTCGACGGCGTAGACGGTGAGCTGCTTGTTGGTGGTGTCGCCGTACTGGTCGAAGGAGACCTTGCCGGTCACTCCGTCGAAGGAGACGTTCTGCATGGCCTCGGTGATCTTGGCGCGGGCGTCGTCGGGGAGCTTGCCGTTGTTGTCGGCGACGACCTTCTTGACGGCCTCGATGATGGCCTGGGCGGAGTCGTAGGCGTAGCCGCCGTACGCGCCGTAGGCGTCCTTGTAGCCGCCGGCCTTGTAGTTGTCCAGGAACTGCTTGGCCGAGGGGAGTTCGTCGAGGGGGGCGCCGACGGAGGTGGCGAGGTCGCCGTTGCTGGCGGGGCCGGCGAGCTTGACGTAGGTCGGGTCGTACAGGGCGTCGCCGCCGACGACGGGGATCTTGGCACCGGCGGCCTTGATCTGCTTGCTGAGCGGGCCGGCCTGGGGGTACTCGCCGCCGTAGTAGACGACGTCGGCGCCGGAGTTCTTGACCTTGGTGGCGACCGCGGAGAAGTCCTTGGCGTCGGGGTTGATGTGCTCGGTGCCCGCGACGGTGCCGCCGAGCTTCTTGAACTCGGTGGTGAAGGTGCCCGCGAGGCCGGCGCCGTAGGTCTTCTTGTCGTCGATGACGAAGACCTTCTTCTTCTTGGCCTTGTTGAAGACGTACTGGGCGGCGAACGGGCCCTGGACGGCGTCCGTGGTCGCGGTGCGGAAGTACGACTTGTAGGTGCGGGTCTTGCTGGTGGCCCAGTTGGTGCCCTGGGTGAGGGCCGGGTTGGTGTTGGCCGGGGAGATCTCGACCAGCTTGGCGTCGTCGAAGACCTTCTGCATGGACTCGGCGACGGAGGAGTTCAGCGGGCCGACCACGCCGAGGACGTCCTTGTTGGCGACGAGCTTGGTGGCGTTCTGCTGGCCGGAGGAGGGCTGGGCCTGGTCGTCCAGGGCCTGCATCTCGAAGGTGATGCCGTCGACGGCCTTGTTCTTGTTGGCCTGCTTGACGGCGAGGTCGACGGAGTTCTTGATGCCGAGGCCGATCGCGGACAGGTCGCCCGTGAGGGGGGCGTCTACGCCGATGACGACCTTGGTGCCGCCGCCGTTTCCGGAGTCCGAGCCACCGTCCTTGTCACGCGAGCCGCAGGCGGTGAGGGTCAGTGCTCCCGCCGCCAGCGCGGCGGTGATGGCGATGAGCGAACGTTGACGCACGATCAGTCCTTTCCCTGGCACAGCCGAATCCCCGTGGAAACGGCTGAGTCGAGCGCTGGGCCGAAGTGGCATTCCGACGGCGCGGTGACTGGCGGTGACTCTAAGCGTGTGTGGGGAACGTGGAGGAGTGTCTGTCCAAGGCTGTGACGCTCTTGTTATGACACGACGTAATGCGGAGCGGTACTGGGTGGGGGGAACAGCGGAATTCAGGCCGATTCGCCCTGTCCGGATTCTGAGAACCCGCAGGACTCGCCGCGATCTGTTCAGGTGTCTCGGCGCTTTTGCTAATGACGGGGAATCGTTGCCATGGGCGACTCATGGGGGTGGCAGGGGGTGGGGCGGGCAAAGATGATCAAGAGGAATGGGTGATCGTTTATTGCGTCCGCATTACGCACCGTTACGGATCAGGAAAAGGAAGCGAGGGTTCCTCGCTGTATTTCCGTATTCCGCGACATGGACGGGGATCGTGATCTTGCGGGGGGAAGCTGCTTCTTTGTCCGTAAAACGGCGAGGCCGCCCGTCCGTTGGGACGGGCGGCCTCGGGCCGCCTCGGGGCGCGCGGCGGTCAGTTCGCCGGGCTCGCCGGGTTCTGCTCGCCGGGGTTGAGGTCACGCAGCAGACAGGTCAGCCGCGCGCTGCACACACGCCGCCCCTGCTCGTCGGAGATGACGATCTCGTACGTCGCCGTCGAGCGGCCCCGGTGCACCGGCGTGGCCACGCCGGTGACCAGGCCGGAGCGCACCCCGCGGTGATGGGTGCAGTTGAGGTCGACACCGACGGCGATCTTGGAGCTGCCGCCGTGCAGCATGGAGCCGACCGAGCCCAGCGTCTCGGCGAGCACGGCCGAGGCGCCGCCGTGCAGCAGGCCGTAGGGCTGGGTGTTGCCCTCGACCGGCATGGTGCCGACGACGCGCTCGGCGGAGGCCTCCAGGATCTGCACGCCCATGCGCGTGCCGAGGTGCCCCGCGGAGAACAGTGCCGGCAGGTCGACGCCGAGCGCGGCGTACTCGTCGATGACCTCCTGCGGGAACTTCACATGCTGCTGCTCGCCCATGGGCCCGGCTCCGTTCGTCGTCGTGACACGTCCTGGTGACTTAAGCGAACGCTCAGTCGGTGGCCGATTGTTCCAGACGCACCACGACGGACTTGCTGGCCGGGGTGTTGCTGGTGTCCGCGGTGGCGTCCAGCGGCACCAGGACGTTGGTCTCCGGGTAGTAGGCGGCCGCGCAGCCCCGTGCGGTCGGGTAGTGCACCACGCGGAAGCCGGGCGCGCGGCGCTCCACGCCGTCCCGCCACTCGCTGACGAGGTCCACGTAGGAGCCGTCGGCGACCTTCAGGGCGCGGGCGTCCTCCGGGTTGACCAGCACCACCCGGCGGCCGTTGCTGATGCCCCGGTAGCGGTCGTCGAGGCCGTAGATCGTGGTGTTGTACTGGTCGTGCGAGCGCAGCGTCTGCAGCAGCAGCCGCCCCTCGGGCACCTTCGGGAACTCCACGGGTGCCGCCGTGAAATTGGCCTTGCCGGTGGCCGTCGGGAAACGGCGCTCGTCGCGCGGGGCGTGCGGCAGTGCGAAGCCGCCGGGGCGGGCCACGCGCGCGTTGAAGTCCTCGAACCCGGGGACCACGCGGGCGATGCGCTCCCGGATCGCCGCGTAGTCCTTCTCGAACTCCTCCCACGGGGTGCGGGATCCCTCGCCCAGCACACGGCGGGCCAGACGGCACACGATGGCCGGCTCGGACAGCAGGTGCCGGCTCGCCGGCTCCAGCCGGCCGCGGGAGGCGTGCACCATGCCCATGGAGTCCTCGACGGTGACGAACTGCTCGCCGCTGTGCTGCACGTCGCGCTCGGTGCGGCCCAGCGTCGGCAGGATCAGCGCCCGCGCGCCCGTGACCACGTGCGAGCGGTTGAGCTTCGTCGACACGTGCACCGTCAGGCGTGCCCGCCGCATGGCCGCCTCGGTGACCTCCGTGTCCGGGGAGGCGGAGACGAAGTTGCCGCCCATCGCGAAGAACACCTTCGCCTCGCCGTCGCGCAGCGCGCGGATGGCCCGTACGACGTCGTAGCCGTGCCCCCGCGGGGGAGCGAAGCCGAACTCCTTCTCCAGCGCGTCCAGGAAGGCGGGCGCCGGGCGTTCGAAGATGCCCATGGTGCGGTCGCCCTGCACGTTGGAGTGGCCGCGCACCGGGCACACGCCGGCGCCGGGGCGGCCGATGTTGCCGCGCAGCAGCAGGAAGTTGACGACCTCCTTGATCGTCGGCACCGAGTGCTTGTGCTGGGTGAGGCCCATCGCCCAGCACACGATGGTGCGCTCGGAGGCGAGCACCATGTCGAGGGCCTGCTGGATCTCCTCGCGGCGCAGTCCGGTCGCGGCGAGCGTCTCGTCCCAGTCGGCGGCGCGGGCGGCTGCGGCGAACTCCTCGTAACCGTGCGTGTGTTCACGCACGAAGTCCTCGTCGACGGCCCCCTCGGCCTCGACGATCAACTTGTTGAGGAGGCGGAAGAGGGCCTGGTCGCCGCCGATGCGGATCTGCAGGAACAGGTCGGTGAGCGCGGCGCCCGCGGTGAGGCCCTTGGCGGTCTGCGGGTTGCGGAACTTCTCCAGGCCCGCTTCCGGCAGCGGGTTCACGCTGATGATCTTCGCGCCGGCCGCCTTGGCCTGCTCCAGGGCGGTGAGCATGCGCGGGTGGTTGGTGCCCGGGTTCTGCCCGGCGACGATGATCAGGTCGGCCCGGTGCAGGTCCTCCAGCAGGACGCTGCCCTTGCCGATGCCGATCGTCTCGGTCAGGGCGGAGCCCGAGGACTCGTGGCACATGTTGGAGCAGTCGGGCAGGTTGTTCGTGCCGAGCTCGCGCGCGAAGAGCTGGTAGAGGAACGCCGCCTCGTTGCTGGTGCGTCCGGAGGTGTAGAAGACGGCCTCGTCGGGGGAGGCGAGTGCGGTGATCTCCTCAGCGATGATGCCGAAGGCGCGCTCCCAGGTGACCGGCTCGTAGTGGTCGGCGCCCTCGGGCAGATACATGGGGTGGGTCAGACGGCCCTGCTGGCCCAGCCAGTACCCGCTCCTGGTCGCCAGGTCGGACACCGGGTGCGCGGCGAAGAACTCCGGTGTGACCCGGCGCAGCGTGGCCTCCTCGGCCACCGCCTTGGCGCCGTTCTCGCAGAACTCGGCCTTGTGCCGGCGCTCCGGCTCCGGCCAGGCGCAGCCCGGGCAGTCGAAGCCGTCCTTCTGGTTCACGCTCAGCAGCGTCAGCAGGGAGCGCTTGAGACCCATCTGCTGCTGCGCGACCCGCAGGCTGTGCCCGATGGCAGGCAGGCCGGCCGCCGCGTGCTTCGGCTCCACGACCTGCGGCGCGTCCTGAACCGGGTCGGCCTTGGGCGGCTTGGTCGCCATCGCGCACTCTCCTTCGGGTACACGGGTGTGATACGCCCCAGATCCTCGCACGGGCCACTGACAGCGATCAGCCCCTTGGGGGCGGGTGGCCGCTTCCGCGCGGGCGGTGACCCGGAGGCGGTCGGCGTCGGGTCCCTCGCGGATGCGTGGTCCAGGTTCTTTACGGGCGGTCGGTCTTCGGCCTCCGTCCGTGCCCGGATCGGACCTCTGTCCCAGCCATGCGTTGTTCGCGCCTCGCCGACGACGCCGGAGCCCCCTGATCACATCCGCCGAAGCCCCCGCACCCCTCCCGCCCCGCCACAGCACTCCGCGCACCCGTCCCTTGTGCGCCCCCTCACACCCCGCCGTCGGCGCCGGGCGGCCGCGGCGGCGCGGCTCGGCGGCTCTGGCCGGCCAACCCCGCGGCGGCGTACCCGGAGACGGCGGCCCGGTGACGACCGAGGTGGCCGCCCTCCGAAGCCGGCGGCAGCCACCGGTGGCGGCTCGTTGTCAGTGGGGCGTGGCAGGATCGGGGGCGTGGCAGAGACAGCATCGAAGAAGACCGAGACCACCCCCGGCGGCAGCCGCCCGCGCCTGATGCTCATGGACGGGCACTCCCTGGCCTACCGCGCGTTCTTCGCGCTGCCCGCGGAGAACTTCACCACCGCGACCGGCCAGCCGACGAACGCGATCTACGGCTTCGCGTCGATGCTGGCGAACACGCTGCGCGACGAGGCGCCCACGCACTTCGCGGTCGCCTTCGACGTCTCCCGCAAGACGTGGCGCTCGCAGGAGTTCACCGAGTACAAGGCGAACCGCTCCAAGACCCCGGACGAGTTCAAGGGGCAGGTCGAGCTGATCGGCGAGCTGCTCGACGCGATGCACGTCTCCCGTTTCGCCGTCGACGGCTTCGAGGCGGACGACATCATCGCCACCCTCGCCACACAGGCCGCCGCCGAGGGCTTCGAGGTGCTGATCGTCACCGGCGACCGCGACTCCTTCCAGCTGGTCAGCGACCACGTCACGGTGCTGTACCCGACGAAGGGCGTCTCGGAGCTGACCCGGTTCACCCCGGAGAAGGTTTTCGAGAAGTACGGATTGACGCCCGCCCAGTACCCCGACTTCGCGGCGCTGCGCGGCGACCCGTCGGACAACCTCCCCGGCATCCCGGGCGTCGGCGAGAAGACGGCCGCGAAGTGGATCAACCAGTTCGGTTCCTTCGCCGAGCTGGTCGAGCGGGTCGACGAGGTGAAGGGCAAGGCCGGGCAGAACCTGCGCGACCACCTGGAGGCCGTCAAGCTCAACCGCCGGCTCACCGAGCTGGAGCGACAGGTGCCGCTGGACAAGACGGTCGCCGACCTGGAGCGCCCGGCCTACGACCGCAAGGCCGTCGCGATGATCCTGGACACCCTGGAGATCCGCAACCCGTCGCTGCGCGAGCGCCTGCTCGCCGTCGACCCCGGCGCGGAGGAGGCCGAGACGACCCCGGTCGTCGCCGACGGCGTGGAGCTGGACGGCACGGTGCTCGGCAGCGGCGAGCTGGCCGGCTGGCTCGCCGAGCACGCCGGCCAGCCGCTCGGCGTCGCCACCGTCGACACCTGGGCGCTGGGCACCGGCTCGGTCGCCGAGGTCGCGCTCGCCACCGCCGGCGGGCCGGCCGCCTGGTTCGACCCGTCGCAGCTGGACGAGGCCGACGAGAACGCCTTCGCCGCCTGGCTCGCCGACGCCGAACGGCCCAAGATCTTCCACGACGCCAAGCGCGCCATGCGGGTCTTCGCCGAGCACGGCTGGAGCATCGCCGGTGTCGCCATGGACACCGCGCTCGCCGCGTACCTGGTCAAGCCGGGCCGCCGCTCCTTCGACCTGGACGCGCTGTCGATGGAGTACCTGCACCGCGAGCTGGCCCCGGCCGCCGCGGCCGACGGGCAGCTCGCGTTCGGCGCGGACGACGGCGCCGAGGCCGAGGCGCTGATGATCCAGGCCCGCGCCGTCGTCGACCTCGGGCAGGCGTTCGAGACCAAGCTGCAGGAGGTCGGCGCCGCGGACCTGCTGCGCGACATGGAGCTGCCCACCTCCGCGCTGCTGGCCCGGATGGAGCGGCACGGCATCGCCGCCGACCGCGCCCACCTGGAGGCCATGGAGCAGATGTTCGCGGGCGCCGTGCAGCAGGCGGTGAAGGAGGCGCACGCGGCGGCCGGCCGCGAGTTCAACCTGGGCTCGCCCAAGCAGCTGCAGGAGGTCCTCTTCGGCGAGCTGGGCCTGCCGAAGACGAAGAAGACCAAGACCGGCTACACCACCGACGCCGACGCCCTGGCCTGGCTCGCCACGCAGACCGACAACGAACTGCCGGTGATCATGCTGCGTCACCGTGAGCAGGCCAAGCTGCGGGTCACGGTCGAGGGCCTGATCAAGACGATCGCCTCGGACGGCCGGATCCACACCACGTTCAACCAGACGGTCGCGGCCACCGGCCGGCTGTCCTCCACCGACCCCAACCTGCAGAACATCCCGGTGCGCACCGACGAGGGCCGCGCGATCCGCCGCGGCTTCGTCGTCGGCGAGGGCTACGACTCGCTGATGACCGCCGACTACAGCCAGATCGAGCTGCGGGTGATGGCCCATCTGTCGGAGGACGAGGGCCTGATCGAGGCGTTCACCTCCGGTGAGGACCTGCACACCACCGCCGCCTCCCAGGTCTTCGCGGTCGAGCCCACCGCGGTGGACGCGGAGATGCGGCGCAAGATCAAGGCGATGTCCTACGGCCTGGCGTACGGTCTGTCGGCGTTCGGCCTGTCCCAGCAGCTGAACATCGACGCCGCCGAGGCGCGCATGCTGATGGACGCCTACTTCGACCGCTTCGGCGGGGTGCGGGACTATCTGCGCCGGGTCGTCGACGAGGCACGGGCGACGGGCTACACGGCGACGCTGTTCGGCCGCCGCCGCTACCTGCCCGACCTCAACAGCGACAACCGCCAGCGCCGTGAGGCCGCCGAGCGCATGGCGCTGAACGCGCCGATCCAGGGCACGGCCGCCGACATCGTCAAGATCGCGATGCTGAACGTGGACCGGGCGCTGCGCGAGGCGAACCTGACCTCCCGCATGCTGCTCCAGGTCCACGACGAAATCGTCCTGGAGATCGCCCCCGGCGAGCGCGAGCAGGCGGAGGAACTGGTCCGCCGAGAAATGGCGAACGCAGTCCAGCTCCGAGTCCCCCTGGGCGTCTCGGTAGGCGCAGGCCCGGACTGGGAATCGGCAGCGCACTAGCCCGCAGACGGCAGGACAGGGAGTGGCCGAGCGGCACCAGTCGCTCGGCCACTCCCTGCCAGGCAGACGCCGTTGCCCGATGAACCGGCGGAAGTATCCGCACCTCAAAGGGTGCCCTCTCAACCAACGGCCCCCCACCCAACCCGAAGGGGCGCGGGGAACTGCGCGACCAGCCACCCCCCACCCGCACCCGCAAGACCCCCCAAGCCCCCCACAACGTCGGCGACCCGCTCTTGCCAGACATTGCCCTTCCAGCCGACGCCCCCGCAGCCAACCTCAAGGGGCGCGGGGAACTGCGCGACCAGCCACCCCCCACCCGCACCCGTCCCCCAACCCAAGCCCCCCACGAACGACGGCACCCCCCAACCCCCGGAGGGAACCGTCACTCGCCTGGCCCCCGCAAAAACGCGCCCCGCCCCGCCCTCCCGCCAGGATGCGGGCATGGGTATACGCATGCTCCACCGCCGCACGGCACGAGCTCAGGCCCAGCACCAGGCACCGGCCCGAGCCGAAGCCATGGCGGAACTCCCCGCGCCTCATCCCCACGTCCCGCCCTACGCCCCAAACGCCAGTACCGGCCGCATCCCGCACACCCGCGTCGAAGCCCTGCGCCGCAGCACCGCGGCCCTCGCCCGCCGCCTCACCCACCGCCACGCCGGCGCCGTGGCCGATACGGCGACGCCCGGCGAGTCGTCCCGCTGGCGCCTGTGGACCGAGCTGGGCCTGAGCTATCTGGCCCTGCTGCTCAGCCGGCTGCCCCGCCCGACCCGCCCGGCGCGCACCTTCAGGGTGTTCACGGTGCCCCTGCCGCCGACGGCCACCGCGACGGTCACCGCACCGGACGGCGCTCCTCGACCACGCCGCTGACCCGGCCCCCACCCACGGCGACGGGCCGCCGCGCCCGCACCCCGACGGCGTACACGAGCAGCCCGAGGAACAGTCCGGCGCCGCTGCCGAAACACACCGTCGGGATCAGTTCCCACGGCTTGGCGGTGGCCCCCCAATAGGCCCACCACCGCGTGGCCCGCTGCACGGCGCCCGCCGTCGCGCAACCGGCGAGCACCGCCGCGGCCCACCACCGGTCCCGCCCCGACAGCACCGGCACCCCGGCGGCCGGCTCACCCGAGGGCGCCCGGCGCAGCGCACGCCACAGGAACGCGGCGATCACCACCGCGGCCAGGGCCGACCCGCCGTACTGCAGGTACCAGTACAGGGGTGCGCCGGCCAGCCGGTTCCCCAGGACGGGGAACACCCGCATCCCCCAGCGGTCCAGGTGCGTGAACGCGTCCCACACCACATGGGTCAGCGCCCCGAGCGCCGCCGACACGTACCACCACAGCACGACGGCGGGCCGCAGCCGCGCGCGTGGCGTCCCGCAGCGCAGCAGTGCCGCCCACCGCGACTGCCGGGAGCGTGGCAGCAGCGCCACCAGCGGTTCGCGCACCAGCAGCCACAGCGCCACGAGCAGCCAGGCCACGCACACGTCGACGGTGAAGACGCCGCCGAAGGAGTGGGTGACGTCGCCGAACTCCATCGCACCGGCGACCGCACTGGCCGCGTAGTAGGTCATGTCGGGCGCGAAGGACCCCGCCACGAGGACGGCCGGCACCAGCGGCCCCCGGCCGGAGCCGTCGGTGCGCACGGCGGGCAGGACGGCCGCCGCGTGGCTCATCGTGAACGGCAACGGTGTTCCCCCTGTCGCGTGTTGACCGGCCGCGACCGGTCCGTGATCACCAGCGTTCACCGGCGATCACCGGCGATCAGTATGCGATGCGGCGCGGCATCCGAACGACACATGGACAAGCGGTAAAAATCGGTCATGAACAGGTGTCCCGTGAAAGGAAGTTGTCGTAGGGTCACGGAGGTGCCGCGCCGGGCAGACCCATCGCCCCATGAGGGCAACCGGAGCGGTGGTTCGTTCGTCACACCAAGGCGAGTACGCCACACCGGGCACAACACGACGGCACAGCACGAGGCAGAGCGGACGCTTCGGCGTCCACGGGAGGGGTTCACCACATGGCGGCGCAATTCGGCAGCAGACTGCGCAAGGGGGCGCTCACCACCGCTGTGGCCGCTGCGGCGGTCGCGGCGCTCTCCGCGTCCCAGGCCCCGGGCGTCACGGTCGACGACCAGGGCAGACAGTCCGCCACCGGAGCCGTCCCCACCCCCGACGTGGAGGCGGCCGACGACACCGCCACCGGCAACTCGCAGTACTACACCGACCTGCCGCCGCTCAACAGCCCCAACCCCGCGCCGACCGCCGGCACCACCCCGCCGGCCACGGGCAAGGCCACCGAGTCCGGCATCCCCGCCACCGTCCTGGACGCCTACCAGAAGGCGGCGGCCGAACTGCGCTCGTCCAAGCCCGGCTGCAACCTGCCCTGGGAACTGCTGGCCGCCATCGGCAAGGTCGAGTCGGGCCAGGCCCGCGGCGGCCGCGTCGACGCCAACGGCACGACGATCGGCAAGATCCTCGGCCCCGCCCTGAACGGCAACGGCTTCGCGCTCATCCACGACACCGACAACGGCGCCTACGACGGCGACACCACCGTCGACCGGGCCGTGGGCCCCATGCAGTTCATCCCGTCCACCTGGGCGTGGGCCGGCCGCGACGGCAACGGCGACGGCGCCAAGGACCCCAACAACATCTACGACGCCGCCCTCGCCGCCGGCCACTACCTGTGCCGCAACGGCTGGGACCTGTCCGTCCAGCGGGACATGAACAAGGCGATCCTCAGCTACAACAACTCGCAGGACTACCTGAACACGGTCCTGACGTGGCTGGAGTACTACCGCAAGGGCGCCCACGAGATCCCGGATGGCACCGGCACCCTGCCCTCGCACCCCAGCGACCCAGGCACCTCCGGTCCGACCCCGCGGCCCACGCCCACCCCGCCGCAGCCGACGCCGGGCACGCCCACCACGCCCGGCGGCACCCCGAAGCCGAAGCCGAGCAAGCCGGGCACCCCCACGCCGACTCCCACGCCGCCCCCGACCCCGACGCCGACTCCCACGCCCACCGACACGGTGGACCACCTGGAGCGGACCAGCACGGTCAAGCCCACCGCGATGGCCGGCGACGCCTTCACCCAGCGGATCGGGGCCCGCGCCGAGACCAAGGCCGGCAAGTCCGTGGCCAAGGTGCGCATCCGCTTCACCATCGACGGCGACACCGACGCCACCTTCGCCGGCGGTGAGAAGGTCGCCGCCGTCGTCACCGACAGCTCCGGCGTCGCCCTCGCCCCCGCGCTCCAGGCGGGCGAGAAGACCGGCGACTTCACCGTCCACGCGTCCGTCGTCGGCCGCATGGTGCCCGCGCTCGCCTACACGGCCACCGTGACCGAGCGCGCCGCCGACACCCTCGCCCGCACCGGCGACACCCAGCTGACCTGCGTCGCGGGCGGCACGTTCGCCGAGCAGGTGCAGGTCAAGGCCACCTACAAGGGCGCGGCCGCAGACAAGGTCGCCGCCACCGCCACCCTGATCAAGTCGGCCGACGACCCGTCCGAGAACGACAAGGGCCCCTACTTCAAGGACGCCGACGGGAAGGCCGTACGCAGCCTGACGGGCCTGCAGACCGACGCGGACGGCCTGCTGACGCTGCCGAAGCTGTACGCCGACGACACCACCGGCACGTTCCTGCTGCGCGTCACCACCGCGGGCGGGGCCACGCTGACCGTCGAACTCACCGTGACGGCGCCGGAGCCGGCCGGCAGCCCCTCCCCGTCGCCCTCGGGCAGCTCCTCCCCCTCACCGTCGCCCAGCCCTAGCGCCTGACCCGCCCGGCCCCGCGCGGCGCCCCTCCCTGCGAGGGGCGCCGCGCCGTTGTGCGCACGAGCTGTTCTCATCTCACCCGCCCGTTGCTACCGTGCCGCACCTGACGGTCCATCAGATGCACGGGGTTTCACGGGAGGCCCGTATGCGCGCCATCGTCGCCGCCGCGGCCGGTCTGGCCGCCGCGCTCGCCCTGGTCCTCACCCTCACCGCCGTGGGCTCCCCGAGCGGGAAGACCTCCCCGAAACCGCTGCTGACGACGGTGCCCACACACCCGTGACCACCCGGGAGGGAGGCCGAGATGCGCCGCAAGGCCGGCCTGGTCCTGCTCGCCCTCGCCGTGTTCTGCACGGCCCTGTCCCCACTGCTGCGCTGGTACGCCTTCCCCCGTCTGGCCAAGATCCCGGCGAACCAGTACCAGGAGGTGGTCCTGGAGGCCAAGGACGCCACCCTGCTCGACTACGGCACCATGCGCTCGCGCACCGTTGCGAAGGTCACCATCGTGCAGACCCTCAAGGGCGACGTGGCGGCGTCCGAGCGCATCGAGCGGACGGCCGGCCGCGACGTCGTCGTCTGGGACGGGCTGTCCTACATCCAGGGACCCGACGGGAAGATGGTCTCGGAGATCCCCGAGCGCTACATCTTCGACGCCCACACCCAAGAACCCGTCCACGCCACCGGCGAGATGGTCGACGGCGACCCCGTGCGCCGCGACGGCATCGAGTTCAAGTGGCCCTTCCTGACCCAGAAACGCGACTACGAGTACTTCGACGCCCAGGCCCGCATCACCGCCCCCATCCACTACCGGGGCACCCGCACCTTCCGCGGCCTGACCGTCTACTACTTCGAGCAGACCGTCCCCTGGACCAAGGTGCCCTTCCCCAAGGCCATGCCCGTCAAGGGCATCACGCCCGAATCGGTCGCCCGCACGGGCACCACCCGCTGGTACACCACCGTCCGCCGCTTCTGGGTCGAACCCGTCACGGGAGCCCCCGTCTACGGCGAGGAGATCCACCGCGAGGAACTGCGCGGCGGCACCCTGCTCGGGGGCCGCGCCAAGGTGACGGCGTTCGCCGGGCACGTGAAGATGCGCGAGGACTACATCGAGCACACCGTCGCCCTCGTGCGGCACAACCGCACCCTGGTCCTGCTGCTCACCTCCTATCTGCCGTGGGGCTCCCTGACCGCCGGGGCCCTGCTGCTCGCCCTGTCCCTCTGGCTGGAGGCCCGCGGCCGCCGCCCCGCGCCGACCCCGACCGCGGAACCCGCACCGCTCACCGTCTGAGCCGCGCGTTGGTGTGCCGGGTCGGCTCCGCACCGGCCGGGTCCTCGGGCCATGGATGCTTCGGATAGCGGCCCCGCAGCTCCGCCCGCACCCCCTTGTATCCGTCGCGCCAGAAGGAGGCCAGGTCGGCGGTGACCGCCGCCGGCCGCCCGGCGGGGGAGAGCAGATGCACCAGCACCGGCACCCCGGCGAGCGTGGGCGAGCGCTGCGCCCCGAACATCTCCTGCAGCTTCACCGCGAGCACCGGCCGCTCCGGATCGGCGTAGTCGACCCGGATCCTGGACCCGCTCGGCACGGTGATCCGCTCCGGGGCCAGCTCGTCGAACCGCGCCGCCTCACCCGAGGCCCAGGGCAGCAGCCGGGCCAGCGCCTGCCCCGCGTCGATCCGCGCCAGGTCGGCCCGCCGCCGGGCCCGGCTCAGCTCCGGCTCCAGCCACTGATCCACGCGCGCGTGCAGCGCCTCGTCGGACACCTCCGGCCACGGCTCCCCGAGGTGCAGCCGCACGAACGCCATCCGCTGTCGCAGCACGACGGCCTCCGGCGACCAGCGCAGCAGCCCGAACCCCTCCTGCCGCAACCCCTCCAGCAGCGCCCGCCGTACGGCACCGGGATCGGCCTCGGCCGGCGGCCGCACCGCCAGCTCTATCGCCCCCAGCCGCTCCACCCGCCGCGCGACGACGTCCCCGCCGGACCAGTGCACCTCCTGCCGCTCCTCAAGCAGCGACCCGGCGGCCGAGCGCGCCACGTCCTCGTCGATCACGGCACCGAGCCGCAGCCGCGCATGCCCCTTGCCGAGCGGCCGGTCGGCCACGGCGACGGCGATCCAGGGGGCGCCGTGCAGGGGAGAGCCGTCGGGCAGTTCGGCACGAGTACCGGAGGCCATGAGATACGAACCGCCCTCCAGCTTGGCGACACGCTCCGGAAAGGCGAGCGAGGCCACGACACCGGCCGCCCTGTCGTCACCGGTGAGCGCGCCGGCATCGACGGTCACGTCCGCCGGCCGGGACACCTCACCGAGGACCGCCCGCAGCCGCCGCACCTCCGCACGCCACCGGGCGGAGTAGGCGTCACCCCCGCGCCGGGCCGCCCGCAGGGCACCGGCCAGATCCTCCCCGTACTCCCGCGGCACCTCCTCGGACAGCAGCGCCACCACCTCGGCACCCGCCGCTGAGGTGTCCAGCAGGGCCCGGCCGAGGCGCGGGTGCACCCCGAGCCGCGCCAGCGTCCGGCCCCGCTCGGTGACCCGCCCGGCCGAGTCCACCGCGCCCAGCGCCGCCAGAGTGTCCCGCGCCGCCGCCATCGCCCCGGCCGGCGGCGGGTCCAGCAACGCCAGACCGGACGCGTCCGGGTCGCCCCAGCAGGCCACCTGCAGAGCGAACGCCGTCAGGTCGGCCACCTTGATCTCCGGCGACGGGAACCGCGGCAGCCGGCCCTCCTCCGCCTGTGGCCAGCACCGGTAGACGACCCCCGGCGCCTCACGCCCGGCCCGGCCCGCCCGCTGCCGCCCCGCGGCGTGCGAGGCCCTCACCGTCGCCAGCGCGCTCATCCCGCGCGCGTGATCGACCCGCGGCTCCCGCGCCAGACCCGAATCGACGACCACCCGCACCCCGGGAACCGTCAACGAGGACTCCGCGACCGACGTCGCCAGCACCACCCGGCGCCGCACCCCGGGCGCCAGCACCGCGTCCTGCACCGCGGCCGGCGCCCGCCCGTGCACCTGCAGCACGTCCACGTCACCGAGATCGCCGAGCAGCCCCGCCACGCGCGCGATCTCGCCCACGCCCGGCAGGAAGCACAGCACGTCCCCCTCCCGCTCGGCCAGCGCCCGCCGCACCACCGACGCCACATGCGCCAGCAGCGCCGGATCGACCCACATCCCGTGCGACGGCCGCACGGCCCGCGCGGGAGGCGCGTAGACGATGCCGACCGCGTGCGCCGCCCCCTGCGCCTCCACGACGGGAGCCCCGCCCAGCAGCCGCGCCCACTGCGCCCAGTCCGTGGTCGCCGACGCGGCCACCAGCTTCAGCTCCGGCCGCAGTGCCTCCCGCACGTCCCACAGGAACGCGGCCACCGTGTCCGCGTCCAGATGCCGCTCGTGGCACTCGTCGAGCAGCACCACATCCACGTCCGCGAGCTCCTGGTCCCGCTGCAGGCGCTGCAGCAGCACACCCGTCGTGACGACCTCCACGCGCGTGTGCCGACCCACGACGCGCTCCCCGCGCACGGTGAACCCGACGCTCTGCCCGGGCTTCTCGCCCAGCAGCCACGCCATCCGGCGGGCGGCGGCACGCGCCGCGATCCGGCGCGGCTCGGCCACCACCACCCGGCGGCCCGGCCCGCCGTCCAGCAGACCGGCCAGCGCCAGCGGCACCAGTGTCGTCTTGCCCGTGCCGGGCGGAGCGCCGAGCACGGCGGCACCGTGCCCGTCGAGGGCGTCGGTCAGCGCGGGCAGGGCGCTGCGCACCGGCAGCGCGTCCAGGGCGTCGTAACGGATCACGCCCCCAGTGTCGTACGTCCGTGAAGGCGCGCGGCGGGCCTGTGGACAACCGGCCGGACCCGGCCGACACGCCTGTGGATAACTCCGCCTGGCGCGCTCAGTCCCGCTCGCACACGAAGATCGCCGTGCCCGGGATCAGATGCCCGCGCAGCGGCGACCAGCCGCCCCACTCCGCGGTGTTCCAGTCCGGCCACTCCGGCTCGATGAGGTCCACCAGCCGGAACCCGGACGTCACCACGTCCCGGACCCGGTCGCCGAGCGTGCGGTGGTGCTCGACGTACACCGCGAGCCCCTCCTCGTCCTGCTCCACGTAGGGCGTGCGGTCGAAGTAGGAGGCGGACACGGTCAGCCCCTCGGGGCCCGGCTCGTCGGGGAACGCCCAGCGGATCGGATGGGTCACCGAGAACACCAGCCGCCCGCCCGGCCGCAGCACGCGCCGCACCTCCCGCAGCACCAGCCGCGGGTCGGCCACGAACGGCAGCGCCCCGTACGCCGAGCACGCCAGGTCGAAGGAGGCGTCCGCGAAGGGCAGTGCGCCCGCGTCCGCGCACACCAGAGGGAAGGAGGAGCCGATGCGCAGGGCGTGCTGGAGCTGGCGGTGGGAGATGTCCAGGGCCACCGGGCGCGCGCCCTGCGCGGCCAGCCAGCGAGCGCACTGGGCCGCGCCGGCGCCGATCTCCAGCACGTCCTTCCCCTTCAGCTCCTCGGGCGGGCCGAGCAGCTCGGCCTCCACCTCGTCCAGGCCCTCGGGCCCCCACACGAAGCGGTCGTCGCCGAGGAAGGTGCCGTGTTCGGTCTGGTACTCGTCGGCGTTGCGGTCCCACCAGCCCCGGTTGGCGCGGGCGCTCTCGGTGACGCCTGCGGCACGCCGGGTGGCCTCCGCCTCGGCTTCGGGTCCGGCGGGGGCGGGCTGGGCGGAAACGGGCTCTTGGATGATCGGCTCCCTCGTCGTACTCTTCGGACCAACCCGCCCCGGGGTGTCATGAGACGTGTCCTGTGACGTGTCGTGACAGGGGTGCCATGGGGCCCGTGTGGCCTCGCGGGACAGGTTTTGTGCCGGGAATGCGGCGATCCGCCCCGGGTGTGCGCCTTCGCGCATTGACCCTGCCCGGCTGCCCCCGTATGCTACAAGTTGCGCTGCGGGCCTGCGCACCTCAGACGTAGCAGGCTGCGCTCGCATCTGTTGTATGTCCCCTCGGTTGTCGAGGCGCCACAAGGGCACCTGGTGCTCGCAGTGTGGCGCTTCCTTGGCTGTCCGGCTTCTGCAGAGCGAAACGGGCTCCGGCGTAGCAGTACCTACGACTTCAATGTCCGTACCGGAGCCCTTTTCCACATGACGAGCAGCACCGAGACCACCGCTACCACGCCCCAGGTGGCGGTCAACGACATCGGTAACGAGGAAGCCTTCCTCGCCGCGATCGACGAGACGATCAAGTACTTCAACGACGGCGACATCGTCGACGGCGTCATCGTGAAGGTCGACCGGGACGAGGTCCTGCTCGACATCGGTTACAAGACCGAAGGTGTCATCCCGAGCCGCGAGCTCTCGATCAAGCACGACGTCGACCCGAACGAGGTCGTGGCGGTCGGCGACGAGATCGAGGCCCTGGTTCTCCAGAAGGAGGACAAGGAAGGCCGCCTGATCCTCTCGAAGAAGCGCGCCCAGTACGAGCGGGCCTGGGGCACCATCGAGAAGATCAAGGAAGAGGACGGCATCGTCACCGGTACCGTCATCGAGGTCGTCAAGGGTGGTCTCATCCTCGACATCGGCCTCCGCGGCTTCCTTCCGGCCTCCCTCGTCGAGATGCGCCGCGTCCGCGACCTCCAGCCGTACGTCGGCAAGGAGCTTGAGGCGAAGATCATCGAGCTGGACAAGAACCGCAACAACGTGGTCCTGTCCCGCCGTGCCTGGCTGGAGCAGACCCAGTCCGAGGTCCGCCAGACGTTCCTCACCACCCTGCAGAAGGGTCAGGTCCGTTCCGGCGTCGTCTCCTCGATCGTCAACTTCGGTGCCTTCGTGGACCTGGGTGGCGTCGACGGTCTGGTCCACGTCTCCGAGCTGTCCTGGAAGCACATCGACCACCCGTCCGAGGTCGTCGAGGTGGGCCAGGAGGTCACCGTCGAGGTTCTCGACGTCGACATGGACCGCGAGCGTGTCTCCCTGTCGCTGAAGGCGACCCAGGAAGACCCGTGGCAGCAGTTCGCCCGCACCCACCAGATCGGCCAGGTCGTGCCCGGCAAGGTCACGAAGCTGGTTCCGTTCGGTGCGTTCGTCCGCGTGGACGAGGGCATCGAGGGTCTGGTCCACATCTCCGAGCTGGCCGAGCGCCACGTGGAGATCCCGGAGCAGGTCGTCCAGGTCAACGACGAGATCTTCGTCAAGGTCATCGACATCGACCTTGAGCGCCGTCGCATCAGCCTCTCGCTGAAGCAGGCCAACGAGGCCTTCGGCGCCGACCCGACGGCGGTCGAGTTCGACCCGACCCTGTACGGCATGGCCGCGTCCTACGACGACCAGGGCAACTACATCTACCCCGAGGGCTTCGACCCCGAGACCAACGACTGGCTCGAAGGGTACGAGAAGCAGCGCGAGGAGTGGGAGCGCCAGTACGCCGAGGCGCAGCAGCGCTTCGAGCAGCACCAGCAGCAGGTCATCAAGTCCCGCGAGGCGGACGCCCAGGCCGCTGCCGAGGGTGGCGAGGCCGCCGCTCCGGCCGCGACCGGTGGCTCGTACTCCTCCGAGGGCGGCGACACCTCCGGCGCCCTGGCGTCGGACGAGGCGCTGGCCGCGCTGCGCGAGAAGCTGGCCGGCGGCCAGAGCTGATCGCTTGCCGCTGAGGCTCAGCCGGTAGCTGCTGAGGGGCCGTACCTTTCGAGGTGCGGCCCCTCGGTCGTACCTGGCGCCCGTCGGTGGTCTGGTGCGGGTCGGGGGGTGGCTGGTCGCGCAGTTCCCCGCGCCCGTGGGCAGGTTGCCGGTAACCCTCGCTGTCATGATCACCGGTTCCTTGAGTGGTCATGATCGCGGGAATGCTCACGCTCCGTTCCTCGTTGTCATCTACGGATACGAGGAGGAGCGGTCACTGTGCTTGATCCGCAGGGTTTGTACACGTGGGAGCCGAAGGGGCTGGCCGTCGTCGACATGGCGCTCGCCCAGGAGTCGGCCGGACTTGTCATGCTCTACCACTTCGACGGATACATCGACGCGGGTGAGACCGGCGACCAGATCGTCGACCGGCTGCTCGACACGCTGCCCCACCAGGTCGTCGCCCGCTTCGACCACGACCGGCTGGTCGACTACCGTGCGCGCCGTCCGCTGCTGACCTTCCGCCGCGACCGCTGGACCGAGTACGAGGAGCCGGACATCACCGTCCGGATCGTCCAGGACGCGACCGGCGCACCCTTCCTGCTGCTGTCCGGGCCCGAGCCCGACGTCGAGTGGGAGCGCTTCGCCGCGGCCGTGAAGGAGATCGTCGAACGGCTCGGGGTCCGCCTGTCCGTCAACTTCCACGGCATCCCGATGGGCGTCCCGCACACCCGTCCGGTGGGCCTCACCCCGCACGGCAACCGCACCGACCTGGTGCCCGGCCACAGCAGCCCCTTCGACGAGGCCCAGGTGCCCGGCAGCGCCGAGGCGCTCGTCGAGTACCGCCTGATGCAGGCCGGACACGACGTCCTGGGCGTCGCCGCGCACGTCCCGCACTACATCGCCCGCTCGCCCTACCCCGACGCCGCCCTCACCGTGCTGGAGGCCGTCACGGCCGCCACCGGGCTGGTGCTGCCGAGCGCCGCGCACTCCCTGCGCAACGACGCCCACCGCACGCAGACGGAGATCGACCGCCAGATCCGCGAGGGCGACGAGGAGCTCACCGCCCTGATCCAGGGCCTTGAGCACCAGTACGACGCCGCCGCGGGCGCGGAGACCCGCGGCAACATGCTCGCCGAACCGGTCGAGATCCCCTCGGCGGACGAGATCGGCCGCGAGTTCGAGCGCTTCCTGGCGGAGCGGGAGGGCGAGAACTGAGCGGGACGGCGAGAAGGGGCCTCCGCCGGTTCCGTGGTCGGCGCCAGGGCCTAAGCTTCCGCTCATGCTGACAGTGGGCCTGACCGGCGGCATCGGCGCCGGCAAGAGTGAGGTGTCCCGGCTGCTCGTGTCCTGCGGGGCGGTGCTGATCGACGCCGACCGCATCGCCCGTGAGGTCGTCGAGCCGGGCACGCCGGGCCTCGCCGCCGTCGTCGAGGCCTTCGGGCCCGAGGTGCTCACGCCCGACGGCAGCCTCGACCGGCCCAAGCTCGGCTCCATCGTCTTCGCCGACCGGGAGAAGCTCGCCGCCCTGAACGCCATCGTGCACCCGCTGGTCGGTGCCCGATCCCGCGAGCTGGAGCAGGCCGCCGCCGAGGACGCCGTCGTCGTCCACGACGTGCCGCTGCTCACCGAGAACGGCCTGGCCCCGCTCTACGATGTCGTGGTGGTCGTCGACGCGAGCCCCGCGACCCAGCTGGACCGGCTCGTGCGGCTGCGCGGCATGACCGAGGAGGACGCACGCGCGCGCATGGCAGCGCAGGCCTCCCGCGACAAGCGCCTGGAGATCGCCGACATCGTGATCGACAACGACGTGCCGCTGCAGCAGTTGGAGCGCCGCGTCCGGGAGGTCTGGGCGGACCTGGCCCGCCGGGCACGGGAATCCCGGCAGACACCCTGAGCACCGTGAGTACCAAGTGCCCCAGTGCACTGAGGGCCTCGCAGGAATAGGGCTCCTGGGGGAGGGCGTTGAAGCGGTTGAGTGAGGGAAGGATCTTTCCGTGCCCGAAACCAGCGGTTCCACCGGCCGCAGCCCGGAGACACACGTCATCGACTTCCGCGCTGCCGAACAACTGCTCGCCGCCCGCGACCCGCGGGGCGCGGTGAAGCTGCTCGACGGCGTCATCGCCGCGCACCCGGAGAACACCGCCGCCCGGCTGCTGCGCGCCCGGGCCTTCTTCGCCGCCGCGCAGCTGCGGCCCGCCGAGCTGGAATTCACGATCGTCCTGGAGCGGGAACCGGACAACGCCTTCGCCCACTTCGCGCTCGCGCGCACCTATGAGCGCCTGGGCCGTGACGACCAGGCCCGGCGGCACTTCCGCCTGGCCGCCGCGCTGGACCCGAACCCGCGCTATCTCAAGGCGGCGCGTTTCGACGCGTGACGCCGAGCTCGACGCGGGACGCTGACTTTGGACCCGTGACACCGAGTCCCGACGCGTGACGCCTGCGCCTCACGGCCGGCGGTGCTCCGGCGGCCGGTACGGCGGGATGTCGGGGCCGGGCTGGAAGTGCGGGCCCTGCCGCATGTGCCGGAGGATCACGGCCATGTCGACGGTGATCACCACCCACAGCACCCCGAACGCGGCGGCCCATCCGGGCCGTCCGGCGAGGGCGAACCCGGCCGTGCCGGCGATCGCCCAGATCAGGCCCCACACACTCAGCCAGAAGCGCATCCGCAGCGCACTGCGTGCGGTCGTCGGCTCACTGCCCGTACGCATCGCGATCACCACTCCTCCTAGCAACGTACTCCCGCCCAGGGCGTTCACCAAGGGGTTCCCGTCCCGGCCTCGAACGGAGGGGCTTCGCTCGAACGGGTGAATGAGCGGACTGGGGGAACGGCCGTGCTGGAGCGGTCCGTTGGACGGGCATGGGACTGAAGAAGCGAGCAGGACATCAGGGGACGGGGCCGGGGCCGATCACGCCGGACGGCTGCGCGGTCGAGCTGTACACACGGCTGCCGGTCATGGGTGAGCCGGACATCATCGCCGGGGCCGTGCCGGCCGGTGCGCGCATCCTGGAGCTGGGCAGCGGCGTCGGGCGGATGACGCATCCGCTGCTGGAGCGGGGGTTCCAGGTCACCGCGGTGGACGAGTCCGCGGACATGCTGGAGCACGTGCGCGGGGCGCGCACCGTGTGCGGCCCGATCGAGGACCTCGACCTGGGCGAGACCTTCGACGTGGTGCTGCTCGCGTCGTTCCTGGTGCACAGCGGGGACGCCGATGTCCGGCGCGGTCTGCTGAGGACCTGTGCGCGGCATGTCGCGGAAGGGGGATGCGTACTGATCCAGCGGGAGGGCGAGGACTACCACACCCGTGTGCCGCGCGAACGCGTCGACCCGGCGGGCTTCACGGTGCGCATCGCCTCGGCGGAGCCGGTCGGGGACGGGGTCAACGAGGTCCGGTGCGAGTACGTGTTCCCCGACGCGGTGTGGACCCAGACCTTCCGCAGCCGGCCGCTGACCAAGGAGCAGTTCGAGGAGGCGCTGGCGGAGGAGGGACTGAGGGTGGACCGCTACCTGACCGAGGACCGCATATGGGTCAGGGCGGTCCCGGCGGTCTAGTGCACCGCCTGCTGATCGCGGCGGTCAACTCGCCGTCCATGGACCGAGTTTGGCGGGGTTGAGGACGGCCCAGATGTGCTGGATCCGGTGGTCGGTGACCTCGAAGGCCATCACCGACACGGTGGCGCCGTCGTGGAGGGCCACCAGCCCCGGCTGACCGTTGACCGTGCGCTCCACGAGCGTCAGGCCGGGCGCCGTGACGGGCAGGTCGGCGAAGAAGCGGGCGACCGGCTCGGCGCCCTGGACCGGGTGGAGCGCGGCCCTGACGAGTCCGCCGCCGTCGCCGGTCGCGGTGGCGTCCGGGGCCAGCAGGGCGATGAGGGCGTCGATGTCCTTGGCCTCCCAGGCGTGCTTGAAGGCTCGGACGACATCGGCGCGCTGAGCCGTCGAGGCCGCCTCGGGCTGTGCCGCGCGAAGGCGCCGACGGGCCGAGGTGGCCAGCTGGCGGCAGGCGGCCGGGGTGCGGCCGACGATCTCGGCGATGTCGGCGAAGGGGTAGCGGAAGACGTCGTGCAGGATGAACGCGACGCGTTCGGCGGGAGTCATGGCTTCGAGCACGACGAGGAAGGCCATGTGCACCGACTCGTCGAGGGTGACCCGGTCAGCCGGGTCGACGGTGCCCGCTCCCGGCCGTCCGCTGATCCATTCGGTGCGGTCGGGCAGCGGCTCCGGGATCCACTCGCCGACGTAGCGTTCGCGCCTGGCCCGTGCCGAGCCGAGCAGGTCGAGGCAGATCCGGCCGGCGACCTTCGTCAGCCAGGCACCGGGGGAGTCGATGGCCTCCTGCTGCTCCGGGGACAGGGCGTACCAGCGGGTGTAGGTCTCCTGCACGACATCCTCGGCGTCGGCCAGCGAGCCCAGCAGACGGTACGCGAGGTTGGTCAGCCGGCGCCGCTCGCTGATGATCGCGGTCAGGCCGGGCTCGGTCGGGTTGGTCATGGTGTCACCGGCTCCCTCGGACGCGTTGTCTCATCCCTTTCGACGGTCCAGCGCCCAGAAGTGTGAGGCGGGCGGCCCACGACTCACATTTCACGGGGCTGCGTCGTCGTACCGGTCGGATCCCTTCGCTTCGAAGCCATTTGGGTCGGATCGGTTCAACAAGGACTGGAAGGAAACCGCGTATGTCCGTGAACGTCGCGATCATCTACTACAGCTCCACCGGCACCGTGCACGCCCTGGCGCGGGCCGCCGCCGAGGGGGCCGAGAAGGCCGGTGCCGAGGTGCGTCTGCGCAAGGTCGCCGAAACGGCGCCGCCCGAGGCGGTGGGCGCCAGGCCGGAGTGGGCCCAGCATCTGCGGGACACCGCCGATGTGCCCGAGGCCGGCCACGAGGACTTGGAGTGGGCCGACGCGGTGCTGTTCGGCACGCCCACCCGCTTCGGCAACCCCGCCAGTCAGCTCAGGGCGTTCATCGACACCACCGGCCCCCTGTGGTTCCAGGGCAAGCTGGCGGACAAGGTGTATTCGGCCTTCACCGCGTCCAACACCGCTCACGGCGGGCAGGAATCGACTCTGCTGGCGCTGGCGAACACCTTTTACCACTGGGGCGGCATCATCGTGCCTCCCGAGTACACCGACCCGGTGCAGTTCCAGTCGGGCAACCCGTACGGCACGTCCCACATAGCCGGCGAGGGGGCGCCCGGGGAGGTGGTCCTGCAGGCGGCCCGCCATCAGGCCCGCCGCGTCGTCGACACCACCGCGCAGCTCAAGGCCGGCCGCGCAGCATGACGGGCCCGGGGAGCCGAGGGAGACCTCGCCCGGGGCGGGCCGCCGTCACCGGTGGCCGGGTCCCTCGGGGCCTCCCATGCCGGGGAAGCCGCCCAGGCCGCCCAGGCCGCGCAGCCGCTCCAGTTCGCGGCGGTCGCGCTTGGTGGGGCGGCCGGCGCCGCGGTCACGGATGCCGGCGGGTGCGACGGCCTCGCGGGGCGGGGCGGCGGGCTGTTGTCGATGTAGCACTGGGCGGCCACGGGAGCTCCGACCCGCTTGCGGATCAGGCGCTTGACGACCACGACCCGTTCCCGGTTCTCGTGGCGCAGCCGGACCTCGTCGCCGACGCGCACGTTGTAGGCGGGCTTCACGCGCTCGCCGTTGACCCGGACATGGCCGCCCTTGCAGGCGGCGGCGCCCAGCGAGCGGGTCTTGATCAGGCGCACGGCCCAGATCCAGCTGTCGATGCGGACGGACTCGCCGTTGGCCGGTCCGGCGGCCTCGGCGGCGGCTACGGCGGCGGCGATCTTCGGATCGGTGACGTCCTGACCGGTGGCCTCGGCCTCCGGGCCGCCCTCGCCCTCGCCGGCCTCGCGGGGCAGGCGGTCCGGTCCGGAGCTCTCGCCGATGCCACGGGGCAGGGCGTCCGGGCCGCCCCCACGGGGCAGGTCGTCCTCTGCGGCCTTGTCCGTCCTGTCACGGTCCGCACCCTCAGCAACCATGTCCCCGACCTTAGCTCCCCGCGGGGGGTGTGCCGTACGGGTTTATGGCTCCCGGCCTACCGTGGAGCCATGACCTCCGGTACCCCTTCCGGCCTGCCCGACCTGGACCGGCGCATCGCCGGCTGCCGGGCCTGCCCACGGCTGGTGGCCTGGCGGGAGGACGTGGCCCGGGACAAGCGGGCCGCGTTCGCCGACTGGACGTACTGGGGGCGGCCGGTGCCCGGGTTCGGGCCGGCGGACGCGCGGCTGCTGATCGTCGGGCTGGCGCCTGCCGCGCATGGGGGCAACCGGACCGGCCGGATGTTCACCGGGGACCGTTCCGGTGACGTGCTGTACCAGGCGCTGTACGACGTGGGGCTGGCCTCGCAGCCGACGTCGGTGAGCGCGGACGACGGGCTGGAGCTGTACGGCGTGCGGGTCACCGCGCCGGTGCACTGCGCGCCGCCGGCGAACAAGCCGACGCCCGAGGAGCGGGACACCTGCCGGCCCTGGCTGGTGCGGGAACTGACGTTGCTGCGGCCGACGGTGCGGGCGGTGATGGTGCTGGGCGCGTTCGGATGGCAGGCGGCGCTGCCCGCGTTCGCCGAGGCGGGCTGGGTGGTGCCCCGTCCGCGGCCGGCGTTCGCGCACGGGGCGCGGGTGACGATCGAGGGCGTCGACGGTGGCGCGGCGCCGCTGGACCTGTTCGGCTGCTTCCACGTCAGCCAGCGCAACACCTTCACCGGCCGCCTCACCCCCGAGATGCTGCGGGACGTGCTGCGCACGGCGGCAGAGGCGGCCGGGCTGCCTCCAGTCGCCCCAGGCTCCCGGTAATCGAGGCGACCGGAGTGCTGTACCGCACATAGCCTGCCCGGATGGCGCTCTACCCCGAGATCGAACCGTATGAGCAGGGCATGCTCGACGTCGGCGACGGCAACCGCGTGTACTGGGAGGCGTGCGGCAACCCGCGGGGCAAGCCCGCGCTGGTGCTGCACGGCGGGCCGGGGTCGGGCTGCACGCCGTATCCGCGGCGGCTGTTCGACCCGGAGGCGTACCGGATCGTGCTGCTGGACCAGCGGGGCTGCGGACGGTCGTCGCCGCACGCGAGCGCGCACGGTACCGACATGAGCGTCAACACCACGGCGCACCTCCTCGCCGACCTGGAGCTGCTGCGCCGGCATCTGGGGATCGGGCGGTGGCTGGTGTGGGGTGTGTCGTTCGGGTCGATGCTCGGTCTGCGGTATGCGCAGACGCACCCGGAGGCGGTGTCGGAGCTGGTGCTCACGGGGGTGGCGACGGGGTCGAACGCCGAGGTCGAGCTGTTGACCAGGGGACTGGGGAAGATCTTCCCCGAGGCCTTCGAGCGTTTCCTGGCCGAGCTGCCCGAGGAGGAGCGCGACGGGAACCTCGCCGCGGCCTACAACCGGCTCATGGAATCGCCCGACCCGGAGGTCCGGCGCAGGGCGGCGCGGGCCTGGACGGACTGGGAGACGGCGATCATCCCGGCCCCGCCCCGGTCGGTGGCGCGGTTCGAGGACGAGCGGTTCCGGCTGGGCTTCGTCCGCACGGTCACGCACTACTGGGGCCACGGCCACTTCCTGCCGGAAGACGCCGGGAACGTGATCCTGCGGGACGCGTACCGGCTCAACGGCATCCCCGGCACGCTGGTCCAGGGCAGCCTGGACCTCGGCAACCTGCTCGGCGTCGTCTGGCGGCTGCACCACGCGTGGCCCGGCAGTGAGCTGGTGATCGTCGACGAGGCCGGGCACAACGCCGGTGCGCCCGGCGTGCAGGAGGCGCTGGTGGCGGCGACGAACCGGTACGCCGCACGCTGACCCGCGCCGGCGCCGTATCGCAGCGGGCGCCCACCGGCACCCGGCCGATGCCTACGCCTCCTCGGAGTCTGCGCACTCGGAGTCCCCGAACTCGGAGTTGCCGAACAGGTGCCGTACCGTCGACCGGTAGTTGCCCCGTACGTGCTCCAGTGCGTGCGCCCGCGCGCGGTCCGGGTCGCCGGAGGCGATGGCCTCGTACAACTCTCGGTGTTCGGTGAGGAGTTGGGGCCATTCCTCGTTCTGCCGGGTGAGCCAGCGCAGGCGGCCGTCGACCGGTTCCATCACGGAGATCAGCAGGCTGTTGCCGGCCATCGCCAGGATGCCGTCGTGGAAGCGCGTGTTGATGTCGGTGATCGCCTCGGCCTCACCCGCCTTCGTGGCCGTCGCCGCCTGGTCGAGCAGTTCCCGCAGCTGTGCGAGCGCCTCGCCGGTCGCCCGCTCGGCGGCCAGTCCGGCCGCGTAGACCTCCAAGGCCTCGCGCAGCTCGAAGAGTTCCTTCACATCGGCCGGTGTCAGCCGGCGTACGACGGTCCGGCGCGCGGACTCGAAGTGGACGAAGCCCTCGGCGACCAGGGCGCGGATCGCCTCCCGCACCGGTACGCGGGAGACGCCGAATCGCTCGGCCAGATCCCGTTCGACCAGCCGGTCACCCGGTCGCAGGCGGCCCGCGATGATGTCCTGCCGCAGGGTCGCGAGGACGCGTTCGCGCACCGCGCCGAGCGGTTCGGGCGCCGCGGCGGGCGGTTCGATCTTCCCCATGGGGCCATCTTCCCCGACGCGAGAACTCTTTTACGGCCCGGTAACGGCAAGGACATGGCTCCGACCCCTTGACGGCGGCACCATAACGGCAGTTTGGTATACCAAACGCGCTCGGTCGGCCGCGCTTTTCGGCCACCCGCGCCGTTCGGTCACCACACCCCGGACGGCCGCCCCCTCGTCACCCCTTCTCCTCCTGCTCCCCCTCCTCCCGTCCCCTCGTCCCAGGAGGCCCCGTGTCCCTCGCCGACCGTGCCCCCGCCGCCGGCACCGCAGCGTTCACCCCCGATCCCCGCCTGACGAACGAAGACCTCGCGCCCGCGGACAAGCGCAGCTGGAAGGTCTTCGACCTGTTCGCCATGTGGATGTCGGACGTCCACAACCTCGGCAACTACACGTTCGCCGCAGGACTGCTCTTCCTCGGCATGAACGTCTGGCAGATCTTCACGTCCCTGCTGGTCGGCTTCGTGATCATCTACGCCGGGATGAACATGATGGGCCGCATCGGCCAGCGCACCGGCGTCCCCTTCCCGGTGGTCAGCAGGATCGCCTTCGGCATCTGGGGAGCCAACATCCCCGCCCTGATCCGGGCCGTGATCGCCATCATGTGGTACGGCATCCAGACCTATCTGGCCTCGGTCGCGGTGAACGTGATGCTGCTCGCCGCGTGGCCGGGCCTTGAGTCCTGGACCCACAGCAGCTTCCTCGGGCTGGACGCGCTCGGCTGGGTCTCCTTCATCGCCCTGTGGCTGATCCAGGCGGCGATCATCACCCGCGGCATGGAGTCGGTGCGCAAGTTCCAGGACTTCTGCGGCCCCGCGATCTGGCTGGTGATGATCGCCCTCGCCGTGTGGATCCTCGCCAAGGCCGGCTGGGGCATCTCGCTCACCACCACCCCGCACCCGGTCTCCACCGGCGAGCAGTGGCGCCAGTGGTTCGGCGCGGTCGGTCTGATCCTGGCCACCTACGGCACCCTGATGCTCAACTTCTGCGACTTCTCCCGCTTCGCCCCCGACTACCGCTCGGTCCGCCGCGGCAACTTCTGGGGCCTGCCGGTCAACTCCACGGCCTTCGTGATCGTGTCGGTGATCGTCACGGCCGGCGCGTACGAGGTGTTCGGCAAGGAGATCACCGACCCCGCCTATCTGGTCGCCGAGATCGGCAACACCTGGGTGCTGGTCGTGGGCGCGCTGACCTTCGCCATCGCCACCATGGGCGTCAACATCGTCGCCAACTTCGTCTCCCCGGCGTACGACCTCGCCAACGTCTGGCCGCAGAAGATCACCTTCAAGGTCGGCGGCCTGATCAGCACGGTGGCCGCGCTGGTGGTGACCCCGTGGAACCTCTTCTCCAACCCGACCGTCGTCAACTACTTCCTGGGCGGCCTCGGCGCCTTCCTCGGCCCCCTGTTCGGCGTGATCATGGTCGACTACTACTGGGTCAAGCGGGGCCGCGTCGACGTCGACCGCCTCTTCGACGCGGCGCCGGACGCGCCGTACCACTACCGCAAGGGCGTCAACCCCAAGGCGCTGTGGGCGTTCCTGCCGTCGGCCGCGGTCGCCGCGGTGCTCGCCCTGGTGAAGGCGTTCAGCGCCGTCGGCCCCTACTCGTGGTTCATCGGTACGGCCCTGGCGGCCGGCCTGTACGCGGCGCTGTGCCGTGGCGAGCGCACCGTCCGGGAGGGCTGAGGACGTGCGGATCGTCGTCACCAACTGCAACACCACGCAGTGGATGACCGAGGAGATCGTCCGTGGGGCCCGGGCCGCCGCGAGCCCGGGCACCACGGTCACCGGACTCACCCCGCCCTGGGGCCCGGAGTCGGCGGAGGGCTGGCTGGACAGCCATCTGTCCGCCGCGGCCGTCCTGGACGCGCTGCGCACCTACGACGGCCCGCGCTACGACGCGGTCGTGCTGGCCGGGTTCGGCGAGCACGGCCGCGAGGGCGTACGCGAACTCGTCGGTGTACCCGTCGTCGACATCACCGAGGCGGCGGCCCACCTGGCCTGCCTGCTGGGCCGCCGCTACGGCGTGGTCACCACCCTGGACCGCTCGCGCGGCCAGATCGAGGACAGCCTCGAACTGGCCGGCGTGGGCCGCAACTGCGCCGCCGTCGTCGGCACCGGACTCGGTGTCCTCGACCTCGACGACCCGCAGCGCACCGAAGCGGCCTTCCTCGCGGCCGCCGAGCAGGCCCGCCGGGCCGGAGCCGAGGTCCTGGTCCTGGGCTGCGCCGGGATGACGGGCCTGCAGCGGACGGTGGGGGAGAAGCTGGGGCTCCCGGTCGTCGACGGTGTGGCCGCGGCCGTCCGCCTAGCCGAGTCCCTGGTCGCCCTCGGCCTGACGACGAGCCGCGCGGGCAGCTACGCGCACCCGCTCCCCAAGCGACGGACCTGGGGCCGCCCGCACTGACCGATCAGCACGGCCAGGCGCCCGACGCGCCTCGCAACCGCAGCAGCCGAAGCACCCGAAGCACCCGGAGGACTCACGGCGTCCAGACGTACCGCACATCGGGCTCCCGCTCCTCGTTGCGGCTGCCATCGGTGAACTCGGCGGCGACGAACCCGTGCCGTTCGTAGAAGCGGCGGGCCGGCGCGTTGACCTGGAAGCTCCACAGCTCCAGCCCGCCCGGCCGCCGCTCCTTGGCGAGCGCGACGAACCGGTCCCCGATCCCGCGCCCGCGCACCCCGGGCTCCAGATACAGCTGCGCCAGCTCACGGTCGTCGAGCACCATGAGCCCCACGACCCGCCCGTCCGCCTCCGCGACCCATGTCTCCAGCGCGGGGACGACGACAGCCCGGAACCACCCCCGCACCTCGTCGTCGGTGTGCGCCCGCACCACACCGGGCAACGCGGCCGCGAACGACCGCAGATAGACACCGGCCACGTCCTCGGCGTCGGCGGGGGTGGCGGGACGCAGGGTGACCTGCGGTTGAACGTCCACGAAAGGGGCCTCCTGTGATCCGCGACCCGCCGATCCTCCCGACCGCCCCCGGCCACCGCACCTGGTTTTATCGCGTCTTATTGCCTCGCCGCGCCCTGCCCACCGCGCCTACGCTGCGCCCGACCCCGGTTTCGACGTCCGCTGGAGCGCAACCCGTGCCGTCCCCCACCGACCAGGCCTTCCTCGACAGCACCGCCGACCGGCTGGCCGCCCTCCCCACCGTCCGCGCCGTCGCCCTGGGCGGCTCACGGGCCCAGGGAACCCACCGGCCCGACAGCGACTGGGACCTGGCCGTCTACTACCGAGGCCCCTTCGACCCCGCCCACCTGCGCGCCCTCGGCTGGCCGGGCGAGGTGTCCGAGGTCGGCGGCTGGGGCGGCGGCGTCTTCAACGGCGGGGCCTGGCTGACCATCGAGGGCCGGCGCGTCGACGTCCACTACCGCGACCTGGACGTCGTCGAACACGAACTGTCCGAGGCGGAGCAGGGCCGCTTCCGCGTGGAGCCGCTCCTCTTCCACCTCGCGGGCATCCCCACCTACCTGGTGGTCGCGGAACTGGCGGCCAACCAGGTGCTGCGCGGGCGGATGCCGAAACCGGCCGGCTACCCCGAACCGCTGCGGCACACCGCGCGCGACCGCTGGTCCGGCTGCGCCCGCCTCACACTCGCCTACGCCAGGGACAACCACGCCCCGGCCGGCTGCCTCACCGAGGTCGCCGGAGCCGTCGCCACGGCCGCCGTGCAGACCGCGCACGCGGTGCTGGCGGCACGCGGCGAGTGGATCACCAACGAAAAGCGGCTGCTGGAGCGGGCGGGCCTGCGCACGGTGGACGACCTGCTGGCCGGCCTCCAGCCCACCCCGTCCCGCCTGACCGCCGCCGTCGACGAGGCCGAGGCCCTCTTCTCGACCGCCCTGCGCTGAGCCACGGCTCCGGAAGGCAGGGGCGCGTCAGCGTGCGGCGGGCGCTGGCTGGCGCACCGGCCACGTCCGGCGCGGCAGCCGCGACGGGTCCCCGAGCAGGTCGAAGTACGGCACCCGGGACCAGCTGTCATGGTTGCCGATGACGAACAGCCTCCGCTTGGCCCGGCTGACCGCCACATTGAGCAGGTTCGGCTTCTCCGCCGCCCAGGCGCGCGCCCCGGCGCCCTGGCGGGGATGCGTGCCCAGCACCAGGATGACCACGTCGGACTCCTTGCCCTGCATGGTGTGGACGGTGCCGATGTGCTCGGACTCGAACACGGAGACCTGGCGGCGGTACGACTCCGGGTCCACACCGGGCGGAACCTGGTCGGCCATCCGCATCTCCCGCACGGTGCGGGCGCAGTTGGCCACGACATCACGGAACGGACTGAGCACCCGCACCCGGTCCAGCGCGACGCCCCGCTCCCGGTGCAGCACGGTGAGCATGCGTTCCAGCGCCACGCCCTCCTCGGGCACCCACTTGCCGACCGTTTCACCCGAGCCCACGTCCACCCAGCAGCTGAGCGGGTAGATGCAGGCCCGGCAGCCGTCCCGGCCCTCCTCCAGGCACTCGTCGCACAGGCCGGGCCCGGGGAAGGGCTTCTCGTCGGTCGCGTACACCATCAGTCCGTCGTAGGCGATGTCGTTGCTGAGTGCGAACATCGTCCGCTCGCAGCGCCGGTGGACCCGCAGGGGCGCACCCACCCACACCGACTCGGTCTCCCCGTCGGGGCGGCGCGTCGTCAGCTCCGTGCCCCAGCGGTTGACCCGGTCCCCCACGCGCTGGGCGGAGGTCCGCCACGGCAGCCACTCCTCGCTGACGCCGTATGCCTGCCGCAGCCGTTCCTGCACGGAGCGCGGCAGCGGCACCACCGGCTCCAACTGCAGCGGATCACCCACCAGAACGGCCCGTCGCGCCCGCCACAGCGCGCCGACGGCTGCCTGGGGAGCGGCCTGACCGGCCTCGTCGATCAGCAGCCAGCCCAGCGACTCGGCCCCGAGCGGGGCGAACAGCCGCCCGCAGGAGGCGAACGTCGTCGACACGACCGGCATGACGAGGAACAGCGTCTGCCAGACGGCGAGCGCCGCGTCTTGCGGTACGACGCCGTTGAACGCCTCCTTGAGCAGCAGCAGGTTCAGCCGTACGGTCCGGGCGTTGGCGGCGACGAAGGCGCGGTGCAGATCCAGGGCCGCCAGGAACACGCGGGTCCGCGCGGCGCAGAACTCCTCGTCGGACCAGGGTGAGGACTTCTCCCGCTCGTCCTCGCCGAGGTGCTGCCAGCCGGCCGGGAAGTGCTCGCCCCAGTCGGCGCGCGCCCGCGCCACCGCGTGCTCGGCCTCCTCGAAGGCCGCCCGGGTCAGGCCGAGACGCGCGGCGCTGCGACTGCGCAGAGCGGCGGCCTCGGCCAGTGCCCGCTCCGCGGCGCGGGCCGTGTTGCGCGCCTCCCCGACGGCCAGGAACGCCCGCTCCACCTCCGCCTGGTAGCGGCGCTCCCGTTCCTCCCACTCCTGGAAGGCCCGCCCGGTGCCGAGCGCCGCCAGCAGCCCGCCGGGCCTGGCCCGGTGGTGATCCTCGGCGGCCTGCCGGGCGTGCTCGTACACGCCGGACGCCTCACGGAGGGCGGCGGAGGCGGCGGCCACCTCCGCTTGCGCTCTCTGCTCGGCGTCCCCGGCCGACTGATCCAAGAGCGCGGCGGCCCGTGCGTCGTCGGCCAGCCGTCCGAGGTCGCGCAGCGCACGTGCGGCAGCCGCCCGGTGGGCGCGCAGCGACTCCGCGTGCCGCAGCGCCCGCTGGAACGCCGCCTTGGCCGCGGCCCAGCCGTCCGCCGGGGCCGTCCCGTCCGGCACCGCCACGAGTTCCCCGTCCCGCCGGTGGGGAAAGCGGACCCCGGCGGGCGGGTCGTGCAGCGGCTCGCCACGCTCCAGCCGCTGGAGCAGCGCCTGCATGCCCGGGCCCGGCCCGCTCGCCGCGCGGTCTCCGCCGGCGTCCCCCGTACGACGGTCCCGTCCCCGGCCGCGCGGTTCACGCTTGGGCTTCTCGCCCCACCACCAGCGCTCCATGAAGTCACGGCGCTTCTCGGCCTTGCCCAGCGGCGCGGCCACGGCACCCCAGGCGGGCACGCCGCCGAGCAGCGCCACCGCCTGGTCCAGGAAGTACGACGCCTCGCCGTGCCACTCCTCGCCGAGCGCGTCGAGCGCCGGCAGCTCGGTGGTGATGTTCTGCACCGCCCCGTTGTTCGAGGACGCGACGACGATCTCGTGGCCGGTCAGCTCCGGCCTGAGCCGGCCGACCGTGCGGGTGACGCCGTCCGAGGTCCACTCGACCCGCCCGCCGAACCCGTCCGAAGGGCGCGACAGCGACGCCAGCCGCACGGCCCGCTCGACCACGACCGCCGCGATCAGGTCCCGCAGCATCGTCGTCTTGCCCGTCCCGGGCGGTCCGTTGACGGAGAACAGCCCACAGCGCCCGGACAGCTCGCTCAGCAGCGTGTTCACCGCGAACTGCTGGCTGAGGGCCAGCGGATGAGCCGTCGGTGCCGGCCACCGCCCCAGCGGCACGGTCCCGGGTGAGACACCCTCCAGGACGACATCGCGATCCCGCCGCACGTCGACACGGTCCGCCGTGCGTACGGCCGCGGGATCGGTGAGGTAGGCGCTCAGGGCCGTACCGTGCCTGTCCGCGTCCGCGACCCGTTCCAGGTCCTCCGGCAGCAGGCTGTTGAGGAACGCGGGCTCCGGATCGGGCAGCGACCCGTCCTTGCGCCGGCGGACCCGGTGGCTGTGGACGCGGATGCTCGCCGGGGCCAGCAGGTCTCCCACTCCGCACAGATCGGCCACGTGGGCGGCGAACGCCACCAGGTCCGGCAGCTCCAGCGGCCGCCCCGGCTCCTCGCCGTCCATGACCTGACCAGGGTCGTGACCCGGCTCCGGCTCCGGCGTGCCGTCCGCGCCGCCCGCCGCCGGACCGGGCCCGTCGCCCGGACGCCGCAGGGCGCCGCCGACGCGCCGGGCGACCGGGCGCAGCGCACCGGCGACCACGCCGGCGCCCAGATCCCCGATCAGCGCGCCGAGCGCCCCGACGGCGGCGCCGCCGAGGATTTCCCCCACCACTCCCCGCCAGTCCAGGGCCGCACCGCCCACCCCGGCCGGGCCCGCACCCGCGGCCGCGCGGTAGGGGATGTGGTGCCGGGTGAGCATGGCGATGGCCTCCTCGCAGGCCGCCTCCGTCTCCCCGAACCCGTCGAGCCACCCCGGAGCACCCGGCCCGGGGTCGCGCACACGCCCGGTGGCCCAGGCACAGGTGGAGAAGGCGGTGGCCTTGTCCAGGAGCCGCCCGTCGGCGTCCACGGTGATGGCGAACACCGCACTCTCACCGCGCTGCCGCCGCGTGCCGGCGTGGTCCTCCCCGTCGGCGCCGAAGTGGGATTCGAGCGCCAGCCGCACGGCGTCCACGGAGAAGACACCGCCGTAGACGGTGTGTCTCCACACCTCCTTGCGGGTGTCGATCCGCTCCCGCTGCAGGGGATGGTCCGGCTCCCAGGGCAGCGCGGGCCACGGCTGCCCCGGACGGACGTCGACCTGCTGGATCCACTCCCGCTCCGAGACACGGGCACCACGCCGAGGAGGCGACGGAATCTGCGGTGGGCTGAAGAGCTCGACCGCCCGCCAGTACCGCACGACATCGGTACGGCGCCGGTGTTCCGACCGCATCCGCCCCCCTGGATCACGCACGCCCCGTCATCGGAGTGATCCACTGTATCTGTCAAGGCCGGTGGGACGGGCGGGAGTTGGGTCGGTCTGGGCCGGCGCCGTAGGGCCAGGGCGCTCGCCGGTCTGCCGCACGGGGCGAGATCAGTGTCGTCCCGCACGCCTGGTCTGACTGTCACATGTCCGAAACATCCCCGTCCCCGTCCCTACAAGAACGCGATCTACGGTGAACAGCACGGCCCACCGCCGGCCGACCGCCGGCTCGCCGTACCCGTTCGCCCGGCCACCGTCGTCCGAAGGCACACCCCGCCCTCGTCCGAACAGGAGCCCTGCCGTGTTCCGCCGTGTCCTGACGTCCCTTCCGCCCTGGCTCGCGCACGCCCTGCGTGCCCAGCGTGGGCCGGTGCCGTGGAGTGCGGTGGTGCGGGGTGCGCTGGCCGGTGGGTCCTTGCTGGTGGGGGCGTTGGGCGCCGGGCGGGTCTCGCTCGGCGTCGTCGCCGCCATCGGGGCCATGTTCGCCGGGATCAACGACCGGCCCGGCAGCCGGCGGGCGTCGGTCCGGCGGGTCGGTGTGCCCGCGCTCGCCGGGGCCGCCGGGCTGGTCGTCGGGACGTACGCGGGGCAGCATGCCGGTGCCGTCCCGCTCACCCTCGCGCTCACCGGGCTCGGGCTGGTGGCCGGCGGGGTCAGCGCCGTCGGGCCGGTCGCCTCGGCGGCCGGGACGCAGCTGCTGGTCGCGGCGGCCGTCGGGGCCGGGATGCCGTTGCCGGACAGCGGCTGGGCGCGGGCCCTCGGCTTCCTCGCCGGGGCCGGGTGGCTGCTGCTCCTGCGGCTCGTGCTGCCCACGCCGGGCTCACTCGCCGGGGACTTCCGGTTCGACGGGGAGAGGGATGCCGTCGCCGATGTGTACGACGCCGTCGCGCGTCTCCTCGATGCTGCCGGCACCCCGCTCGCCACTGCCCGGCGGGCCGCGCTCACCGCCGCCCTCGACCACGCGCAGGACTGCCTGTCCGGGCCCCGGCTGCGGCGCTACGCCTCCTGCGCCGCCGAGCGGCGGCTGCACGCGCAGTACGCCGCCGCCCTGCCGCTCGCCGAGGCCGCGACCGCGCTGGCCTGGGCCGGGGAGCCGGCCGGGCCGCGCGCGGGCGAGGGGCCGCGCCGGCTCGCGGCCGCGGTGCGCGGCAACACGCACACCGGCCCGTTGCCCGCGCCGAGCCGTTCGGCGCCCGCGCTGCGCGCCCTCGACGACGCGCTGCTGCGGGCCGCCGAGGTCTTCGACCGGGGCCACGGCACCGACCTGCCGCGGCGGCGCCGCACGACACGGCAGGTGCTGCGGGCCGTGTTCGGCGGAGGCGGACGTGAGTACGGGGTGCGGGTCGCGCTGTCCTTCGGTGCCGCGGTGGCCGTGGCCCAGGCACTGCACCACGCGCGCTGGTACGGGCAGCACAGCCACTGGTACTGGCTGCCCGCCACCGCCGTCTTCCTGGTCAAGCCCGATCTCGGGCCGCTGGCGTCCCGGGTGCTGTGCCGGGCCGCCGGGACCGTGCTCGGGGCCGTCGTCTTCGCCGCGCTCGCCGCCGTACTGCCCCGGCCCGCCGGGCTCGTCGTCCTCGTCGCCGTGTGCGGCGCGCTGGTGCCGGTCGCGACCCGGCACTTCGCCGCGCAGACCGCCGTCGTCACCGTCCTGGTGCTCGCCCTGGTCATGGTGGGCGGCGAGCCGCAGGCGTCCCTCAGCCGGATCGGGGAGACGCTGCTGGCCTGCGCCATCGTGCTCGTCGTGGGGCATCTGCCGGTGCCGGGCCGGCGCGGCGGCGGCGTGCACGACCGGCTGGCCGTGGCGGCCGGCGCCGCGGACGCCTACCTCACCCACGTCCTCACCGACTCCGAGTCGCGCGCCGCCCGCTGGGCCCTGCGGCGCGAGGCCTACCGCAGCCTGGCCCAGGCCCGCACCGCCAGCGCCCTCGCCGCCGCCGAACTGCCCGCGCTGGCCCGGCACACCGCGGGCACCGGCGAGGTCACCGCCGTCCTCGAACGCCTCGTCGACACCGCCACCGCGTGCGCGGTCCACCTCGACGACACCGGACGGCTCACCCCGCGGCACGAGCGGTCACTCGCCGAACTCGTCGACGAACTCAGGGCCTCCGGGGCGACTTCGGATTTTTTTCCGCGGCAGCGATGAGTTCCGCGCGGACCGTCGGTCACCTCCTGGGAACGGACCGTTGCACAGGAGGGGCCCATGTCGCTTCCGGAAGTCGTCACGCGTGAGCAGTGGCGCGCGGCGCGCGAGGAACTGCTGGTCAAGGAGAAGGCCGTGATCCGCGCGCGCGAGGCGTTGAGCGCTGAGCGGCGCCGGCTGCCGATGGTGGAGGTCGACAAGGAGTACGTCTTCGAGGGCGGCGACGGCAAGGCGACGCTCCTCGACCTCTTCGACGGGCGCGAGCAACTCGTCGTCCACCACTTCATGTTCGCGCCCGAGTGGGAGGGCGGCTGCCGGAACTGCTCCGCATTTCTGGACCAAGTGGGGCATCTCGCCCATCTCCACGCCAGGGGAACGTCGTTCGTGGCGGTCTCCCGGGCGCCGTTCACCCGCATCCTGCCGTTCAAGGCGCGGATGGGATGGACGCTGCCCTGGTACTCCTCGTACGAGACCGACTTCAACCAGGACTTCGAGGTGACCGTCGAGCAGGATGACGGCTCCCTCGCCGAGCGGCCGGGGATCAGCTGCTTCCTGCGGGAGCACGACCGGGTCTTCCACACCTACTCGGCGTACGAGGGAGTTCTCGACGAGGTGGGCTCCACGGGGAGCCTGCTGGACCTCACGGCACTGGGCCGGGAGGGGGCCAAGAGGGAGCCGGTGCGCTACCACGACGAGTACGACGGCTGACACGCTTCGTACGAGAGCTGCCACGTTTCGTATCGGACGCGTGCGGTCCGTACGCGGAATTTCACGGTCCGCATTGAACGCGTGTCACCTACGTCTCAGTCGTGTCACTGACCGAGCCGTTGGGCCTCCGCAGGGCGTTAACTCCTACACGTCAACGTTTTGTGGAGGTGCGAGATGGTGAACGGGCGAACCGTGCTCGAACGCTTTCCCGCAGGCGGGCCGCGCGGATCGTGGCCCGCGGAGGAGTTCGCGCACGCGCGGCGACTGGAAGGTCTGCCCGCCGAGGTTGTCATGGACCTCGCGACGGACACGTTCCTGGTGATCGTCCGGAGCGGGGACGCCGGCGAGTGACGATCGCGCCGCCTGCCGCAGGTCAGCCCGCCGCCGAACTCCTCGGGGCGGGCACCTTCAGCATGAACTGCTCCGCCTGGAGCGCGTACAGCTCCGCGTACACCCCTCCCTTCGCCAGCAGCTCCTCCGGTGTGCCGGTCTCCGCCACCCGGCCCTGGTCCAGCACGTGCACCAGGTCGGCGTGGCGCACCGACGCCAGCCGGTGCGTGATCAGTACGACCGTCTGCCCGGCGGCGGCCAGGGCGCGGATCTTGTCGAAGACCTCCACCTCCGCCCGCGCGTCCAGCGCCGCGGTCGGCTCGTCCACGATCAGGATGCGCCCGCGCCGGTAGGCCGCCCGGGCGATGCCGAGCCGCTGCCACTGGCCGCCGGACAGCTCATGGCCGCCGGAGAAGTGCTTGGCCAGCAGCGTGTCCAGGCCGCGCGGCAGGTCCGCCACCACGTCCTGGGCACCGGCCTGGGCGATCGACTCGGCCAGCCGCTCCTCGGTCAGCGGGGCGGACGAGCGGCCGATCGCCACGTTGACGCGGGCCGTGAACGGCCACCGCTTGAAGTCCTGCGCCACCATCGCCACCCGCTCGGCCAGCAGCCGCCGGTCGGCCCGGGCGGCGTCGACGTCGTCCCACATGATCCGTCCGGCGTCCGGCCGGTACAGCCCCGCGAGCAGCTTGACCAGCGTCGTCTTGCCGGAACCGTTCTCCCCGACCAGCGCGATGATCCGGCCGAGCGGGAGGCTGAGGGTGACGTCGTCCAGCGCCGGGCGGGCCGCGTCGCCGGGGTAGCGGAACGTGACGTTCTCGAGGCGGATCTCCCGGGGGTCCTCGGGCAGCGGCACCCCGCCCACCGGAATGGCCCGCTCGGCCGCCTCGACGTACAGCCGCTCCAGATCACCGACGAACAGCGCCTCCTCGTGCAGCTCGTTGATCTCCAGCACGAGGGTGTTGAGGCTCGTCGCACCGCTGCGGATCGCGACCACCGCGGTGCCGGCCACCGACAGCGCCATCGCGCCCGTGAGCAGCAGCGCACCGAGGGTGGCGTACGTCGCCACCGTGGCCAGGCCCGTCCAGGAGGCCGCGATCAGCCCGGTGCGGGCGGTGAGCCGGGCCAGCCGGGCCTGCTCGGCCTCCGCCGTCTCCGACATCGCGCGGAAGTGGCGCAGCAGGAAGGGGCCCACGCCGTGCACCCGGATCTCCGGCGCGGCCTGCGGCTCGGTCAGCAGACTGCTCAGCAGATGGCCGGCGCGGGCGTGCTGCACCCAGGTGTGGAAGGACGCGTAGCGGCGCCGGGCGTCGGTCAGCGAGCTCCAGGCGCTCGGCAGGGTCATCGTGACCAGCAGCGGCAGCAGCGCCGGATGCAGCACGGTCAGCACCCCGGCCGCCGCGACCAGGGAGATCACCGCGTTCACCAGACGTGTGCCGTACATGATCATCCGGCGGGCGGAGGAGGCGCCGTACTGGGCCGTGTCCAGCAGCTTGTGGAAGGCGTGGTCCTCGATCGCGGACAGCTCCACGTTGGCCGCCCGCTCCAGGTACAGCTCCGTCGCCACGCGCTCCACCTTGGGCTCAAGGCGCCCGGTGGCGTACGTCGACGCGGCGTTCAGCAGCGCGGAGACGAGGAGTACGGCGGACAGCGCGGCCAGTGCCGGGACGGCGCCGCGCAGGCGCGTCTCCAGTGGGCCGGCGCCGAGCAGGCGGGCCAGCACGCTGTTGACCGCGAGCAGGCTGACCGCCTGGCCGACGCCCCGGCCGGCCTCGGCCAGCAGCACCGTGCGGGTGGCCCGGCGGTCGGCCTGGCGGGCGAGACGGAGGCTGGAGCCGAGCAGGGCGGGCAGCCGGGTGACCATCGCGCGCAGGTTCAGCTCCAGGAACGCGTCCACGTGCTGGTTCCAGCCCATGTCGTAGCGCAGCGGCCCACCGAAGAGGAGCCGCTCCGACTCCGACACGTCGCGCTGTTCCGCCGCGTCGCGCTGGTCCGCGTCGTCCGTGCCGCCGCCCACCCGACCTCCCCCGACAACCGGTTCCTTCCGGCCGTCACTATCGCGGGGCGGGGCATGGGCGGGGGAGGGCGCGGAGCGGGGGGTGCGGGGCGCCGGCGGGTGCGCGGGTGGGGAGGGGTGCGCGGGGGTGCGCGGGGCGGGGGTGCGGAGGTGCGCGGGGATGGGGCGCGGTGGGGAGTCGCGAGCCGGCGGGTTCGGCCTGGGGCGCGCTGCGGGCGTTACGCGCCGGCCCCCGGCATCACGCGCCGGCCGCAGGCATCACGCACCGGCCGCAGGCGTCACGCGCCGGCCCCAGGCGTCACGCGTTGATCGGGCGCGACCGCGTCACGCGTTGACCGGGCGCGACCAGGCCGGGGTCGTGTCGGTCAGGCGGCACAACGCCAGGTAGAGCGGGATCGGCGGGGTGTATGGAACCGTGTCGTCCGGTCGGTGGATCAGGCCCGGGGCGGGCCGAGGGCCGGAGTCGGGCAGGACCGCGCCGGTGGCGTAGTGAGCGGGAGCCGGCCACTCCAGGGCGTAGTCGGAGTCGGACGGGACGATCCACCACCAGTTCGCCTCGTCGGCGTACACGCATCCGACGCGTGGCAGACGGGGCAGGACCAGCGGTCCGAAGCGGGCGGGCACGGCCACGGCGTCGCAGCCGAGCGGGGCGGTCATGCCCTCCGGCACGGCGAGCCGGCGCGGTGCCTCGGGCGTGTGCGCGCGGCGGGTGAGCTGGACGAGCGTGTTCATGGTCAGTACCTGGCCGTGGCCGGATGCGGGCCTCACGGCCTCCCCCTCTCGCGACCCGTCCCGGCCCCCCACGGGCCGTCGGGCGCGAACGCTTCGGTCATCGGCCCGGCACCGCCGTCGAGCCGAGCGGCGTCGCCGTCGAGTCGCCCGTTGCCGCCCTCGCGTCGCGCGGCGTCGTTGTTCGCTGCGGCGGCCCCGGTCTTGGGCCGGGCGTGGCCCTCGGCCTCGTCGCCGTTGTCGTCGCCCTCGCCCGAGCCGTCGCTCGGGCCGGGTTTGGGGCGGGTGCCCCAGCCCAGGTCGTTGAGGGGTTCGCCGGGGGTGCCCGGCGTGTCGGCCTGGCGCGGCAGCTCGGCCCAGACCAGCAGGCCGGGTCCGTGCTCCTGGGCGCCCCAGGCGCGGCACATCGCGTCGACCAGCAGCAGTCCCCGCCCGTGTTCGGCCTCGCCCCGCTGTCCCGCGGCCGGCCGCGGGTCGCCGGGCGCGCAGCCCTCGTCCCGTACGGCTATGCGCACGGTGTCGTCGTGGTCGTGCAGCTCGCACACCACGCGGCTGCTCGCCGTGTGCACGATCGCGTTGGTGACCAGCTCGGATATGACCAGTTCCGCCGTGTCGCAGGTGTCCTCGCCCACCGACCAGCCGGTGAGCCGGGCCCGGGTCAGATGTCGGGCCCGCGCCGGGGAGCCCGGGTGCGCGGCCAGCTCGAAACGGAACCGGCGCTCGGCAGCCTTCCCCGCGGGGTTCGCTCCCGCGGCGGCACCGAGACCGGCCCGGTCTGCGGCGGCGTCTGTTCCTAAGGGCGCGGACGGAATCACGCTTGCCACTATCTCCCCGCCTTGAACACTTGGCAAGTGTCACTCTGGAAATTGCAGAGTGCTGTGTGCGCCGTCGAAGCGTCGTGGCACACTGCTCGCATCAGCACGTCGAGCGGCGCCAGTTCGGATCGCGGAGGTCTGCCCAGATCTTCGAATAGGTCTTCGAATGGCGCCGCAAGGCTGTCAGCATGCGTCCGGGCCCCGCGTCACCGCGCGGCCCGTCGCCCTTGAGTTGCGTCGCTTCGTGGAGGTGGAGCGTGAGCGAGCCGCGGTCCGCGCCGACCGTGGGACAGGTGGTCCTCGGCCGGCGCCTGCTGGACCTGCGGGAACGCGCCGGGCTCAAGCGCGAGGAGGCTGCCCGCATCCTCCGTGTCGCCCCCGCCACCGTCCGCCGTATGGAGATGGCCGAGGTCGCGCTGAAGATCCCGTACCTCCAGCTGCTGCTGAAGGCCTACGGCGTCGAGGCCGACGAGGCCGACGCGTTCGTGCAGCTCGCGGAGGACGCCAACCGGCCCGGCTGGTGGCAGCGCTTCCACGACATCCTGCCCGGCTGGTTCTCCATGCACGTCAGCCTGGAGGGCGCGGCGTCCCTGATCCGCCAGTACGAGCCGCACTTCGTGCCCGGTCTGCTGCAGACCGAGGACTACGCGCGCGGTGTGCTGCGGTCCGGCGCCATCGGCCAGACCCGCCCCGAGGACATCGAGCGGCATGTCGCGCTGCGCATGCAGCGCCAGGACCTGCTCGCCCGTGAGGACGCCCCCCGGCTGTGGGTGGTGATGGACGAAACCGTCCTGCGCCGCCCGGTCGGCTCCGCTCAGGTGATGCGCGCCCAGATCGAGAAGCTGCTCGACGCCACACAGCTGCCGCATGTGACGCTGCAGGTCGCCGAGTTCTCCGCCGGCCCGCATCCCGGCACGTACGGACCGTTCGTGCTCTTCCGCTTCGCCATGCCGGAACTCCCGGACATGGTCTACAGCGAGTACCTGACCGGCGCTGTCTATCTCGACGCGCGTCCCGAGGTGGCCGCCCATCTTGAGGTCATGGACCGCATGGCGGCACATGCCGCGACCGCACATCGCACGAAGGAGATCCTGGAGGATCTCCGCAAGGAGCTGTGAATGGACCACACCACGTCCGCGTCCCGCCCACGGATCCGCGCCGAGCGGATATACAACGGCATGCCCGCCCGGGAGCTGGGCAGCGAGGGCTGGCACAAGCCGTGGAGCGGTGGCAACGGGGGCAACTGCCTGGAGGCGATGAAGCTCGCCGACGGCCGCATCGCCGTCCGCCAGTCCACCGACCCCGACGGGCCCGCACTGATCTACACCTCGGACGAGATGACCGCGTTCATCGAGGGCGCGAAGGCGGGGGTGGCGGACTTCCTGCTCTCCTGAACCCGACTGCTGCTTTTCGATCAACCCCCTGATGCTGAGACCCAGTTGACCGACACGCTCTCCTCACAGCCGGAGCGCGAGACCTAGACGGCCATCGGGCGGTCGTACGGCCCGATCGGCGCCGGAAGGCGTGAGCTGCCCGTCAGATAACGGTCGACGGCCGCCGCGACCGCCCGTCCCTCCGCGATCGCCCACACGATCAGCGACTGCCCGCGCGCGGCGTCCCCGGCGGCGAACACCCCGGGGGCGTTCGTCGCGAAGCCCGCGTCCCGCGCGATCGTGCCCCGCGGGTTCATGGCCAGGCCGAGCTGGTCGATCAGGCCGTCGGCCCGGTCCGGGCCCGAGAAGCCGAGGGCGAGCAGGACCAGATCGGCGGGCAGCGTCCTCTCCGTGCCCGGCATCGGGCGGCGCTGTGCGTCCACCTCGACCAGGTGCAGGGACCGCACATGCCCGTCGGCGTCGCCGGTGAACCGCAGCGTCGACGCCGCGAACAGCCGCGCGTCCGCGTCCGCCGCGGGCGCCGTGCGCAGCTCGCGGGCCTCCTCGTGCGCGGCGGACAGACGGTAGATCTTCGGATACGTCGGCCACGGCTCGGTGTCCTCGTCGCGCTCGCCGCCAGGCTGGGCGTAGATGTCCAGCTGCGTGACGGACGCCGCGCCCTGCCGCACCGCCGTGCCCAGGCAGTCCGCTCCCGTGTCCCCGCCTCCGACGATCACGACATGCCGGCCGGCGGCCGACAGCGGCGACACGTTGAGGTCGCCCTCGCACACCCGGTTGGCCGGCGGCAGATACTCCATCGCCTGATGGACACCGGCCAACTCACGCCCCGGAACCGGCAGTTCCCGCCATGCGGTGGCTCCGGTGGCGACCACGACCGCGTCGTAGCGCGCCCGCAGTTCCTCGGCCCCGACATCCCGGCCGACGGCCGTCGACGTACGGAACTTGGTGCCCTCCGCCCGCATCTGTTCCAGCCGTCGTTCCAGATGGTGCTTCTCCATCTTGAACGCGGGGATGCCGTACCGCATGAGGCCGCCGAGCCGGTCGTCGCGCTCGTACACGGCGACCGTGTGCCCGGCCCGGGTCAGCTGCTGGGCCGCGGCGAGCCCGGTCGGCCCGGAGCCGATCACCGCGACCGTCTTCCCGGACAGCCGGTCCGGCGGCCGGGGCGGGGTGAACCCCTCCTCCCAGGCCCGGTCGGCGATCGCGCACTCGACGTTCTTGATCGTGACGGCGGGCTGGTTGATGGCCAGCACACAGCCCGCCTCGCACGGCGCCGGGCACAGCCGCCCGGTGAACTCGGGAAAGTTGTTCGTCGCGTGCAGCCGGTCGCTCGCCGCCCGCCAGTCCTCGCGGGAGACCAGGTCGTTCCACTCCGGGATGAGATTGCCGAGCGGGCAGGCGTGGTGGCAGAACGGAATGCCGCAGTCCATGCATCGGTCGGCCTGCTTGCTGATGATCGGCAGCAGCGCCCCGGGGACGTACACCTCGTCCCAGTCCCGCACCCGCTCCTCGACAGGCCGGCGCGGCCAGTCCTGGCGGGGGGTCGTCATGAATCCCTTGGGGTCGGCCATGGCCGTCTTCCTCGCGTGCGCTTACGACAGGCCGTGCGTCATCGGGCGGCACACCTTCCGGCCACGATACGTCCGGCCCGACGGCTGCGCAGTGCGGCGAAGTGTGCCTTGTCGCCAGCGATGCAGGAAACGAAAAGTGTTGGGGATGGTGGTACCGGCGGTGAAGTTGAGGTGGGACGCGGAGGGGCGAGCCGTTCCCGAGGGGTCGGGCCGCCGACCGGAGGGGCGGGGTTCGCCGAGGCGCGCGCCCTCACGCCTCACGCCTCACAGCAGTGCCACGAGATACGCCAGCGCCGCCGCGACCGAGGCGATCATCCGGACGTGGTTCCACCGCGTCCATTCACGGACGTACGACGGCCAGTACGCGGCCGCCTCCGGGGATCCCGCCGTCTGCAGCATCAGCGCGTCGTTGCGCGGCACGTTCGCCGCCGCCGTCACACCGAACGAGCCGAACAGATACAGCCCGCTGCCCAGCAGCAGCTCCACGGCGCCGTCCTCGGGCCACAGCACGAAGGTGACCACGGCGATCACCGCGCACACCACCGCCGTGCCCAGGAACACCAGCATGAACGCCGGTGTCATCGCCGTCCGGTTGATCGCGTTCATCGCGGCGACGCCCTGCGCGGGCGGCAACGCGGCGAGTCCGCGCATCACGAGCACGGAGAAGGCGCAGAAGACGCCGGCCATCAGTGCCGTCGCCAGCACACCCGCCACCGCCAGCACCAGATACGGTCCCTCGACCATGGCTACGCCAATCCCCCCGTCAGGCTGCCCCAAGTGCCGTAGATCCTGCCTGGCCCCACCCCCGGCCGCCACCCCCGTGGGCAGGGAGGCGTGCGGGGGCATGTGCTTTCAGCTCGCCGACGGCAACCGCTCGTTCCGCCACCGTGCGAGCAGGGCCTCCAGACCGGGCGCGATCCGCCGCCGTGCCTCGTGACGCGGCACCCCGCTCATCAGCAGCCGGTCGTACGGTGTGTCCTGGTGCCGCAGGGCCGCCCGCACCGCCACGATCACCGCATCCTCCGACAGCGCCCGCCCCGCCGCGCTGCGGCCCACCCGCCCGCTGCCCCGCACCGAGGCGTGCGCCGCGATGGCCTGCGCCCGCTCCTGCGGACAGCCCGGGAACAGGCGCCGGATCTCGGCGGCGAACTCCGCCGTGAACCGCTCGTCCTCGGCCGCCCGCCTGCGCGCGTCCCGCGCCCGGCGCCGCCGCCGCGCCTCCGCGTCCGCGAGACAGCGCTCCTCGGCCCGGGCCAGCGCCTCCTCCTCGACCAGGATGCCCTGCCGCTCGTAGCGCGCCTTGCGCCGGTTGAACCGGACGACCACGGCCGACAGCGTGCTCTCCTCCCGCGACCGACGGGTCAGCGCCGTGTCCCCGCGCGGCAGGAACACCAGGTGCCCCAGGTCGGCGCAGTCGAGGCAGCGCGGTACACCGCCCTCCAGGACGAGCATCGCCAGCGGACCCCGCCGGCACGCAGCACACCGCTTGCGCCGCAGCGGCTGGACGACGACAGGGCCGGGACCGGGCGGGAGAGTCGCGGGACGGTGTGGGGGAGTGGGAGGAGCGGGAGGGCGAGGAGTGGGTGGGCGAGGAGTGGGTGGGCGAGCGGGGGCCATATCCCGTTCATGCCCGCCGGCAGGGGCCATGGCACGCGGGTGGTTTGGGCCGGGTGGCGCGGCGTGCCATGTGGCGTGGTGCGCCGGGTGTCGCGGTAGGCCAGGGGGCGTGCTGTGTCATGTGGCGCGGTGTGCCGGGCGGCGTGGTGCGCCGGGTGGTGTGTCGTGTCGTGTGGCGCGGTGTGCCAAGTGGTGTGTTGTGCCGGGCGGCGCGGTGTGTCACATCGCGCGTTGCGCTGGACGGCGCGGTGTGCCGGACGGCGCGCTGCGTCATGTGGCGCGGTGTGCCGGACGGCGCGCTGTGCCATGTGGCGCGGTCGGCTGCACGGCGCGCTGTGTCGCGTCGCGCGTAGCGCTGGACGGCACGGTGTGTCGGGCGGCGTGCTGTGTCATGTGGCGCGGTGGGCTGCACGGCGCGCTATGTCATATGGCGTGCCGTGTCCGTCGGTCAGTCCACCGGGCCCCGGCGCAGTCGTCGGGGCAGGTGGCGCATCATGGGCGTGTGCGACTCGAAGCGATCACCTGGGACCGGCTCGCCGACCTGCTCGCCGAGCGGCTGCTCGATCTGACGCCGGCCGACGGCAGCCCCTGGCCGCGGATCGCCTTCGACGGTGCCCCGGCCGCCCGCCCCGGCGACCTCGCCGAGCGCGTGAGCCAGGCGCTGCGGGTCCGGGGCCGCCCCTCCCTCGCCGTCGGCACCGAGGGCTTCCTGCGCCCAGCGTCCCTGCGCCTGGAGTACGGCCGGCACGACGTCGAGGCGTACTACGACGGCTGGTTCGACACCGGCGCCCTGTGGCGCGAGGTGTTCGGGCCGCTGGAGCCCGGCGGTGACGGACGTGTCCTGCCCGACCTGTGGGACCCGGTCGCCGATCGCGCCACCCGCAGCAGCTACGTCCAACTCCCGCCCGGGGGCCTGCTGTTGCTGCACGGCCCACTCCTGCTCAGGCACTGGTTCCCCTTCGATCTCTCCGTCCATGTCCTCCTCTCCCCGGGTGCCTTGCGCCGCCGTACTCCGGACGACGAGCACTGGACCCTGCCCGCCTTCGAGCGCTACGCCGACGAGACCGACCCGGCCGGCACCGCCGATGTCCTGGTGCGCGCCGACGACCCCCGTCACCCGGCGTGGAACGGGTGAGCACCGAGCGGGTGCGCAGGTGCGGCGCATGGCGGGTGCGGTGAGAATGGACGACGCCGGGACCGCGGTGCCCTCCGCGCCGCGCCGGCCGTCCGGCTCAGGGAGGTACTCCATGACCACTGCCGGAGACATCATGCACCGCGGCGCCCAGTGGATCCCCGCTCATGAAACCCTCGACCGCGCCGCCCAGCTGATGCGCGAACTCAACGTCGGCGCCCTGCCGATCAGTGACGAGAACGAGCGGCTGTGCGGCATCCTCACCGACCGTGACATCGTCGTCGGCTGCGTGGCCATGGGGCACGACCCCGCCCGCGTCACCGCCGGCGACCTCGCCAAGGGCACCCCTCGCTGGATCGACGCGGGCGCCGACGTCGGCGAGGTCCTGCGTGAGATGCAGCAGCACCAGATCCGCCGGCTCCCCGTCATCGAGAACAAGCGGCTGGTCGGCATGATCAGCGAGGCCGACGTCGTCCGGCACCTGTCCGAGGGGCAGATCGCGTCCTGGGCCGAGAGCGTCTACGCCCCCAGGTGAGATGTACTGCTCATCGCCGCCGGCCGGGGCACCGGTCTCCTCACCCGCTGTGGGCCGAAGCGGTCGGCGTCACAGCCAGCCGTTGCGCCGAAATCCCCGGTACAGCACCAGGCAGGCGACGGATATCACGCCTATGACCAGTCCGTAGCCGAACCTCCAGTGCAGTTCCGGCATGTGGTCGAAGTTCATGCCGTACACGCCGCACACCATCGTCGGTACGGCGATCACCGCGGCCCATGCCGTGATCTTCCGCATGTCCTCGTTCTGCGCGACGGTGACCTGCGCCAGATGTGCCTGGAGAATCGAGTTGAGCAGCTCGTCGAAGGCGGCGATCTGCTCCGTGGCGCGCAGCAGATGGTCGGAGACGTCCCGGAAGTAGGCCTGTATCTCCGGCTCGATGACCCGCATCGGCCGGTCGGCGAGCTCCAGCAGCGGCCGGCCGAGCGGCACCACGGCCCGCTTCAGCTCCAGCAGCTCGCGCTTGAGCTGGTAGATACGGCCCGGGTCGACGCGGGCGCCGGTCTCCGCGAACACGTCCGTCTCCACCTGGTCGATGTCCGCCTGCACCGAGTCGATGACGGCCAGATAGTCGTCGACCACATGGTCCGCGATCGCGTGCAGCACCGCCGACGGCCCCTTGGTGAGCTGCTGTGGATCGGCCTCCAGCCCCTCGCGCACCGGACCCAGCGAGCCGTGCCGGCCGTGCCGCACGGTGATGACGAAGTCCGCGCCCACGAACGCCATGATCTCCCCGGTGTCCACCACCTCGCTGGTCGCCGTGAGCTCCTCGTGCTCGACGTAGCAGACCGTTTTGAACACCGCGAAGAGCACCTCGCCGTACCGCTCCACCTTCGGGCGCTGGTGGGCCTCGACCGCGTCCTCCACCGCCAGCGGGTGCAGGTCGAACAGCTCGGCGATGCCGGCGAACTCCTGGTTGGTGGGCTCGTGCAGGCCGAGCCAGACGAAGCCGTCCCCGCTCTTGCGCACCTGCCGCACGGCCTCCACCAGGTCCCCGGTGGCCGGCGCCCGGACCCCGCCGTGGTAGGTCACGCAGTTCACCACCGAGGAGCCGAGCGGGGAGCGTGCCGGATGGCTCAGGTCCACCCGCGGTCGCCGCCGGGCCAGCCGTGCCACTCTGCTCAGCCCGCCGACCCTGCTCAGCCCGGTGACCTTCCGCAGATTCCCTGCCATCGACATACGGATCTCCTCGTGTGGATCTCCCCGCACCGCATCGCCGCGCCCTGGCTGACGCTAGGACCGTGCCGGAGCCGCCAGTGTGCCAGTCCGGCGCCACGAGCGGACCAGCCTGTGGGAGGCCGCAATTCCGCTTGGTTCCCGTCTGTGGACGGCCGGATGCACGGGCGTCCGCCCGGCGGCCCCGGGAGTCCACCACGCCGCACGAGTCGGACAACTGGGATGATCGCGGCATGACGCCAACCGACGACGGCTACCTTCTCGACAACCGGCAGAGCGAGGCGGCGGAGCGCTTCGACGCCTTCACCGACCTCTTCGACCCCGTCACGTTCCGGCACCTGGAGCGGCTCGGCATCGGCCCCGGCTGGCGCTGCTGGGAGGTCGGCGCCGGCGGCACCTCCGTGGTCTCCTGGCTCGCCAGGAAGGTCGGCCCGACCGGCAAGGTCGTCGCCACCGACATCGACACCACCCGGCTCGCCGAAGCGGCCCGCCCGCCGGTGGAGGTGCTGGTGCACGACGTGGCCGCCGAGGAACCGCCGGGGGACGGTTTCGACCTCGTCCACGCCCGTCTGGTTCTCGTCCATGTCCCCGACCGCGAGCAGGCGTTGGCGTCCATGGTGCGGGCTGTGCGGCCCGGTGGGCGGCTCCTCGTCGAGGACGCCGACCCCGCCCTGCAGCCCCTGGTCTGCCCTGACGAGTACGGCCCCGAGCAGCAACTGGCCAACCGGCTGCGGCAGGGCTTCCGCTCGCTGCTGGCCGACCGCGGCGCCGACCTCGCCTACGGCCGTAAACTGCCGCGCCTGCTGCGCGAGGCGGGCCTGCGCGAGGTCGAGGCGGACGCCTACTTCCCGCTCACCTCGCCCGCCTGCGCCGCCCTGGAGGCCGCCACGGTCCGCCAGATCCGCTCCCGGCTGGTCGAGGCCGGTCTCGCCACGGACGAGGAGATCGACCGACACCTGGCCCATGTCGCCTCCGGCACGATGGACCTGGCGACGGCCCCGATGATCTCGGCGTGGGGGCGACGGGCGTAAGCGGTGCCGAAGGTGTGGTCGGGCCCTGGTGGCCATGGCCGCCGACCCCGGCCCTTCTTGCCCGGACTGGCGCCAGCGGCGGTGGCCTCTTGGTCCACCGTCAGACAGCCTTGGTCCACCGTCGGGGATTCACGGTCCCTCGGGACGCCGGGGCCGGCCGCCCACCTGCGCCACCGCCAGCGCGCCGGCCCGGCAGCCCTCCGTCGCCGCGTCCTGCGGGGCGGCGCCGGACAGCAGCGCGGCCAGGAAGGCACCCGTGAAGGCGTCCCCGGCGCCCGTCGTGTCCCGGGCGTCCGCCGCGACCGCCGGTATCCGGGCGTCCACGGCACCGGACCTGGCCACGAGTGCCCCCTCGGCGCCCGAGGTGGCCACCACCAGCGGGACACGGCGGCTGAGCTCGGCGGCCGCGTCGGCCGCGTCGGGCAACCCGGTGAGCAGACACGCCTCGTCACGGCTGGGCAGAAGGACGTCGACGCCCTCGACCAGCGCGAGGAAACGGTCCACGCCCAGCTCCCGGAGGAAGCCGGCCGACGCCGGATCCACGCTGACCGGCACGCCACGCGCACGTGCCGACGACAGGGCCGCCGCCACCAGCCCGCGGCTCGGCTCGGAGAACAGCAGATAACCCGACAGGTGCAGCCACCCCACACCGTCCAGCAGCGCGTCCGACCAGTCGGAGCGGTCCAGGAGCAGCGAGGCGCCACTGTCGGTGAGGAACGTCCGCTCGGCGCCCGCGTCGGTGTCGACCAGGCAGATCACCGTCCCGGTCGGCGCCCCAGGGTCGACGACCAGCCGTGGCCGTACCCCCCACTCCTCAAGGTGCCGTGCGTGCCACTCCGCCGAGTCCGCCCCGACGCGGCCCAGCATCCGAACGTCACGGCAGCCCCAACGCGCCGCCCAGCACGCCACGTTGGCGCCCGCGCCGCCGGGCAGGATGCGCACGGACGCGGCCGTGTCCGTGCCGCCGGCCGGCGTGCCGCGATGGCGGGCGACGACATCCGTCACGACGTCGCCCACGACCAGCAGCCCACCCGGCCCCGCCTGCTCGCCACCGCCCTGCTCAGCTCCGTCCACGCGCGCCCGGCCCCTCTCGCTCACGCCCCCGTCCACGCCGCCGCGATCCGTGCCGCCAGCCGCACGTTGCCGCGGACCGCCGCCAGGTTGGCGCTCAGCGAGGCGCCGTCGGTGTGCCGCACCAGGTGGTCGAGCAGGAACGGCGTGACCGCCTGCCCGGTGATGCCCTCCGCCTCGCACGCGTGCAGCGCCTCGGCCAGCACGCGCGCGTGCAGCTCCGGGTCCAACTGCTCGGACTCCGGCACCGGGTTGGCGACGATCAGCGCCGACTCCTGCCCCGCGAGCGCGTCCTGCGCCCGCATCACGGCGGCCACCTGCTCGGGTGTGTCCAGCCGCCAGTCGACGGGATGCCCGGAGTCGGACAGATAGAAGCCGGGGAAGCGGTCCGTGCCGTACCCGGCGACCGCGACCCCCAGCGTCTCCAGCCGCTGCAGCGTCGCCGGGACGTCCAGGATCGACTTCACACCGGCGCACACCACAGTGATCCGGGTGCGGGCCAGCAGCCCCAGGTCCGCGGACTCGTCCTGGGTGAGGGTCCACTGCCGGTGCACCCCGCCGAGCCCGCCGGTGGCGAACACCCGTACGCCGGCCAGCGCCGCGAGCTGCGCGGTCGCCGACACCGTCGTCGCCCCGCTCGCCCCGGACGCCACCGCGAGCGGCAGGTCGCGGTGGCCCAGCTTGCGGATGCCGTCCTCGTTCGCGACCCGCTCCACCTGCTCCTTGTCGAGGCCGACACGAGGGATGCCGTCCAGGACGGCGATCGTCGCCGGAACGGCCCCTTCGTGCCGCACGGCGGCCTCCAGCTCAAGCGCCACCTGGAGGTTGCGCGGCCGTGGCAGCCCGTGCGCGATGATCGTGGACTCCAGTGCCACCACCGGCCGACGCGCGGCGAGCGCCTCACGCACCTCTTCGGACACCACCAGCACCACGGGCGACCCTCCTGTCTGTCGGTCCTCCCTCAACTCTGGCGGTCTGCGGCCCGGGCCAAACCCTTGCGTCGGCCGGCAATGTCTTCGAGGCCCGGCACGACGACCCACACGCGGGCAGTGTTGGAGGCGGCGGCGCCCGCTCAGCCGTCCGCCGGGGCCGGCCGCTTCCGGCCGGCCCGGGTGAACAGGGCGAGCGCCGCCAGGGGTATGAGCAGGCAGGCGGCGGTGAGGTTCAGCCAGGCGTAGCTCGCCTGCGCCACCACCAGACCGGCGACCGCCCCGCCGATCCCGGCGGAGGTGTTCATGGTCAGGTCGGACAGACCCTGCGCGGCCGCCCGAGCGGACTGCGGCACCGCGTCGGTCAGCAGCGCCGACCCGGACACCAGCCCGGCCGACCAGCCCAGGCCCAGCACGAACAGCCCGGCGGCCGTCTGCCCGTGGCTGTCGCCGGCCGTCCCGGCCAGGAACAGCGCCACCGCCAGCAGCCCCACGGACAGTCCCGTCACGGCGAGCCGTCCCAACCGGTCGGCCAGCCGCCCCATCAGCGGCGAGAACGCGTACATGCCCGCGATGTGCCCGCTGATCACCAGCCCGATCAGGTCGATGCTCGCCCCGTGGTGCGTGAGGTCGACCGGAGTCATGGACATCACCGAGACCATCGCCGTGTGCGACACGGCCACCGTGACCAGGGCGAGCCTGGCACGTGGCGAGGCGGCCACGGCGGCCAGCCCCGCGCGCAGCGAGCGCCCGGCGGACGAGTGCTCCTCGGGCGGAGCCAGCGCACGCGCCGTCAGCAGCGGGTCGGGGCGCAGCCGTACCGCCACGACGGCGGCGGCGACCACGAAGATCCCGCCGGCCCACAGGAACGGCCCGGCCGCCCGCGGTATCCCGAGCCCGGCGACACTGCGGCCCGCCGGAGCGGCGATGTTCGGCCCGAGGACCGCGCCCAGCGTGGTCGCCCACACCACGAGCGAGATGGCCCTGGCCCGCCGGTCGGGCTCGGCGAGATCGGCCGCCGCGAACCGCGCCTGGAGGTTCGCCGACGAGGCCGCTCCGAAGCCGGCCATCCCGCACAGCAGCAGCGGAAAACTCCCGACGGCGGCCGCCACCACGACGACCACGGCTCCCAGCGCACCGAGGAGATACCCGAGGACCAGGCCGGGCCGCCGGCCGCGAGCCGTCATCAGGGCGGCCAGCGGCACGGACAGCACGGCCGTCCCGGCGACGGTCGCGGTGGGCGCGAGCCCGGACAGCGACTCGCTTCCGCTCACCTGCCGGGCCAGGACGGCGGCGAGCGCGATACCGGTGGCCACGCCCAGGCCGCCGAGGATCTGGCTCACGATCAGCACGGTGGAGATCCGGCGGCGCAGGGCGGGCAGCGCGCCGGGCGCCGGCGCCTCGGCCACGGCCGTCCGCCGCTCGACCGCGCTCATCCGGCACCGCCGCACACCCGGCCGGCCGCGCCGCTCGACGGACGGCCGGCCGCACCGGCCGGAGATCGCACCGCTTCGGGCGCGTACGCATGGGTGAGTGTCGAGGTCACCGACGCAGTCTCCCCCCGGTCGTTCCCCGGCCCAAGAGAGGGGACGGGATCCTTCAGAACAGCGGCTCGGGCAGTACCCCCTCCAGTGCGAGCAGCTTCCGCTTGGTCTCCAGGCCGCCGCCGAAGCCGCCGATCCCGCCGTCGCTCTCCACGACCCGGTGGCAGGGGACCACGACCGGCAGCGGATTGGCCCCCATCGCCAGACCCACGGCCTGGGCCGCGCCCGGCTGACCGACCCGCCGCGCCAGGTCGCCGTACCCGACGACCGTGCCGTAGGGCACCCCGTCGGCCAGCTCGCGCAGCACCTGCCGGTTGAAGCCGGAGACCAGCGACCAGTCCAGGGGCAGCGCGAAATCCCGCCGGGCACCGGTGAAGTACGCCTCCACCTGGCGTATCGCCTCGGCCAGCAGCGGGGAGTCCGGCGCCTCGACGGGCTCGGCGCCCAGCCGGTCGGCGAGCCGCGCGAGCGCCCGGTCGCGGACCGGGTCCGTCGCGTGGAACACGACGCTGACCAGGCCCTCGGGGGTCGCCGCCAGCAGCAGCGGGCCGATGCCGCTGTCCACGACGGCCCACACGACCCGCTGCTCGTCCTGCTCGTGGCTGTTCATGCGACCACGGTACGGCCCGCCACTGACAACGCCCCGCGGTCCGCTCACGCGGCCCCCGGACCCGCGGGCCGGACCTACCCGCCGAGGGCGTCGAGCACCACGTCGGGCTTGTTGGTGATGATGCCGTCGACGCCGTACCCGGCGGCCTTCACGGCGCCGTCCGCGTCGTCGACGGTCCAGGTGAACAGCTCCATCGGCTTGCCGTGCGCACCGTTGAGGGCGTGGACGGCACCGACGTAGTCCGTGGAGATGGAGCTGTAGGTCGGGTTGACCTGGTCGACGAAGCCCGCGTACCCGGGCAGGTCCGCGGTCTTCGGGGTGCCGAGGAAGCCCGTCTTCACCGCCGGCTTCAGCTGGTGCACGGTGCGTACGCTGTCCGCGCTGAAGCTCTGGATGATCAGGCGGTGCGCCAGGTGCCTGGTGTCGAGCCAGCCCTCGTTGCCGAGCAGCTTGAGGGTGTCCTGCTCGATGCCCGGGTAGAGCTCGGGGTTCTTCAGCTCCAGCAGCAGCCGCTGGTGATTGTGCTCGACGCGGCGCATGTAGTCCGTCAGCGTCGGCACGCGCGTGCCCGCGTACTCGGGGCCGAACCAGCTGCCCGCGTCCAGACGGGCGATCTCGGCGGCGGTGAAGTCCTTCACCTTCCAGGGGGAGCGGTCGGGGTAGACCTCCTCCACGTTGGTGGTGCGCTTGAGGCTGTCGTCGTGGATCACCACGAGCAGGCCGTCCTTGGTGCGCTGGACGTCGTTCTCCACCCAGCGGATGCCGAGCGCGGCCGCCTTGTCGATGGCGGGCAGTGTGTTCTCGGGGGCGTAGGCCGAGGCACCGCGGTGCGCGATGACCACGGGCGGGTCGCCGCGGTCAGCGGCGTGGGCGCCGGGTGCGACGAGCGTGAGGACGGCGGCGGACAGGAGCGCGGTGGTCGTGGCGGCAAGTACGCGCGCGTGCATGCGGACTCCTCGCGTCGGATGATCACGGACAGCTCAACTCTGACAGCAGAGCGTCAACGACGGAGGAGTGCAGAATGGCCACGGGTTGAATGGAGTTGCCCAAGTCCGCTCACTGCGGGCGCACATCTGAGGCAGTGCCGTGTTTCTTTGCCGGAAAATCGTTCGACCATTCCGGTGGGGGTCATACTCTCTGCCTCAACCCCGGCCGCTCACGCGAACCCGGGAGGGGGTGCACTTCAGGAGATTGCCGGACGGAACAGGGCGGAAGGGCAGCCGCGCATGCAAGGCACGGTCGACGGATTCAGCTACGGACTCGTCACACCGGTGGTGGCCTACCTCATGGCCTGCCTCGGTGGCGCGCTCGGTCTGCGCTGCACCACTCGGGCCCAGCTGGTCGGCGGCTCCTGGCGCCCGGGATGGCTCGCCCTGGGCTCGGCGGCCATCGGCTCCGGCATCTGGACGATGCACTTCGTCGCGATGATGGGCTTCACGATCGACCAGGCCCCGATCCACTACGACAAGCCGACGACGTACGCCAGTCTCGGCGTCGCGATCGTCATGGTCGGCGTCGGGATCTTCATGGTCGGCTACCGGGGCGCCACCGGGACGGCGCTGTTCACCGGCGGCACGATCACCGGCCTCGGCATCGCCTCCATGCACTACCTCGGCATGGCCGGCATGCGGTTCGACGGCCGGCTGGAGTACAACACCCTCACCGTCGCCGCCTCGGTCGCCATAGGCGTGGCCGCCGCCACCGCCGCCCTGTGGGCCGCCGGGAAGGTCAGGGGCTTCCTGTGGAGCGTGGGCGCCTCCCTCGTCATGGGACTCGCGGTCAGCGGCATGCACTACACCGGCATGGCCGCCCTCAGCGTCCACCTCCACGCCGCCACCCCCGGCGAGGGTGACTCACCCGCGGCGCTGCTCGCCCCGATGATGATCGGCCCGCTCGCCTTCCTGTGCCTCGCCGCGGCCGTGGTGATCTTCGACCCGCTGGCGGTCACGGGCCGGCTGCCGCGGCCCGCCGCCGAGCACGGCCTGGGCGTCCCCGCCCACCCCGTCGCGCACCGGCCCGCCCGCCGCACGCCCATGCGCCCCGGCCGCGACCTGGACCGACGCCGCCCGCGCGCCCCCCAGAACCGCTGAGCCGGACCCCGTTGTCAGTGGCGGGTCGTACGGTTGATGTCATGCGGCCCGTTTCCCACATCGAACGCACGGTGGCGCCCTTCGAGGTCGTCAGCCCCTACCAGCCCAACGGCGACCAGCCGGCGGCCATCGCCGACCTCGCCCGGCGCATCCAGGCCGGGGAGAAGGACGTCGTCCTGCTGGGCGCGACCGGCACCGGCAAGTCCGCCACCACCGCGTGGATGATCGAGCAGCTCCAGCGCCCCACCCTGGTGATGGCGCCGAACAAGACGCTGGCCGCCCAGCTGGCGAACGAGTTCCGCGAGCTGCTGCCGAACAACGCCGTCGAGTACTTCGTCTCGTACTACGACTACTACCAGCCCGAGGCCTACGTCCCGCAGTCGGACACCTACATCGAGAAGGACTCCTCGATCAACGAGGAGGTCGAGCGGCTGCGCCACTCCGCGACCAACTCGCTGCTCACCCGGCGCGACGTCGTCGTGGTCGCCTCCGTCTCCTGCATCTACGGCCTCGGTACGCCGCAGGAGTACGTGGACCGGATGGTCCCGCTGAAGGTCGGCGACGAGATCGACCGCGACGAGCTGCTGCGCCGCTTCGTCGACATCCAGTACACGCGCAACGACATGGCGTTCACCCGGGGTACCTTCCGGGTCCGCGGCGACACCATCGAGATCTTCCCGGTCTACGAGGAGCTGGCCGTCCGCATCGAGATGTTCGGCGACGAGATCGAGGCGCTCACCACGCTGCACCCGATCACCGGCGAGATCATCAGCGACGAACAGCAGCTGTACGTCTTCCCCGCCTCCCACTACGTCGCCGGTCCCGAGCGGATGGAACGCGCGATCAAGGGCATCGAGGCCGAGCTGGAGGAGCGCCTGACCGAGCTGCGCAAGCAGGGCAAGCTGCTGGAGGAGCAGCGGCTGCGCATGCGCACCACCTACGACCTGGAGATGCTCCGCCAGATCGGGACCTGCTCCGGCGTCGAGAACTACTCGATGCACTTCGACGGCCGCCTGCCGGGCACCCCGCCGAACACACTGCTCGACTACTTCCCGGAGGACTTCCTCCTCGTCATCGACGAGTCGCATGTCACGGTCCCGCAGATCGGCGCCATGTACGAGGGCGACGCCTCCCGCAAGCGCACCCTCGTCGAGCACGGCTTCCGGCTGCCGTCCGCGCTGGACAACCGGCCGCTGAAGTGGGAGGAGTTCCAGCAGCGCATCGGGCAGACCGTCTACCTGTCGGCCACCCCCGGCACGTATGAGCTGTCGCGTTCCAAGGGCGTCGTCGAGCAGATCATCCGGCCCACCGGCCTGGTCGACCCCGAGGTGGTCGTCAAGCCCACCGAGGGCCAGATCGACGACCTGGTCCACGAGATCCGCACCCGGGTCGACAAGGACGAGCGCGTCCTGGTCACCACGCTCACCAAGAAGATGGCCGAGGACCTCACGGACTACTTCCTTGAGCTCGGCATCCACGTGCGCTACCTGCACAGCGACGTGGACACCTTGCGCCGTGTCGAGCTGCTGCGCGAGCTGCGCGCCGGTGAGTTCGACGTCCTGGTCGGCATCAACCTGCTGCGCGAGGGCCTGGACCTGCCCGAGGTCTCCCTGGTGGCGATCCTCGATGCCGACAAGGAGGGCTTCCTGCGGTCGGGCACCTCGCTGATCCAGACCATCGGCCGTGCGGCGCGCAACGTCTCCGGCCAGGTCCACATGTACGCCGACAAGATCACCCCGGCGATGGAGAAGGCCATCGAGGAGACCAACCGCCGGCGGGAGAAGCAGATCGCGTACAACAAGGCGAACGGCATCGACCCGCAGCCCCTGCGCAAGAAGATCAACGACATCGTCGCGCAGATCGCCCGCGAGGGCGTCGACACCGAGCAGCTGCTCGGCACGGGCTACCGGGCGAAGAAGGACGGCCGCGGCACCAAGGCGCCCGTCCCCTCCCTCGGCGAGCACGCGGTCAAGGGCGCCAAGAGCACCAAGGCCACGAAGGCCGCCAAGGGCAAGGCCAAGGAGACCGTGCCCACCGACCGGCCGGCCACCGAGCTCGCCGGGCAGATCGAGGAGCTGACCGAGCGCATGCGGGCCGCCGCCGCGGACCTGCAGTTCGAGATCGCGGCCCGGCTGCGCGACGAGGTCGCCGAGATGAAGAAGGAGCTGCGTCAGATGAAGGAGGCGGGTCTGGCCTGACGGCCGTAGCCGCCCCCCTCGCCCGGGCCCCGGTGAGCACGCACTGTGTTGCAAGACCGACACAAAGCATGCGCCGGGGTTCGGCACTGTCGGTGCCGCTGCGTAGGGTTCTGATCAACCGCGGACTTTGCGGCAACAGGGGACTGCTTGAGAGGGGAATCAGCGCGTGACCGTCAACTTGACCAAGGGTCAGGCCATCAGTCTGCAGAAGAACGACGGTGGCAGCCTGTCCGCGGTGCGCATGGGCCTCGGCTGGCAGGCGGCGCCCCGCCGCGGCCTGTTCGGCTCCCGCACCCGCGAGATCGACCTCGACGCCTCCGCCGTCCTCTTCGCGGACAAGCAGCCCGTCGACGTCGTCTTCTTCCGCCACCTGGTGAGCGACGACGGCTCGGTGCGCCACACCGGTGACAACCTCGTCGGCGGTGTCGGCCAGGGCGGCGACGACGAGGCGATCCTCGTCGACCTCCAGCGCGTCCCGGTCCACATCGACCAGATCGTCTTCACGGTGAACTCCTTCACCGGCCAGACCTTCCAGGAGGTGCAGAACGCGTTCTGCCGCCTGGTCGACGAGACCAACGGCCAGGAACTCGCCCGCTACACGCTCGCGGGCGGCGGCGCCTACACGGCCCAGATCATGGCGAAGGTGCACCGGGCGGGCGCCGGCTGGACGATGACGGCCCTCGGCTCCCCGGCCAACGGCCGCACCTTCCAGGACCTGATGCCGGCCATCTGGCCGCTGCTCTAGGCAGGCAACGGCGCGGGCGGAGCGCGCCGCGCAACACCGTGACACCGAGGGGGACTTGATCGATGACGGCCGAGCTGGCGCGGGGACAGAACCACCCGCTGGACCAGGTGCGCCTGGAGATCCGGGTCTCGGCCGGGGCGCCGGTCGTGGCCGCCGCGACGCTCGTCGACGAGGCCGGCCGGGCGTCCGGGCCGGAGTCGGTGGTCCACCCCGGCGCCCCCTCGCTGCCCGGCCTGGAGGTCTCCCGGCAGGCGGCCACCGCGCACCGCCTCGCGGTCGACCTGGACGCCATGCCGGACGCCGTGCACCGCGTCAACGTGCTGCTCGCCCTGCCCACCGGCACCGGCGGCCCGGTCCGCTTCGGTGCCGTGGCCGCGCCCTTCGTCGCGGTCACCGGCCTGGACGGCACCGAGGTCGCCACGTTCACGCTCACCGGTCTGGACGCCGAGTCGGCCGTCATCGCCCTGGAGCTGTACCGCCGGCAGGGCGCCTGGAAGGTCCGTGCGGTCGGGCAGGGATACGCCGGCGGCCTGGCGGAGCTCTTCGCCGACCAGGGGCTGGCCGAGGCCCGGCAGCTGGCGAACGGTATCCACGAGGCGGTGGCACAGGGGCTCACCCGCTCCGTCCAGGCGCCGCGCGTGGCGGACGGCGCCCCCACCCGGCAGACGACGCCCTCCGCCCACGGCGGACCGGCCCCGATGGGCCCGAGCGGGGCCATGCCCCCACAGCCGGCCGGCGCACCCCACGCGACGCATGCCGCCGGCTCCTCCGACCCGACGCCGCCCACCGCCGGCGGCCCCGTCGACTACACCCACCCCGGCCGACGGCACACCGCCCCGCCGCCGCCCGCGCCGGCCGCCCCTGCCCCGCCGCCCGGACAGCCCGCCCGGCCCGTCGCCGGTGACGCCACCGGCTGGACCATGGACGAGCGGCTGTACAACCAGGTGTGGGGCATGTTCGAGGACTACGCCCGCACCGCCGCCGCCTACCGCAGCGCCGTCGACTTCGCCGACTCGCGTCAGGAGAAGGAACTCGACGCCGTCCTGTCCGACCCGCGCAGCCGGATCGGCGGACAGGGCGACGCGGCGCGCGAGGAGGCGCGCGCCCGGCACGGCGCGCTCGTGGAGCAGGCCCGGCAGGCGCTCGACCGGGACGTCGCCCAGCTGGTCGCCGAGGCCGAGGTCGTGGAGCCCGCGCTGCCGCCGGCGTACGCCCGGTGGGACAGTCCTGTCTGGCACGGCTACCGGGTGCCGATGGAGATGCCGATGGCGTTGCGCCTGGGCGATCTGACGCTGCCCGAGAGCGACCGGCTGAGCATCCCGATGCTGGTCCGGCTGCCGCTGGAGCGCGGCCTGTGGATCGACAGCGGCCGGGTGGCCGGGGAGGCGGGGGTGTTCACCGACGCCCACGACAGACGGCGGCTGGCCCTGGAGGCGGCTGTGGCGCACGCCGCGCGGCTGCTGGCCGTGCATCCGGCGGGGGAGTTCGCCGTGCACGTGATCGACCCGGCCGGTACGGCGGCGCACGCCCTGGCACCGCTGACGGACACCGGTGTGCTCGCCGGACCGCCCGCCGTGGGCGCCGCCGGTGTGGCGGACGTGCTGGGCCGGCTGACGCAGCGGGTGGACCTGGTGCAGATGGCGGTGCGGGGCGGCGCGGCCGACTCCCTCCCGCCGGGCTTCGACACCGCCCAGCAGCTGCTGGTGGTCAACGACTTCCCGCACGGCTTCGACGACCGTGCCGTCACGCAGCTGCGCTATCTCGCGGACGAGGGCCCCGTGGTCGGCGTCCACCTCATGATGGTCGCCGACCGGGAGGACGCCGCCGGTTACGGTCCGTTGCTGGACCCGTTGTGGCGAGGACTGCTACGGCTGACCCCGGTGCCCGACGATCACCTGGCCGACCCCTGGGTCGGGCATGCCTGGACGTACGAGCCGGCGCTGGTGCCGCCCGGCAGCCAGGTGCTCCGGCTGGTTCTGGCGCAGGTCGCGGCCGAGCGCACCAAGTACTTGTAAACCGCCTCCCACCAGGGAACTTGGCCCTTTCTTTGCCAATCCCTTTACCTTTCCTTGGTCGTTGGGTACTGTTGACGGCACGGAGGGGAGTACTCCCTGTCACTGCGACGTACCCGTCAATACGGATCAAGCCTGATCCCGGGGCGTCGGCCCGTCCCGGGTGGAAGAGACCTCCGGTAGCGATGACGCTGACTACGTGCCGTTACGACTGCCGGAGGTGCAGTGGACGTTTCGATGACCCTGTGGGTCCTGACCATCCTGGGCTTGGCCGCCCTGATCGCGGTCGACTTCTTCATCGGCCGCAAGCCGCACGACGTGTCCATCAAGGAAGCCGGCATCTGGACGATCGTCTGGATCGCCCTCGCGGCGCTCTTCGGGCTCGGTCTGCTCGTCTTCGGCGGCGGACAGCCTGCTGGTGAGTTCTTCGCCGGATTCATCACCGAGAAGTCGCTGAGCGTCGACAACCTCTTCGTCTTCGTACTGATCATGGCGAAGTTCGCGGTGCCCTCGCGGTACCAGCAGCGGGTGCTCCTCGTCGGCGTGCTCATAGCCCTGGTCCTGCGGGCCGTCTTCATCGCCGCGGGCGCGGCCATCCTCGCCAGCTTCAGCTGGGTCTTCTACCTCTTCGGCGCCTTCCTGATCTGGACCGCCTGGAAGCTCATCCAGGAGGCCCGCGCCGACGAGGAGGACGAGGAGTTCGAGGAGAACAAGCTCCTCAAGGCCGCCGAGCGCAGGTTCGGTGTCGCGGACCGCTACCACGGCACCAAGCTGTGGATCCAGCAGAACGGCAAGCGGGTCATGACCCCGATGCTCGTGGTCATGCTCGCGATCGGCACCACCGACGTGCTGTTCGCGCTGGACTCCATCCCCGCGATCTTCGGTCTGACGCAGGACCCGTACATCGTGTTCACCGCGAACGCCTTCGCGCTGATGGGTCTCAGGCAGCTGTACTTCCTCATCGGCGGCCTGCTGAAGAAGCTGGTCCACCTGAGCTACGGCCTGTCGATCATCCTCGGCTTCATCGGCGTCAAGCTGGTGCTCCACGCGCTGCACGAGTCGGGCGTCCATGTCCCGGAGATCAGCATCCCGGTCTCGCTCGGCGTCATCTGCGCCGTCCTGGTCGTCACCACGCTCACCAGCCTGCGGGCCTCCCGCAAGCAGGCGGCCGTCGAGGCGCAGCGCAGCGAGGTCACCCGCGAGGAAAGCGGCGTCAAGGGCTGACCACCGTGGTGCCGGCACCACGGGGTGCAGGGAGCGGGGGCCGCCGAATTGCCGGTCCCCGCTCCCGGTGCTTTGTTGAGTGGCAGGGCGCCCTCCGCCGTGGGGCGCCGCGGCAGGTGGAGCGGCTGACGCGTCCTTCACCGAGCGCGACCGAGAGGAGATGAACGATCTCACCTGACACCAAGACGCCCACCCCGACCCGACGCCCGCCGCTCGCCCGGCTCAGGTCGCTCACCACTCAGTGGACGTCCCTGCTGCCGGTGCTCGCGGTCGTGCTGCTGATCCTCACCTGGGGGCGAGACCTGCCCGGCGCGGTGGTCGCGCTGGTGACCGTGGTGCTCGCCGGTTCCGTCCTGGCCGCCGTCCACCACGCCGAGGTGATCGCCCACCGGGTCGGCGAACCCTTCGGCTCGCTCGTCCTGGCCGTCGCGGTCACCATCATCGAGGTCGCTCTGATCGTCACCTTGATGGCCGACGGCGGTGACAAGTCCGCCACGCTCGCCCGGGACACGGTGTTCGCCGCCGTGATGATCACCTGCAACGGCGTCGTCGGACTCAGTCTGCTCGTCGCCTCGCTGCGCCACGGCACCGCGATCTTCAACCCGGAGGGCACCGGCGCCGCCCTCGCCACGGTCGCGACCCTGGCCACGCTCAGCCTGGTGCTGCCCACCTTCACCACCAGCAAGCCCGGACCGGAGTTCTCCACGGCGCAGCTCACGTTCGCGGCGCTGTCCTCGCTGATCCTGTACGGCCTGTTCGTGGCGACCCAGACCGTCAGACACCGCGACTACTTCCTGCCCCTCACCCGTGAGGGCAAGGTGATCACCCAGGACGACCACGCAGAGGCCCCGTCCTCGCGGACCGCGATGATCAGCCTGGGCCTGCTGGGTCTCGCGCTGATCGGTGTGGTGGGTCTCGCCAAGGGGGTGTCGCCGACCATCGAGAAGGGTGTGGCGGCGGCCGGCCTGCACCACGCCGTCGTCGGTGTGATCATCGCGCTGCTGGTGCTGCTGCCCGAGACCATCGCCGCCGTGCGCTCCGCGCGCCGCGACCGGGTGCAGACCAGCCTCAACCTGGCCCTCGGCTCCTCCATGGCCAGCATCGGCCTGACCATCCCGGCGGTCGCGCTGGCGTCCGTGTGGCTGTCCGGCCCACTGGTCCTCGGTCTCGGCGCCACCCACATGGTGCTGCTCGCCCTGACCGTGGTGGTCGCCTCGCTCACCGTGGTGCCGGGCCGGGCGACGCCCCTGCAGGGCGGGGTGCACCTGGTGCTGTTCGCCGCGTACCTGGAGCTGGCGATCAACCCCTAGCGCCGGTCGCCGTCGCGTCAGTCCACGGCCGGCCGCACGACCGGCACCGGCACCGGGCGGGTCTCCGGCAGGAGCGCGAAGCAGCCGAGGCTCAGCAGCGAGATCCCCGTCAGATACGCGCCGACGCCCCAGGGCACCCGCCCGCCCTGTTCGGCCAGCGCGGTCGCCACGACGGGGGTGAGCGCGCCGCCGAGGACCCCGCCGAGGTTGTAGCCGACCGCCGCGCCCGTGCAGCGCACCCGTGGCTCGTACAGCTCGGGCAGGTAGGCGGCGATGACGGCGAACATCGTGACGAACGCGAGCAGGGCCCCCGCGATGCCGAGGAACATGGGCAGCGGCTCGCCCGTGGCCAGCAGCGCGACCATCGGGAACATCCACAGGGCGGCGGCCGCACATCCCGTCAGGCACAGCGGCCGTCGCCCGAAGCGGTCGCCGAGCAGCGCGAACAGCGGTGTCAGCGCGCCCTTGAGCACCACGGCCGCCATGATGCAGCCGAGCATCACCGGGCGGCTCACCCCGAGCCGCTCCGTCGCGTACGCCAGCGACCAGGTGGTGACCGCGTAGAAGATCGCGTACCCGGCGGCGAGCGCGCCGGCCGTCAGCAGCACCAGTCGCCCGTGGTGGCGCACGACCTCGGCGAGCGGCACGCGCGCGTGGTCGTCGATCTCCAGGAACCGGGGACTCTCCGTGAGCGACGACCGCAGCCACAGCCCGGCCACGGCCAGCACGCCGGCCGCCCAGAACGGCACCCGCCACCCCCACTCGGCGAACTGGCCGTCCGTCAGCACCGCCGTGGGCGCCAGCACCATCGCGTTGGCGAGCACGAACCCCACGGCCGGCCCGACCTGCGGAAAGCTCGACCACAGCGCGCGACGGGCCGGCGGGGCGTGCTCGGCGGTGAGCAGCACCGCCCCGCCCCACTCGCCGCCCAGCCCCAGCCCCTGCAGGAACCGCAGCACGACCAGCAGCAGAGGAGCGGCCGCGCCGATCGTGCCGTAGGTCGGCAGACAGCCGACCGCGACGGTCGCCGCCCCGGTCAGCAGCAGCGAGGCGACCAGTACGGGCCGCCGCCCGTGCCGGTCCCCGATGTGCCCGAACAGCACCGAGCCCAGCGGGCGGGCGACGAATCCCACGCCGAACGTCGCGAAGGCGGCCAGCGTGCCCGCCAGCGGCGAGAACGACGGGAAGAACAGCGGGCCGAGGACCAGGGCCGCCGCGGTGCCGTAGACGAAGAAGTCGTAGAACTCGATGGCCGTTCCGGCGAGCGAGGCGGCCGCGAGCCGTGGCATGGACGGCGTCCTGACGCTGCGTACGTCGTTCATGCCGCGTCAACCGTCCACGGTCACCGACGGTTACGGGGCGCGCGGGGGCACGGGGCTCTCAGTAGGTGACGGTGATGCGCCGTGCCGGGCCGTCCACCCGGACGACGCCGCCGTAGGGCAGCACGAACTGCGGGTCGGTGTGGCCGAAGTCCACGTCGAAGACGATCAAGGTGTCCGGGGCGTACAGGCGCATCGCCCGCAGCACCGCCTGCCGTTGCTCGGCGGCGTACCGGGCGGCCTCCTCGGGCGTCGTGGGGTTCTCCAGCGACCACGACTTGGCCCGGCCCACCAGCACCGCGGAGAACCGCTGGAGCAGGCCGCGCTCACCCATGCTGCGCACGGTGCGGAAGACCTCCCGGGCGATGGGCATCTCCTCGGACGTCTCCAGGAGCAGCACCCCGCCGTCGTAGACCGACAGGTCGTGGCTGATCTCGCGGTCGGCCATCAACAGCCGGCCGACGACCTCCAGGCAGCCGCCCCAGGCGCGGCCCTCCACCACACGGTCGGCGTTCTGCCAGATCCAGCCCGTGCCCGGGCGGGTCCGAGGCTCCGCCTCGAAGGTCGCCGGATCGGCCCAGTCCCGGTCGACGTCGCGCCACCGCTCGGCGGGCCGCAGCTCGTAGGGGCCGGAGGTGAACAGCGCCGCCCGCAGCGAGTCGGCGGTCTGCGGATGCATGGCCACGGGCCGCCCCAGCTCCACCATCACGCTCGCCCCGTGGTAGGCGACGATCCCGGTGTTGTACAGGAACGCCAGCAGGTTGCTGTTGTCGCTCATCCCGAAGAACGGCTTCGGGTTCGCCCGGATCAGTTCCCTGTCCAGCAGCGGCAGCACGGTGATCTGGTCGTCGCCGCCGATGGACGCGATGACGGCCCGTACGTCCGGGTCGGCGAAGGCCGCGTTGATGTCGTCGGCCCGCTCACGGGGCGAGGCGTCCAATGTGCGGGTCGTCGGGTATTCGACCGGTTCGAGCCCGTAGTCCTTGTGTAACCGTTCCAGACCCAGTTCGTAGGGGCGCGGGAAGAGCGCCGGCAGGCCCGCGGACGGCGACAGGACGGCTATGCGGTCACCGGGGCAGGGTTTCGGCGGGTACGCGATCGTCGTCATGCCCGGAGGGTAGGGGCGGTCGGCGCTCCGGCGCACCGTGATAAACCGAAGACCAGCGGCGGCCCGCGCCGGGCCGCCCACGACCGGACCGGAGGAACCGTGCCCCGCACCCTGGCCAACGCCCCGATCATGATTTTGAACGGCCCGAACCTGAACCTGCTGGGGCAGCGCCAGCCGGAGATCTACGGCTCCGACACGCTGGCCGACGTGGAGGCGCTGTGCGCCAAGGCGGCGGCCGCGCACGGCGGCACGATCGACTTCCGCCAGTCCAACCACGAGGGCGAGCTGGTCGACTGGATCCACGAGGCCCGGCTGAACCACTGCGGGATCGTCATCAACCCCGCCGCCTACTCCCACACCTCGGTCGCGGTCCTGGACGCCCTCAACACCTGCGACGGCCTTCCGGTGATCGAGGTGCACATCTCCAACATCCACCAGCGCGAGTCCTTCCGGCACCACTCCTACGTCTCGCTGCGCGCCGACGGTGTCATCGCGGGATGCGGGGTGCAGGGGTACGTGTTCGGCGTGGAGCGGGTCGCCGCGCTGGTGGGAGCGGCCCAGGCCGACGCGTAAGGACCGCGGCCATGGCGGGGCGCCCCTTACACCGGCCCTGGCGGGGCGCCCCTTGCCTCCGCCAGGGGCACCCCTCACCTCGGCTACAGCCGCCCCGCCTCCACGATCCGCCGCAGGAAGCGCTTCGTGCGCTCCTGCCGCGGGTCGCCGAAGACCTGCTCCGCGCTGCCCCGTTCCAGCACGACTCCGCCGTCCAGGAAGCACACCTGGTCGGCGACGTCGCGCGCGAACCCCATCTCATGGGTGGCGAGGACCATGGTCATGCCCTGCTCCTTCAGACCGCGCACGACGTCGAGCACCTCGCCGACCAGCTCGGGGTCGAGGGCGGCGGTGATCTCGTCGAGCAGCAGCAGCCGGGGCCGTACGGCCAGGGCGCGCACGATCGCCACCCGCTGCTGCTGGCCGCCGCTGAGCCGGTCCGGGTAGGCGTCCGCCTTGCCGCCGAGCCCGAGCCGCTGAAGCAGCTCACGCGCGTGTGCCTCGGCCTCGGCGCGCGGGACGCGGTGCACCCGGCGCGGGGCGAGGGTGATGTTGTCCAGCACGGTCATGTGCGGGAAGAGGTTGTACGCCTGGAAGACCACGCCGATCCGGCGCCGTACCGCGTCCTGGTCCACCCGCGGGTCGGTGATCTCCTCGCCGTCCAGCCAGATGGCGCCGTCGTCGATCTCCTCCAGCAGGTTGGCGCAGCGCAGCAGCGTCGACTTGCCGGAACCGGAGGCTCCGATCAGCGCGGTCACCGTGTGCGGCGCGACCTCCAGGTCGACGTCCCGCAGGACGACCGAGCCGCCGAAGGTCTTGCGCACGGCCTCCATCCGCAGCACGGGCCCGTCGCTCACAGAGAACCTCCTTGCGCCCGCTGCCGGTCCATCCGGGCCGTCACCCAGTCCGTGAGGCGGGTCATCGGGATGGTCAGCGCCACGAAGACCAGCCCCGCGACGATGTACGGCGTGTAGTTCAGGCTGCGGCCGACGATGATGTCGGCGGCCCGTACGGCGTCCACGGCCCCGCCGATCGACACCAGGCCCGTGTCCTTCTGCAGGGACACCAGGTCGTTCAGCAGCGGCGGCACCTGGCGGCGCACGGCCTGCGGCAGGACGACGTGGCGCAGCGCCTGACGGTTGGTCAGGCCGAGGGAGCGGGCCGCGGCGCGCTGCGAGGGGTGGACGGACTCGATGCCGGCGCGGAACACCTCGGCCACGTACGCCGAGTACGTCAGCGTCAGCGCCGTACCGCCCAGCAGCACCGGGTCGACCGTCACCCCCTGCAGCCGCAGGGCGGGCACGCCCAGGACCACGATCATCAGGTTGATGATGAGCGGCAGCCCGCGGAAGAAGTCCGTGTACGCCGCCGCCAGCACCCGCAGCGGGAAGAACACCGGGCCGCGCAGGGTGCGGGCGACGGCGATCAGCATCCCGAGGACCAGCACCGCGGCGCCGCACACCAGCAGCAGCCGGACGTTCAGCCACAGCCCGTCGAGCACCTTGGGGAACGCCTCGCGCGCGTAGCGCGCGCTGAAGAACGTCTCCTTGGTGCGCGGCCAGCCGGGCGCGTTGACGACGACCAGGTAGAGCACGACGCCCGTGACGAGCGTGGAGAGCGCCGCGACGGCCGTGGCGCGGCGGGCGCGGGCACGCTTGAACCGCTCCCGCTCCAGCCGGCGTTGCGACGGGGTGTACCCGTCGCGCAGGTCGTCGCCGGCGTTCTTGCCGGAGTCCTCTCCCGACTCCTCCTTCGTGACGGTCACCGCTGCTCCGTCACTTGAGCACCGGCGCGTCGACGGCGTCGGAGAGCCACTGCTTCTCCAGCTTCGCCAGCGTGCCGTCCTTGCGCAGGGCGTCCACGGCGGTGGTGACGCACGGCGTGAGCGCGCTGCCCTTGTCGAGCACCAGGCCGAACTGTTCCGGTGCGGCACCCTGGTTCTCGAACTGCCCGACGATCTTCGCGTCCGTCACCTCGGCGGAGGTGATGTAGAAGGCGGTCGGCAGGTCGACGACGATGGCGTCGACCTGACCGTTCTTCAGCGCGGACTTGGCTTGGTCGTTCTTGGCGAACGCGGCCGCCGGCTGCGTCGGGCGCACCACGTCGTTGATGTAGTTCAGGCTGGTGGTGCCGACCTGGGCGCCCAGCTTGAGGCCCTTCAGGCCGGCGATGCCCGTTGCCTTCGCGGCCTTGCCGCTCTTGAGCGCGATGACCGCCTGGCGCACGTCGTAGTAGCCGGACGAGAAGTCCACGGCGTTCTTGCGCTCGTCGCTGATGGAGACCTGGTTGATGTCGAAGTCGAAGGTCTTCTCGCCGGGCGCGAACGCCTTGTTGAACGGGACGCTCTGCCACACCACGGCGTCCTTGCCGTAGCCGAGCCGCTGCGCCACGGCGTAGGCGACGGCCGACTCGAAGCCCTCGCCGTTCGCCGGCTTGCCGTCCTTGAACCACGGCTCGTAGGCGGGCTCGTCGGTGGCGACGGTCAGCTTGCCCGACGTCCTGGTCGCCAGCGCGCCCGGTGCGCAGGACGATCCGCCGGCCGAGCCCGACGGCTTGGCTGCGGCGTTCTCCTCCGGCTGCGGCGCGCAGCCGACGGCGGTGGCGAGGAGGGCTACGGAGGCGGCGGCGACGGCGCCGCGCAGGGCACGGAGGGCAGGTTGCATGGCGGGAGAGTGGCAGCGAAACCGACGTTTGTCGAGGTCACACCAACAAATGTCCGCATGATGGGAACGGGTGTTGCGGCAGTGTGAACACTCACCGGCCCGACGCGTGACGCTCCGCCGGGACGCTCACCAGCCCCGCGCGCGCCACTCCGGCAGATGCGGCCGTTCCGCGCCCAGCGTCGTGTCGTTGCCGTGGCCCGGGTAGACCCAGGTCTCGTCGGGCAGCACGGCGAAGATCTTGGTCTCGACGTCGTGGATCAGACTGGCGAACGCCTTCGGGTTCTTGTGGGTGTTGCCCACGCCGCCGGGGAAGAGGCAGTCGCCGGTGAAGACGTGCGGATGCCCGTGCGGGTCGTCGTAGACCAGGGCGATCGAGCCCGGGGTGTGCCCGACGAGGTGGCGTGCGGTCAGCTCGACCTGTCCCACCCGGATCGTGTCGCCGTCGTCGACCAGGACGTCGGTCGGCACGGGGATGCCCTCCGCGTCGTCCCGGCCCGCGTAGGTGCGGGCGCCGGTGGCCGCCACGACCTGGGCGAGCGCCTGCCAGTGGTCGCCGTGGCGGTGGGTGGTGACGACGGAGGCGATGCCGTCGTCACCGATCATGCCGAGCAGCGTCCCGGCCTCGTTCGCCGCGTCGATCAGCAGCTGCTCGTCGGTGGCCCGGCAGCGCAGCAGATAGGCGTTGTTGTCCATGGGGCCGACCGCGATCTTGGTGATCATCAGGTCCTTCAGCTCGTGCACGTCCGCCGGGCCGCCGACCGTCACCTGTCCGCTGTACGTCATGACCGTCAGCCTATCTCCGGGACGGCCGGCGGGAATCCGGAGCCGCCCCTACAGCGGCGGGAGGGCGGGCAGCGCGCCGCCCTGGACGCTCAGCGCGGCACCCTCGCGCCGTCCGGCCAGCCAGCCCAGCAGATCGGCGGGCTTCCCGGAGACGGTGACCTCCGCCGGGGACCCCTCACCGTCGTCCCGGCCGGTGCGCCACACGCGCGTGCCGTCCGTGACCCGGGTCGCCGGCACCTCGGGGTGTCCGCTGAACCGGGCGGCCAGGAAGTCGATCTCCCGCTCGGTGAAGTCGTCCGGGAGGTCCTCCAGCTCGTAGCCGATCCCGAGGTCCACGTGGTGCAGCTCGACCTCGACCCAGCGCCGGAACGGCACCCGGGCGGCGGCGTCGGTCACGCCGTTGCGCAGCTCCACGGTCCGTGACCAGTCCTGCGGCGCGGCCCCCGCCGCCTGGAAGCGCTCCGCGCTCTCGCGGACGTCCGCGAGCTGGGCGTCCAGGGGGCGCGGGGCGTCCCGCTCGATGTCGGCGTCCCGGGCCTCGCCCGAGACGTACATGGGACGCCCCTGGAGGACGTTCACGAGGGCGTCGGCGTTGCGTGCGATGTGAGCCAGGACATGGCCGCGGCTCCAGCCCGGCAGCCGTGACGGCTCGGCCACCGACGCGTTGTCCAGTTCGGCGACTGCGCTCAGCAGTCGGTCGGTGGCGTCACGTACAGACGCCAGGTCATGCGCGTGATCAATCATGGTGCTGACATTAGCCCCGCCACACGTTCGGGTGAAGGTGGTGCAGCAGTGCCGTAAATCGAAAGCACGTGCTATATGGTCGGACGTGGCGTCGGGCATGCTGGAGAGCCGGGGTTTGTTGACAACCCGTGAATCCGACCGGCGTTGTCAGTGGCTCCCCCTAGTCTGAGAAGGACGGGGGCCCCGCCCCTGTCACTTCTCTCAAGAAAGGTGCGGACCGGCGTGGCCGACCGTCTCATCGTCCGTGGCGCGCGCGAGCACAACCTGAAGAACGTCTCGCTCGACCTGCCTCGGGACTCGCTCATCGTCTTCACGGGCCTGTCCGGGTCGGGCAAGTCCTCCCTGGCCTTCGACACGATCTTCGCCGAGGGCCAGCGGCGCTACGTGGAGTCGCTCTCCTCGTACGCCCGCCAGTTCCTCGGCCAGATGGACAAGCCGGACGTCGACTTCATCGAGGGCCTGTCCCCGGCCGTCTCCATCGACCAGAAGTCGACCTCGCGCAACCCGCGCTCGACGGTCGGCACCATCACCGAGGTCTACGACTACCTGCGTCTGCTCTTCGCGCGCATCGGCAAGCCGCACTGCCCGGAGTGCGGCCGCCCCATCTCGCGCCAGTCGCCGCAGGCCATCGTCGACAAGGTCCTGGAGCTGCCGGAGGGGAGCCGCTTCCAGGTGCTCTCCCCGCTGGTGCGCGAGCGCAAGGGAGAGTTCGTCGACCTCTTCGCCGACCTCCAGACCAAGGGCTACTCCCGCGCGCGGGTGGACGGCGAGACGATCCAGCTGTCCAGCCCGCCCACGCTGAAGAAGCAGGAGAAGCACACCATCGAGGTGGTCGTCGACCGCCTCACGGTGAAGGACTCCGCCAAGCGCCGCCTCACCGACTCCGTGGAGACCGCCCTCGGGCTGTCCGGCGGCATGGTCGTGCTCGACTTCGTCGACCTCCCCGAGGACGACCCCGAGCGTGAGCGGATGTACTCCGAGCACCTGTACTGCCCGTACGACGACCTGTCCTTCGAGGAGCTGGAGCCGCGCTCCTTCTCCTTCAACTCGCCCTTCGGCGCCTGCCCCGAGTGCACCGGCATCGGCACGCGCATGGAGGTCGACCCCGAGCTGATCGTCCCGGACCCGGACAAGACGCTCGACGAGGGCGCCATCCACCCCTGGTCGCACGGCCACACCAAGGACTACTTCGACCGCCTGATCGGCGCGCTCGCCGACGCCCTCGGCTTCCGCACCGACATCCCCTTCGCGGGGCTGCCGCAGCGCGCGAAGAAGGCCCTGCTGCACGGCCACAAGACGCAGATCGAGGTCCGCTACCGCAACCGCTACGGGCGCGAGCGGGTGTACACCACGCCCTTCGAGGGCGCGGTGCCCTTCGTCAAGCGCCGGCACAGCGAGGCCGAGTCCGACGCCAGCCGTGAGCGCTTCGAGGGCTACATGCGCGAGGTGCCCTGCCCCACCTGTGAGGGCACGCGCCTGAAGCCGGTCGTCCTCGCCGTCACGATCATGGACAAGTCGATCGCCGAGGTCTCGGCGATGTCGATCAGCGACTGCGCGGACTTCCTCGGCCGGCTCAAGCTGACCGCCCGCGACAAGAAGATCGCCGAGCGGGTCCTGAAGGAGGTCAACGAGCGGCTGCGGTTCCTGGTCGACGTCGGCCTGGACTACCTCTCGCTGAACCGGGCCGCCGGCACGCTCTCCGGTGGCGAGGCCCAGCGCATCCGCCTGGCCACCCAGATCGGCTCCGGACTCGTCGGCGTCCTGTACGTCCTCGACGAGCCGTCCATCGGTCTGCACCAGCGCGACAACCACCGGCTGATCGAGACCCTGGTCCGGCTGCGCGACATGGGCAACACGCTCATCGTCGTCGAGCACGACGAGGACACCATCAAGACCGCCGACTGGGTCGTCGACATCGGCCCCGGCGCCGGCGAGCACGGCGGCAAGGTCGTGCACAGCGGCTCCCTGAAGGAGCTGCTGGCCAACGAGGAGTCGCAGACCGGTCAGTACCTGTCCGGCCGCAAGTCCATCCCGCTGCCCGAGATCCGCCGCCCCCGCGACCCGTCCCGGCAGCTCACCGTGCACGGCGCCCGCGAGAACAACCTCAAGGACATCGACGTGTCCTTCCCGCTGGGCGTGTTCACGGCGGTCACCGGCGTGTCAGGATCCGGCAAGTCGACGCTGGTCAACGACATCCTGTACACGCACCTGGCGCGCGAGCTGAACGGCGCGCGCAACGTCCCCGGGCGGCACACGCGCGTGGACGGCGACGACCTCGTCGACAAGGTCGTGCACGTGGACCAGTCGCCGATCGGCCGCACCCCGCGCTCGAACCCGGCCACGTACACCGGCGTCTTCGACCACATCCGCAAGCTGTTCGCCGAGACCACCGAGGCGAAGGTCCGCGGCTACATGCCCGGCCGCTTCTCCTTCAACGTCAAGGGCGGCCGTTGCGAGAACTGCGCGGGCGACGGCACGATCAAGATCGAGATGAACTTCCTCCCGGACGTCTACGTCCCGTGCGAGGTCTGCCACGGCGCCCGGTACAACCGGGAGACCCTGGAGGTCCACTACAAGGGCAAGTCCATCGCCGAGGTCCTGAACATGCCCATCGAAGAGGCCATGCACTTCTTCGAGGCCGTGCCGGCGATCAACCGCCACCTCAAGACGCTCAACGACGTCGGCCTCGGCTACGTCCGCCTCGGCCAGTCCGCGACCACCCTGTCCGGCGGTGAGGCGCAGCGCGTCAAGCTCGCCAGCGAGCTGCAGAAGCGCTCCACCGGCCGCACGGTCTACGTCCTGGACGAGCCGACCACCGGTCTGCACTTCGAGGACATCAGCAAGCTGCTGACGGTCCTGTCCGGCCTGGTCGACAAGGGCAACACGGTCATCGTCATCGAGCACAACCTCGATGTGATCAAGACCGCCGACTGGCTCGTCGACATGGGCCCCGAGGGCGGCGCCGGCGGCGGTCTGGTGGTCGCCGAGGGCACGCCCGAAGAGGTCGCCGCGGTCCCCGCCAGCCACACCGGCAAGTTCCTGCGGGAGATCCTCGGCGCAGACCGGATCAGCGACGCGACCGTGCCGGCGGCGCGCAGGAAGACGCCGGCGAAGACCGCGGCGGCCGCGTCCGGTGGCCGCAGGACCGCCACCAAGGCGGTCAACAGCACGGCCGCCAAGAAGCCGGCGGCCACGGCCAAGAAGGCGGCCGCGACGAAGACGACGCGGGCCCGCAAGGCCTGACCCGCGCCTGCCTTTGGGCGGTGCCTCCACGGAGATGTCCCGCGGCGGCACCGCCCGTCGTCGTTCCCGGCCGGCTCAGGCGCTCGTCGGCTCCACGAACTGCATGTCCAGCTGGATCTTGACCACGTCGCCGAGCAGCCCCGGAGCGAAGTCCAGGCCGAAGTCCGCGCGCCGGATCTCGCCCGTGGCCTCGAACCCGGCGTGCCGGCTGCCGTCGACCGGCACGTCCACCAGCCCGCCGAACTCCACGGCCAGCGTCACCGGGCGGGTCACCTCGCCGATGGTCAGCTCGCCCTCCATGGTCCAGTCCTCGCCCTCGCCCCGGATCCGGCTGGAGCGGAAGTCCATCGTCGGGCGCTTGGCGACGTCGAGCAGGTCGGACGTGCGGACATGCGCGTCCCGGTCGGGGTTGCCCGTGTCGATCGTGGCCAGGTCGATCGTCGCGGACACCCGGACGTCCTCGATGCGCTCACCGACGTACAGCTCGGCCCGCACCCCGTTGAAACGGCCCCGGACCTTGGCGATGCCCAGGTGGCGGATGGTGAAGTTCACGGCGGAGTGCAGCGGGTCCAGGGCCCAGACCCCCGGGGCGAGCGGCAGAGCGGCAGGCGTGGTGATGGTCTCGTTCGTCATGCCCTCACCCTGCGGCCTCGGCCACCGCGCAGGGAGACCGGCCGAAGCCTGGTAGTGGCAGGGCCACCCTTTCGGAGCCCGGCATTGGTACGTTCGCGTTCGTGAGCGACAACGAGTTGGGCAGGTTCCTGCGGGCTCGGCGGGAAGCGGTCGGCCCCGAGCAGGCCGGGCTGCCGGCCGGCCTTCGCCGCCGCACACCGGGGCTGCGGCGAGCCGAACTGGCGACGCTCGCCGGCATCAGCGTCGAGTACCTCACCCGGCTGGAGCAGGGCCGGGACCGCAACCCCTCCGCGCAGGTGCTGGGCGCGCTCGCCGACGCGCTGCAGCTGACCCTCCAGGAACGGCTGCTGCTGCGCCGTCTGACCAAGGAGGCGCACGACGGCGACCCGCTGGTGTGCGCCGCCGCCCCGCCGCTCAGCCGGACCGCGCGCCCCACCGTGCGGGCGGTGCTGGACCGCCTTGAGCCGGCCCCCGCCGCGGTGATCAACTGGGTCGGCGACGTCATCGCCCACACCAGCGGTCACGCCCGGCTCTTCGGGCCGCTCGGCGCCCTCGACGGCGAGCCCCCCAACCTGCTGCGCCACCTGTTCACCGACGAGCGGGCCCGCACGGCCTACCCCGACTGGGACCGGGTGGCCGACGAGACGGTCGCCCGGCTCCGGCACGAGGTGCCGCTGCGGGACCCCTATGTCGCCGATCTCGCCGAGGAGCTCACGATCACCGCCGGGGCGGAGTTCGCCGACCGGTTCGCCGACCTGTCCGCGGTGCCGCGCCGGGTGGGCTCACGCCGGGTCGCGCACCCCGAGGTGGGGCAGCTGAGGCTGCTGTACGAGACGCTCGCGCTGCCGGAGGACGGTCAGTGGGTGGTCGTCCACCTGCCCGCCGACGACGCCACGGCGGCGGCCCTGGACCGCCTGGCCGGCCGCCGCCCCGGCGCCCTGCGCGCGGTGGCCGACACGGGCTGAGACCTGCGGCCCTGGGCCCCCGCTGGTCAGTCCTCCAGCTCCCGCGCGTACGGCGGCTCCGCGCCCGCCCGTGAGCAGGTGACCGCCGCCGCCCGGGCCGCGAACCGCAGCAGCTCCTGCCAGCCGTCGGGGCCCAGGGCCGCCAGGGCGGCGGGGGAGAGGGCGTCGCGGGCGGCCAGCCCGTGCAGCAGGGCGGCGTTGACCGTGTCGCCCGCGCCGATCGTGTCCACCACGTCCACCGCCTCGCCGGGCACGGGGTGCACCCCGCCGTCCGCGGTGAACGCGGTCAGACCGTCGCCGCCGTGGGTGATCACCACGGCCGACGGGCCGGCGGCCAGCCACTCCTGCGGGGTACCGCCCAGCCACAGGGCGTCCTCCTCGGACAGCTTGAGCAGCGTCACCGAGGGCAGCCAGCTCTTGAAGCGGGCCCGGTAGGCGTCCGCGTCGGGGATCAGCCCCGGGCGGATGTTCGGGTCCAGGGCGGTGAACAGGCCCTGCGCCGCCGCCGTGCGCATCAGCTCCTCGTACGCGCTCGCGCCCGGCTCCAGCACCAGCGAGCAGGTGCCGAAGGACACCGCCCGGGTTCCGGCCGGCAGCGCCGACGGCGCAGAGAAGAGCCGGTCCGCGGTGCCCTCGACGTAGAAGGAGTACGCGGCCGAGCCGCCGGCGCCGATCGTGGCGACGGCCAGCGTGGTCGGCTCGGGGCCGCGCTGTACGGCCGTGACGTCCACCCCGGCGGCGCGCAGCCCGTCGAGCAGGGCCTCGCCGAACGCGTCGTGCGACACCCGGGAGCAGAAGGCGGTGGGGGAGCCCAGGCGCCCCAGGGCGACCGCCGTGTTGTACGGGCCGCCGCCGAGCGCCGGCCGGAGGGCGGCGAGGGCACCCGTGCCCTGCGGTACCAGGTCGATCAGTGCCTCACCGGCGACGACGATCATGCGACGGTTCCTTTCTGGGACGCTTTCGGACGGGCCGCTTCGGGGCGGGGCGCATCGGGGCCGGGCGCATCGGGGCGGAGCTCCGCGGAACCGGCCTCCGCGGAACCGGCCTCCGCGGAACCGGCCTCTCCGAAACCGGCCTCCGCAAAACCGGCCGCTTCGGGACCAGCCTCCTCCGGACACCCGCAGGAGGTGCGGTGGACGAACGAGCAGGGCAGCCGCACGGTCCGCGCCGGCCGCTCCGGCCGGGCGAGCCGCTCCAGCAGCACGCGGACGGCGGTGGCGCCCAGCTCCCTGCTGGGCTGGGCGATCGCCGTCAGCCGGGGGGAGAACAGGTCCGCCCAGGCGAAGTCGTCGAAGCAGCACAGCGCGATGTCCCCGGGCACGGCCAGGCCCCGGGAGCGCAGGGCGCGCAGCGCGCCGATGGTCATCGCGTTGTTGGCGCTGACCAGCGCGGTGGGCGCTGCGGCGAGCGACAGCAGGTCGGCGGTGGCCCGCTCGGCGCCGCCGGTCGCGGAGTCGCCGTGCACGACGAGCCGCTCGTCATAGGGCAGCGCCGCGGCCGCGAGCCCGTCCCGGTAGCCGCTGATCCGCTCCCTGGTGGTGCTCAGCCCGGGCAGCCCGGCGATCAGGCCGATGCGGCGGTGGCCGAGCCCGGCGAGATGGGTGACGAGCCGGGCGGTGGGCTCCGCGTTCTCGGCGCACACCTGGTCGAAGCGGGGCGCCGCGTCCGGCGGGGTGGGGACGGCGCGGTCGAGCAGGACGGTGGGGACGGCGTGCCGGGTCAGATAGGCGACCAGGTCGTCGGGGCGGGCGGACGGCGCGACGATCAGGCCGTCGACGCGGCGCTCGTGCAGCAGCTGCACGACCCGGCGCTCGTGCGCGGGGTCGTCGTGCGGGTCGGCGATGAGCAGGCTGTAGCCCTCCTGCAGGGCGGCCGCCTCGACGCCCTGGAGGATCTCGGTGAAGTAGGGGTTGCTGATCGCGGAGACCGCCAGGCCGATGGACCGGGTCCGGGAGGTCACCAGCGAGCGGGCCAGGGTGTTCGGGGTGTAGCCCAGCTCGTCGATGGCGTCCAGGACGGCCTGGCGGGTCTGCGGAAGGACCGGGCGGGTGCCGTTGAGCACGTGCGAGACGGTCGCGACGGACACGCCGGCCGAGCGGGCGACGTCGGCCATGGTGGGCATGCGGGCGCTCCCTTCCCGGGCTTTCGACTGTGGGCTCAGGCGGGGAAGCTATCTCATCCCGCGGCTGACGTAAACGCTTGCGTAAACGTTTACGTCCGGTCCGGCGCCAGGGAGCCGGTGAACACGGGGGTGATCAGGGGCGGTATCGTCACGCACGCACCACCGTCCGAACCCGTGGAGAACCTCATGTCCGGCAGCCCGGTACCCAGCCGCCGCACCCTGCTGAAGGGTGCCGCCGCCGTCCCCGCCGCCGGTCTCGGCCTCACCGCCTGCTCCGAGTCCGGGCCGGGCCGGCCCACCGGTCCGGTCGACGTGGGCGCCGAGAGCGAGGTCCCCCAGGGCGGCGCGAAGCTGGACCGCAAGCACAACGTGGTGGTCAGCCGGGACTCCGCCGGTTCGCTGAAGGCCTTCAGCACGATCTGCACGCACGCGCAGTGCCCCATCGCCAAGCTGGACGGCACGAAGCTGACCTGCACCTGCCATGGCAGCCAGTTCGACGCCACGACCGGTGAGGTGCTGCACGCCCCGGCGACGGAGCCGCTCAAGGAGCTGTCGGTCAAGGTCGAGAACGGCCGGATCGTCGCGAGCCCCTCGGCCTGAGACTCTCCGGGCGCCCCGCCCCGCGAGACCCTCCGGGGCTTCCCGCCCCGGGACCCTCCGGGCACCCCGCCCCAAGCCCCTCCGGGACACCCCGCCCCGCTCCTCCCGACGCCCCCGGGACACCCGCCCGGCGTTGTCCACAGCCGCGCCGCGCTGTCAGCGTGCGCCAGTAGGGTGTGAGACATGGCCGACCCCTCCAGCTACCGCCCCAGGCCGGGTGAGATCCCGGACTCCCCGGGGGTGTACAGGTTCCGTGACGAGCACCGCCGGGTGATCTACGTCGGAAAGGCGAAGAGCCTGCGCCAGCGCCTGGCGAACTACTTCCAGGACCTGGCGAACCTGCACCCCCGCACCCGCTCGATGGTGACCACGGCCGCGTCCGTGGAGTGGACGGTGGTGTCCACGGAGGTCGAGGCGCTGCAGCTGGAGTACTCCTGGATCAAGGAGTACGACCCCCGGTTCAACGTCAAGTACCGCGACGACAAGAGCTACCCCTACCTCGCGGTGACGATGAACGAGGAGTTCCCGCGCGTGCAGGTGATGCGCGGTCACAAGAAGAAGGGCGTCCGGTACTTCGGCCCGTACGCGCACGCGTGGGCCATCCGCGACACCGTCGACCTGCTGCTGCGCGTCTTCCCGGTGCGCACCTGCTCGGCCGGCGTGTTCAAGAACGCCTCCCGCACCGGCCGCCCCTGTCTGCTCGGCTACATCGGCAAGTGCTCCGCCCCCTGCGTCGGCCGGATCGCCCCCGAGGACCACCGGGAGCTGGCCGACGAGTTCTGCGACTTCATGGCCGGCCGCACCGGCACCTATCTGCGCCGCCTGGAGAAGCAGATGATGGAGGCGGCCGAGGAGATGGAGTACGAGCGGGCCGCCCGCCTGCGGGACGACATAGAGGCCCTGAAGAAGGCCATGGAGAAGAACGCGGTCGTGCTCGCGGACGCGACCGACGCCGACCTCATCGCCGTCGCCGAGGACGAGCTGGAGGCGGCCGTGCAGATCTTCCACGTGCGCGGCGGACGCGTGCGCGGCCAGCGCGGCTGGGTCACCGACAAGGTGGAGGAGATCACCACCGGCGCCCTCGTCGAGCACGCCCTGCAGCAGCTGTACGGCGAGGAGAGCGGGGACGCGGTACCCAAGGAGGTCCTCGTCCCGGCGCTGCCCGACCCGGTCGAGCCGGTGCAGGAGTGGCTCACCGGCCGCCGCGGGTCGAGCGTCTCGTTGCGCATCCCGCAGCGCGGTGACAAGAAGGCGCTGATGGAGACGGTGCAGCGCAACGCCCAGCAGGCGCTGGTGCTGCACAAGACCAAGCGCGCCTCCGACCTGACCACGCGCTCGCGCGCCCTGGAGGAGATCGCCGACGCCCTCGACCTGGACAGCGCCCCGCTGCGCATCGAGTGCTACGACATCTCACACCTGCAGGGGCAGGACGTCGTGGCCTCCATGGTCGTCTTCGAGGACGGACTCGCCCGCAAGAGCGAGTACCGCCGCTTCCAGATCAAGGGCTTCGAGGGGCAGGACGACGTCCGCTCCATGCACGAGGTGATCACCCGCCGCTTCAGGCGCTACCTCGCCGAGAAGGAGCGCACCGGCGAGTGGGTGGACGAGGACGGCGGCGTCGACGGCGCGGACGCGCGCAGCGGCCTGCCCGAGAGCCCCGACGGGGGCCCCGGCCTCAAGGACGACGACGGCCGGCCCAGGAAGTTCGCCTACCCGCCCCAGCTCGTCGTCGTGGACGGCGGACAGCCCCAGGTCGCCGCCGCCCAGAAGGCGCTCGACGAGCTCGGCATCGACGACGTCGCCGTGTGCGGCCTGGCCAAGCGCCTGGAGGAGGTCTGGCTGCCCGGCGACGACGACCCGGTGGTGCTGCCCCGCACCAGCGAGGGCCTCTACCTGCTCCAGCGCGTGCGGGACGAGGCGCACCGGTTCGCGATCACCTACCAGCGCTCCAAGCGGGCCAAGCGCTTCCGTTCCAGCCCCCTGGACGACGTGCCCGGCCTCGGCGACACGCGCAAGCAGGCACTGCTGAAGCACTTCGGGTCGTTGAAGAAACTGCGAGCCGCCACCATCGACCAGATCTGCGAGGTCCCCGGCATAGGCCGCAAGACGGCCGAGACGATCGCCGTGGCACTGGCCCAGGCGTCCCCGGCCGCACCGGCCGTGAACACGGCGACCGGAGAGATCATTGAGGATGAGGAACCCGGCACCATGGGTTCCGGCGGGGAACCCGTGACGACGGGCGCCCCGGACGAACGACGGGGGCAGGAGACATGACCGTGAACAAGCACGACGGGCAACAGGGTCAAGGCGGAGACGGAGCACACGTGAGTACGGGCACGAATGGCGAGACGCCCGGGGTCCCCGACGCGGCCATCCCCGAGCTGGTGATCATCTCCGGCATGTCCGGAGCGGGCCGCTCGACCGCGGCCAAGTGTCTGGAGGACCTCGGCTGGTTCGTCGTGGACAACCTGCCGCCCGCCCTGATCCCCACCATGGTGGAGCTCGGCGCGCGCTCGCAGGGCAACGTCGCCCGGATCGCGGTCGTCGTCGACGTACGCGGCCGGCGTTTCTTCGACAACCTCCGCGAGTCCCTCGCCGACCTCGACTCCAAGGGCGTCACCCGGCGGATCGTCTTCCTGGAGTCCTCCGACGAGGCCCTGGTGCGCCGCTTCGAGTCCGTGCGCCGCCCGCACCCGCTGCAGGGCGACGGCCGGATCGTCGACGGCATCGCCGCCGAGCGCGAACTGCTGCGCGAGCTGCGCGGCGACGCCGATCTGGTGATCGACACCTCCAGCCTCAACGTGCACGAGCTGCGCGCCAAGATGGACGCCCAGTTCGCCGGCGACGAGGAGCCCGAGCTGCGGGCGACCGTGATGTCCTTCGGCTTCAAGTACGGCCTGCCGGTCGACGCCGACCTGGTCGTGGACATGCGGTTCCTGCCCAACCCGCACTGGGTGCCCGAGCTGCGCCCGTACACCGGGCTCAACGAGGAGGTCGCCGGCTACGTCTTCAACCAGCCCGGCGCCAAGGAGTTCCTGGACCGGTACACCGAGCTGCTTCAGCTGGTCGCCGCGGGCTACCGGCGTGAGGGCAAGCGCTATGTGACCATCGCGGTCGGCTGCACCGGCGGCAAGCACCGCTCGGTGGCCATGTCGGAGAAGCTCGCCGCGCGGCTCGCCGCCGAGGGTGTGGAGACGGTGGTCGTGCACCGGGACATGGGACGGGAATGACGCGACGTACTCCGCGGCTGAGCCGGCTGCGCCGGGTCATGCCCGAAGGGCGGGCGAGCCGGCCCGCCGAGGCCCGGGGCGCCAGGCCGCGCCGCCGGGGCACCCAGCCCAAGGTCGTCGCCCTGGGCGGCGGCATGGGCCTGTCCGCCTCGCTCGCCGCGCTGCGCCGGATCACCGGCGACCTCACCGCCGTCGTCACCGTCGCCGACGACGGCGGCTCCAGCGGGCGCCTGCGCGACGAACTGGGGGTGCTGCCGCCCGGCGACCTGCGCAAGGCGCTGGCCGCGCTGTGCGGGGACGACGACTGGGGCCAGACCTGGGCCCGGGTCATCCAGCACCGCTTCCACTCCCAGGGCGACCTGCACGACCACGCGGTCGGCAACCTGCTGATCGTCGCCCTGTGGGAACAGCTCGGCGACCACGTCAAGGCGCTCGACCTGGTCGGCAGGCTGCTCGGCGCGCACGGACGCGTGCTGCCCATGTCGGCCGTGCCGCTGGAGCTGCAGGCGCTGGTCAAGGGGCACGACCCGGAGCGCCCCGAGGACGTGGACACCGTGCGCGGGCAGGCCACCGTGGCCCTCACCCCCGGCGATGTGCAGTCGGTGCACCTGGTGCCGCACGACCCGCCGGCCGTGCCCGAGGCAGTGGAGGCGGTCCTGGACGCGGACTGGGTGGTCCTGGGTCCCGGCTCGTGGTTCTCCTCGGTGATCCCGCACCTGCTCGTGCCCGAGCTGCTGGACGCGCTCACCCAGACCAAGGCACGCCGGGTGCTGTCGCTGAACCTCGCTCCGCAGCCCGGGGAAACCGAAGGCTTCTCCCCGCAGCGTCATTTGGAGGTTTTGGGGCGACACGCCCCTAAACTCGCCCTCGACGTGGTGCTGGCCGACGAGGCCGCCGTGCCCGACCGCGACTCGCTCACCGAGGCCGCCAAGCGGCTGGGTGCCGCGGTCGAGCTGGCGCCGGTCGCGCGGACGGACGGAACTCCCCGGCACGACCCCGAGCTGCTGGCCGCCGCGTACGACCGTATTTTTCGGATGCATGGAAGGATCGGCCCATGGCGATGACGGCAGCGGTGAAGGACGAGATCTCCCGGCTCCCCGTCACCCGGACCTGCTGCAGGAAGGCGGAGGTCTCCGCCATTCTGCGGTTCGCCGGCGGCCTCCACCTGGTGAGCGGGCGCATTGTGATCGAGGCGGAGCTGGACACCGCGATGGCGGCCCGCCGCCTCAAGCGGGACATCCTGGAGATCTTCGGCCACAGCTCGGAGCTGATCGTGATGGCTCCGGGCGGACTGCGCCGCGGCTCGCGCTACGTGGTGCGGGTCGTCGCGGGCGGTGACCAGCTGGCCCGCCAGACCGGTCTGGTGGACGGCCGGGGCCGCCCGATCCGCGGCCTGCCCCCGCAGGTGGTCTCCGGGGCCACCTGCGACGCGGAGGCGGCCTGGCGCGGGGCCTTCCTCGCGCACGGCTCGCTCACCGAGCCCGGTCGCTCCTCCTCCCTTGAGGTGACCTGCCCGGGCCCCGAGGCCGCGCTCGCGCTGGTCGGGGCCGCGCGCCGGCTGTCGATCGCCGCCAAGGCCCGCGAGGTGCGCGGAGTGGACCGGGTCGTGGTCCGCGACGGCGACGCCATCGGCGCGCTGCTGACCCGGCTCGGCGCGCACGAGTCGGTGCTGGCCTGGGAGGAGCGCCGGATGCGCCGCGAGGTGCGCGCCACGGCGAACCGGCTGGCCAACTTCGACGACGCCAACCTGCGCCGCTCCGCCCGCGCGGCCGTCGCGGCCGGGGCCCGGGTGCAGCGCGCCCTCGAAATCCTTGGCGAGGACGTGCCCGAGCACCTGGCGGCCGCCGGCCGGCTGCGCATGGAGCACAAGCAGGCGTCCCTGGAGGAGCTGGGCGCGCTCGCCGACCCGCCGCTGACCAAGGACGCGGTGGCGGGCCGTATCCGCCGGCTGCTCGCCATGGCCGACAAGCGCGCCGCCGACCTCGGCATTCCGGGCACGGAGGCGAACCTCAGCGAGGAGCTGGCCGACAACCTGGCCGGCTGACGAAACCTCACCAGCGCCGGTGGCTTGGGCCGTTCAGGTCCAAGCCACCGGCGTTTCCGTGTCCTTGAGGCGCTCTTGACTCGATCATGCAGTGACATGAGCCTGGCAACCATTCGTCGCTGTGGCGAACCACTGCTAGGGGGGTTCATGAGACCCAGAGCGAGATCGATCCTCGCTGTCGGCGCGCTCCTGCTCGGCGGAGCGAGCCTCGCACCCATCGCCCAGGCACAACCGTCACCCGGTCACGACACCGACGAGATCAAGGTCTTCCGCGCCGACGTCACCAAGGAGCAGGTACCCCTGCTGCTGGCCGCCGGACAGGACGCCCACGAACTCGGCGCACGAACCCCGGAGAGGGGCAGGGCCGCCGTCGAGGTCTACCTCACCGACGAGCAGGCCGCGAAGCTGCGCGAGAAGGGCGTCGCCCTCACCGAGCGCACCCTGTCCGCCCGTGCCGAGCAACGCGTCGAGAACGCCGCCCAGGGCGTCTTCCGGCCGTACAGCGGGGCCGGCGGCCTGAAGGAGGAGATCGTCAGGACCGGGCAGCAGCACCCCGGCCTGACCAAGGTGGTCTCCATCGGCAAGACGATCAACGGCCAGGACATCCTCGCGCTCAAGCTCACCAAGAACGCCAAGAGGACACGGGACGGCGCCAAGCCCGCCGTGCTGTACATGTCCAACCAGCACGCGCGCGAGTGGATCACGCCCGAGATGACGCGCCGGCTGCTCCACCACTACCTGGACCACTACACCACCGACCGGCGTATCAAGAAGATCGTCGACTCCACCGAGCTGTGGTTCGTGCTCTCGGCCAACCCGGACGGCTACGACTACACCTTCAAGGACGCGAGCACGCGCCTGTGGCGCAAGAACCTGCGGGACGTCAACGGCGACGGCGTCATCTCCACCGGCGACGGCGTCGACCTCAACCGCAACTTCGCCTACAAGTGGGGCTACGACGACGAGGGTTCGTCCCCGAACCCCACCAGCCAGACCTACCGCGGCGCCGCCCCGGCCTCCGAGCCCGAGACCCGGGCCCTGGACGCCTTCGAGAAGCGCGTCGGCTTCCGGTACGCCATCAACTACCACTCCGCCGCCGAGCTCCTCCTCTACGGCGTCGGCTGGCAGGTCGCCACCCCGACCCCGGACGACGTGCTGTACAAGGCGCTCGCGGGCACGCCGGACAACTCCGCGATCCCCGGCTACCACCCGCAGGTCTCCTCCGAGCTGTACACCACCAACGGCGAGGCGGACGGGCACGCCGGAAACGTCAACGGCGTCGCCATGTTCACCCCGGAGATGTCGACCTGCCAGACCGCGTCGAACGCCGATCCGGACGACGCCTGGAACGCGGCCGACTGCCGCTCGGTCTTCACCTTCCCCGACGACGAGAAGCTGATCCAGCAGGAGTTCGCCAAGAACGTCCCCTTCGCGCTGTCCGTCGCCGAGACGGCGGCCCACCCCGACCGGCCGTCGTCCTCGGTCGGCCTGAGCGCCGCCGACTTCACCCCGGCGCCGTTCACCACGTCCTACTCCCGGGGCGCGGAACAGGAGGTCTCGGTCGTCGTACGCAAGGCCGTGCGGGACAAGGAGCTGAAGTACCGCGTCAACGGCGGCCGGACGCACGACAGGGCGCTGCGGCCCTGGAAGGGCGGTGAGCGCTACGGCGGCGCCGACAACCTGTACTTCGACGAGTACCGGGCCAAGGTCGAGGACGGCGACCCGGGGGATCGCGTCGAGGTGTGGTTCACCGGCGAGAGCCCGAGCGGCCGGCGGATCTCCAGCGAGCACTTCACCTACACCGTCGCCGAGCGGCCCCGCGCCGACACCCTCGTGGTCGCCGAGGAGGGCGCCAAGGCCGTCCAGGCGCAGACGTACGCCGACGCGCTGAAGGCCACCGGGCACCGGGCCGTCGTCTGGGACGTGGCCACGCAGGGTGTGCCCGACGCGCTCGGTGTGCTGAAGCACTTCCGGACGGTCGTCCACTACACGGGCGCCTCCGTCCCCGGCAACGCCACCCAGCTCCAGCTGCGCGCCTACCTCAACGAGGGCGGCAAGCTGATCGAGGCGGGGGAACAGGCCGGCGGCAGCGTCGACCTGGGCGGCGGCACCCTGTCCGACGACTTCAGCCAGTACTACCTGGGCGCGTACTCGCGTACGTCGACCCCGGGCGCCACCGGGTTCACCGGCTCCGGCGCGCTGGACGGCTTCTCCGGCGGCCTTGCCGCGGCGCCCGGCAACGCGCTGGACAAGGCGGGCACGTACGGCGTGACCTCCGAGGAGCTGCCCGCCGACAGCCATCCCCAGTTCGCGAGCGCCGGGGCGGGCCAGTTCGCCGGGACGGTGAACCCGTACGGGCCGTACGCGGGCGCGTCGATGGCGGCGGCCGTGCACACCGACGACGCCTACAAGCGGCTCACCCGCACCATCGACCTCACCGGTGTGACCGCCGCCGACCAGCCGGCCCTGCGCATGCGGCTGCTGTGGGACACCGAGCCGGGCTACGACCACGCGCTGGTCGAGGCGCACGGCGTGGGCGCCGAGGACTGGACGACGCTGCCCGAGGCGGGCGGCGCGACCAGCACGAAGGTGCCCGAGGAGTGCGGGGGCGGCTTCTACGTCGGTGAGCACCCCTGGCTCACGCACTATCTGACCCTGACGGCGAACGGCTGCACCGCGACCGGCACCTCCGGCAGCTGGAACAGCCTCACCGGCGCCTCCAGCGGCTGGCAGCAGGTGAGCTTCGACCTGAGCGCCTACGCGGGCCGCAGCGTCGAGGTCTCGCTCAGCTATGTCACCGACCCCGGCACCGGCGGGCACGGCGTGCTCGCCGACGACGTCCAGCTCGTCGCCGGGGGCAGCGCGCGGGAGACCGAGGGGTTCGAGACGTCCCTGGGCACCTGGAAGGCCGCCGGTCCGCCGGCGGGCAGCCCGGCCGTCCTGAAGGACTGGACCCGCACCGGAACGCTGTTCCGCACCTACGGGGCGGTCACCACCGAGGACACCGTGCTGCTGGGCTTCGGGCTGGAGCACCTGCCGTCCGCGGCCGACCGCACGGCACTGCTCGGCAGGGCGCTCGCCGCGCTCGGCAGATGACGTTCCGCCGCGCTCACAGGGGACGTTTCGGGTGGGTGACGCAGGCAACGTTGACAGATGTCGCCCACCTTGTTCCACAGGTGAGCGCGGCCCCTCTCAGGGGTGCACGAAAAGGGCCCGCATCAGGTGAGCCGACGCGCTCACGAACGAGTGACAACGGCGTCAATAAGGGTAGGCATTTCGTAGTAAACCCGGGCGTTTCCATCGCCGATCCACGTGGTCCGTACCCCTACCAGTGGGTACGGACCGCCTGCCCGCGTATGTGACATCTCGATGTCACTCCGGGGGCCTCGGAGAGGTAGGGTCGGGGGTGGTCGGGGACATCCCAAACAGAGCTCGCCGGCTCCGCATGGCCGGCGTACCCAACGAGGAGATCGGTTCGTGACGATCCGCGTAGGCATCAACGGGTTTGGCCGCATCGGTCGTAACTACTTCCGCGCGCTGCTTGAGCAGGGCGCCGACATCGAGATCGTGGCTGTCAACGACCTGGGTGACACCGCGACCACCGCACACCTGCTCAAGTACGACACCATCCTCGGCCGCCTCAAGCAGGAGGTCTCGCACACCGAGGACACCATCACCGTCGACGGCAAGACCATCAAGGTCCTGTCCGAGCGCAACCCCGCCGACATCCCGTGGGGCGAGCTGGGTGTCGACATCGTCATCGAGTCGACCGGCATCTTCACCAAGAAGGAAGACGCCGAGAAGCACATCGCGGGTGGCGCCAAGAAGGTCATCATCTCCGCCCCGGCGAAGAACGAGGACGTCACCATCGTCATGGGTGTCAACCAGGACACCTACGACGCGGCCAACCACAACGTCATCTCCAACGCCTCCTGCACCACCAACTGTGTGGCGCCGATGGCCAAGGTCCTCGACGAGAACTTCGGCATCGTCAAGGGCCTGATGACGACGGTGCACGCGTACACGAACGACCAGCGCATCCTGGACTTCCCGCACAAGGACCTGCGCCGCGCCCGTGCCGCCGCCGAGAACATCATCCCCACCACCACCGGCGCCGCCAAGGCCACCGCCCTGGTGCTGCCGCAGCTCAAGGGCAAGCTGGACGGCATGGCCATGCGCGTCCCGGTCCCGACCGGCTCGGTCACCGACCTGGTCGTCGAGCTGTCCCGCGAGGTCACCAAGGAAGAGGTCAACGCCGCCTTCCAGAAGGCCGCCGAGGGCGAGCTCAAGGGCATCCTGGAGTACACCGAGGACCCGATCGTCTCCTCCGACATCGTCAACGCCCCGGCGTCCTGCACCTTCGACTCCTCCCTGACCATGGTCCAGGAGGGCAAGAACGTGAAGGTCATCGGCTGGTACGACAACGAGTGGGGCTACTCCAACCGCCTCGTCGACCTCACGGTCTTCGTCGGCAACCAGCTCTGACAAGCCTCCCGTAGGCATCTCGATGCGACAGCAGGGCTCGGCCGGTGCGCACCGTCGCGCACCGGCCGGGCCCTGACGCACGTACAGGACCGGTCCCTTTACGATCACGGAGCACCACGAGCCCTCCTCAGGAGAGTCCCCAGCAATGAAGACGATCGACGAACTTCTCGCCGACGGCGTGAGCGGCAAGCGGGTCTTCGTCCGCGCCGACCTCAACGTGCCGCTCGACGGCACGACCATCACCGACGACGGCCGCATCCGCGCCGTGCTGCCCACCGTCAAGGCCCTCGCCGAGGCGGGCGCCAAGGTGGTCGTCGCATCCCACCTCGGCCGCCCCAAGGGCGCCCCGGACCCCGCCTTCTCCCTCGCCCCGGCCGCCGCGCGCCTCGGCGAGCTCCTCGGCAGCGAGGTCGCCTTCGCGACCGACACCGTCGGCGACTCCGCCCGGGCCACCGTCGCGGGCCTGACCGACGGCCAGGTCGCCGTCATCGAGAACCTGCGCTTCAACGCCGGTGAGACGTCCAAGGACGACGCCGAGCGCGCCGCCTTCGCCGACCAGCTCGCCGCGCTCGCCGACGTCTACGTCGGCGACGGCTTCGGCGCCGTGCATCGTAAGCACGCCTCCGTCTTCGACCTGCCGAAGAAGCTCCCGCACTACGCCGGCTACCTCATCGCCACCGAGGTCGGCGTCCTGAAGAAGCTCACCGAGGACGTCCAGCGGCCCTACGTCGTCGCGCTCGGCGGCGCCAAGGTCTCCGACAAGCTCGCCGTCATCGACCAGCTCCTCGGCAAGGCCGACCGCCTCCTCATCGGCGGCGGCATGGCGTACACCTTCCTCAAGGCCAAGGGCTACGAGGTCGGCATCTCCCTGCTCCAGGAGGACCAGATCCCGGTCGTCAAGGAGTACATGGAGCGCGCCGAGAAGAGCGGCGTCGAGCTGGTCCTGCCGGTCGACGTGCTGGTCTCCACCGAGTTCCCGGACCTGAAGACCAAGGCCCCGGCGACGTACACCACCGTCGACGCCGACGCCATCCCGGCCGACCAGGAGGGCCTGGACATCGGCCCGAAGACCCGGGAGCTGTACGCCTCGAAGCTCGCCGACGCCGCGACCGTCTTCTGGAACGGTCCCATGGGCGTCTTCGAGCACCCCGACTACGCCGGAGGCACCCGGGCCGTCGCCCAGGCGCTCGTCGAGTCCAAGGGCTTCACCGTCGTCGGCGGCGGTGACTCCGCCGCCGCCGTGCGCACCCTCGGCTTCGACGAGAACGCCTTCGGCCACATCTCGACCGGCGGCGGCGCCTCCCTCGAATACCTTGAGGGCAAGACGCTCCCCGGCCTCGCCGCACTGGAGGACTGACCCCGCATGACCACTCGCACGCCGCTGATGGCGGGCAACTGGAAGATGAACCTCAACCACCTTGAGGCCATCGCGCACGTCCAGAAGCTCGCCTTCGCCCTGGCCGACAAGGACTACGAGGCCGTCGAGGTCGCCGTCCTGCCGCCCTTCACCGACCTGCGCTCCGTGCAGACCCTGGTCGACGGCGACAAGCTGAAGATCAAGTACGGCGCCCAGGACATCTCGGCGCACGACTCCGGCGCCTACACCGGTGAGATCTCCGGCCCGATGCTGGCCAAGCTGAAGTGCACGTACGTGGCCATCGGCCACTCCGAGCGCCGCCAGTACCACGCCGAGACCGACGAGATCGTCAACACCAAGGTCAAGGCCGCCTTCAAGCACGGCCTGACCCCGATCCTGTGCGTCGGCGAGGAACTGGACGTCCGCGAGGCGGGCAACCACGTCTCCCACACCCTCAGCCAGGTCGAGGGCGGTCTGAAGGACGTCCCGGCCGAGCAGGCCGAGACCATCGTGATCGCCTACGAGCCCGTGTGGGCCATCGGCACCGGCAAGGTGTGCGGCGCCGAGGACGCCCAGGAGGTCTGCGCCGCGATCCGCGCCAAGCTCGCCGAGCTGTACTCCCAGGAGCTGGCCGACAAGGTCCGCATCCAGTACGGCGGCTCCGTGAAGGCCGGCAACGTCGCCGAGATCATGGCCCAGGCCGACATCGACGGCGCCCTGGTCGGCGGCGCCTCGCTGGATGCCGACGAGTTCGTCAAGATCGTGCGCTTCCGCGATCAGTGAGGCGAGCTGTGAGTATGCGGTGACGGCGTTTCGTCGTACCCTTGCGGGGGCCGGTGGATGTCCGCCGGCCCCCGTCGTCCATCCGATACCGAGGAAGTTGGTCCAGCCGTGGTTCTGGGGTTCTCGATCGCCCTGATCGTCTTCAGCCTGTTGCTGATGCTGCTGGTGCTGATGCACAAGGGCAAGGGCGGCGGCCTCTCCGACATGTTCGGCGGCGGCGTGCAGTCCTCCGTCGGCGGCTCCTCGGTCGCCGAGCGCAACCTGGACCGCATCACCGTGGTGATCGGTCTGCTGTGGCTCGCGTGCATCATCGTGCTCGGCATCCTGATGAAGACCAACAGCTGAAGTCGAAAAGCCGAAGCCGAAAAGCCGACGACGCAGATCAGGCACATCCCGCACATTCCGCTACGTAAGGCCCCATGGTCGGTGCGCGCCCCGGAGCGCGGCCTATCATGGGGCTTGCGTCTATGGGCGGGGGCTGTAACTCCCATCACTGGACGCGCGTTGGGCCTTACGTAGACTGAGGCGCTCGCGGCGAAGCGAAACGCCGACTCGCTTCGCGGCACCATCACGCAGGGAGTTACGACCGTGGCAAGTGGCAACGCGATCCGAGGAAGCCGGGTCGGGGCTGGGCCGATGGGCGAGGCCGAGCGCGGCGAGTCCGCGCCCCGGCTGCGCATCTCCTTCTGGTGTTCCAACGGGCACGAGACGCAGCCGAGCTTCGCCAGCGACGCGCAGGTGCCCGACACCTGGGACTGCCCGCGCTGCGGCTTCCCGGCCGGACAGGACCGGGACAACCCGCCGGACCCGCCGCGCACCGAGCCGTACAAGACGCACCTGGCGTACGTACGGGAGCGGCGCAGCGACGCGGACGGCGAGGCCATCCTCGCCGAGGCGCTCGCCAAACTGCGGGGCGAGATCTAGAACTTGACGACCGGCCGGGCACCCAAGGGCGCCTGGCCGGCGGCGTTTCGCCCCCCGGCGGAACCGGCGCCTGTGCTGAGGCCGGTGGCTCTGTCACCGCGCCCGCGCGGGGCTGGGGCCCTGTCACCCGGACCCGCACCCTCGGCCACGGACCGTTGTCAGTGGTGCCCTCTACCGTTCTACGCGTCGGTGTGGACCGGGAGGGGGAGCCGTGACAGGGGTCGAGGCGAAGGGTGCGGTGGCGCCCGCGTGGCGTGGGGGATTCGGGCGGTTGTGGGGCGCCGCCGTGCTCTCCAGCTTCGGTGACTCCGTGCGGACGGCCGCGCTGCCGCTGCTCGCCGTGACGCTCACCGACCGGCCGCTGCTCATCGCCGCGGTCACGGCCTGCGGTTATCTGCCCTGGCTGGTCTTCGGACTGCTCGGCGGCGCCGTCGCCGACCGGGTGGACCAGCGGCGCGCGATGTGGACGGTGGACGCGGCACGGGGCCTGCTGCTCGCCTGCTTCGCCGTCGCCGTGGCCCAGGGCCACGCCTCCATCGCCCTGCTGATCGCCCTGGCCTTCACCCTCACCACCCTGCAGACCCTGTTCGACAACGCCGCCACCGCCCTGCTGCCCGCACTCGTGCCCGGTGAGGCCCTGGGCAGCGCCAACGCCCGCCTGATGACGGGCCAGCGCATCGCGGGCGGCCTGCTCGGCACCCCCGTCGCACCGCTGCTCCTCGCGGCCGGCGCCGCCGTCCCGTTCGCCGCCGACGCCGTCACCTTCCTGCTGGCCGCCGCGCTCGTCGCCTCCCTGCGCACGCCCGCCCCCGAGCGCGAGGCACGGCCGACGGGCAGCACCCTGCGCCGGGAGATCGCCCAGGGGCTGGGCACCCTGTGGCGGGACCGGACCCTGCGCGGACTGTGCACCGCCACCGCGCTGTGCAACATCGGCATGGGCGCCCTCATCGCCACCCTGGTCGTCATCGTCACCGACTGGCTGCACGCGGGCAGCGCGGGCTACGCGGCAGCGGGCGCCGCCTACACGGTCGGCAACCTCCTCGGCGGCGCCGCCAACGGGCGGCTGGTCGCCCGCCTGGGGCAGGTGCGCGCCGTGCTGCTCGCCGGGGCCGTGCAGACCGGCGCGCTGCTCGTGATGGGCACGGCGCGCAGCCTGGCCGCCCTGGTGGCGGCGATGGCCGTGTTCGGGTTCATGGGCATGGTGTGGAACGTCAGCACCACCACGCTGATGCAACAGCGCAGCCCCGCCGGGATGCTGGGCCGGGTCAGCTCCGCGTACCGCACCCTGGCCGTCGCCGGTGCGCCCCTCGGCGCGTTGCTCGGCGGCGCCGTCGCCACCGCCTGGGGGCCGAACACGCCCGCACTGCTCGCCGCCGGGTTCTTCCTGCCGGCCGTCGCCGCGCTGATACCCGCGCGCCGCATGGACGTACCCGTTGTCACGCCGGACGACGGCGCCACGACGGTTCGCGCCGCACGGTGATCGAATAGGTTGGAACCGCTGGGACAGGCACGAAAGAAGGCTGAAGTCGGACATGAACGCAGACGCCCGCACGAGGCTCCACCAGACGCCGGAATGGGCCGCGCTCGCCAAGCACCGGGAAGAGCTGGCCGACACGCATCTCAGGGAACTGTTCGCCGCCGATCCCGAGCGCGGCACCGGATACACCCTTCAGGTCGGTGACCTGCACATCGACTACTCCAAGCACCTCGTCACGGACGAGACCCTGCGGCTGCTGCGGGAGTTGGCCGCGGCGAC
>NZ_PQSS01000021.1 GCF_002920535.1 Streptomyces sp. Ru71 | reverse complement strand
TCCCTGTTCCCGCAGCGCGGACGCCGGGTCGGCACGGCGCAGCGACAGGACGGCGGAGACGGCCAGCGGGACGACGGCGACGGCCGCGAGGAGGACGGCGATCCGCCCGGCGGGCAGCTGGACCAGGACCTTTGGCAGCGGCCGGGTGGCCTCGGCGGTCAGCAGGATCAGCGGGATCACCGCCCGGGTCAGCACCGCGCCCAGCGCCGCTCCGACGGCCAGCGCCAGCACCACCAGCACCCCGTGCTCGGCGGCGATCATGCGGGCCAGGCGGCGGCGCGGGGCGCCCAGCGCGCGCAGCACCGCGAACTCCGCGTCCCGCTCGCGCAGCGCCCCGGCCGCGCTGACCGCGAAGCCGACCGCGGCGAGCAGCGCCGCCACGACGGCCGCCGCGGCGAACGCGGCCTGCGGCCCGGCGCCGAACGGGTCGTCGCGCAGCTCCTCGGCGATCTCGGCGCGCACCACCACCTGGGAGGGGTCGATGTCGGGCCAGGCGCGGACGGCGGCGGCCACCTGGGCCGGGTCCCGGGTGCCCAGCCACCACTCGGTGGGTGTGACGCTCGTGCCGTGGCGGGCCTGCAGCACCCGCTCGACCGCGCGCAGGTCCACCAGCAGGGCACCGCCGCCCTCGGCGTCCTGGGTGGTGGGCAGCTCCCGCACCGTGCGCACGATCCGCACCGGCACGCTCGCCCCGCCGAGGACGGCGTCCACCCGCTGCCCGGTGCGCGCGCCGGTGGCGGCCAGGAAGCGGTCGGTGGCCACGCCCGTGACCTCGGCGGCGGGCGGTTGCGCAACCCGCAGCACGACCGTGACCGCGGCCGACAGCCAGCGGTCGCCGGCCGGCAGATGGCCGGTGGAGTAGGCGATCGTGGGGGGCGCGGTGGCCACCAGGCGAGGCCGGCTCGGGATGGCGTCGCCGTCGGGTCCGGTGACGGCGCCGTCTGCGCGGGAGGTGGCCGTCCACGCGGTGGGCAGCGGCAGCCGCCGGGGTGTGCCGTCGTCGGCCGTGGCCGTCAGCGCGTCCAGGGACAGCCGGTGCTGCTCGGCACGCCCGCTGGGCTGTGCGAGGACGAGCTGGACGCCGGTGAGGGTGAGCGGGCCGCGGGCGCCGCCCAGGTCCGGGGTGAGCGGATGCGGGCGGCCGTCGGCGGGCAGCCGGCCCGACGGCAGCTGGTAGGGCACGCCCCAGCGGTCCTCCAGGGTCAGCGTCACGTCGGCAGCGCCTTCCGGGTCGGAGCTGTGCAGCGTCGCGGTGAGCCGCAGCCGGGCGGTGCCGGCGGGGACGCTCGCCCCGGCCGACGGCTTCGCCGGGGCGAGGCCCGCGAGCAGGGGGCGTACCGGGCGGTCGGCCAGGTCGGGGCGCAGGAGCAGGGTGCCGGCGGTGTGCGCGGTGTCCAGGGCGAGCACGGTCGCGGTGCGGTCGTCCGACAGCGGCAGCGCGGTGCGCACGGCGGGGGCGACCGCGCTGACCTGCCCGACGGACGCCAGCCGCTCGGTGCGGGCCGGGCCGGCGTCTCCGGCGGCCGTCACCCGCACCGGCGCCCCGGCCCGGAAGTCGGCCTGGTCCTGCTGCGAGCGGTTCCAGGAGGCGCCCTGGCCGATGGCCAGCATGCCGAGCGCGACGGCGAGCACCAGCAGCAGCATGGGCCCGGCCCCGCGCATCGGGCGGCGGCTGAACTGCCAGCCCGCCAGCGCCGCCGTCAGCCCCCGCCCGCCGGTGGCCCGGCGCTCGGCGAGCCGGGCCACCGGCGGCAGCAGCCGCAGGGTGAGCACGGTCCCGGCGAGCAGGGCCAGCGCGGGCGCGGCGACCAGCAGCGGGTCGATGCCGAGGGCGCCGGAGCGGTCGCCGCTGACCGTGCCGCGCGCGGCCAGCTGCCAGTAGGCGACGCCCGCCACCGCCAGCAGTCCCAGGTCGGCGCCGGCCCGGACCGCGCCGGGCAGCGCGCGGGCCCGGCCCGCCCGCCGTCCGCTCGCGGCCAGTTCGGGCACGGTCACGGCCAGCGCGCACCCGAGGGCGACGCCCGCGGCGACCAGCCACACCTGCGGCCGGCCGGCGGCGGGCACGTCCAGGCGCAGCCCGATCCGGGCCAGCGGGCCCTGGCCGGCGAGCAGCCGGGTCAGCGGCCCGGCGAGCAGCGGCGCGCACAGGGCCGACGGCACGGCCGGCAGCAGCGCCTCCAGCGCGGCCAGGCCCGCGAGCCGGGCGCGGGAGGCGCCACGCGCCAGCAGCAGCCGGGTCTCGGCGGCGCGCTCGGCGCTCAGCAGCCGGGCCACCAGCAGCAGCGCGCACGCCGCGAGCAGGGCGAGCAGCAGGGCGACGATCAGCAGGGTGGAGCGGGAGACCAGCAGCGAGCGCTCGATGCCGTCCAGGAGGCCGGGCAGCGAGGTGGTGGCGGTCGTCGCACCGCCGAGGGCCGGGGCCGCGCGGACGGCGGCGCCGGCGTGCGCGGCGGAGGAGCGCAGGGCGTCGACGCGGGCGGTCGTCAGCGTCGCGAAGTCCGCCGAGACCATCCAGGCGGACGGCCCGGCGCTCAGCCCGCCGCCGGACAGCACGCGGGGATCGGCCAGGAGGGGGCCGTAGGTGGTGAAGTCGCTCTTCTTCACGCCGCGGCCGCCGACGTCGTCCAGCCGCCAGTACGGCGCGCTCGCGTCGGCGGGCCGGTACACGCCGGTGATCGTCACCGTCAGCGGCCGGCCGCCGAACCGGTCGGCGAGGGTGAGCCGGGCGCCCGGTCGCAGGCCCAGCAGCCGGGCGGCCGCCCGGGGCAGCGCCGCCTCGACGTCCGGGGTGCCCGCGCGGGGCGGCCGGCCGTCGGTGAAGCGCACCTGGGAGGCGTCCAGGGCGGCGAAGAAGGTCAGATCGGGGTCGCCGGACCGTTCGGCCGGCGGCTGCACGGAGCGGGGGAGCGCGTACGGCCCCGACCGCACCAGCGTCCGCACGGTCACCGGCAGCCCGTCGAACGCGGTGCGGGCCGCCTGGCGTACGGCGGTGTCGGCGGCCGTACGGCGCTCGGCGGGCACGTCGGCCTTGACGACCAGGGCGGCGTCGGCGGCGTTGCCGGGCTCGGCGAGCGCGTGGCGCAGGGCGGCGTCGCCGATCGCGCCCGCGTAGGCGGTCAGACCGGCCAGTACGGACGTGGTGAGCAGGACGGTGAGCAGCGCGGCGGCGAGCAGCGGACGGTGTGCGCGGGCCCGCAGCAGCACGAAACCCGCAAGCCCCCCGAACCCCGCCACTGCGGCCCCCCGCCGTTGTTGTCCAGACCTGTCGGCGATGCTGTCAGAGCGCGCGGGCCGGGGTAAGCGGTTGTGAACGCAGCTTGACCGGATCGTGACCGGAATCCGGCGATGTACGACCGGAATGCGGGAGGAAGGGCGTTCGGGTCAGCCCGCGGTGTTCACCATCGAGGCCGCCGCGTACGTGAGGTAGTTCCACAGCGTCTGCTCGTGCTCTTCGGACAGGCCGAGCTCCTCGACGGCGACCCGCATGTGCTTCAGCCAGGCGTCGTGGGCCGCCCGGTCGACGGTGAACGGGACGTGCCGCATCCGCAGCCGCGGATGACCGCGCCGCTCGCTGTACGTCGTGGGACCGCCCCAGTACTGCATGAGGAACAGCGCCAGGCGCTCCTCGGCCGGGCCCAGGTCCTCCTCCGGGTACATCGGACGGAGCAGCGGGTCCTCGGCCACCCCCTGGTAGAAACGGTGGACCAGCCGGCGGAAGGTCTCCTCCCCGCCGACCTGCTCGTAGAACGTCTGCTCCTGAAGCGTGCCGCGCCGAATCTCTGTCACGCCTCCCATGGTCTCAGACGTGCCGACCGAGGCCGGAAGTCTTAGGACCACCCCGCACGGAAGGCGGCCGGGACACTCGCCCCGGGGCGCCCGGCGCCGCACAGTGGAGGCATGGGTGTGCACGCCGCCGACCGCCACCTGCGGGACGTCGCCGAGGAGGCGCGGGCCGCGCTGGTGGACGAGATCGTGGCCTCCGGGGCCTTCGCCGCCGACCCCGCCTGGCGGGAGGCGTTCGCGGCCGTCCCGCGCCACCTGTTCGTGCCGTCCTACTACGTCGGCGTGCTCGGCGGCTACGAGCGCCGCTGGGGCGAGCACCCCGACCCGGCCGCCCGCGAACGCTGGCTGCGCGGCGCCTACGCCGACGCCCCGCTCGCCACCCGGCTGCGCGACGGGGAACTGCTGTCCTCCAGCAGCCAGCCGTCCCTGATGGCGCTCATGCTGGCCGCGCTGCGCCCGGCGGACGGCGACCGGGTGCTGGAGATCGGCGCCGGCAGCGGCTACAACGCGGCGCTGCTGTCGTACCGGCTCGGCGAGGAGAACGTCGTCACCATCGACCTCGACCCGGACATCACCGAGTCCGCGCGCCGGCACCTCGACGCCGCCGGGTACCACCCGGCCGTGGTCACCGGTGACGGGGCGCGCGGGGTACCCGAGCACGCCCCCTACGACCGGATCATCGCCACCTGCGCGCTGCCGGTGATCCCGCGCGCCTGGCTCACCCAGTGCCGCCCCGGCGGCCGGATCGTCACCCCGTTCGCCACGGGCGTGGCCGCGCTGGACGTGCGGGACTCCGGGCACGCCGAGGGACGGTTCCTGGACACGCCCGCCTACTTCGTGCCGCTGCGCGGCACACCCCGGCCCACGGCGCAGCCGCCGCAGCTGGCGGGACTGCCGCGCCGGGCCCGGGAGAGCGAACTGTTCCGCTTCCTGCTCGCGCTCACCCGGGGCAGCCTCGACCCCGAGGAGGCCTGCGCCCTGTGGGAGCGCGAGGGCATGCCGACCCGCGAGCGGTACGGCGTCACGGTCGGCGGCGAGCGCGAGTGGGCGTGGCTGGACGACCCGGAGGGGCCGTATGTGTGGCCCCTCCCGGAGGCTTCCTAGCCGCGCCGGACGGTGATCGTCGTCCAGGCGCCCACGTGCACGCGGTCGCCGTCCTGGAGCGGGACCGGCACGAACGGCTGGATCGGCTCCTCCGAGCCGTTCACGGTCGTGCCGTTCGTCGAGTTCTGGTCGACCACCGCCCAGCTGCCGTCGGGCTGCTGCACCAGCACCGCGTGCTGGTGCGAGACGCCCGGGTCCTCCGGCGGCACCGACAGATCGATGTCGGGCGTCTCGCCGGTGGAGTGGCGACGGCGGCCGATGGTCACCTGGTTGCCGGTGAGGGGGCGCTGCTGCTCCGGCGAGTACGCGGGCAGGTTCAGCCCCGCGGCCTCGGGGCCGGAGCGCTGCATCATCGCCATGAAGTACTCGCGGTCCGGGCCGATGGTCGCCGTCCAGGTGGCCGGGCCCTGCGGCTGCTGCGGGAAGCCGGGGGCCGGCGGGGCCTGGGTGGCACCGGGCTGCGGGTAGCCGTAGCCGCCGGGGCGGGCGCCGTTCGGGCCGCCGGGACCTGCGGGGCCGCCCGGACCGCCCGGGCCCGTGGCGGGGCCCGACGGCGGGGAGATCACCCAGTCGTCCTCACCGCCGCCGAACGACGGCCCGGACGGGGCCGGCGGAGCCGACGGGCCGGGGCCCTGCGGGAACGCGGGGGGCTGGAAGCCCTGCGGGGCGCCGAGCGCCCCCGGGCCGCCAGGTCCGCCCGGAGCCGCTCCGGGGCCGGCGGGAGGCGTCGGGCCGGGAGGCGGCGGGACCGGGCGGGAGGGGTCGTTGCCGAAGGGGGAGGGGCCACCGTGGCCGTTCGGGCCACCGGGCATGCCGGGACCGCCGGGACCGCCGGGGCCACCGGGGCCGGAGGGACCACCGGGTCCGCCGGGGTTGCCGAATCCGCCGGGGCTGCCGGGACCGCCGTGCGTGACCGGGCCACCGGGGCCGGCCGGGCCCCCGGGGCCGCCCGCGCCGAAGGGACCGCCGGGAGCACCCGGGCCGCCGGGACCACCCGGACCGCCGGGGCCGCCCCCGCCGAACGGGCCGCCCGGCGCACCCGGACCACCGGGCGTGCCGGGGCCACCCGGGCCACCGGGCCCACCGGCCCCGAACGGCGCACCCGGACCAGCGGGACCACCGGGACCACCCGGGCCCGGCATACCGCCGGGGCCGCCGGAACCACCGGGGCCGCCAGGGCCACCGGGACCGCCCGGCTCGCCGCCGAACGGCGAGGACGGCGGGATCGGCTCGGCGGGCCGGTTCATCTGCGACGGCCGCGAGCTCTGGTAGTCGAAGGAGTCACCGCCGCCGAACGACGGCCCGGGCCCCTGCGGGAAGCGCGGGGCGCCCGGCGCCGGCTGGCGCGGCGGCGCGGCCGGGGTGTACGTGGTGGCCGTGTTGGTCAGGAAGTTCCACCGGCACTCCTCGCAGAACGGCGCCCCGCCCTCGCGCGGCGTACGGCACTGCGGGCACAGCTCCGGCTCCGCGTCCGGCACGGCGGACAGATGGCGTCCGCCCTGCTGGCCGCCCGGCGGGGGCGGCGGGAAGCCGTAGCCGCCGCCGGCCGGGGGCGGCGGCGGGGGAGGCGGAGGTACGGCACCGGCCATGCGGTGACCGCAGACCTCGCACCAGTCGTCGGAACCCGACTGGTGTCCGTTCGGGCAGGTCGGCATGTCGGTGCGTCCCTTCGTTCCTGCTAGGTCACTTCTTCAGTGGACTTCAATGGTCTGCAGTGCGGCTTCAGTGGTCTTCAGCGCTTCACTTCTTTACACGAACAGTCTTTGTCGACCGGGTTTCGAGCGTCATCTCGTCGGCCTCCGCGACCTTCGCCTTCAGTCGCACAGTACCTGTCGCCGCATCGACCACGTCCACCACCTTCGCAAGCAGTTTCGCAGTATCCGCGTTCCCGGAGGCACTCGCGAGCTGAACGGCCCGGCCCAGTTTGGCCGTTGCTCCATCGAAATCGCCCGCTTTGCGAAGGTCCAGCCCCTGCTGGATGGCCTGGGCCAGTTCCGCCTGCCCGGTGTAGTGGGCCACCTGCGGATTGATCGACGTGGAGGCCACCATGTCGTCGGTCCACACCGCCCGCACCAGACCCTGCGCGCCCAGGGTCTGCGCGCTGCCGTCCGGTTGCGGGATCACCAGGGACACCCGGGCGGCCAGCATCTCCTGCCCGATGTGCGCGGCCGGGACCTCGACGCACAGGTGGTAGTCACGGGACTCGTCGCCCCAGCTCCCGGTGGGGTAGTCCCCGGCGCGCGGGCCCGCCTCGGTGCGCCGCCCGGTCAACTCCTCGACCGTCGGCGCGACTTGCTTGACGAACTTGATGGTGGTGCCCACCGGGGTCCACACCCGCAGGGCGACGTCGGCGACCTCCTTGCCCATCGCCGTCTCCATCATCCGCGTGAAGTCGGCGGCCAGCCCCGCCGGATCGGCGACGATGTCGGCCGTGCCGAGCAGGGCGGAGGCGATCCCTGTGACTTCTTTCACTTCCCAGTCGGTGCCCACGCCCCGGGCGTCACAGGTGAACCGGCCGGCGCACGCGTCCAGGGCCTGCCGCAGCTCCTCGGGCGACTCGTGCTCGTTGCGGCCGTCGGTGAGCAGGATGCCGTGGCGGATGGCGACGTCCGCCGAGGACAGCAGCTTCTCGGTGAGCCGCAGCCAGGTGCCGATCGCGGTGCCGCCGCCCGCGCTCAGCCGGCGCAGCGCCTGCTTGGCCTGCTCGCGGGTGGTGGGGTCGGCGACCGCGAGCCGCCCGCCGCCCGGGTAGACCTCCTTGGCGACGTGCGTGCCGCCGACCACCGCGAAGTGCACGCCGTCGCGCAGGGTGTCGACGGCGGCGGCCGTCGCGTCCCGGGCGTTGCGCATCTTGGTGGGCGGGTAGTCCATCGACCCGGAGCAGTCCACCATGATCACCACGGCGGCGGACGGGCCCTGCCCGGCCGTGTACAGGTGCGGGGCGGTCACCGCGGTGCCGACCGTGCCGCCGCCGGTCGCGGTGACCGTGACGATGGCGTTGACCTCGCGGCCGCCCTCCGGCAGGTACTCGTTCTGGTACACGTCCACCGAGAACTGCGGCACGGTGGGTTTCGAGAAAATGGCCATGCCTGTTCGCATCCCCCTTTGACACCCGTCGGGTGTGGACCGGACGCGGACCGGTCCCCTCCGGTCCGCGGGCTTCCCCGTGCGAGGCCGGCCCGGGTGGTCCGGTATGCGGCCTCTCAGGCCGATCCTGCCCCCTGCGGCGGCGCGGGGAACGGCAGGACGGCCACTGTTACGTTGTCGTGGCCCCCGCCGTCCAGCGCGTGGCCGACCAGGACCTGGGCGCTGTGCAGCGGACGCTCGGCGGCGTCCAGGGGGACCACCTCGGCCATCTCCTCGGCCGCCTCGGCGTAGTTCCACAGTCCGTCGGTGCAGACGACGACCACACCCGGGCGGTCCGGCTTGTACCCGGCGGTGTGCGGCTCCAGTTCGTAGGCGTCGGCGCCGAGCCAGCCCGTGATCGCGTGGGCGCGCTCGTCGGCGTACGCCTCCGCCTCGCTCATCAGGCCTGCGGCGACCATCTGAGCGGCCCAGGAGTCGTCCTCGGTGAGCCGGGCCGGGGGCGCGCTGCGGTCGGCCGGCACCCAGTAGACGCGGCTGTCGCCGACCCAGCCGACGACCAGCAGGCCGTCGGTGACCACGGCGCCGACCAGGGTGCAGGCGGGGGCGTTCTGGTGCGGGGCGTGCTCGCGGGCCGTCTGCGGCTCCTCGGCCAGCGCGTTGACGGCGTGCGAGGCCGCGACGATCGCCTCGTGCATCGCCTGCTGCGGGTGCGTGCCGCGCTCCAGGGCGGCCAGCAGCGACTCACCGGCCGCGCGGGACGCGGCGAGCGAGGCGTCGTCGGGGCGGGTCGCGGAGGACACGCCGTCGCAGACGATCGCCAGCGCGGCGGGGGAGCCGTCGGGCAGCGCGGTGTGGCCGACGGTGAAGGCGTCCTCGTTGCGGTGGTGGCGCAGCCCGCGGTCGCTGACGGCGGCGACGGGGCCGCACTCCTGCTCCATGTGGTCGCGTTCGCGGGGCTGGGCGTGGCCGCAGTTCTCGCAGTAGCCGTCGCTGTCCACCCGGCCCGCGCGGCAGGCCACGCACACGGAGGCGTCCGGCGCGGCCGCGGCGGCCTGCGCGGCCACCCTCGGGTCGGGCGCCTGCAGCGCGTACTCGTCGGGCTCGTCGGGCCGGTCGAACCGAACCCCGGCGGCGGGCGCCGGCACGGCGGGTCCGGGCTGCGGGACGGCGGCAGCGGCGCTCGGGGCGTGCGGCGCCGGTGGTGGTACGGCGGGTCCGGGCGGCGGTACGGCGGGCCCGGGTTGCGGTGCGGCGGCAGCGGCGCTCGGGGCGTGCGGCGCCGGTGGTGGTACGGCGGGTCCGGGCGGCGGCACCGCGGGGCCGGGCTGCGGCACCCCGGGTGGCGGTACGGCGGAGCCGGCCGGTGGCGCAGCGCCGTTCATCGCGATCGTCGGGTGGTCCAGCGGTGGCGCCGGCACGGCGGACAGGTCGTATCCGCACGCACCGCAGAACCGGTCACCCGACTCCAGCGGCTCCGCGCAGCTCGGGCAGTTCGACAGGGCTGCCTGCCGGGGCATCTGCGACATCAACTACACCCACGTCCGGGGGCGGTAACGGTTGGCACGTTCCACCAGGTCGATCCTCTCCTCGCCGCCGGTCGCGAGCCGGGCCAGCGTGCGGTACGAGCGCTCCAGACCGAAGCGCAGCCCGCGTTCGTCCAGTTCGCTGCCGAGCAGCCGCCGGGCGGCCGGCGTGCCGCCCTGGCCCCCGGAGAGTATCCAGTCCAGGGCGCAGCCGAGCACTTCGGTGGCCAACTGCTCACGCCGCCCCGGGTCCAGACCGTACGCGTCCAGCGCCTCGACCTGCGCCGCGGCGGCGGTCAGGTCGTCCACGAACGTCCCGTCGCCGGCCACCGCGGTGCGCTGCCGCAGCCTGGCCCGTACGGCGGCCACGCGGGCGGCCGTGTAGTGGATGGACGCCTCCGGCACCGACTCCAGCGTGCGCACGGCACCGCCGCGGTCGCCGGCCGCGAGCTGCACCCGGGCCAGCCCGAACGCGGCGCTGACATGGCTGGGATCGGTCGCCCACACCAGCCGGTAGTACTCGGCGGCGTTGTCCAGCTGGCCCAGCACCTCCGCGCACAGGCCGAGCGCCAGCTTGGGCGCGATCTCGCCGGGGAAGGCGTCGTAGACGGCGTCGAAGGCGAGCGCGGCGTGCGCGAAGTCGCCGGTGACCAGAGCGCCCACGCCCCGGTACCACACCACCCGCCAGTCGTCGGGCCGTTCGTCCTCCAGCTTGGCCAGCGCCATCGCCGCCGCGTCGTGGTCGCCGTTCTCCAGCCAGGCCCGCACCTGCCGCAGCCGGGTCTCCACCGAGGGCGCCGGGGCGGCGGCGAGCGCGTTGAGCAGCTCGGCCGGCGCGGACGTCATCAGACCCGCCAGGAAACCGGCGTTGGGGTCACCGGGGTCGACGTGCGGTACGGGCAGGGCCAGCGCGGCGGCCGGCGTGGGCACCGGCTTGACCAGGGCCGGGGCGGCACTCGCCGCGGGGGCCTGCGGAGCGCGCCGGCCGCGCACCTGCCGCGCCCCCAGCAGCGACACCTCCCCGTCCTGACGCGGGAACAACTCCGTGTCGGTGACCTTCACTTCCGGTCCGAACAGCGTCGACAGCGCGGGCCGGGCCCGGCCCGTCTGGACGGACACCACCTCGCGCAGCACACCGGTGAGCTGCTCGGCCATGTCCTGCGCGGAGGCGAACCGGCGGGCCGGGTCGGGGTCGGTGGCGCGCACCAGCAGGCGGTAGAAGGACTCGTACTGGCGGAAGACCTCGATGGTGTCGGGATCGGGCAGCGAGTCGGCGTAGACGGTGGTGTAGCCCTGGAAGTCGAAGGTGAGCACCGCCAGCGTCCGCCCGACCGTGTACAGGTCGCTGGCCACCGACGGGCCGACCTCGGCGACCTCCGGCGCCTGGTAGCCGACCGTGCCGTAGATCGCCGACTCGTCGTCGTCCATGCGGCGCACCGCGCCCATGTCGATCAGCTTCAGCTGGTCCTCGGTCTGGATGGCGTTGTCGACCTTGAAGTCGCAGTACAGCAGGTTGCGGCTGTGCAGATGGCCGAGCGCCTCCAGCGCCTCGATGCCGTACGCGCAGGCCTGCTCCACGGGCAGCGGGTCGCGGCGGCCGTCGGGCGTGCGGCGGGCGTTGGCGATCTCCTTGAGGGACTTGCCGCCGACGTACTCCATGACGATGTAGCCGTCGAGGGAGCCGGTGCGCTGGTCGAGGTGCTCGACGAAGTTGTAGATCCGTACGATGTTGGCGTGCTCGATCTCCGCGAGGAAGCGCCGCTCGGAGATCGCGGCGGCCATCGCGTCCTGGTCACCGGTGTCCAGCAGGCCCTTGAGCACCACCCACCGGTCGGAGACGGCCCGGTCCACGGCGAGGTAGATCCAGCCCAGACCGCCGTGCGCCAGGCAGCCCACGACCTCGTACTGGCCGTGCACCACGTCCCCGGCCTTCAGCTTCGGCACGAAGGAGTACGGGTGCCCGCACTTGGTGCAGAAGCCCTCGGTGCGGCCCGGCCGCTCCCCGCGCGAGCGGCCCACCGGTGCGCCGCAGTCGGAGCGGGAGCAGAACCGCTTGCGCTCGGGCACCTCCGGGTTGTCCAGCACCATCGCGCGCGGGTCGGGCCGGGGGATCGGCGGGACCTGCACCAGGCCCGCGCCGAGCCGGGAACGGCCCGAGGAGGCCGCGTTCGCACCCGAGCTGCGCACCGACACCGAGCGGCCGGTCGACGTCCCCGACAGCGAGCGCGACAGCCGCCCGGACACCGAGCGCCGCGACTTCGACGACTGCGAGGACGTACGCGAACTGCGGGCGCTGCCGCTGCTCGACGAGCCCTTGGAACCCCGGCCGCCCGCGGTGAGCCCGGTCGGCACCGAGCCGACCATGCCGCTCGTGGAGACCACCGGCGCCAGCCCGCAGGTGTCGCAGTACAGCTCGCCGCCGCCGACGTCCTCGTACGACCCGTCGCAGCCCGGCCGCTGACAGCTCTGCCCCGCACGGCTCATGACGACTCCCCCCTGACATCCTGCGACCCGCTCTGCTGCTCCGGCACGCGCGGCGCGGCGAGCGCCTCGGCGGCCGCCTGCTGGTAGCGCAGCACGGCCTGCTCGGCGACCCGCAGGTCGCAGGGCGCGCTCCACAGCATGCGGCGGGCCTTCTCGTACCGCTCGACCAGCAGCGGGTCCTCGGCCAGCCCGTGCCGGGCCACCTTCGCCTTGTACGCGTCCAGCCGGCCGCGCAGCTCGGCCCGCACCGCGAGCGGCGCGGTGACCGCGGTCAGCGACTCGCGGGCGCGCAGCAGTTCGTCCTCGGCCCGCTGCTCCAGCGACTCCAGCAGCGGCGACAGCCGGTGCCACTGGGCCTGCCTGCGGTACTCGGCGGCCGTGGCCAGCTGCTCCTGCAGCACGGTCGGCGGGCCGCTGACCACCGGCACCTCGGTGGCCGCGATCTTCGCCAGCACCTCGCCGCGCGCGGTGCGGGCCTCGGCCAGGGTGCGGTCCGCGCGGGAGAGCACGTCCCGCAGCCGCACCAGCCGCTTCTCGGCGTCCTGCCGCACGGTGAGCACGGCCTCGATCTCCCGGCGCACCTCCTCCAGGGCGCGCGCCTCACGGTCGTAGACCGTGGTGTCCGGGCGGCCGCCGCCGGGCGCCGAACTGCCCTGCGCCGGCACCCAGTAGGCCAGCGGGTCGCTGACCACCTCCTCGCGCAGCTTCGTCAGGGTGCGGGTGATGCGCTCCAGGTCGTCGCCGGCCGGGTGCTCGCCGGGGCGCACCCCGACGGAGTGGGCCAGCTGCCGGGTGCGCTGGAGTTCGGCGGCCAGTAAATCGATACGGGCGGGCAGCGCCGACCACACCGCGTCGGCGGCGACCACCATGTCCAGGCCGGCCGCGTACAGCTCGTTCATCCGGTCCACCAGCGCGCTCAGCGAGAACCGCTCGCTGAGCTTGCCGGAAACGCCGTTCAGGGTGGGCGCGTTGGCGGTGGCAGCGGCCGAGCCGGCGACCGTCACGGACTCGCCGCGCAGCAGCTCGGTCAGCTCCACCAGGTCCTCGCGGCTGGACCAGCGGCGCCGGGAGCGGATCTCACGGGCGGTGCGCAGCGCGTCCGTGTAGGCGTCGAAGTACGTCCACAGCAGCGTGATCGACGCCTCCGTGGCGATCCAGCGCTCCTTGGTGACGCCGGTCAGTTCGGCGCCCTCCAGGAGCCTGCGGCCCGCGTGGTCCTGCAGGGCCAGCAGCGACGTCTCGATCGCCTCGTGCTCCTGGCCGAGCCGCGCCAGCGCACGGTCCACCTCGTCCCGGTCCATCACCGGCCCGGCGGGGTCCGTGACGCCCATCGATCACCTCTCGCTGCTGTGTGGGTCGTTGCTCTTCGCTCGTGCCTGCCGCGCCTGTCAGCTCGTCCGCAGGTACTGCGGCGCCGGCGGCCTGGACGTCGCCGAGTCCGCCCCCAGTGTCGCCGACAGCCAGTCGCCGTACGACCTCTGCCAGCCGCTCGCGCTGTAGCCGACCAGGATGTGGTTGACCCGGCGTACCAGATCGTCCGCGTCCTTCTTCATCGCCACGCCGTAGTACTCGGTGGTGAAGGCCCTGCCCTTCAGTTCGACCGTCGGGTCCTGCGCGGCCTGGCTCGCGGCGAGCGCGCCGTCGGTGACCACCGCGTCGACCTCGCCGAGCTGCAGCCGGACCAGGCAGTCCAGCTGGTTGGGGACGGTGGTGGAGATGTCCGCGGAGGCCGGCAGCCGCCCGCTCTTCTTGTCGTCCTCCAGCGTGGTGTACGCCGTCGAACCGGCCGCCGTGCAGATCCTCTTGCCGGCCAGGGACGTGTCGTAGCCGGTGACCGGCGAGTCCTTGGGGGCGAGGACCTGCTGGCCGGTGCGGAAGTAGGGCGCGGAGAAGGCGACGTCCTTCAGCCGCTTGCAGGTGATCGTCATCGTGCGCACGACCATGTCGACGACGCCGTTCTGGATCGCCGGGACGCGCTGGTTGGTGGGGATCGCCTTGAACTGGACCGCGTCGGGGTCGCCCAGGACGTCCCGGGCTATGGCGTGCACCAGGTCGATGTCGAAGCCCTCCAGCTGGGCGCCCTTCTTGTTCGGGTCGCGGTAGCCCCAGCGATAGCTGTTCTGGTCGACGCCGACGACGAGCTTCCCCTTGGCCCTGATCCGGGCGATGGTGGGCCCGTCGGCCGCCGAGGGGGCCAGGGTCTGCTTCTCGGGGGCCGTGCAGCTGTCGGCGCGCGCCTGGGTGCCGACGGCGACCCGGGAGGAGCCGCCCGCCGCCGCCCGGCCGTCGGGGCCGCGCTGGGTCAGCGGCAGCAGCAGCGCGCACGCCAGCGCCAGGGCGCACACGGCCGCCATCGCGCCGACCCCGCCCCAGCCCCGCAGAGCCGCCCGCAGGTGCCGCAGTCTCATCGTCACGCCCCCTTCCACCGGTGCGCCCCTCATCGGTACTCCGAAAGCCTGCGGCCGATGCCGATCAGCGCCGTCGCCGCGGCCAGCACGGCGAGGGCCGCGGCGCCCCAGGGCAGGCCGCCCATCGCCGCCAGTCCATCGCCGGCCGCCTGCCGGAACTCCTTCTCCTCGTGCGCCAGCGCCGCGGCGAGGTTGGCGTCGACGCTGTCGAAGCACTCGCCGGTGGCGCCCTTGGCGCCGATCACGCCGTCCAGCGCCTTCTGGTACTCACCGGACTCGTCCTGGCCGCGGGCCGCGTCGTGGCGCCGGTTCCACTCCGTCATGTTGCCGACGGCCGCGACGACCGGCTTCGCGCCGGCCTGGTCGTCGGCGAGCCCGCGGGCCTGCGCGAGGCTGCGGTCCAGGGCGGCCATGTCCGTGCGGAACGAGGAGTCGTAGAGGTCCTTGCCGTCCTTGGTGGTCTCCGCTCCGCGCGCCACCAGGGTGAGGTTCTCGTTGGAGCGCGCCTTGAGGGAGGCGATGCGGGCGTCCTGCAGGACGTTCAGCGAGCGCACCCCGTTCTCGCGCGAGTCGTCGAGGTCCGCGCGGGCGACGCTGTGGCCGACGACCAGCCACAGCAGCACCACCGTGGCCGCCGTGGTGGCCGCGACCAGGCCGTGGTTGAGGACGCGGTGGGTGCGCCGGTAGTGCCGGTGCTGGGCCCAGCCCAGCGCGGCCAGCGCCACAACGCCGAGCGCGATCGCCGCCCACGGGTAGGGCGTGGCGTCCGCGTAGTCGGCGGCCAGCCGTTCGTTCTCCTTCGTGTACAGGTCCTCGGCCGCCGGGAGCATCTGCTGCTGCATCTTCTCGTTGGCGTACCGGAGATAGGCGCCGCCCACCGGGAAGCCCTGCCGGTTGTAGGTGCGGGCCCGCTCCACCAGGCCCTTGTACTCGGGCAGCAGCCGGTTCAGCCGGGTGATGGTGGCGGCGGCCGGGGAGCCGGGGTCGGAGCTGCCGGCCGCCGTGACCAGGCCGGCGGCGGCGGTGCGGATGTCCAGTTCGTAGCGGTCGCGGGAGGCCTTGGTCTCCTGCCCGCCGGCCAGGAAGCCGCTGGAGGCGGCGGTGTTGGCGTCGGCGAGCGCGCGGTAGACGTCGGCCGCGGCGGCGCTGAGCGGGCGGCTCTTGTGCAGCACGTCGTCGGCGGCGGCCGCCCGCTGGGACGTCTGCCAGGCGGTGACCGCGCCGAACGCGACCACGAGCAGGGCCAGCACGGCGCCGATGGTGCGCAGCCGGCCCGGTTCGGTGACGGCGGCGGCGCGCAGCCGCTCCACGCCCTCGGCGAACGCCGTACGGCGCGGGGGGCGGCCCGGCGCGGGGGAGCCGGGTCGTGCGGCGGTCGCGGGCGGGTGCGAGCCCGGCTGCGGCGGGATCGCGGGCATCGTGGGCGTGCCGGAACCCGGTGGTGGCGCCGCGCTGCTTCGCTGCGGTGGTGTCACTGCTGACCTCCCCCATGGTCATCCGTCGCCGCAAGTATCGCTGCCGGGGCCGGTATCCGCACCGGCCGTCACCCGATCTTGATCGGATCGCAGTGCCGTGCCCGGCCCGTTCGGATCCGCCGCCCCTGCCCGTCCTGAAACTGCCCCTGCCCATGAATACGCCGGGGGAACCGGATCGGTTCCCCCGGCGTCACTCTCGGGTGACGGCTCGTCACCGTGCCGTGGGTTCTTCGGCGCCGCTCAGTCCTCGCCGGGCGCGAAGTGCGCCCGCAGCCGCTGCTGCGCCCCCGCGCCCGCCCCGAGCCGGTCCAGGCCCAGCAGCGCGGCCCCCAGCACCGGCCGCTCCCGCACCACCCGCGCCACGGCCTTGGGCGCGCGCTCGGCCAGCAGCTGCCGCACCCCGTCGTCGAGCCGGGCGTGCCCGGCGGTCAGCACCCCGCCGCCGAGCAGCACAGGGGTCTCCTCCGCCAGCAGGTCGAGGCGGGTCAGCGCGACCACCGCCATGGTGGTGATCTCGTCGGCGAGCCGGTCGACGATCGCCCCGGCCACCGGGTCGCCGGCGGCGGCCGTGGCGAACAGCACCGGCGTCAGCTCGTGCCGCCGCGTGCGCTCCACCCGCTCCAGGTGCAGGGCCTCGATCAGCGCGTACATCGACTCCAGCCCGAAGTGCGCGGGCAGGGTGCGGGCCAGCTCGGTGGGGCCGCCGCGGCCGTCCTCCGCGCGGGCCGCGTGCCACAGCGCCTCCTCGGCCAGCCCCCAGCCGCCGCCCCAGTCGCCGGAGATGCGGCCGATCGCCGGGAAGCGGGCGGTGCGGCCGTCGGGGCGCATCCCGACGCAGTTGATGCCGGCCCCGCACACCACGGCCACCCCGCGCGGCTCGCCGACGCCGGCCCGCAGGATCGCGAAGGTGTCGTTGCGCACCTCGACGGTGGCGCCCCACGCGCGCGCGTGCAGGGCCGCCGCCAACTGCTCCTCCTCCACCGGCAGGTCGGCGTTGGCCAGACAGGCGGAGACGTGTCCGACGGCCGTCACGCCGGCCTGCGCGTACGCCTGGCCGACCGCTTCCGCGAGCGTGTCCACCGCCCGCTCGACGCCCACCGCGGGCGGCCGGAACCCGCCGCCGCGCGCCGTGGCGAGGACGGTGCCGTCCACGGCCACGACCGCCACGTCCGTCTTGCTGTTGCCGGCGTCGATGGCGAGGACGCCCCCCATCAGGCCCACGAAAGGTGCTCCCGGTTGTGCGCGATCAGTCGGTCGGTGAGGGTCTCGGCGTACGCGTACTGCCCGATCAGGGGATGGGCGAGCAGGGCGCGGAAGACGCGGTCGCGGCCGCCCTCCAGAGCCGCCCGCAGGGCCAGGCCCTCGTAGGCGGTGACGTTCGCGACCAGACCGGCGTACAGCGGGTCCAGGCGCGGTACGGGCAGCGGGGCGGGGCCCTTGGCCCCGACCGCGGCCTGCACCTCGACCACCGCGTCGTCGGGCAGGAAGGGCAGCGTGCCGTTGTTGAGGGTGTTGACCACCTGGTAGGGGCTGCCGCCCCCGCCGAGCAGTGCCGCCGCGAGGTCGACGGCCGCCTCCGAGTAGAAGGCGCCGCCCCGCTTGGCGAGCAGCTCCGGCTTGGTGTCCAGCGCGGGATCGCCGTACATCTCCAGGAGCTGCCGCTCCATCGCGGCGACCTCGGCCGCCCGGGACGGCTTGGTGCGCAGCTCGTCGACGACCTCGTCGTGGGCGTAGTAGTAGCGCAGGTAGTACGACGGGACGACGCCGAGGCGGTCCAGCAGCGGGCGGGGCAGGCGCAGGTCGGCGGCGACGGCGTCACCGTGCTCGGCGAGCAGCCGGGGCAGCACGTCCTCGCCCTCGGGGCCGCCCAGGCGCACCCCGGTCTCCCAGGTGAGGTGGTTCAGGCCCACATGGTCCAGATGGACCTCGGCGGGTGTGACGCCCAGGTGGGCGGCGAACTTGCGCTGCAGGCCGATCGCCACGTTGCACAGCCCGACCGCCTTGTGGCCGGCCTGCAGCAGGGCGCGCGTGACGATGCCGACCGGGTTGGTGAAGTCGATGATCCAGGCCCGCGGGTTGGTGCGGCGGACCCGCTCGGCGATGTCGAGGACGACGGGCACGGTGCGCAGCGCCTTGGCGAGGCCGCCCGCGCCAGTGGTCTCCTGGCCGACGCAGCCGCACTCCAGCGGCCAGGTCTCGTCCCGCTCGCGGGCCGCCTGACCGCCCACGCGCAGTTGCAGCAGCACCGCGTCCGCGCCGTCCACACCGGCGTCGAGGTCGGCGGTGGTGACGACACGGCCCGGATGGCCCTGCCGGGCGAAGATCCGGCGGGCGAGCCCGCCCACCAGCTCCAGCCGCTCGGCGGCCGGGTCGACGAGGACCAGCTCCTCGATCGGCAGGGTGTCCCGCAGGCGCGCGAAGCCGTCGACGAGTTCGGGCGTGTAGGTCGAGCCGCCCCCGACCACGGTGAGTTTCATGCTTGCTTAACCCTTCACTCCGGTGAGCGTGACGCCCTCGACGAACGCCTTCTGCGCGAAGAAGAACACGAGGATCACGGGGGCCATCACCAGAACGGTGGCGGCCATGGTGAGGTTCCAGTCGGTGTGGTGCGCGCCCTTGAAGGACTCCAGGCCGTAACTCAGCGTCCAGGCACCGGGGTTCTCGGAGGCGTAGATCTGCGGGCCGAAGTAGTCGTTCCAGGCGTAGAAGAACTGGAACAGGGCGACCGCGGCGATGCCCGGCTTCGCCATGGGCAGGACGACCCGCAGCAGGGTCCTGACCTCCCCGCAGCCGTCGACCCTCGCCGCGTCCAGGTACTCGTTCGGGATGGTCGTCAGGAACTGCCGCAGCAGGAAGACGGAGAACGCGTCCCCGAACGCCATCGGGACGATCAGCGGCCACAGCGAGCCGGACAGGTCCAGCTGCCTGGCCCAGAACAGGTACATCGGGATGACGACGACCTGCGGCGGCAGCATCATCATCGAGATCACCAGCATCAGCGCCAGATTGCGCCCGCGGAAGCGGAACTTGGCCAGCGCGTACGCCACGGGGATCGAGGAGACGACGGTGAGGAAGGTTCCCAGTCCGGCGTACAGCAGTGTGTTCTTCCACCAGGTGAGGAAGCCGGGGGTGTCGAAGACCTTCCGGTAGTTGCCCCACTCCCAGGTGTGCGGGATCAGGTCGCGGCTGAGGGCCTGACTGTCGCTCATCAGGGAGGTGAGGAGGACGAACACGAACGGCAGGACGAAGAACAGGGCCGCGGCGACGCCCAGGGAGTGCACCGCGATCCACCGCAGCAGGGCCCGGCGGCGGGCGGTGCGCTCGTCCGCGGGGCGCACGGCGACCTGCACCGGCTTGTCCAGTACTTGGGTCATGGGTCAGTCACCTGCCTGGATCAGACCGCCCCGGCGCCGCATCAGGAACGCGGTGAACACCATGGACAGGGCGAACAGCACCAGGGCGACGACACAGGCGGAGCCGTAGTCGAAGCGCTGGAAGCCGAGGTTGTAGACGAGTTGGGGGAGGGTGAGCGTGGACTTGTCCGGGTAGCCCGGCTCGAACTGGGTGCCCGCGCCCTGGATCACACCCGAGGCGACCTTCCCGGCGATCAGCGGCTGCGTGTAGCACTGCATCGTCTGGATCACGCCGGTGACCACGGCGAACATCACGATGGGGGAGATGTTCGGCAGCGTGACGTACCGGAACCGCTGCCAGGCCGACGCCCCGTCCAGCTCCGCCGCCTCGTACTGCTCGGTGGGCACGTCGAGCAGCGCCGCCATGAAGACGACCATGAGGTCGCCGATGCCCCACAGCGCGAGCAGGGTGAGCGCCGGCTTGGACCAGGCGGGGTCGTTGAACCAGCCGGGCGCCGGCAGTCCGGTCTTCTCCAGGAGGGAGTTCACCGGCCCGGTGCCGGGGTTGAGCAGGAACGCGAACGCCATGGTGGCCGCCACCGGCGGGGCCAGGTAGGGCAGGTAGAACAGGGTGCGGAAGACGCCCGCACCGGTCTTGATCTTCGTGATGAGCAGGCCGACGCCCAGTCCGAAGACCACCCGCAGGCTCACCATGACCAGGACCAGCCACAGCGTGTTGCGCAGCGCGGGCCAGAACAGCGGGTAGTGCGCGAAGACGTAGGACCAGTTCTTCGTCCCGCTCCACGTCGGCGGCCGGAAGCCGTCGTAGTGCATGAACGAGAAGTAGACCGTGGAGAGCAGCGGGTAGGCGAAGAACACCGCGAACCCGATCAGCCAGGGCGACAGGAAGGCCAGATTGCGCAGCGCCGCGCGGCGGCGTTTGGCGGCCAGGGTGATCGTGCTCATCGCTACTTCGCCTGCGCGATGTCCGTGTCGATCTGCGCCGCCGCCTTCTTCAGGCCGGCCTTGAGGTCGGTGACCTTGCCGCTCTCGTAGTCGTAGCCGAGCTGCTGGATGGTCACCAGGTACTGGCCGCCGTTGACGGACGCGGGCGTGGACGTCGAGTCGGGGTTCGCCGCGATGTCCAGGAACGTCCTGAAGCGCGGGTCGTACTTCAGCTTCGGCGACTTCAGCGCGGCCAGGGTGGAGGGGACGTTGTGGATCGCGTTGGAGAAGCCCACCACCGCGTCGGTGTCGGTGGTCATGTACTTCACCAGTTCCCAGGCGGCGTTCTGCTTGGTGCTGGTGGCGGCGATGCCGGTGATGGTGCCGGTGATGTAGCCCTTGCCGTACTGGCTCACATGGTCGTCCGGGACGGGCAGCGGCGCGACGCCGATCTCGAAGCCGGGCTTGGCGTTCAGGGCCATGCCCAGACGCCACTCGCCGTCGAGCTGCATGGCGACCTGACCGGTGTGGAAGGGGTGCTTGGGCCCCCACTCGTCGCCCAGTCCGGCCCGGTAGCGCTCCAGCTTCTCGAAGCCGCCGAGTTCGTCGACCAGCCGCTTCTGCAGCGTGAAGCCCTTCTCGAACGCCGGGTCCTCGGCGAGGTTCGACTTGCCGCCCTGGTCGAAGTAGGTGGGGGAGAACTGGCCGAGGTAGTGCTCGGTGGTCGACTCCCAGCCGTGGTAGTCCGGCATGAAGCCGAGCTGCTTGAACGAGTCGCCGTCGGGGACGGTCAGTTTCTTTGCGTCGGCCTCGAACTCCGACCAGGTCTTCGGCGGGGCGGTGATGCCGGCCTTCGCGAAGGCGGTCTTGTTGTAGTACAGGCCGTAGGCGTCGCCGAGCAGCGGGGCCGTGCAGCGGTCGCCCTCGAACTGCGTGTACTCGTTCATCGCCTTCGGGAAGGTCTGGCGCGGGTCGATCCCCGCCTTCTCGAAGAAGGGGTCGAGGTCGACCAGGGCACCGGAGGAGCAGAACTTGCCCACGTTGTTCGTGGTGAACGAGGAGATCACGTCGGGCGCCTTGGTGCCGCCCGCTCGCAGCGCCTGGTTGATCTTGTCGTCGGTCATGTTGCCGACGACGTCCACGTGGATGTTCGGGTGCGCCTTCTCGAAGCCGGCGACCAGCTCGTTGACGGCCTTGACCTCGTTCGGCGCGCTCCAGGCGTGCCAGAAGGTGATCGTCGTCTCCTTCGACGGATCGTCCGAGGCGCCGGAGCCGGACTGTCCGGTACAGGCGGTCGCGAGCAGAGCCAGCGACGCGGTCAGGGCAAAGGCCGCTTTTCGGGCGAGCGACGGTATGGCTTCGGGCATGGCGAGGTCTCCCAGGGACGGGTGGGGCGGGGAAAGGGGGAGGGGTGGAGCGAGAGGGGTCGTACGAGGGGGGTGGTGCGAGAGGAGTGGTACGAGGGGCGGTGCGGGATCAGCGCGAGGTGTCGAAGACCTCGTCGCGGGTGACCGTCAGCGCGCGCTCCAGCGCGCCGCGCAGAACGGGGTGTTCGACGACCTCGCCGACGACGAGCCGGGGCCGGGCGGCGGCCAGCTCCTCCAGCTCGGCCTGGACCAGGGCGCGCAGCACCTCGCCGCCGCTGGTGAGCGAGGCCCCGGACAGCACGACCAGCTCGGGGTCGAGGACGGAGACGAGCGAGGCGAGACCGGTGGCGAGCCGCGTGGCGTACGTCTGCAGCAGCAGCCGGCCCAGCACGGTGTCCTCGGCGGCGGCCCGGGCGAGCAGCGCCGCCGCGGCCTCGGCGTACGGCCCGGAGGGGATGTCGTTCATGCCGAGCTCGCGGGCGAGCTGCGGGACGGCCTGGGAGCCGGCCAGCTCCTGGTAGCCGCCACTGTTGGCTTTCCTCACCTGGCGCACCAGCGGGGTGCCGGGGACCGGAAGGAAACCCACCTCTCCCGCGCCGCCGGTGAAGCCCCGGTGCAGCCGGCCGCCCAGGACCAGGGCGGCGCCCAGACCCTCCTGGTTCCACAGCAGCACGAAGTCCTCGTGCCCGCGGGCGGCGCCGAGGCGCTGCTCGGCGAGTGCGACGAGGTTGACGTCGTTCTCGTACTCCACGGGCATGGGCAGCGCGGCGGCGAGTTCGTCGAGCAGGGCCGGGGAGTGCCAGCCCGGCAGATGGGAGGCGTAGCGCAGCCGGCCCGTGCCCGGGTCGAAGGCGCCCGGCGTGCCGATGACGAGCCGGTGCACGTCGGAGCGGGCCAGTCCGGCCGCCTTCACCGCGCCGTCGAGGGCGTCGGTGACCTGCTGGGCGACGGGCTGCGCGGGGCGCCGGCCGGGTGTGGGCAGCTCGAACCGCCCGACCGTGCGCCCGGTGATGTCGGCGACGGCGGCCAGGATGCGGCCCGGGGTGACATCCAGGCCGGCGGCGTACGCGGCGGCCGGGTTGACCTCGTACAGCTGGGCGTTGGGGCCCGGCCGGCCCTCGGCCGTGCCGGTGGCCAGCACCAGGCCGGCCGCCTCCAGACGGGCCAGCAGCTGCGAGGCGGTGGGCTTGGACAGGCCGGTGAGCTTGCCGATCCGGGTGCGGGAGAGCGGGCCGTGCTCCAGCAGCAGGTCCAGCGCGGCGCGGTCGTTCATGGCGCGCAGCACGCGTGGGGTGCCCGGCGTACCGGCGGTTCCTGCCATGGGGTCTGCACACCTGCCTTTCCAGCGGGACAGCTTTTCAGCGAGCGGGGAGGGCTGTCCACCCGAGGCTGCCCGCCCTGCTCGGAGATTGTTAGGAAAGTTTCCTGTCGCTGCGAGGAACGTAGGCGGCCACGGCAGGGGCGTCAAGAGCGGACGCCCCCGCGGCAACGGAGTCGTTACCTGCGGGGGCGTCAGGAGGCGTGCGCGCGGGCGCGGGCGCGCGAGGAAGAGGTGCGCGCGGGCGCGAAGGGGCGTACGCGCGGGGCGCGAGAAGGTGCGCGCGGAGCTACTTGCTGGTGCTCTGCGGCGGGACCAGCGGGGTCGTCGCCTGGGCCTGCGGGGACGTGGAGTTGGCGAAGGCGGAGGGGGCCGCCACCGAGGCCGACGGGTCCGCCGCCGCGCCCTCCTCCGCGGGAGCCGTCGCGCCGCCGACGATGCGGATGTCGGCCGCGTCGAAGGCGCGCTTGACGCGCCAGCGCAGCTCACGCTCGACGGCGACGGACTTGCCCGGCATGGTCTTGGCGGACAGGCGCACCACCATCGAGTCGAGCAGCACGCTGTCCAGGCCGAGCACCTGGACCGGGCTCCACAGGAGTTCGTTCCACGGCTCCTCCTTGCCCATCGTCTCGGCGACCTCGTCGAGGGTGGCCTTCACCCGGTCCAGGTCCTCCGACGCCTTCACGGTGACGTCGACGCCGGCCGTCGCCCAGCCCTGCGAGAGGTTGCCGATGCGCTTGACCTCGCCGTTGCGGACGTACCAGATCTCGCCGTTGTCGCCGCGCAGCTTCGTCACGCGCAGGCCGACCTCGATCACCTCGCCGGAGGCGACACCGGCGTCGATCGAGTCGCCGACGCCGTACTGGTCCTCCAGGATCATGAACACGCCGGACAGGAAGTCGGTGACCAGGTTGCGGGCGCCGAAACCGATCGCCACGCCCGCGACACCGGCGGAGGCCAGCAGCGGCGCCAGGTTGATGTCGAAGGTGGCCAGCACCATCAGCGCGGCCGTGCCCAGGATGAGGAACGACGCCACCGACCGGAGCACCGAGCCGATCGCCTGCGAGCGCTGGCGGCGCCGCTCGGCGTTCACCAGCAGGCCGCCGAGCGCGGTGCCGTCCACCGCCTGGACCGTGCGGTTCATCCGGTCTATCAGCTTGGTGATCGCCCGCCGCACCGCCACCCGCAGCACGGCCGCGATCACCAGGATCAGCAGCACGCGCAGACCGATCGCCAGCCACGTCGACCAGTTCTGCTCGATCCAGCTCGCCGCGTTCGTCGCGCTCTCCTGGGCGTCCTGGAGCGTGGGCACGGTCACGGACGGCGTCCCGGCGGGAGACGGCGACGGCGAGGGACCGGCGGCCAGTAGGACGGCGGGCAAGGACACGGCGGATACCTCCAGGTGCAGCGGTCTGCCCCCGGGCGCGGGACGGCGGTCCCGGTCGTCAAGGTCACGGAAAGGTCACCGGAAGGCAGGGGCACCACACTAACGGGGCACAGTGTGTGCCCCTGCCGGATGCGCCGAGGAGAGACCGTGCTCACCTGGGCTTGAACCGGTCGCCGGTCTGGGGATGATTCAGATGTGGTCGAAAACACTCCCAGCCCGTTACCGGGACATGGTGGCGCTGCCACCAGGCATGAGGGGAGACTGACTGCAGATCGTCCCGGCGCGAGCCACGCGCCGCCGACGCCCAAGGAGGCACCCGTGCCGCATGTCCTGGTCCTCAACGCGTCGTACGAGCCACTCGGCGTCGTACCGCTCCGCCGCGCGCTCGTCCTCGTCCTGGAGAACAAGGCTGTCTGCCTGGAGGAGTCCGGCGCCTTTCTGCACAGCGCAACCGTCACCGTCCCCGCACCCAGCGTGGTCCGGCTCAAGCGATTCGTGCGGGTTCCCTACCGGGGGCCCGTTCCTCTGACCCGCCGGGCGCTGTTCGCCCGGGACGGGGGCCGGTGCATGTACTGCGGTGGCGTCGCAACCAGCGTCGACCACGTCATCCCGCGCTCACGCGGGGGCAAGCACGTCTGGGACAACGTGGTGGCCTCCTGCCGCCGCTGCAACCACGTCAAGGCCGACCGCCACCTGTTCGAGCTGGGCTGGCGGCTGCGGCACAAACCCGCTCCGCCCACCGGTCTGGCCTGGCGCATCATCGGCACCGGCCACCGGGACCCGCGCTGGCTGCCCTATCTGCAGCCGTTCGGCGCGGACGACGCACTGGCCCGGATCGACGGCATCTCCGCCTGACCGTCGCTCCGGGCCGCCGGCCCGAGTACGCCCGCCCGGAGGACCCCCGTGCCCCCGGGCGGGCGGTCAGTGGTGGCCGGCGTGCGCGGCCGGGGTCACGTGTACCTCAGCTCCGCCGGGCCCGTGGTGCGGCGCAGCAGGGGCAGTGCCGTGGCCGCCGCCAGCAGGCACACGGCGAACACCGCCACCGGTACCAGCAGGGCCGCGTACGGCACGACCGGTGTGCCCCGGCCGGCGGTGACGGTGCCGTACCAGGTGCCGACCGCCATGCCGCCGACGCCCGCCAAGGTCAGCGCCGGGGCCAGCGGCAGCGCCGTCTCCAGCAGCAGGGCCCGTCCGAGCACCGTGCGCGGCACCCCGGCGGCGGCCTGTGCGGCCAGGCCCCGGCGCCGGGTGGCCACCGACTCGGCCGTCCCGACGGCCAGCCCGGACAGGGTGATCGCGAGGGCGACGGCCAGCGCTGCCGCGGTGAGGTTCAGGCCGCCGGTGTAGTAGCCCATGTCCGAGCCCAGGGTGCCCTCCCGGCTCATCCGGTGCAGATCGTCCAGCATGGCCTGCCGGATGCCGACGAAGCCGGTGCCGGCCACCGTCACCAGCAGGACCGCCGCATGGGTGCGGGCCGCCGCCCACGGGTCGTCCCGCAGTCGCTCCGCCGCGATCAGCGTCGCCGCCGAGCCGGCCCGGGGCGCGAGGAGCCGGCCGGTGAGCCGGGCCGTGACCCCGCTGAGCCACACCGCTCCCGCCCCCACGGCCAGGAGCAGGCCGAACACCAGCAGCGGCCCCTCGGCGTACGCGGGCCGGGGTGACGAGCCGCCGGTACCCGCCACGACGGCGAACGCCATCACCGCCACCAGCGCGAGCCCGGCCAGGAACGCCAGGACCGGCCCGCGCCCGGTGCGCGGCCGCACCCGTCGTACCCAGCCCAGCGGTGAGGCCACCACCCGGCGCAGCGCCAGCGCGCCCGCCGCCGCGCCCAGGACCGGCACCCCGATGCCGACCACGCCGACCGCCACCCACGCCAGGACCGGCGCGTCGGGCCACCGCGCCGCCAGCACCGGCACGGCGACGGCCGTCGTCACCGCCGATCCGGCCAGCGTGGCCAGCCCCGTCTCCAGCGCCGCGATCCGGCGCACCTGCCGGGGCGTGGCACCGGCCAGCCGCAGCCCGGCCAGCCGCCGGTCGCGGTGCACGGCGCCGATCCGGGCGCACTGGCCGAGGAACCCCAGCACCGGCACCAGCAGCAGAAGCAGACCGACGATCACCCCCGAGCGGGTCCCCGGCTCGTCCAGCAGACTGCCGCCGACCGGAACGTCGTGACCGCCCCGCAGCGCCCCCAGGACGGCCGCCGACAGCGCGAAGCCGGTCGCCGCCGCCGCGCCGGCCGCGGTCAGCCCGGCCCGCCACCACTCCCGCCGGTCCGACCCGCGCGTGAGCGCCCAGGCCAGCCGCAGATCGGCACCCACACCGGGCTCGGCCCCGTGTTCCCTCACGCGTTCACCCCCAGCTCCGTGACGGCGCCGTCGCTCAGCCGCACCTCGCGGTCCGCGTACGCCGCGGTCTGCGCGTCGTGGGTGATCAGCAGGACCGCCGCGCCCGTCTCCCGGGCCGTGTGCACCAGCGCCGTCATCGTCTGCTCGCCCGCCAGCGAGTCCAGCGCGCCCGTCGGCTCGTCCGCGAACACGATCCGCGGACCCGTCACCAGCGCCCGCGCCAGCGCCGCCCGCTGCGCCTGGCCGCCGCTCAGCTCACCGGGACGCAGCTCGCCCTGCCCGCGCACCCCGAACCGCTCCAGCCACTCACCCGCCCGCTCCTGTGCCGCCGGCCTGGCGAGGCCGCCCAGCAGCAGCGGCAGCGCCACGTTGTCCAGCACCGTCAGCTCCGGGATCAGCTGCCCGAACTGGAAGACGACCCCGAAGTCCGTGCGGCGCAGCTCGCCGAGCCGGCGCTCCGACTGCCGCTCCAGGTGCTCCCCGGCGTACACCACCGAGCCCTCGTCGGGTCGGACGATCCCCGCCAGGCAGTGCAGCAGCGTGGACTTGCCGCTGCCGCTCGCCCCGGTCACCGCGAGGATCTCCCCGGCCCGCAGGTCCAGTCCGGCGCCGCGCAGGGCCGGTGTCCTGCCGTACGCCTTGACCAGGCCGCGGGCCGCCAGCAGCACCGCCGCGCCCTCCCCCTTGGTGTTCATGCTCTGTCGACCTCCGCGGTCAGATGGGTGAGCCGGTCCGCCGTGGTGGACATCCAGCGGAGGTCGGCGTCGAGGTGGTTGACGGCGTAGTCCGCCGAGAGCACGGTCGCCAGGTCGGCGCCCGTGGCGGTCTTCACGGCCGTCAGCTCCCGCATCCGTGCCATGTGCGCGGCGCGCTGCGCCCGCAGATAGGCCGCCGGGTCGCCGCCGGTGAGGATCGCCACGACCACCTTGGCGAAGATCTCGTTCGCCACGAACGGCGCCGGCGGCGCGACCTCGGCCGCCCAGCGGGCCAGTTCGGCCTCGCCGTCCGCCGTCGCGCGGTACGTCGTGCGCTCCGGACCGCCCTCGGACTCGGTGCCCTCCACGGCCGCCAGACCGTCGCGGACCAGGCGTTGCAGGGTCGTGTAGACCTGCCCGTAGGCGAGCGGACGGGCCTGCGGGAAGCGTTCGTCGTGGCGCCGCTTGAGGTCGTAGCCATGGCTCGGCCCGGAAGCGAGCAGGCCCAGCAGGACGTGGCGGGTGCTCATGGAGATCAGTATGCACTGAGTACATGTACTGAGTGAATAGTGGCCCACAAAAAAGGCGGGCGGGCCCGCAAGCGAAGAACCCGGTCGCACGGGGCGGACCGGGTTCGTTCTGCGGCGAGGGGTGGGAGAGCCGTCAGGCCCGCGCCTTCTTCGGCTTCGTCACCCGGGTCTTGGAGCGGTCGAGGACCATCACCAGGCCCGTGATGACCGCGAAGGCCACCAGCGGGGCGAAGACATACAGACCCAGCGTCTCGCCGACGCTGAGGCCCTTGCCGGGGTCGTCGCCGTCGTCGCGCGTCAGCGCGAGCGCGGGGGACGACATGAGCAGCATCATCAGCGTCGTACCGGCGGCCAGGGCGCCGGCGCGCAGGGCGTTCTTCTTGTCCACGGTGCCAAAGTAGCGAACGCCCTCACGGCCCGCGCGCCCGGGGTGCCGTACGGGGCTCACGGTTCGGCGCGCACCGCCTCCACCAGCGCGTGCAGCCGGGGTGAGGCGGCCAGTTCCTCCAGCGTCACCGGGCGGCCCGCCGCGTCCGCGACAGGCAGCCGCCAGTTCGGGTACTGGTCCCAGGTCCCCGGCAGGTTCTGCGGTCGCCGGTCCCCGACCCCGTCCGGCAGCCACACCCCGACCAGCCGGGCCGGCGTGCGCCGCAGGAACCGGTGCACCGCCTGGATCTCCGCCTCCTCCGAGGAGACGTCCGAGCCGCCCGCGCCGTGCAGCAGCCCCAGCCGGGCCAGCAGCGCCAGCCACTCCCCGGTGTCCGCGGACGCCTCCTCCCGCTCCACCTCCAACGGCCGCGTCAGCAGCCCGAGACGCTCGCGCAGGTCCACGTGCTCGCCGGTCAGCCGGGCCGCGGTCGGCGGCAGGTCGTGCGTGGTGGCCGTCGCCAGGCAGTCCGCGCGCCAGCGCTCCGGCGGCAGCGGACGTCCGTCGCCCGTCCAGTCCCGCTCGAACCACAGCACCGACGTCCCCAGCACCCCGCGCTCGCGCAGCGCTTCCCGCACCCCCGGCTCCACCGTGCCGAGGTCCTCGCCGACCACCACCGCGCCGGCCCGGGACGCCTCCAGCACCAGCACCGCGAGCATCGCTTCCGCGTCGTAGCGCACGTACGCGCCCTCGGTCGGCGCCTCGCCCTGCGGCACCCACCACAGCCGGAACAGCCCCATCACATGGTCGATGCGCAGCGCCCCCGCGTACCGGAACAGCGCCCGCAGCAGATCCCGGTACGGCGCGTACCCGGACGCGGCCAGCCGGTTGGGCCGCCACGGCGGCAGCCCCCAGTCCTGCCCGCGCGCGTTGAACGCGTCCGGCGGCGCCCCCACCGACATCCCGGCCGCGAAGAAGTCCTGCTGCGCCCACGCGTCCGCGCCTTCGGGGTGCACCCCGACCGCGAGATCGTGCACCACCCCGACGTCCATGCCCGCGTCCCGCGCCGCGCGCTGGGCGGCCCGCAGCTGCGCGTCGGTCAGCCAGGCGAGATGGCTGTGGAAGTCCACCCGGTCCATCAGCTCGGCACGGGCGCGTGCCGTCTCGGCCGACCGGGGATCACGCAGTCCCTCCGGCCACCGGCTCCAGTCCGGGCCGTGCACCTCGGCCAGCGCGCACCAGGTCGCGTGGTCCTCCAGGGCCTGCCCCTGCTCGGCGAGGAAGTCCGCGTACGCCGCCCGCCGTCCCGGCCCGAGCGGCACCCGCCGCACGATCTCCAGGGCCGCGCGCTTGAGCTCCCACACCGCGTCCCGGTCGATCAGCGCGCCCTTGTCCAGCACCGCCTCACGCAGCCCCGCCGCGCGCTCCAGCAGAGCCCCGAGGTGCTCGCGGTCGTCGGCGTAGGCGTACTCCGGGACGTCCTCGACGCGTAGATGGACCGGGTCGGGGAAGCGCCGGGAGGACGGGCGGTACGGCGACGGATCGGTCGGCGCCCCGGGCACCGCCGCATGCAACGGGTTGACCTGCACGAACCCCGCGCCCAGCGCGCGTCCGGCCCAGGCGGCCAGCTCGCCGAGGTCACCGAGGTCGCCCATGCCCCACGAGCGCCGCGACAGCAGTGAGTACAGCTGGACCAGCAGGCCGTACGAGCGGGCCGTCGGCGTCGGCAGCCGGGGCGGGGCGACCACCAGGTGCGCCTCGGCGCTGCGGCCGTCGGGCGCGGTGGCGGTGAGCCGGTGCACGCCGTACGGCAGGCCGTCGGTGCCGGTCCGCGTCTCGCCCTGCTCGGTGACGACCTCCACCCGGGTTCCCCCGGGGAGGGCCGTCAGCGCCTCGGGGACGGCGCCGGCCCAGCTCACCAGCGTCGGCGGCAGCAGCCGTTCGCTCAGCTCGCGCTCGCGCGCGGCGAGCGCGGCGGCGACGGCCCCGGGGGTGCTCGCGTCCACACCGAGGGCGCCGAGGACGCGGACCAGCGCGGCCGGCGACGCGGCCACCGTGCGGTCCGGGGAGGGCTGGTAGGAGGGCGCCACGCCGTGCAGCTCGGCGAGGCGCGCGAGGTCGGCGTCCGGGGTGGCGGCGTGCGGCGCGGGTGCGGTCATCTACGGCCTCGTGGTGCCGGCGTCCGGGTAGGCGTCCGACTCGCTGGTGAGCGGGGCCGCGTCGGACAGGGGCGGCTCGCTGGTGAGGGGCTCGGCGTCGGGCAGCGGCGGCTCGCTGGTCAGCGGGGCCTCGGCGCAGGCGCTCTCGGCGCTGAAGACGCAGGTGAGGCCGGTGTCGGACTCGATGTCCGGGGCCGCGGCCGGGCGGGGCAGGGCGGTCTGGAGCCCGGGTTTGGACAGGGCCGAGAGCAGAAGGTGTGCCGATGCGGCCACGAGGGCCTCCTTGTCGCGTGTGCCGAGTGCGGCGTGTGAACGGGTTACCGCAGCCCTACCCAGCGGGCGCGACGCCAGACGTCCCCAAAACGAAGGACGCCGATCTCGACGGGTTCCCTGCCTATGTATACGCCACAGAAAGGGGCATAGCGGGCAGTGTGCTCCTTCTCGGCGCCGGGTGGGTCACGGCTGGTCACCTCCCGGCGTCCCGCCGGGTCCCGGGTGCGCCGCCGTGAGGTACCGCTGCACGGTCGGGGCGAGCCAGGCCACGAGCTCCTCGCGGGCGAGCGCGACGGCCGGCTCCAGCCGCAGGACGTAGCGGGTGAGCGCGAGGCCGAGCAGCTGGGCGGCGACCAGGGCGGCGCGGGCCGGGCCCTGCTCGGGGTCGGGGCAGACCTGCCGTGCGACGGGGAGTATCTGCTCGCGGAAGACGCGCTGCATCCGCTCCGCGCCGGCCTGGTTGGTGGCGCCGACCCGCAGGACGGCGGTCAGCTCCTCGTTCTCCTCCCACAGGCCGAGGAAGTGGCGCACCAGCAGCCGCCCGATCTCGGCGCGGGGCACCCCGGTCAGGTCGGGCAGCCGCAGGTCGAGGCTGACGGCCGCCGCGAACAGCCCCTCCTTGCTGCCGAAGTAGCGCATCACCATCGAGGGGTCGATACGGGCGTCCTTGGCGATGGCCCGGATGGTGGCCCGCTCGTATCCGTCGGCGGCGAAGCGCTCGCGGGCGGCGGTGAGGATGGCGGCGCGGGTGGCGTCGGAGCGGGAGGTGGCGGGGCGGGGGGCGGTGGGCGCGGTGCCGCCGGAAGCGGTGGTGCTGGGCGTGGTGGCGCGGGGGGTGTCGGGGGTGCTTGCTGACATGTCAACGAGCGTAGGCCAACAGCTGTGGGCCAACAAGTGTTGACAGCCGCCGGACCCGCCCCTACGTTGGTCAACAAGCGTTGGTCAACAGTTGTTGGCAAACAAGCGTTGGCGCACCGACGGCGGCACCGGCCGCCGCGCCCCCAGGAGGCCCCCATGAACGGCACCACGGGAAACATCCTCGTCGTCGGCTCCGGCCCCACCGGCCTGCTGCTGGCCGGTGACCTGGCCGCCGCAGGAGTCCCGGTCACGCTCGTCGAGAAGCGGCCCCAGCGGGTCAGCAACCTCTCCCGCGCCTTCGTCCTGCACGCCCGCACCCTGGAGCAGCTCGACGCCCGCGGACTCGCCGACGCGGTGGAGGCCGCCGGCCGCCCGCTGGACCGTCTCCGTCTCTTCGGCCGGCTCACCGTCGACCTCGCCACCCTCCCCTCCCGCTTCAACCACCTCCTCGTCGTCCCGCAGTACGAGGTGGAGAAGGCCCTCCAGAAGCGCGCCGTCGAGGCGGGCGTGGACTTCCGCTACGAGACGGAGTTGACCGGTCTCACCCAGGACGCGGACGGCGTGACCGCACGGGTCCGCACCGCGTCCGGCGTCACCGAGGAGCTGCGGGCGGCGTACGTCGTCGGCACCGACGGCATGCGCAGCGCCGTACGCACCGCCCTGGACCTGCCCTTCCCCGGCCGCAGTGTGATCCGCTCGGTCGTGCTCGCGGACGTGCGGCTGGCCGAGGAGCCGGCGAACCTGCTGACGGTCAACGCCGTCGGGGACGCCTTCGCCTTCCTCGCGCCGTTCGGCGACGGCTGGTACCGCGTCATCGGCTGGCACCGCGGCCGCGACGTCTGCGACGACACACCCCTGGACCTGGCGGAGGTCAAGGAGATCACCCGGCTCGCCCTCGGCCGGGACTACGGGATGCACGACGCCCGCTGGATGTCCCGCTTCCACAGCGACGAACGCCAGGCGCCCGCCTACCGGGTGGGCCGGGTCTTCCTCGCCGGGGACGCCGCCCATGTGCACACCCCGGCCGGCGGCCAGGGCATGAACACCGGCCTGCAGGACGCCGCCAACCTGAGCTGGAAGCTCGCCCAGGTGCTGCACGGCCACGCCCCGGAGGCGCTGCTGGACACCTACCAGGCCGAACGTCACCCCGTCGGCAGGTCCGTGCTGCGCAGCAGCGGCGGGATCGTCCGCATGGCGATGGCCAAGCGCCCCTGGACGCTGGCGCTGCGCGCCGCCGTGACCGCCGTCCTCGACCACACCGCGCCGGTCCGCCGCCGTGCCGTCGGCCAGATCACCGGGATCGGCTACCGCTACCCGGCACCGCGCGGCGCGCACCCGCTGACCGGCACCCGCGTCCCCGACGTCGCCCTGGCCGGCGGCGGCCGCCTCTACGAGGCCCTGCGCGACGGCCGCTTCGTCCTGATCGCCCCCGAGGCGCACGACCCCGGCGCCCGCAAGGACCGCCTGACCGTCGCCCGCTGGGCGAGCGAGCGCCGTACGACGGTCCTGGTCCGCCCCGACGGCTACGTGGCCTGGGCCTCGGACGCGGCGGCCCCGGCGGCGATCGAAGCCGCCCTCGCCGCGCACCTGGGCTGAGCGCCCCGGGCGGTCAGTGCCCCGACCGCTCGGTGCCCGCGAGCAGATCCCGCAGCAGGTCGGCCAGTTGGCCGGCCTGCTTCTCGTCGAGGGCCGCGGTCAGCGCCTCCGTCTGGACGGCGAGGCCCGCGCCGACGGCCTCGTCGATCAGGCGCAGCCCCTCCTCGGTGAGGGTCACCTGCAGTCCGCGGCGGTCGTGCGGGTCGGGGGAGCGGCGCAGCAGACCGGCGCGCTCCAGCTTGTCCAGGCGGCCGGTCATGCCGCCGGTGGTGAGCATCAGCGTGGCCGAGAGCTGGCGCGGTGAGAGGGTGTACGGCTCGCCCGCGCGGCGCAGTGTGGCCAGGACGTCGAACTCGCCGCGGGAGATCCCGAACCGGGTGTACGCCTTCTCCATGCGGTCGCCCATGGTGCGCGCGAGCCGGTAGACGCGGCCGAAGACCTCCATCGCCCGGGTGTCGAGGTCGGGGCGCACGGCGGCCCACTGCTCGATGATCGCGTCGACCGTGTCCCGGGGCGCCGGGGGCTGGGGATTCGGGTTCATGGGGCCGAGTATGCGCATCCGGTCGGTCGACCGCAAGAAAGTGGCTTGACAGAAAGTAGCTTAGAGCTAAGCTACTTCCCATCAAGCAACCACCGAGGGGGCGTCGCCGTGAAGAAGTCGGATCGCATACCGGGCCAGTGGGCCCTGCCGGTCGCAGCCGCCGTCAACGGCGTCGGCACCGGCATGTACGTGCCCTTCACGCTGGTGTTCTTCCACTACGTCACGGGGCTGTCGTTCACCGTCGTCGGCGCCGTCCTCACCGTCACCGGCCTCGCCGGCCTGACCGCCCTGCCGCTCGCCGGGGCGGCCGTCGACCGCTTCGGCGCCCGGCCCGTGCAGTACGTGCTCTACGGCGTGCGGGTCGCCGGGTTCGCGCTCTACCCCTTCGCCCACGCGCTGCCCGCGTTCGCCGCCGTCGCCCTGGTCACCGCCGCCGCCGACCGCGCCTTCCCCGCCGTACAGCAGTCCCTGATCGGCGAGGTGGCCCTAGGCGCGGACCGCGACCGGCTCCAGGCCGCCACCCGCGCGCTGCAGAACGGCGGCAACGGCGCCGGCGCGCTGCTCGCCTCGCTGGTCATCGCCTTCGCCGGGCCCACCGGCTACACCTACACCGCCTGGGGCAACGCCCTGTCCTTCGCGCTGGCCGCGCTGCTGCTGCGCCCCCTGAAGCCGGTACGGTCCACCACCGCCCGCCGCCGCGCCGGGTACCGGATGGTCCTCGCCGACCGGCCCTTCCTCGTGGTCACCGGCGCCAACTTCCTCAACGCGCTGAGCTACTCGGCCCTCTCCGTGCTCTTCCCGCTGTTCCTGCTGGAGTGGCTGCACGCGCCCGCCGCGCTCACCGGCGCCGCGTTCACCGTCAACACCGTGCTGTGCGCCCTGGCCGGGGTCTACGTCGGCAGCCGGGTACGCAGGGCCGGCGCCCGCCGCACCCGGGCCGCGGCGCTCGGCGGCACCCTGTTCTCCGCCGCGTTCGCCGCGCAGATCGTCCTCGGCACCGTGCGGCCCACGTCCGGCCCGGTGCTCGGCACCGCCCTCACGGCCGTCATCGTCGTCTACACGCTCGGCGAGCTGATCCACAGCCCCGCCGCCGAGGTGCTCGCCGTGTCCGCCGCCCCCGAGGCGCTGCGCGGCCGCTACATGGCCGCCTACCAGGTCTCCTGGTCGCTGGCCAAGGCCGTGGCGCCGTCCCTGTTCACCACCCTGTTCGCGGCCGACGGCCGGCTGCCCTGGGCCGTCCTGATCGCCACCTCGGCGCTCGCCGCCGCCCTGCTGATCCGCGTGGAGCGCCGCCTGCCCGCCGAGGCCGTGCGCCCCCAGGCCGTCACCGTCACCCACGCCGCCGCCCCCGCCACCGCGCCGGTCGCGGCGTGACCCCCGAGGAGACACCGATGTCCCGTCCCCGCACCTCCACCGTCCTGCTCACCGCCCTCGCCCCGGTCTCCTGGGGCACCACCTACGCCGTCACCACCGAGTTCCTGCCGCCCGACCGCCCGCTGTTCACCGGCCTGATGCGGGCCCTGCCCGCCGGTCTGCTGCTCCTCGCCCTCACCCGGGTGCTGCCGCGCGGCGCCTGGTGGGGCAAGGCGGCCGCGCTGGGCGCGCTGAACATCGGCGCCTTCTTCCCGCTGCTGTTCCTGTCCGCCTACCGGCTGCCCGGCGGCATGGCCGCGGTCGTCGGCTCGATCGGCCCGCTGTTCGTCGTCGGCCTGTCCGCGCTGCTGCTCGGGCAGCGGCCGACGGTCCGCTCCGTGCTCACCGGGGTCGCCGCCGCGTTCGGCGTCAGCCTGGTCGTGCTGAAGGCGGCCGGCGCGCTCGACACCGTCGGGGTGCTGGCCGCGCTCGCCTCCACCGCCTCGATGTCGGCCGGTACGGTCCTGACCAAGAAGTGGGGCCGCCCCGAGGGGGTCGGTCCGCTGGCGCTGACCGGCTGGCAGCTGACGGCCGGCGGACTGCTGATCGCCCCGCTCGCCCTCCTCGTCGAGGGTGCCCCGCCCGCCCTGGACGGCCGGGCGATCGGCGGCTACCTCTACCTGGCGCTCGCCAACACGGCCGTCGGCTACTGGCTGTGGTTCCGCGGCATCGGCCGCCTCAGCGCCACCCAGGTCACCTTCCTCGGCCCGCTTTCCCCGCTGACGGCGGCGATCGTCGGCTGGGCCGCGCTCGGCCAGAGCCTCACCCCGCTGCAACTGACCGGCATGGCGCTGGCGTTCACCGCAACCGTGGCGGGTCAGCTCGGACAGCGAGGCGGCCGCCCGGCCACCCGATCGTTCAGTTTCCCTAACAGGAAAGATCGGAAAGATTCGATGGACGTGACAGGTGGGGCCTTGCGACGGTGAGGACACCACCTCACCGAAGGGAGCTTCGTGACCGTCACCGTCACCCGCACCACCTCACCTCGCCCCACCGCGATCCCCAGGGCCGCCGCCCTGGGGATCGCGCTCGCCGCCGTGGCCACCGCCGTCTGGTCCGGCAGCTTCGTCGCCTCGCGCGCCCTCGGCGAGAGCGTGCCGCCCGTGCAGCACGCGTTCTGGCGCTGGGTGATCGCGCTGGCCGTCGTCGCCCCCTTCGGCGCCCGCCGGGCCTGGCGGCAGCGCGCCCTGATCCGCCGCCACCTCCGCTACGTGCTGCTCGCCTCCCTGCTCGGCGTCGCCGTCTACAACACCCTGGTCAACCAGGCCGGTGTGACCACCCCGGCTGCCAACATGGGCATGATCATGGCCGCGTCGCCGGTGCTGATGGCGCTCTACGAACGCGCCGGCGGCACCCGGCTCGGCGGCCGCCGCATCGCCGGGCTGCTCACCGCCTGCGCGGGCGTGATGCTGCTCGTCGGCCAGGGCGGCACGGCCTCCTTCTCCACCGGCGACCTGTGGATGATCGCCGCCGCCTGCTGCTTCGCCGGCTACAGCGCCCTGCTGCGCCGCCGCCCGGCCGGCATCGACGGCACCGCCTTCCTGTTCACCACGTTCCTCGCCGGCACGGTGATGCTGCTCCCCGCGCAGGCGGCGAGCCTCACCCTGCAGGGCGGCTTCACCCCCGCGCCCGGCACGGTCCTGCCGCTGCTGTACGTCGGCGTGGCCTCCTCCGCCGTCGCCTTCTTCGCCTGGAACAAGGCCGTCGCCCTGGTCGGCCCGACCCGAGCCGGTGTCGTCTACTACCTGCAGCCGGTGTGCGTGGCCCTGCTGTCCTGGGCGGTGCTCGGCGAGGCCATCGGCGTGTGGCAGGTGCTGTGCATGGCGCTCATCCTCGGCGGGGTGATGCTCGGAGCCTCCTCCCGAGCGTCCGCCTGACGCCGACGGCCGGATAGGTTGCGGCCATGGCCGACTGGGACATCCGGAAACTGCAGATCCTGCGGACCCTGCGGGAGGAGGGCACGGTCACCGCGACCGCCGAGGCCCTGCGGATGACCCCGTCGGCCGTCTCCCAGCAGCTGACCAACCTCGCCAAACAGCTCGGGGTGCCCCTGCTGGAGGCACACGGGCGCCGGGTGCGGCTGACGGGGGCCGCGCGGCTGGTGCTGCGGCACGCGGAGGCCGTCTTCGAACAACTGGAACGCGCCGACGCCGAGCTGACGGCGTACCTGCGCGGGGAGGCGGGCGAGGTGCGGATCGGGGCGTTCTCCACGGCCGTACCGGCGTTGGTCGTCCCCGCCGTGCGGGCCCTGAAGGAGTCGGCGCCGGCCGTCACCGTACGGGTGCGGGAGACCGAGGCCGCCCATGCCTACGACCTGCTGGCCGCCGGGGACGTCGATCTCGCCCTGTCCCTCGCCGCCCACGCGCCCACCGCCCGCGACGCCCGCTTCCACCTCGCGCCGCTGCTCGCCGACCCCCTGGACGTCGCGCTGCCCCGGGACCACCCGCTGGCCTCGGCGAGCCGTCTGCGGCTGGCCGACCTCGCCGCCGAACCGTGGATCTTCGGCGGCAGCGGCCCCTGGTCGGACATCACCCGGGGCGCCTGTGAGGCGGCCGGCTTCCGCCCCGTACAGGGGCACGCGGCGTCCGGCTGGACGGCGATCCTGGCGATGGTCGAGGCGGGCATGGGGGTGGCGCTCGTCCCCCGGATGGCCGCGGTGCCCCGGTCCGGGGTGGCGATGCGCGAACTGACCGAGGACCGGCCGGTACGGCACGTGGTGGCGGCGGTGCGCAGGGGTGCGGAGGAGGCACCGGCGGTGGGCCGGGTCCTGGCGGCCCTGCGCCGGGCGGCCCGCCCCTGAACCGGGGCGCGGGGGTCCGGGTCGTGTTTCCGACGGGCCCTGTGCGAGGCGGCCAGTACCTGAACCGGGGCGCAGGAGGCCGGACCGTGTTACTCCGGACCGTGTCACTGACGGGCCCTGCGTCGGGCGGCCCGCCCCGGGTGAACGGTGCGAGGGGTGCCCGGCGACGGCCGGGCACCCCTCGCACGCACCGGACTCAGTGGTCGCCGGCCGCCGCGTCCGCCGCCTGCGCGCGCAGCGCCCGCTCGACGCCCGAGCGGGACTCCGACACCAGGCGCCGCAGCGCGGCGTTGGGCTCGGCGGACTCCAGCCACGCGTCCGTCAGGCGCAGCGTCTCCTGCGACACCTGCACCGACGGGTACAGCCCGACCGCGATCTGCTGGGCCATCTCGTGCGACCGGGACTCCCACACGCCCTTGACGGCGTCGAAGTACCGCTCGGCGTACGGCGCGAGCAGCTCGCGCTGGTCGGTCTGCACGAACCCGCCGATCACCGCCTCCTGCACGGCGTTCGGCAGCTTGTCGGACTCCACGACGGACGCCCATGCCTCCGCCTTGGCCTCCGGCGTGGGACGCGCCGCCCGCGCGGTCGCCGCGTGGCGCTCACCCGCGGCGGTCTTGTCCCGCTCGTACTCGCCGGCGATCTCCGCCTCGTCGAAGCGCCCCACCGCCGCGAGCCGCTCCACGAACGCCCAGCGCAGCTCGGTGTCCACGACCAGGCCCTCGACCGACTGCGAGCCGTCCAGCAGCCCCTCCAGCAGGTCCAGCTGCTCCGGGGTGCGCGCGGTCGCCGCGAACGCCCGCGCCCAGGCCAGCTGGTGGTCGCTGCCCGCCTCGGCGGAGCGCAGGTGCGCCAGCGTGGCGTCGGTCCAGCGGGTCAGCAGGGTTTCGCGGGCGGCCGGGTCGGCGTACAGGTCGATCGCCAGCTTCACCTGCCGGTGCAGCGACTGCACCACGCCGATGTCGGACTCCTTGCCGATGCCGGACAGCACCAGCTCCAGATAGTCCCGGGTCGCCAGCTCCGCGTCCCGCGTCATGTCCCACGCGGACGCCCAGCACAGCGCGCGCGGCAGCGACTCGGTGAAGTCCCCGAGGTGCTCGGTGACCACGGCCAGCGACTGCTCGTCCAGGCGCACCTTGGCGTACGACAGGTCGTCGTCGTTCAGCAGCACCACGGCCGGACGGGGCTTGCCGGCCAGCTGCGGTACGGCGGTCAGCTCCCCGTCGACGTCCAGCTCGATCCGCTCGGTGCGCACCAGCTTGCCCGCGTCGTCGAGGTCGTACAGGCCGACGGCGATGCGGTGCGGGCGCAGCACCGGCTCGCCCTTGGCGCCGGCGGGCAGCGCCGGGGCCTCCTGGCGGACGGCGAAGGAGGTGACTACCCCCTGCGCGTCCGTGACGATCTCGGGCCGCAGCACATTGATGCCCGCCGTCTCCAGCCACTTCTGCGACCAGGTCTTCAGATCGCGCCCGGAGGTCTCCTCCAGCGCGCCCAGCAGGTCCGACAGCCTGGTGTTGCCGAACGCGTGCCGCTTGAAGTACGCCTGCACGCCCCGGAAGAACTCGTCCTCACCGACGTAGGCGACCAGCTGCTTCAGCACGGACGCGCCCTTGGCGTAGGTGATGCCGTCGAAGTTGACGAGCACGTCGTCCAGGTCGCGGATGTCCGCCATGATCGGGTGCGTGGAGGGCAGCTGGTCCTGCCGGTACGCCCAGGTCTTCATGGAGTTGGCGAACGTCGTCCACGAGTGCGGCCACTTCGAGCCCGGCGCGGCCGCCTGGCAGGCGATCGACGTGTACGTGGCGAACGACTCGTTCAGCCACAGGTCGTTCCACCACTCCATGGTGACCAGGTCGCCGAACCACATGTGGGCCAGCTCGTGCAGGATCGTCTCCGCGCGCACCTCGTACGCCGCGTCGGTCACCTTGGACCGGAAGACGTACTGGTCGCGGATGGTGACCGCGCCCGCGTTCTCCATGGCGCCCGCGTTGAACTCGGGCACGAAGAGCTGGTCGTACTTGGCGAACGGGTAGGCGTAGTCGAACTTCTGCTGGAACCAGTCGAAGCCCTGCCGGGTCACCTCGAAGATCGCGTCCGCGTCGAGGTACTCGGCGAGCGAGGGCCGGCAGTAGATGCCGAGCGGCACGGACTGCCCGTCCTTCTCGTACACGCTGTGCACGGAGTGGTACGGGCCGGCGATCAGCGCGGTGATGTACGTCGAGATCCGCGGGGTCGGCTCGAAGACCCAGACGTTGTCCTTGGGCTCAGGCGTCGGCGAGTTCGAGATGACGGTCCAGCCCTCGGGCGCCTTCACGGTGAACTGGAAGGTGGCCTTCAGGTCCGGCTGCTCGAAGGACGCGAACACCCGCCGCGCGTCGGGCACCTCGAACTGCGTGTACAGATAGGCCTGGTCGTCGACCGGGTCGACGAAGCGGTGCAGGCCCTCACCGGTGTTGGTGTAGGCGCAGTCCGCGACGACCCGCAGGATGTTGCGGCCCTCCAGCAGCCCGGGCAGCGTGATCCGGGAGTCCTGGAAGACCTCCGCCGGATCCAGCGCGTCCCCGTTGAGGGTCACCTCGTGGACGGTGGGCGCCACCAGGTCGATGAACGACTGGGCGCCGCCCTCGGCGACGTCGAAGCGCACCGTGGTCACGGACCGGTAGGTGCCGCCCTCCTGCGCGCCGGAGAGGTCGAGATCGATCTCGTACGAGTCAACGGTGAGCAGCTTCGCCCGCTGCTGCGCCTCTTCGCGAGTCAGGTTTGTGCCAGGCACGCGGTCATCTCCTCGTGATGTGTCGGTTGCGCCATCCTTCCACGTCAGCTCCGGCTTCGGCGATGATCCGGCGGCAGCAGCACGACGTCCGGATCCCGCCGGTGCCGGGCGCTCGCGCGCGCGAGGCTGAGCACATGACCACCTACACCGCACGACCCATCGCACCCGAGGTCCTCAAGGAGCTGCGCACCGCCGACGACGCGGGGCGCACCCCCTCCCCGGTCACCGACGACGAGGGCGGCGCCCCGCTGCGCTGCTGCCTGCGCCACAGCGAGCCGGGGGAGCGGATCGCCCTCGTCTCGTACGCGCCGCTGCGCCGCTGGGCGGCACGGACCGGCGCCGAGCCGGGGCCGTACGACGAGCAGGGCCCCGTCTTCGTCCACGCCGAGGAGTGCGCGGGCCCCCAAGGCGAGGGCCTGGCGTTCACCAACGCCCACCGCGTCCTGCGGCGCTACTCCGCCGACGGGCACATCCTCGGCGGGCGCCTGGTCCAGGAGGGGTTCGGGGACGAGGAGCTGGCGGAAGCATTCGACGACCCGTCCGTGGCGCTCGTCCACGTCCGGGCCGTCGAGTACGGCTGCTTCTACTACGAGGTCCGCAGGGCCTAGCGGGTGTCCGCTAGGCCCTGTCGTTCGGATCATCCCGGCGTCGCGGGGTCTGGCACGCGCATCTGCGGCGTTGTCGTCGGTTGCCAACGCTCCGCGTTGTCGCCCTCCTCCGCCTTGCAGCTGCACGCACCAGACCCCGCTCGGGTCGGCCGAGAGGCACCGTGTCTCTCAGCCGGCCTGATCCAAACGACAGGGCCTAGCCCTTCAGCTCCGCCGCCACCAGCTCCGCGATCTGCACCGCGTTCAGCGCGGCGCCCTTGCGGAGGTTGTCGTTGGAGATGAACAGGGCGAGGCCGTTGTCCACGGTCTCGTCCTTGCGGATCCGGCCCACGTAGGACGGGTCCTTGCCGGCCGCCTGCAGCGGGGTCGGGATGTCGGACAGCTCCACGCCCGGGGCGTCCTTGAGCAGCTCCACGGCGCGCTCCGGGCTGATCGGCCGGGCGAAGCGGGCGTTGACCTGCAGCGAGTGGCCGGAGAAGACCGGCACGCGCACGCAGGTGCCGGAGACCTTCAGCTCGGGGATCTCCAGGATCTTGCGGGACTCGTTGCGCAGCTTCTGCTCCTCGTCGGTCTCGTTCAGACCGTCGTCGACGAGGTTGCCGGCGAAGGGCAGCACATTGAAGGCGATGGGCCGCTTGTAGACGCCCGGCTCGGGGAAGTCCACGGCCTCGCCGTCGTGGGTGAGCTGGTCGGCGTCGGCGATCACCTTCTGCGCCTGGCCGTGCAGCTCCGCCACGCCCGCGAGCCCCGAGCCGGACACCGCCTGGTAGGTGGCGACGACCAGCGCCTCCAGGCCGGCCTCCGCGTGCAGCGGACGCAGCACGGGCATCGCGGCCATCGTGGTGCAGTTCGGGTTGGCGATGATGCCCTTGGGGCGGTTCTTCAGGGCGTGCGGGTTGACCTCGGCGACGACCAGCGGGACCTCGGGGTCCTTGCGCCAGGCGGAGGAGTTGTCGATCACGACGGCGCCCTGGGCGGCGACCTTCTCGGCCAGCGCCTTCGAGGTCGCGCCGCCCGCCGAGAACAGCACGATGTCCAGGCCGGAGTAGTCGGCGGTGGAGGCGTCCTCGACCGTGATGCCGTCGACGACCGAGCCGGCCGAGCGGGCCGAGGCGAACAGCCGCAGCTCGTCCAGGGGGAAGTTCCGCTCCTTGAGGATCCTGCGCATGACCGTGCCGACCTGTCCGGTGGCTCCGACGATTCCGACCCTCACGGCGACTCCCTGTCTCTCACACTTGGCCGAGGCTCACGTTGCCGAGGCCTTTCCATGATGCGGCCGACCCCGGTCCGCCTGTCCAATTCTTTGGGCGGTGTGCCCGCGGAATGGGACACCGGTGACCGGCAAACGGTTCCGGACATTCGGTGTCCACCCCGGCTGAGCTGGAGAAATTCACTCCGCGGGCCTCCCGCACCGCAAGCTCGCCTGCCCATCGCGCCCGTGTCCACACGGAGTGTGACGTACGCCTCGCCGATCCGGTGCACCGCAGGCCGAACGTTCCGGGCCGCCGCGGCGTCGTAGGGGCGACACAGGGAGGGGGTGGCTTGTGCTGCGCAGAAGGGCCCGGCGCGGCCCGGGGCCGCGGGCCGGGGACGACCCGCCGCGCCTGGCGTACGCCGGGGACGACCCGCTGGACGCGGACCAGGAACGCCGGGTGCGGGCGGTGCTCGCGCTCGGGGGTGTGCCGCAGGCGGACCTGCCGGACGGGGTACAGCAGGTCCGCCTGCGGCTGCTGGAGCGCGCCGCCAAGGGCGAGGAGGGTCCGCGCGACGTCTCGGCGTGGGCGGCGGTCGTCGCGTCCAACCTGGCCATGGACTGGCACCGGGCCAGGCGCCGCCAGGAGCGCCTCGGGGAGCGGCTCGCCGCGCTGCGGGAGCCCGCCACCGGCGGCGAGGAGACCCGGCTGCTGTCCCTCGCGGTCGCCCAGGGCCTGGACGAGCTGCCCGATGCGCAGCGGCAGATCCTCGTCCTGCGCTTCTACGCCGACCTGCCGGTCCGCTCCATCGCCGAGCAGCTCGGCGTCCCCGAGGGCACGGTCAAGAGCCGCCTGCACACGGCGGTACGGGCCCTGCGCGCCCGCCTGCACGAGAACGAGGTGGTGTGACATGCCGGCCGGACACGACGGGCGGGACGGACTGGACCCGCTGATGGCCGTCCTCACCGGCGAGCCGCTGCCCGACGAGGCCAGGGCCGACGGCGCCTTCCTGGCCGAGTACCGCGCCGCCGAGGCCGATGTGACGCTGCTGCGCGAGCAGCTCGGCCGCATCGGCGCGGCGCTCGCCGAGCCGCCGCCGGGGGAGCCGGCCCCTGCCCCGGCGCCCCGGAAGACCCGCCCCACCTCTCGCAGGAGTCCCGCCGGCCCCGCCCGGCTGCGGCGGCGCCCCGGTGCGCGGGCCCTGTCCCTCGGCGTGCTCGTCACCGCCGTCGCCGCCGGTGGTGTCGTCGGCATCGGCTGGCTGACCGCCCATCCCCCCGGGGACGCGAGCGGCGGCTCCTCCAAGGCCGACGTGGCCTCCGGATCGGCCCGGCCGGACGCCGCCCGGTACCTGGCCTGTGCGCGGCTGGTCGTGGAGGGCACGGTCACCGCCGTACGGCCCGGCCCCCGGGCGGGGCAGGAGCGGGTCACCCTGCGTGTCACCCGGGCCTACAAGCCGGGCACGGTCCCAGCCGACGTCACCTTCACCTGGGAGGAGTACCTCGACCCGCGGCCCGGCAAGGGCCAGCACGCCCTGGTCGGCATCCCGCGCAACGCCGACGTGCCCGACACCTGGGTCGTCGACCCGCAGGAGCTGGCCCAGGAGCGGGACCGGCTCGACCGGGCCCTGTCCGGCGCCACCGCCGCGACCTGCGAGTGACGGCACGAAGGGCGTGGCGGCACAGGAGGACGCGGCGGCACGAAGAAGGGCGGGCGCCCGTTCCCGGACGCCCGCCCCATCGCCGCAACGACGACTACGGCGTGACCTTCTCGATCTTCACGTTGCCCGCCCCGGCGACCGTGCCGCGGGCGTCGAGCAGCTGGACCTGGCCGAAGAACTCGCGGCCCTCCGGCGCGGCGGCCGCCGCGGTGACCGTGGCGGACACCGACGCGGACTCGCCCGTGCCGAGCTTCACCGGCGCCGAGCCGTCCACCGAGACGGTGCCGAGGGAGGCGGCGAAGAACACGTCGCGGTAGTCGTAGGCGGTGGTGCCGGCCGGCACCGAGTAGCCCGCGACCTCGATGGTGTACGTACCGGCGGCCGGCGAGGCGATGGAGACCGCCTCCTCCGAGTCACCGTCGGCGGACTGGCCGACGACCTTGCCGGAGGCGTCCTTGACCGTGAGGTCCAGGTCGGCCGACGCGTCGGAGACCGAACCGATCGCGACGTTCAGCGACTTGGCGCCCGCGGGCACCTCGACCTTGGTGACCTGGGTCTCGCCCTGCTTGATGGACGGGCGGGCCGACTTGGAGGAGCCGAGCGGGCCGCCGGCGAGCTTGCCCTCCAGCGGGGCGAACTTGTTCGTCACGTTCCAGGAGGCGGCGGCCGGCGTGCCGACCTTGGCCTCGGGCACGGTCACCGTCTCCGGGTCGAAGACGGCGCCGAGGACGGCGACGTCCAGGGTGTAGGGGTTGTCGAGCAGCGGCGAGGTGCGGCGCGACTCGACCTCGATCTCCCACACGCCCGGCTGCGGGTCGGCGTAGGAGCGCACGTCCGGCTTGCAGCCGTTGCCGTCGAGGTAGTTGTTGTAGCAGTACGGCGTGGAGGTGTTGTCCACCGGGACGCCGTAGGGGTGGATGGCGATGAACCGGGTCTGGCTCTTGTCCTTCAGCCCGCCGATCGCCACTTCAAGCGACTTGGCGCCCTCGGGCACGGTCACGAAGTACGACTGGGTGCTGTTGCGCTGCACCGAGGACGACTTGGAGAAGGTGTACGCCACCGGCGTCGAGACGACGACCGTGGTGAGGATCTGCTTGTCGACGCCCTCGGTCCGCGGGTCGTCGACCTCCAGGATCGCGCTCTTGATGCCGGCCGAGCGCGGGTTCGCCTGGACCTTGACGGTCACCGGCTGGTTCAGCGGCAGCCGCACCTCGTCGTCGCCGACGATCCGGAAGGTGTCACCGGCGTTGTTGGCGAAGTGCAGCTCGTGCCACAGCGCCTTGTCCGGGCCGGACGTACGGGTGATGGTGACGTCGTACGTCTTCTTCTGGCCGGCCTTCAGGCCGCCCTCGCGGTCGTAGAGGCCGGTGCCGAAGCCCGGCTCCTTCAGCGCGGAGTCGATCGCGGTGTCGACCGGGGCCTTGACCGTGTAGTCGTGGGCCGTGGCGCCGTCACGGATGGCGTCCCAGGCGTCCACGATGTTGATCAGGCCCGCGCCCTCCTCGTACGCCTGCGTGCCCTTGATGTGGTCGGCGGTCGAGGTGAGCGCCGTGCGCAGGATGGCCGGGGTGAGGTCGATGCCCTTCTGCTTGGCGGCGCTCAGCAGCAGCGCGCTCGCGCCCGCCGCCTGCGGGGAGGCCATCGAGGTGCCCTGCAGCATCGAGTAGCCGGCCGGCAGCGAGTAGCCCGCCTCGGCGACCGGGGAGCCCGGCAGCCAGGTCTGGGTGGTGTTGATGGCCGCGCCGGGTGCGGTCAGGGTCGGCGTGAACCCGCCGTCCTCACGCGGGCCGCGCGAGGAGAACGGCATCATCGCGTACTTCTTCTCCACGACCGAGCCGTAGTTGGCGGCCCAGGTCTCCTTGGAGATGGCCGCGCCGACCGAGATGACCTTGTCGGCCAGACCCGGGTCGCCGATGGTGTTCGCGCCGGGGCCGGAGTTGCCCGCGGAGATCACCAGCTGCACGCCGTAGGTGTCGATCAGGCGCGTGTACAGCTCGGAGCGCGCGTTGTTGCCGTCGTTCAGCGCCGGCAGGCCACCGATGGACATGTTGACGATGTCGACGCCGCGGTTGGCGACGAGGTCGATCATGCCCTCGGTGAGCGCGACGTTGGTGCAGCCGCCGCTCCAGGTGCAGGCCCGCGAGGAGACGATCTTGGCGCCGGGGGCGGCGCCGCTCATCTTCCCGCCGAACAGGCCGTTGGCGGCGGTGATACCGGCCACGTGGGTGCCGTGCTCGGACTCGATCACGCCGATGTTGACGTAGTCGGCCTTGGCGCCGGAGGAGTTGTAGACGACGTCCTTGCGGACCTCGACGACGAACGGCTGGCGCTCGACGACGTCCGTCGCCGGGTCGTCGGTGCCGAAGTACCCGATCTGGAAGCCGTCCTTGTACGGCTTCATCGGGGTGTCGTCGGTGAAGTCGTGGTTGTTGTTCAGGTCGACGCGGACCGTGCCGGCCGCCGCGTCGTACAGCAGACCCCAGGTGTCGGTGGTGTCGCCGTCGCGGTTGGCGTCGCCCTTGGCGTCACCGCCGGTGGTGGCGGCCTCGCTGAACAGGTTGAAGCCGTAGTTGCCCGCGGGGGCGGTCCAGGTCTGGCCGGCCGCCGTGAAGGTGGGGCCGTCGACCTTGGTGCTCATCCGCCGCCAGGTGGCGTCGCCGTCCACGACCGGGTCGGTCGCGGTGACCCAGTCGACGATCTTGCGCTCGCCGGTGGTGGTCTTCTGCAGCGCCGGGTGACCGAGGTCCACGCCCGAGTCGAGGATGCCGATGGTGATGCCGCGGCCGTCCGCCTTCGGGTGCTCCGCGACGAAGTCGACGGCGCCCGTCTCGAAGGAGGGGTTGTACGGGTTCTCGGCCGGGGTGTTCTTGCCCGGGCCCGGGTACGTCACCGAGCCGGTGCCCGATCCGGCGGCCCGGGCGTCGGGCGCCGGGTCGTCAAGCGGGATCTCCTGCTTGAGGTCGATCGCGTGCACCGAGGACAGCTTGGCGGCGGCGGAGATGGCCGCGTCGGCCTTGCCGGTCGGGACGGTCGCGCGGACGTAACCCAGCTTGTCGTAGGTGCGGCCGACGATGCCGCCCTCGACGTCGTCCAGCTTCTCGGTGACCTGCTCGGTCTGGCCCGGCGCGGTCGCGATCATCATGGTGACGGTCTTGTCGCCGTCGGCCTTGGCGTCCGCGAGCCGGTCGGCGTCGTCGGCGCCGAGCTTGTCGTGCGCGGACTTCACGCCCGGGTCGGCGGCGGGGGCGGCGGCGGGCGCGTCGTCCGCGGCGAGGGCCAGAGGTATCGGCCCGGCCGCGCAGAGGGCGGCCACCAGACCCGCGGCCACGGCGATGCGGGCCACGCGTCTGCCACCCGGTATCGGGTCGCGCTCGGGGGTGTGGGTCATCGGCATCCCTTGCAGGTAAAGGAGCGTGAGCGTACCGACCAGGACGGATCGGCCCTGGTCGAGGGTCGTCCGGACTGCGAACCCGGACGATCGCACAGCTTTACGCAAGGGGCGATTGTTTGGGGAGAGTTGACCGAATCGAAATGGATGTATGGGGAAAACCCGCTATGGAGGGTGGGCATGCGAGGGATGTCGAGGGTGCGGCGGAAATCGAGGGTTGCGGCCTACGCCGTGTGCGTACGGGAGGGACATGTGCTGCTCGCCCGGTCGCCGGGGCTCGACGGCAGCCCCGAGTGGGTGCTGCCCGGGGGCGGGGTGGAGCACGGCGAGGACCCCTGCGACACGGTGGTGCGCGAACTCGCCGAGGAGACCGGCTACCGGGTCGAGGTGACCGCGCTGCTCGGCGTGCACTCCTCCCACCGCCTCTTCCGCCGCGACGGCCTGCGCCGCAGGGTCGACCACCACGGGCTGCGCCTGGTCTACGAGTCCCGAGTGACCGGCGGTGAGCTGCGGTTCGAGGAGAACGGCTCCACGGACATGGCCGCCTGGCACGACCTGGACGCGGTGCCCGGTCTGCGCCGGGCCCGGATGGTCGAGGTGGGGCTGCGGCTGTGGCGTGAACGGCCTCCGACAGGGCGGGTGTTCGTGCCCGTGCGGGACGACGGCGACGTACCCGTGCGGGACGACGGCTGAAAAACGATCAACCGTCCCGAGTCGCGTCAACCCCGTGGCGTGAGGCCGGGTCCCTCCCCCCTGACCGGGGTCATCACGGGGGTGACCCGGCCGGATGAAGGGGGAAGAGATGAGAGCACGTTCGGCTCTGGCCGGTGCGGCGGCGGCCCTGCTGTCCCTGGCGCTCGCGGCGCCCGCGATGGCGGCGCCCGGCGGTGGCGGGCACGGGCACGACGCCACCCGGAAGGCGGTCGAGGCCCAGGTGCAGGCCGGCGTCCCGGGCGTCACCGTCACGGCTCAGGACGGGCGGCACACCTGGAAGGCCACCGCGGGCGTCGGCGACCTGCGCACCGGTGCGCCGCGCTCGACGGCCGACCACTACCGCGTCGGCAGCATCACCAAGACGTTCGTCGCCACCGTGCTGCTGCAACTGGAGGCGGAGGGGCGGCTGTCGCTCGACGACAGCGTGGAGAAGTGGCTGCCCGGGGTGCTCGACAAGGGCGGTTACGACGGCTCGAAGATCACCCTGCGGATGCTGCTCAACCACACCAGCGGCGTCTTCAACTACACCGAGGACGAGTCCGTCGCCGCGACGTACTTCACCAAGGACGGCTTCTACACCCACCGCTTCGACCGGGTGTCACCGCGACAGCTCCTGGACATCGCGCTGGCCCACGAGCCGTATTTCGCGCCGGGCGCCTCCTGGCACTACTCCAACACCAACTACCTGCTGGCCGCGCAGGTCGTCGAGAAGGTCACCGGTCGTGGGTACGGCGAGGAGATCCGCCGGCGGATCATCCAGCCGCTGCACCTGACCGGTACCTCGGTGCCCGGCACCCGGCCGACCCTGCCGCGGCCCAGCAGCCGCGCCTACGGCAAGCTCGCCCTGGAGAGCACCGGCCCGACCTACGACGTCACGGAGCTGAACCCGGCGCTGGCCTACGGCTCCGGGGAGATGGTCTCCGACTCCGCCGACCTGAACCGCTTCTACCGGGCCCTGCTCGGCGGGGCTCTGCTTCCGCCGCGGCAGCTGAAGGAGATGAAGACGACGGTGCCGGCCGGGGACATCCCGAACGCCGGGTACGGGCTGGGGCTCATCGACCGTGAGCTGAGCTGCGGTGTCCATGTCTGGGGTCACGACGGCGGCATCCACGGGTCCACTTCGGTCGCGGTCACCAGTGCCGACGGGCGTCACTCGCTGGCGTTCAATCTCAACGGCGACTGGACGGGTGACACCGACGCGGTGGTCGAGGCCGAGTTCTGCGGCTGACCGCGCGTCGTGTCGCGTCGCGGAAGGGGCCGCCGACGTCTTGTCGGTGGCCCCTTCCGTCCCCTCCTGTCGCCCCCGGGTTCCCAACTAGTTCCCAACTAGCGGGGCAGCACCACGACATAGGCCGCCGGGTCGCGGTCCGCGGCCGCCATCAGGGCCGTACGGACCACCGCCGCCTGCTGTTCCAGCGCGTCCCGCAGCTTCTTCGGCGTCACATGGACGACGGTGATGCCGAGCCGCTCCAGGGTCTCCCGCTTGCGGGCGTACTCCGACCACAGGGCGTCGTCGTCCTGCCGGGGCGCCCGGGTGTCCAGTTCGACCGCCACCGCCTGCTCGGGCCAGTAGGCGTCGACCCCGCCGAGGTGCGGGCCGCCCGGCAGCCGCAGGTCGACGTTCCAGACCGGGTCGGGCAGACCGTGGTCGCGGACCATCGTGTACAGGCGGTCCTCGGCGATCGTGCGGCCCTCGGCCAGCAGCAGGTCGACGGCGTCCACCACGTGCGGCCGGGTGAGCAGCCGTGCCTCGTTCAGCTCGCGCACCACCGAGGCCGCCTCGCAGTGCCCGGCGCGCACCGCCTCGGTCAGCAGCCGGCGCACCACGCCCGCGTCCGACAGGCCGGCCACCGCGTCGGCCAGGGCGCGCGGCACGGGGGCGACCGGGACACCGGTGACCTCCTCCGGGTCGGGCAGGACGGCGGTGCGGATGATCCGGGCGCAGCCGGTGGAGCGCAGCCGGCGCAGCCGGGGGACCAGGACGTCGATCTTCTCCAGGGACAGCAGCGGGGGAGCGGCGGTGAAGCCGTGCAGGGTGAGGGCGGCGAGGCCGGTGATCATCGCCTCGCGGTAGGCGGGCGGGCGGTGGGGGTCGTCGGCGCCGGGCTGCACGGGTACGCCGGGGGTGGCCGGGCCCGACTCCCTGGACGCGTACATCAGGACCGCGTGCAGGCGCTCCTCGGTGGTCGGCGGACCGGGGTGCAGCAGGACCACGCCGGGCAGCAGCTGCTGCCAGGCCCCGCCGGGCCGGCACTGCTCGTTCAGCTGGGCGGTGGTCACGCCGTGCGCGCGCAGCCGGGCGACCGTCTGGACCCGGCGGGGGGTGTCGGGCAGGTGGCGCAGGGGGCGGGGGGTGGCCGGGGGGAGCGGGGTGTTGTGGTTCATGCTCCGGGGATTCCCGCGTCCGATCCATCCCTTAACCGCTGTTACACGCTCGTCGACAAATCTGGACAAGGCCGCACTAAAGGACGGGTGTTCGGGTGCCGAGTAGGGGCGGAAAACGCCTGGTCCGATCGGGTGGGGGGTGGGGGTTACGGTTCTGATTGCCTGAATTCCGTAACGGCTACGGGGCGCTGGGCGCTGGCCAAAGGTTGGGGGGTTGTTCGTTGTCTGCGGGTGGGTGGGTGGTTGCTCGCGGGTGCCTGCGGCGGCCCGTTGCGGTTGCGCTGTGGCTCGTCGCGCAGTTCCCCGCGCCCCTTGAATGCCTGCGGCGGCCCGTTACCGTCCGGTGGTCGGCTGGTGTAGCGCCTTCTGTCCGGTGGGTGAGTCGGGGCCGGGGTGGGGGATATCCGTCCTCGGTCCGGCCCACTGTCCCCGACGCGGTGAGGGTTGGCGGTGCCGGCCGCTGCGGGCGGACACCCCCCACCCCGGCCCCTCCCCGCCGTCGGCGGCTCTCCCACTCCGTAGCTGCGGGCAGTCGTGCCTCCCCCAGTGCCTTAAGGGCCTGGGAGGTGCCCCCAGGGCGGCACGGGTGGGCGCTGGGGGTCCCCCCTGCTCGAAGAGCTTGGGGGAGGCACCCCGCCAGCGCCGGTGAGCGCACCCACCCCCGGCCAGCCACAGCACCGGGGGGTGGGAAACGCCGGGTGTCTGCGGTTAGCGGGCTGTCGCGTCGCAGGTTTGGCCGCGCAATGCCCGGGCCAGGTCGTCTCGGGACTCCAGGACCAGGCGGCGCAGGGCCGGCGGAGCCTGTTCGTGGGTGGTCAGCCAGGTGTCCGTCGCGGCCAGGGTCTCCGGGGAGTCCTGGAGCGTCGGGAACAGGCCCGAGACCACGTCCATCCCGATCTGGATCGACCGCTCCTCCCACACCCGCTCGATCGCCGCGAAGTACTTCTCCGCGTACGGCGCGAGCAGCTCACGCTGGGACGGCTGGCCGAAGCCCGCGATGGTCGCCTCCGTCAGCGCGTTGGACAGCGCGTCCGACTCCACGACCTGCGCCCACGCCTGCGCCTTGACCGCGGCCGAGGGACGGGCGGCCAGGCAGCGCACCTGGTGCCGCTTGCCGGAGGCGGTGTCGTCGCGGGCCAGTTCCGCGGTCAGCGTGTCCTCGCCGGCCACCCCGTGCGCGGCCAGCGGCTCCAGGAAGGCCCAGCGCAGCTCCTGGTCCACGTCCAGGCCGTCGATCTTCTCGGTGCCGTCCAGCAGCGCCTTCAGCAACTGGAGGTCGCCGTCCCGCGCGGCCACGGTCGCGAAGAACCGCGCCCAGGCCAGCTGGTGCTCGCTGCCCGGCCCGGCCGCGCGCAGCTCGCGCAGGGCGCCCTCGGCGAGCTGGGCCGCGCCGGTCTCCCGCCAGGCGGGTGCCGCGTAGTGCACGAGCGCCGAGCGGGCCCAGGCGTGCAGCATCTGCAGGACGCCGATGTCGGACTCGCGGCCGGCGAACCGCAGCACCAGGCCGATGAACTCCCGGGCCGGCAGCAGCGCGTCCCGGGTCAGGTTCCACAGCGCCGACCAGCACAGGGCGCGGGCCAGGGGATCGGTGATGCTGCCGAGCCCGCTCTTCAGCGTCTCCAGTGACGTGGTGTCGAAGCGGATCTTGCAGTACGTCAGGTCGTCGTCGTTGACCAGCACCAGCTCCGGCGCCTGGGCACCGGCCAGTTCCGCGACGACCGTGCGCGCGCCGTCGACGTCCGTCTCGGCGCGGGCGTAGCGCACGAGGGCGTCGCCCTCCCGGCGGTACAGGCCCACCGCGATGCGGTGCGGGCGCAGCTCGGGGTGCGACTCGGCGGCCTCCTGCACCACCGCCAGCTCCTCGACGCGTCCCTCGGTGTCCAGCAGCACCTGCGGGGTCAGCGCGTTCACCCCGGCCGTCTGCAGCCAGGACCGTGCCCACGCGCCCATGTCCCGGCCGGAGGTCTCCTCCAGCACCGACAGCAGGTCACCGAGGCGGGTGTTGCCGTACGCGTGCCGCTTGAAGTAGCGCCGGGCGCCTTCAAGGAACGCGTCCTGGCCGACGTACGCCACCAGCTGCTTGAGCACGGAGGCGCCCTTGGCGTAGGTGATGCCGTCGAAGTTGAGCTTGGCGTCCTGCAGGTCGCGGATGTCGGCGGTGATGGGGTGCGTGGAGGGCAGCTGGTCGGCGCGGTAGGCCCAGGCCTTGCGGCGGTTGGCGAAGGTGATCCAGGCGTCCTTGAAGCGGGTCGCGCCCACGTTCGCGAAGGTGCCCATGAAGTCCGCGAAGGACTCCTTCAGCCACAGGTCGTCCCACCACACCATGGTGACCAGGTCGCCGAACCACATGTGCGCCATCTCGTGCAGGATGACGTTGGCCCGCGCCTCGTACGACGCCTGCGTCACCTTGCCGCGGAAGATGTACTCCTCGCGGAAGGTGACGAGCCCGGGGTTCTCCATCGCGCCGAGGTTGTACTCGGGCACGAAGGCCTGGTCGTACTTGCCGAACGGGTACGGGTAGTCGAAGTGCTCGTGGAAGAAGTCCAGGCCCTGCTTGGTCACCAGGAACACGTCGTCGGCGTCGAAGTGCTTGGCCAGCCCCTTGCGGCACAGCGCGCCCAGCGGGATGCGCAGCGTGCTGCCGTCGGCGAGGGTGCGCTCGTAGGTGTCGGTGACGTGGTAGTAGGGGCCGGCGACGACGCAGGTGATGTAGGTGGAGATGGGCCTGGTCTCGGCGAAGCGCCACACTCCGTCGGCCCGCTCGCCGGCGCCGTTGCTCCACACCGTCCACCCCTCGGGCGCCCGCACCTCGAAGCGGAACGGGGCCTTGAGGTCGGGCTGCTCGAAGTTGGCGAAGACGCGGCGGGAGTCGGCCGGTTCGTACTGCGTGTAGAGGTAGACCTCGCCGTCCTCGGGGTCGACGAAGCGGTGCAGGCCCTCACCCGTGCGGGAGTAGGCGCACTGCGCGTCCACGACCAGCTCGTTCTCCTCGGCCAGGTCCTCCAGCAGGATGCGAGAGCCGTCGAAGACCTCGCTCGGGTCCAGGTCCCGGCCGTTGAGGGAGACGGCCGTCACGCGCGGCGCGATCAGGTCCGCGAAGGTGGACGCGCCCGGCTCGTTGCAGCGGAAGCGGATCGTGGTGACCGAGCGGAAGGTGCGCGGACCCCCGCCCTCGTGGTCGCCGACCGCGGAGCGGACGTCGAGGGACACCTCGTACCCGTCGACGGACAGCAGCGCGGCCCGCTCCCGGGCCTCGTCGCGGGACAGATTCTCACCGGGCACGGGCGGCACTCCCTTGTGTGTCGTGTCTACGGCTGGACAGGACCGATCCTGCCATGTGCCCCTGACGCGGGGCTCCCGGGAATGGCCGGGGCGCGCTGCGGCGTTCTTGGGGGGAAAGACGTCCGCTTGAGGAGAGACATGTCGCAGAAGACCCCCGTCGACTTCTGGTTCGACCCGCTGTGCCCCTGGGCGTGGATGACGTCGCGCTGGGTGCTGGAGGTGGAGAAGCTCCGGGACATCGAGGTCCGCTGGCATGTGATGAGCCTCGCCGTCCTCAACGAGGACAAGCTGGACGAGCTGCCCGAGGCGTACCGGGAGATGCTCGCCACCAAGGCCTGGCAGCCGGTGCGCGTGGTCACCGCCGCCTGGCAGAAGCACGGGGAGCAGGTGCTCGGCCCGCTCTACACCGCGCTCGGCACCCGCTTCCACAACAAGGGCGAGGGCCCGACCCTGGAGGCGATCGCCGGCGCCCTGGCCGACGCCGGGCTGCCCGCCGACCTGATCGAGTACGCCGAGCAGGAGGACTTCGAGTTCGACGCCGAGCTGCGCGCCTCCCACAAGGAGGGCATCGACCTGGTGGGCCAGGAGGTCGGCACCCCGGTCATCGCCGTGCCCGGCGCCGACGGCGAGCAGATCGCCTTCTTCGGTCCGGTCGTCACCCCGGCCCCGAAGGGCGAGGACGCCGCCAAGCTGTGGGACGGCACCCTCGCCGTGGCCTCGGTCCCCGGCTTCTACGAGATCAAGCGCACCCGTACCAAGGGCCCGGACTTCAGCAACCTGTAGCCCCGGCCGGGCTGCTGCCGGAGGGGTGCGCGAACTCCTCCGGCAGATAGCCCCCCACCCAGTACCGCGTCTTGCGCTGCACCCGCCGGCAGCCCTCGGCCGTGCACCGGTGGAAGGCGCGGGCCACGAACATCTCCCCGTCCAGCTCCGCGGCGAGCGCCTTCTCGGCCGCCGCGACCTCCTCCCCGCGCAGCTCGCGGAAGGTCTGGATCCGGTCCTTGCAGGTGGGACTGGGACATCGCACGTTCGCCATGAGCGTCTCCTCAGGACAGGCGGAGCCCTCCGCCGTAGTCTCCCAATGTGCCCTGTGCGCCCGTCATTTCGTAGCACCATGTGCGGGAGACCCACTGTTGGAGGCGAGTATCACCCCATGACGTCGATCGACACCTCGGTGCCGCACTCGGCCCGGATCTGGAACTACTGGCTGGGCGGCAAGGACAACTACCCGGTGGACGAGCAGGCCGGCGACGCCTACACCGCCGTCTTCCCGGGCATCGTCACCATCGCCCGCAGCAGCCGCGCCTTCCTCGGCCGCTCCATCCGGTACCTGGTGCGGGAGGCGGGCGTCCGCCAGTTCCTGGACGTCGGCACCGGACTGCCGACGGTGGACAACACCCACGAGGTCGCCCAGCGGCTCGCGCCGGAGTCGAGGATCGTCTACGTCGACAACGACCCGCTCGTCCTCGCCCATGCCCGCGCCCTGCTCACCTCCACGCCCGAGGGCGCCACGGCGTACGAGGACCTCAGCCTGTACGAGCCGGAGAAGATCATCGAGGCCGCCACGCGGACCCTCGACCTGAGCCGGCCCACCGCGCTCATCCTCAGCGGCATCCTCGGCCATGTCGCCGACCACGACGTGGCCCGCGACCTGGTCCGGCGTCTGCTGGCGGGCCTGCCCCCGGGCAGCTTCCTGTGCGTCAACGACGGCTCGCGCGGCACCGACCCCGCCTACGAGGCGGCCCAGGACGGCTACAACGAGACCGGCGCGGTGCCGTACTTCCTGCGCCCCGTCGAGCAGATCGAGGCCTACTTCGAGGGCCTGGAACTGGTCGAGCCCGGCGTGGTGTCGGTGCCGCTGTGGCGGCCCGAGCCGGGCGCCGAGGCCAAGCCGATCGGGCAGCACGGCGGGGTGGGCCGCAAGCCCTGACCCCGGCGCCATGGTGAAGGAGGCCCCCGCGAGTCCCGTCCTCGCGGGGGCCTCCCTCCTTTCCGCCTGCCGCGTGAAAGGTGAGAAGACGATCACGAGGCAGGAGTCTTCCCTCAGAGGAGGGGCCGGCTCACGGCGCGAGCAGCAGCACGTCGGTGCGGGACTTCGCCGCCGCGTGCCGGCGGGCCACGTCCTGCCAGTTCACGACCTGCCACATCGCCTCGATGAAGTCCACCTTCTGGTTGCGGTACTGCAGGTAGAAGGCGTGCTCCCAGGCGTCGAAGACCAGGATCGGGGTGGCGCCCTGGCCGACGTTGCCCTGGTGGTCGTAGACCTGCTCGACGATCAGCCGCCCGCTCAGCGGCTCGTATGCGAGGACGCCCCAGCCGGAGCCCTGGGTGGTCGCGGCGGCCTTGGACAGCTGCGCCCTGAACGCGGCGAAGGAGCCGAAGGACTCCTTGATCGCCTCCGCCAGCTCGCCCACCCCGTCGGCGGCCAGCGGCTCGCCGCCGCCCTCCTTCGGGCTGGTCATGTTCTGCCAGTAGATCGAGTGCAGGATGTGCCCGGACAGGTGGAAGGCCAGGTTCTTCTCCAGGCCGTTGATGGAGGCCCAGGCCTCCTTGTCGCGTGCCTCGGCCAGCTGCTCAAGCGTGTCGTTGGCGCCCTTCACATAGGCCGCGTGGTGCTTGTCGTGGTGCAGCTCGATGATCTCCGGGCTGATCACGGGCGCGAGCGAGGAGTAGTCGTACGGCAGGTCAGGCAGCGTGTAGACGGGCATGCGCGGCTCCCCTCCGAGCTCTTATTGCAAGTAAGTCGCAATAACAAGCTAGCAGCAAAAAGCCCCCGTGTGGATCACACGGGGGCTTGTCGCGGAAGAAGGGGCCGTCAGTCGCGGGAGGCCCGCGCCCGCTGCCAGGCGTAGCCGACGGCCGCCAGGACCAGCGTCATCGCGCCGGTCGAGTACAGCTGCACCCGGTTGGCCGGGTCACGGGCCATCAGCACGAAGATCGCCGCCATGCCGGCCAGCGCGAGCCAGGTCAGCCACGGGAACGCCCACATGCGGACCACCAGCTTCTCGGGGGCCTCGCGCTCCAGCCGGCGGCGCAGCAGCAGCTGGGAGACCGCGATGAAGATCCAGACGACCAGGATGACCGCGCCGATCATGTTCAGCAGCCACTTGAAGATGTCGTCCGGGCGCCAGTAGTTGAGCAGCACGCAGACGAAGCCGAGGACGCAGGAGGTGAGCACCGCGATCCGGGGCACCCCGCCGGACAGCTTCGCCAGCGCCTTCGGGCCCTGGCCGCGCTGGACCAGCGAGTAGGCGATGCGCGAGGAGCCGTAGATGTTGGCGTTCATCGCGGACAGCAGGGCGACGAAGACGACCACGTTCATCAGCTGACCCGCGCCGGGGATGCCCAGGTGGTCGAGCGTGGCGACGTACGGGCCCTTCTCGACGACCTCCTTGGAGTCCCACGGGACCAGGGTGACCGCGATCGCCATGGAGCCGATGTAGAAGATCGCGATGCGCCACATCGCCGTGCGGACGGCCGAGGTGACCCCGCGGACCGGGTCCTGGGACTCGGCCGCCGCGATGGTGACCGTCTCCAGACCGCCGTAGGCGAACACCGAGGCGAGCAGGCCCACCAGCAGGCCGTCCGTGCCGTGCGGCATGAAGTCCGTCAGGTTGGAGGTGCCCGGCGCGTCCACGTCCGGCAGCACGCCCGCGATGGCCAGTACGCCGAGGATCAGGAACAGGCTGATCGCGCCGACCTTCAGCGCGGCGAACCAGAACTCGAACTCGCCGAAGTTCTTCACGGCGGCCAGGTTCGCGCCGCAGAACACCACCATGAACAGGGCGACCCACATCCACTGCGGGGTGCTGGGGAACCAGCTCTGGGCGATGCTCGCGGCGCCCATGCCCTCCAGGCCGACCGCCGTGCACAGCAGCACCCAGAACGACCAGCCGGCGGTGAAGCCCGCCCAGGGTCCGATCGCCCGCTCGGCGTGCGCCGAGAAGGAGCCGGACGACGGGTAGGCGGCGGACATCTCGCCGAGCATCCGCATCACCAGCATCACCAGCAGGCCGGAGATCGTGTAGGCGATCACGATCGACGGGCCGGCGGCGGCGATGCCCGCTCCCGAGCCCACGAACAGGCCCGCACCGATCACGCCGCCGAGGGCGATCATCGACAGATGGCGCTGTTTGAGACCGTGGGACAGGGCGGCGCCGTCCTGTTGCTGCGGCGGCGTGTCCTGGGTCGTGCTGCTCGGCATGGGCGCGGCTCTCCCGGTGCAGGGGCGGGCAAAAACCCCGCCAGTCTGGGCGGCCCGTCCGCTCACGCGAAGGGGCTGCCCAGTATCCGGACACCGCCTGTGCGGAGGGTGATGCTCCGATCACGCCGCCACGGGGGTGTAGTGCGTGGCGTCGCCCTCGATCGACCAGCTCTCCTTGCCCTCGACGCCGACCGGCACGTCACCGGCCACGGTCACCCGGTGCAGCCGGCGCGGCTGCCCGTCGTAGTTGTCGATGGCGTAGTGCTGGGTGATCCGGTTGTCGAACAGGACCAGTTCCCGCTCCGCCCAGCGGTGGCGCAGGACGTTCTCCGGGCGCGTCACATACGCCTGGAGCAGCTCCAGCACCTTGCGGGACTCACCGGCCGACAGGCCCACGATCCGCTGCGCGAACCCGCCGATGAACAGCCCGCGCTCACCGGTGAGCGGGTGCACCCGGACCACCGGGTGCGCGGTGCGGTAGGTGATGGAGGTGAACTGGGCGCGCTGGGCGGCCTTCTCCTCGTCGACGTCCTCCTCCGGTACGGCGTAGTCGTAGTCGTTGGTGTGCTCCGCCCACAGGCCGTCGGCGAAGCGGCGCAGCGGCTCGGGCAGGTCGCGGTAGGCGGCGGCCGCGTTGGCGATCAGCGTCTCGCCGCCGTAGGGCGGGACGGTGAGCGAGCGCAGGCTGCTGGCCTGCGGCGGGTTCAGTACGAAGGTGACGTCGGTGTGCCAGTGGTTGGCCCGGCCCCGCTCGCTGTCCACGGGCAGCACGTTCGGGGCGTCCTCGACGGCGCCGACCGTCGGGTGGGCGGTGGTCAGGTCGCCGAAGTGGCGGACGAAGGCCTGCTGGCCGGCGTCGTCCAGGTCGCCCGCGTCGAACACGAGCGCCTTGTGCACGTTCAGGGCCTCCCGGATCGCGGCGACCTCCTCCGCGGCGAGCGGCTGGGTGATGTCGACGCCGCTGACGCGGGCGCCGATGCGGGCGGTGAGCTTGGTGATCTCCAGGGACATGGCGGGGTCCTTTCAGACGAGGGCGGAGGCGGGGGTCAGGTACTGGTTGGCGGGGCGGGGCAGGCCGTAGCGCTCGCGCAGGGTGCGGCGCGGCCCGTACTCGGTGCGGAACAGGCCCCGCTCGCGCAGGATCGGCACCACGTGGTCGACGAAGGCGTCCAGGCCCGAGGGCAGGACGGGCGGCATGACGTTGAAGCCGTCGGCGGCGCCGTGCGTGAACCACGTCTCGATCACGTCGGCGATCCGCTCGGGCGTCCCGGCGACCGTGAAGTGGCCGCGGCCGCCGCCGAGCCGGCCGATCAGCTGCCGCACGGTGAGCGACTCGCGCCGGGCCAGCTCCACCACGAGCGTGTAGCGGCTCTTGGCGCCCTCGATCGCGTCCTCCGGCGGCAGCTCGGCGGGCAGCTCGGCGTCCAGCTCCAGCGTGCCGGGCTCCAGGTGCAGCAGGCTCTCCAGCCGGGCCACGCCGTGGTCGTGCACGATGTGGTCCTCCAGCAGCCGCTCTGCCGCCCGCGCCTCGGCCTCGGTGGAGCCGAGGACGGGGACGATGCCGGGCAGCACCTTCACGTGCCCGGGGTCCCGTCCCGCCCGCGCGGTGCGGGATTTGAGGTCGGCGTAGAAGGACCGGGCGTCGGCGAGGGTCTGCTGGGCGGTGAACACCGCCTCCGCGTACCGGGCGGCGAAGGCCTTGCCGTCCTCGCTGGAGCCCGCCTGCACCAGCAGCGGGTAGCCCTGCGGGGTGCGCGGCACGTTGAGGGCGCCCTCGACGCTGAAGTAGGTGCCTCGGTGCCGGGGCGGATGGATCTTCTCGTCGTCGCCCCAGACGCCGGCCGCCTTGTCGGCGACGACCGCGTCGTCCTCCCAGCTGTCCCACAGCTTCAGCGCCACGTCCAGGAACTCGGCGGCCCGGGCGTACCGCTCGGCGTGTGCCGGTTCGGCGTCCAGGCCGAAGTTGCGGGCGGCCTCCGCGCCGGCCGTGGTGACGATGTTCCAGCCGGCCCGGCCGCCGCTGACGATGTCCAGCGAGGCCAGCTTGCGGGCCAGGTTGTAGGGCGAGTTGTACGACGTGGACGCGGTGGCGATCAGCCCGATGTGCTCGGTCGCGGTCGACAGCGCGGTCAGCAGGGTGAGCGGTTCCAGGGCGCCGGCCGGGCGCTGGGCGAGACTGCCCCACAGCTGGGGGCCGTCGGCGAGGAAGAGCGAGTCGAAGGTGCCGCGCTCGGCGGCTTGGGCGAGCCGCACGTAGTGCTGGAGGTCGACATGCGCGTACGGATCGCTCTCCGGCAACCGCCAGGAGGCCTCGTGGTGGCCGGTGTTCATCAGGAACGCGTTGAGATGGAGCTGTCTGCCTGTCACTGGTGGTCCTCCGTGACGCCCGGCGCGGCCGGTACCGGCACGCGGGCGGAGTGCGGGTGGGGGCGAAAGTGGCCGGTGGTGAAACCGGGGGCGGTGCGGCCGGCGTCGCGGGCGAAGGCCCGGCCGGCCGGCACGATCGCCCCGGCGAGGTCATGGGCCACCGGCGGCAGCAGGCGCCCGCGGCGTGCCGGTGGGGCGGGCCGGCGGGGGGTGCCGGCGGCCGGGGGCGGGCCCGGGCGGGTCGCGAGCGTCATGCGTGGTCCTCGGTGACGCCCAGGGCCGTGAGCAGGCGTTCGCGGTACTCGCCGAGCAGCGGGTCCCGGTAGGAGCGCGGGTGGGCGCGGTCGATGGTCAGGTCGAGGCCGATGCGACCCTGTTCGAGCACGAGGACCCGGTCGGCGAGCACGATCGCCTCGTCCACGTCGTGCGTGACCAGCAGCACCGACGGCTTGTGGCGCTGCCACAGGTCGCGCAGCAGACCGTGCATCCTGATCCGGGTCAGCGCGTCCAGCGCGCCGAACGGCTCGTCGGCCAGCAGCAGTTCCGGCTCACGGACCAGGGAGCGGGCCAGGGCGGCGCGCTGCGCCTCGCCGCCGGACAGCTCGCCCGGCCAGGCCCGCTCGCGGTGCGTCAGCCCCACCTCGGCCAGCGCTTCCCGGCCGCGCGCCTCGGCGTCCCCGCCGTCCAGGCCGAGCAGGACGTTCTCCAGCACCCGCCGCCAGGGCAGCAGCCGGGAGTCCTGGAAGACCACCGAGACGCGCTCGGGGGCGGTGAGCTCGCCGCTGCCGGTCACCCCGTGGTCCAGGCCGGCGATCGCCCGCAGCAGCGTGGACTTGCCGGAGCCGCTGTGCCCGAGCAGGGCCGTGAACTGTCCGGCGGGCAGGTCCAGGTCGACGCCGTCGAGGACGGTGCGGCCCGCGAAGGACCGGGTCAGGCCGCGCAGCCGGACGGCGGGCCGGGTCAGTTGCTCAGTGTGCGGCGCCACGACAGCACCCTCCGTTCGATCAGACGGACCGCGCTGTCGGTGACCAGGCCGAAGACGCCGTAGATCAGCAGGCCGACCAGGATGACGTCGGACTGGCCGTAGTTCTGCGCCTGGAACATCAGATAGCCGAGGCCGGACGTGGCGTTGATCTGCTCCAGCACCACCAGGCCCAGCCAGGAGCCGGTGACGCCGAGCCGCAGCCCCACGAAGAATCCCGGCAGCGCTCCGGGGATCACGACCTGGCGCACGAAGGTGAGCCGCGACAGGCCCTGCACCTCGGCGAGTTCGACGAAGCGGCTGTCGATGCCGGACAGCGCGGCGTGCGTGTTCAGATAGATCGGGACGTAGACGACGATCGCGATGATGGCGACCTTGAAGGTCTCGCCGATGCCCAGCCAGAGGATGAACAGCGGGATCAGCCCGAGGGTGGGGATCGCCCGGTTGAGCTGCACCGTCCCGTCGATCAGCGCCTCCCCGGTCCGGCTGAGCCCGGAGGCGAGCGCCAGCAGCACCCCGGCCGTGAGGCCGATCGCGAAGCCGGCGCCGGCCCGCTTCAGCGAGGTGAGCACGTCGGTGGGCAGGGTGCCGTCGGTCCACAGATGGCCGAGCGTCCTCAGCACCGTCCAGGGCGCGGGGATCGCGCCGGTGTCGAGGGTTCCGGCGGCCGAGGCCGCCGCCCACAGCACCAGCAGGGCCAGCGGGCCGGTCAGCCGGGCGGCGGGCCACCGGCGGCCGGGTGCCAGGCGGCGGCGCCGGCGGACCTGGGGGAGCTCACCGGCCTCGGCCGCCGCCGCGACGGCGGTCGTCGTCGTGGTCATGGCGGTCATTTCCGGTACTCCTCGGGTACGGCCTTGGCGGCGATCGCCTCGAAGCGGTGGTCGAAGAGGGAGGAGACGTCGAACTTCTTCACGAAGCCGCCCTCCGCGAGCAGATCGGCGGTCTCCTGCTCCCACCGGATCGCCTCGTCCCAGCTCGGCGGGAACAGCGGCTTGTTGGCCAGCGCGGTGATGGACCTCGCCTGCTGAAGGCTCAGGTTCTGCGTCTTGACGTAGAACTCCTCGTCCCAGACGTCCGGGTGCTCGTACGCCCAGACCTGGCCCTTGGCCCAGTGCGGGATGTAGGCGGCGATCGCGGCGGCCTTCGCCGGGTCGTTCAGCACGGACTGCGGCGCCCACAGCAGGTTCAGCAGGTCGACGACGTCGGTGGTGATGGTGTGGGCGCCCTTGGGTCCGTACTGCTTCAGATAGGCCGGCGCCTGGTTGTTGGCGAGCGGGGCGATGTCGACCTGCCCGGACTGCAGCGCGGTCAGGAACTGGTTGCTGGTCAGCGGCACCAGCTTGACGTCGTCGTAGGCCAGGCCCGCCTTCTTCAGCGCGCGCAGCAGGACGACGCCCTGGGCCTGACCCTGCGAGAAGGCGAGCCGCTTGCCTTTGAAGTCCTCGACCGTGCGGATGTCGCTTCCGGGCTTGGTGGCGAAGACGTAGTTGGGCTTGCGGGTGACGTCGATCGCCACGATCTTCGCGGCGAACCCCTGGTAGTGGGCCTGGATCGGCGGGATGCCCGCGTTGTTGGCGAGGTCCAGGGACTTGGCGCGGAAGGCGTTGATGACATCGGGACCCGCGCCGATGTTCAGCCAGTTCGAGACGGTGAACGGCAGCGGCGGCAGCTTCGCCAGTCTGAACTGCAGCTGCTGCTGGCCCAGATAGGAGGCGATCTTCAGGCTGGTGCCGGCCGGGACCTCGGTGGCGAGCGGCTGAGTGGCGGCCTCGGCGGTGTCGGCGGCGGCCTGGCCGTCCGCGCAGCCGGCCAGGCCCGCCACGGCGGCGGACGCGCCCAGCACGGAAGCGAGAAAGGTACGACGGTGCATGGGAGGACTCCCAGGAAGAAAAGGCAGGGGGAATTCCGGGAAAGGAGGCCCGGAGAAGAAGAACTCACACAGCGGGAAACACGCGCTTCATGCGCGGCAATATGTCAGCAACAGAGGGTGCGACAGCTGGTGAGAGAGCTCATGACCAGGATGTTCCTGGCCATGAGCGACCCCTGTCAACATTCGGAGTTTCTGAATTAAATAAGCTCAGGTGAAACGCCCAGAGGGTCCCGGAACAACGCGTCGAGCACCACCGAACCACCCGCCACCGCAAGCACCGAATCGGCGGCGAAACTCGACGGCAGGACATCCGCCGCGCGCGCCGGACCGACCGCCTCCCGCAGCGCGGCCAGGCAGTCCTCGAAGTGGATGACACCCACCTCGGTCACCACCACCGTCTCCGGGTTCAGCACGTCCAGCAGCAGCCCGGCCGCCCGCCCGGTGGCCGCGGCCCGCTCCACCAGCAGCCGCCGGGCCACCGCGTCCCCGCCCGCCGCCGAGGCCACCACGTGCATCGGGTTCGCCACACCGGTCACCCCGGCCGCCCGCGCCCGCCGGCACAGCGTCCGCTCGCCCAACTCGGCCTGCAGGCAGCCCGTACGGCCGCAGGCGCACGGCTCGCTGCCGCCCGGCACCGGCAGATGGGCGATCGCCCCGGCCGCCGAGCGCGGACCGCGGTGCACCTCGTCGTGGGTCGCGAACGCCGCGTCGACCACGTTGCCGACGAACAGGTGCAGCACACTGCCGGCCCCCCGGGCCCGCCCGAACAGCCGCTCCGCCGCCACCAACGCCCGCGCGTGGCCGTCCACATGGACCGGCAGACCCGTGCGGGCCCCGAGCACCTCCCGCACCGGCACCTCCCGCCAGCCCAGCAGCTCGTGCTCGACGACGGTGCCCGACTCCCGGTCCACCCACCCGCCGACCGCCACCCCGATCCCCAGCGGGCACCGGCCCGGCACGGCCGCGCGCAGCGCCGCGAGCCCCTCGGCGGCCCGCGCCAGCACCCGGCCCGCATCGGTCCCCTCGTGCTTCAGCTCCCGCCGGGCCACCACCCGCCCGCGCAGATCCAGCAGCGCGACCGTGGTGTACGGCACGGCGATGTGCACCCCGGCCACCAGGAACCGCTCGGTGTCCACGTCGACCGGCACATGCGGACGCCCCACCCCGCCGGAGCGCCGGGGCACGGCCGCCTCCCGGATCAGGCCCGTCTCGGCGAACCGGGCGCAGTAGTCCGTCACCGACGCCGGGGACAGCCCGGTCAGCCGGGCGATGGTGCTGCGCGCGACCGGCCCGTGCTCCAGCACGGAGCGCAGGACGACGCTGGCGCTCGTACGGCGCCGGTCGCGGTCGGCGACCCGGGGCACCGGGGAGGCCGACAGGGCGGAAGGGGGTGCCGCGGTACGGGGCATGGCGATGCGCTTCCTCGGGGAAGGGGGCCGACACGTGTCCTCGTATCGAGACGCGCCGAAGCCGCCGCTCCCGCCCGCCTCACACCGGGCGGTGACACATGGCCGCGCCCACGCGTCGCAGGTCCACATGGCGACGCGAGGAGAAGTACCGGGCCTGGGCAACCATGGCTGGAAGGGTAGGCCCTGACCCGGCGATCCGGCCAGGGCGCCCGGAGGCGTTTGGCGGGATCCCACAGTCCGCCTGGACGGGACGAGGTGAGTAAGACGTCACTGCCTGCGTGACCGGCGTCACGCCCCACCGGGTGTCAGGGCCGTTCGTTGTGCGAAGCCCACCAAGTCGCCGTCCTGGCCTTTGTCGAGCGCTGATGGTGATCGGCTCCAGGGCGCTGGGATAGCGTCACGGTGTCCCGAACCGTCCCGACCCCCCGCGGAGTCCTCATGAGCACCGCTGCCGTCAGCCCGGCCCGCACCGGACAGGTCCTCGCCGACCTGCTGCCCTCCTCCCGCGTCCGCGACGCGGCCCTCGTGCTCGGCGGCGCCGCGCTCACCGGCCTCGCGGCCCAGCTCTCCGTCCCGGTGCCCGGCTCCCCGGTCCCGGTGACCGGCCAGACCTTCGCCGCGCTGCTCGTGGGCACCGCGCTCGGCGCCGGCCGCGGCTTCCTCGCCCTCGCCCTGTACGCGCTGGCCGGCATGGCGGGCGTGCCGTGGTTCGCCCAGGGCACCTCGGGCGCGAGCATGCCGTCCCTCGGCTACGTCTTCGGCATGCTGCTCGCCTCCACCGTGGTGGGCGCGCTGGCCCGCCGCGGCGCCGACCGCAACGTCTGGCGCACGGCCGGCACGATGATCCTCGGCGAGGCGATCATCTACGCCGTCGGCGTGCCGTACCTGGCTGTGGCCGCCCACATGTCCGCCTCCGCGGCGATCGCGGCGGGCCTCACCCCGTTCCTGCTCGGCGACGCCCTCAAGGCGGCGCTGGCGATGGGCGTCCTGCCCACCGCCTGGAAGTTCGCCAACCGGGGCTGAACACGCCCTAGTTCCGCAGGAGGCTCGCCGGGTCGTACGTCGACCGCAGTCCGGCGAGCCTCTTCGCCGTCTCGGCGTCGTACAGCCCGTCCGTGCGGTCCCCGGCGCCGAAGGCGAAGCCCGGTGCGCGGCCGAGGGTGTGCGGGGCGAGGAGGGCGAAGGCCGGGTCGAGCAGGGCACGGGCGGCCTCCCGCTCACCGACGGTCAACAGCCGCAGCAGGAACCGCCCTTCGCGCCACGGGACGGCGTTCGGCGCGGGCGCGGCGAGTGCGCCGCCCAGATGGTTGATCTGCACGACGCACATGGGTCCGCCGGCGTCCGGACCGGTACGGGTCAGCACCTCGGCGGCCGCCTGGACGTCCAGCTCCCGAAGGACCGCGCTGTCCCCGTAGTAGGCGTGCGGAAAGTCCGGGTCGCTGTGGATGGTGTGGCTGTCGGAGTACGGCATCACCCGCAGCGAGTCGGACAGCACCGGCCCGATCTGCCGCAGCGGCGCGGTGAGCCGCTCCCCGTCGTCCCCGGTGTACGCGACCCGCACCGACACCACGTACCGCCCGCGCAGCGCCGGCGGCAGGGCGGGCAGGTCCGGATACGGTACGGCGGCGAAGGACGAGGTCAGCCCGTCGGGCACGGTCCGCGTCCACGCCTCGTAGGCGCGCAGCACCGCCGCCGGGTCCACCTGCCGCCCGTCGAAGGCGAGCGAGCCGCCGTACAGGGTGCGCACCGGTACCAGACCGATCTCCAGGCCGGTGACGACGCCGAGGCCGCCCCCGCCGCCGAGCAGGGCCCAGTACAGGTCGTCCCCGGGTGTGACGTGGCGCTGTGTGCCGTCGCCGGTGACCACGTCGAGGGAGCGCACATGGTCGGCGGCGTAGCCGAACCGCCGGGCCAGGATGCCGAGTCCGCCGCGCAGCGTGTAGCCGACGACGCCGACGGACGGAGCCGAGCCGTTCAGCGGGGCCAGACCGTGCGGGGCGGCGGCCGCCACCACCTGGCCCCAGCGCACGCCCGCCGCCACCCGCACCGTGCGGGCCTCGGGGTCGACGCTGATCCGGTCCATGCGCGAGGTGGTCACGAGCATCCCGCCCTCGACGGGCCCGGGCAGCCCGTGTCCGGTCGCCTGCGCCCGCACCGGCAGCCCCCGGGCGGCGGCATGCCGAACGGCCGCGACCACGTCGTCGGTGCCGGAGGCGGTGACGACGAGGTCCGGCCGCTGGGCGAACCCGGTCTGGAACCCGGCGACCTCCGCGTCGTAGGCGGGGTCGCCGGGTGTGTGGACGGGCAGTCGTGTCAGGTCGGTCGTGGAGTCCATGGGGACGATCCTGACCGCGGGACCTGACAGCCGCCGTCAGGTTATCCGCGCGTGTCGGAGGAGACCGGCACGGCCGTGTCGGGCGCCGCCTCCACGGCCTCCCGGTGTCCGCCCCCGAGCTTCTGCTTGGCGAAGGCGATGACGAGCACGACCGCCGCCACGCCCAGCGACAGCAGCACGGTCTCCCGGCCGTCGTGCTCGGTGTCGGTGAGCATGTAGCCCAGCACGAAGACGATCAGCGCGGCCGACGCGTACGTCAGGTACGGGTACAGCCACATCTTCACGACGAGCTTCTCCGGCGCCTCCGCCTGGATGATCTTCCGCATGCGCAGCTGCGAGAAGCAGATGACGAGCCACACGAACAGCGCGACCGCACCGGAGGAGTTGAGCAGGAAGAGGAACACGGTGTCCGGGAACTTGTAGTTGAAGAACACCGCGACGAACCCGAACGCCACCGACACCAGGATCGCCGTCTGCGGCACACCACGGGCGGTGGTGCGCGCGAAGCCCTTCGGCGCGTCGCCGCGCCGGCCGAGCGAGAAGGCCATCCGGGAGGCCGTGTACAGGCCGGAGTTGAGACAGGACAGCACCGAGGTTAGCACGATGAAGTTCATGATCTGACCGGCGTGCGGGATTCCGAGCGAGTCCAGCGCGGCGACGTAGGAGCCCTTCTCGGCGATCGCCTTGCTGTCCCAGGGCAGCAGGGTGACGACGACGAGGATGGAGCCGAGGTAGAAGACGCCGATGCGCCAGATGATGCTGTTGGTCGACTTGGTGACGGCCCGCTGCGGGTCCTCCGACTCACCGGCCGCCAGCGTGGCGATCTCGCTGCCCATGAAGGAGAAGACGACGAGCAGCACACCGGTGAGGATCGCGCCGGGCCCGTTGGGCAGGAAGCCGCCGTGCGCGGTGAGGTTGGACAGGCTCGCCTGGTCGCTGTGCACGCCCGGCAGCACACCGAACACGGCGAGACCGCCGATGACGATGAACGCGCCGATGGCGACGACCTTGATGCCGGCGAACCAGAACTCGAACTCGCCGTAGGAGCCGACGGAGACGAGGTTGGTGGCGGTGAGCACCACCATCACGATCAGGGCCCAGCCCCACTGGGGCACGGCCGGGATCCAGCCTTCGAGGATCTTCGCGCCGGCGGTCGCCTCGACGGCGAGCACGACGACCCAGAAGAACCAGTAGAGCCAGCCGATGGAGAAGCCGGCCCAGGGGCCGAGCGCGCGGTCGGCGTGGGCGGAGAAGGAACCGGAGGTCGGGTTGGCGGCCGACATCTCGCCCAGCATGCGCATCACCAGCACCACGAGCGTGCCGACGAGTGCGTAGGAGAGCAGGATGCCCGGCCCGGCGGTGGCGATACCGGAGCTGGACCCGACGAAGAGTCCGGCTCCGATGACACCGCCGATGGCGATCATGGAAAGGTGACGGTTCTTGAGTCCTGCCTGGAGCCCGGATCCGGGGTCGCCGGGGGCACCGGGGCTCTGCGGGCCGTGTCCGGCCTGCTTCAGGGACGGCTGCGAGGTCATTGGGACGGAATTCCTTTGCGCCGCGTGATCTGTTCTGATCCACATCCCGTACGAGTGGTGTACGAGTCGGACCAGTGAATCCGAGGCAACGGAATTCGGGAACCTTTGAATCCGGATCGTTACTTGAGGTTTTCCTGAGCTTCTGTAGTGTTGCATACACGCTTCGTGCAGACCGCCAGGCCCGGCGGTGCGGCCGCAAACCGGTGAGCGGGTGCGCCGGCACCCCGTCCTGCCGCCGGTCGGCGCGCATGTCACACTCGTCCCATGCGCGTGTATCTCGGCTCGGACCATGCCGGCTTCGAACTCAAGAACCACCTCGTCGAATGGCTGAAGGCGGCGGGTCACGACCCCGTCGACTGCGGCCCGCACATCTACGACGCCCAGGACGACTACCCGCCCTTCTGCCTGCGCGCGGCCGAGCGCACCGTGGCGGACCCCGGCTCCCTCGGCATCGTGATCGGCGGCTCCGGCAACGGCGAGCAGATCGCCGCGAACAAGGTCGAGGGCGTGCGGGCGGCCCTCGCCTGGAGCGAGGAGACGGCGGCGCTCGGCCGCCAGCACAACAACGCCAACGTGGTCGCGGTCGGCGCCCGTATGCACACCCAGGAAGAGGCGACCAAGTTCGTCGAGGTCTTCCTGAACACGCCGTTCTCCGGCGACGAGCGCCACATCCGCCGCATCGACATGCTGGCGTCCTACGAGACGACGGGCGACCTCCCGCCGATCCCGGCCCACCACCCGCAGCAGGACTGACGCGCCCCGAGGGGGCTGGAAAGGAACAGGAACCGTGCCGGAGGGGCACACGATCCACCGGCTGGCGCAGGACTACGCCGGCCGCTTCTTCGGCACCGGCCCACGGGTCACCAGCCCCCAGGGCAAGTTCTCCGACGCCGCCGATCTGCTGGACGGCGCCGTCCTCACCGCCACCGAGGCCCACGGCAAGCACCTCTTCCTGGGCTTCCGCGACACCGACTGGGTGCACATCCACCTCGGCCTGTTCGGCAAGGTCGCCATCGGTGACGCGCCGGCACCGCCGCCCACCGACACGGTCCGGCTGCGCCTGGCGAACGACACGTCGTACGCCGACCTGCGCGGCCCCACCACCTGCGCCCTGATCACGGACGCCGAGAAGCAGGCGATCCACGCCCGCCTCGGCCCCGACCCGCTGCGCGACGACGCCGACCCGGACGCGGCGTACGCCCGGATCTCGCGCAGCCGCACCACCGTCGCCGCCCTGCTGATGGACCAGAAGGTCATCGCCGGCGTCGGCAACGTCTACCGCGCCGAGGTCCTCTTCCGGCACGGCATCGATCCCTACCGCGCGGGCCGGGACATCACCCCGGCCGAGTGGCGGGCGATGTGGACCGACCTGGTCGCCCTCATGCGCGAGGGCGTCCGGGTCAACCGGATCGACACGGTCCGCCCCGAGCACACCCCCGAGGCCATGGGCCGCCCACCCCGCGTGGACGACCACGGCGGCGAGGTCTACGTCTACCGCCGGGCGAACCAGCCCTGCCACCTCTGCGGCGACGAGATCCGCACGGCCGACCTCGCCGCCCGCAACCTCTTCTGGTGCCCCACCTGCCAGAACCGCTGACACCGGCCCACGCGGACGGCCGGCGCCGCCCGCCCGGGACAACGCCGGCCGCCTAGAACCCGTGCGGCAGCCACGGCGCGAGTGTCGAGCCGAACGCCACCGACGCCTCCGCCAGTGCCCCGCCGCGCAGCTCGCGCACCCGTCCGGCCGCCGCCAGCGCCGTGAGCGGCACGCCGCCCAGATACGCCGCGCCCAACTCCCGTACCGACAGGGCCAGATCCGCCGCGTCCGAGGTCCGCTCGCAGGAGGCGCCCTTGGCGTCCCCGGTCAGCCGCCAACGCCCCTCGTTCCAGGGGCAGAAGGCGTCGGACACCTCCAGCACCACGTCCACCGGCGTCAGATACGTCCGCGCGGCCAGCGCCGCCCCGACGTCCACCAGCCGTACGTACAGCTGGTCGCGCAGGCGCGGCAGACAGCGCCGGATGTCCGACACCTGGTACTGCCACGCCTCGTCCACCGGCCGCCCCCGCACCACCAGCGTCGACGTCAGGTCCATCTCGAACAGGAACCGCCACAGCGCGGCCTGCGCCGCCGGGTCCAGCCCGTACAGCTCCTCCAGCCGCACCGTGCCGTCGTGCCCGCTCGGCCCCCAGTCCAGCTTCACCCGGTACCGGGCGAACCCCACGACCTCACCGCCGCGTTCGGCGAGCACGCACTGCAGCGCCGACGCCCCGTCCCGCTCGCTCTCCGGGTCCAGCAGCCCGACCCGCTCCCAGCCGGGCCGGTGCCGCGCCAGCATCCCGGGCCGCCCGGGCACCAGCCGGGCGTAGACCGCCTCGCACTCCCGCAGCACCTCGCCCGGCTCGGCGTACCGCAGCCGTACGTCGCCGGTGCCGTCGGGCACGGACAGCGACACCCGGGCGGTGTCGATCCGCGCGCTGAAGTGGACCGTCGCCGCGCCGTACCCGAACCGGCCGTAGATCGCCGGCTCGGACGCGCAGAGCACCGCCAGCGGCTCCCCCCGGCGCCGTACGTCCTCCAGCTGCCGCCGCATCATCGACGTCAGGACACCGCGCCGCCGGTGCGTGGCGGCCACGCTCACCATGGTGACGCCCGCCGCCGGCACCGGCGCCCCGCCGGGCACCGTCATCCGGAAGGAGAACGCCCCCGCCGTCCCCACCACCGCGCCCCCCTCCCAGGCGGCCAGGCAGCGGTCGTACTCGGTGAGCTCCCGCCACAGCGCGCGCTCCTCGTCCGACTCCGTCGCCCCGCCGAAGGCGCGCAGCAAGGTGTCGTACCACCGCTCCCAGTCGCCCGGCCGCAGCACCCGCAGCTCGGTCGAAGGGCCCGTCGCATCGCTCGCCACAGTCGCCATGAACCATGCCTATCAGGGCCACACCGGGACCAGCGAGGGAATTTCTCCCTCTGTGCCGCACCCGCGCCCCCGGTGCCGTTCACTGAGAACCCCCTGAGAAAAGGGGCCTCGGACGGGGGACAAGTGGGACCTCCCGTGCCAAGCAGCCGAGCCGATGGATAGGGTCCCCAACCAATGGCAGTACGACGAGAGCGGCGCACGGCGGCCGAGACGTTCACGGCCCGGTGGAAGATGCAGTGGCACCGGGCCCGCGTCGGCCTGCGCCGATCCGCCGTCGACTACTTCCGCGGGGACGGCTCGGACTGGATCGCGCTGGCCGGTCTCTTCCTCACCATCCCGCTCATCGCCGCGCTGACCCTGGCCAACTCGGTGTGGTTCACGCCGGCCGCGCTGGTCCTGCCCATCGTCGCGGGCGGCCTGCTGCTGCGCCCGGCGAGCCTGCTCGGCCTGTACGCGGCCGCCGCCACCGCGCTGATCGTGGAGTCGGTGTGGCTCGGCCCGTACACCGAGGGCCCGAGCCGGGTCACCCCGGGTGTCGTGCTGGTGGTCGCCGCGTGCGGGTTCGTCGGGCTGCTGATCGCCCAGTTCCGCAGCCGGGTCGGCGTGCCCTGGCGGCGCGGCGGCACCATGCTGTTCGACCTGCGCGAACGCATCCGGGTGCAGAGCAAGCTGCCCCCGCTGCCGCGCGGCTGGCACCAGGAGATGGCGCTGCGCCCGGCCGGCGGGCAGTCCTTCTCCGGCGACTTCGTGGTCGCCGCCCGCACCGGCGGCGGCCGCACCCTGGAGGTCGTCCTCACCGACGTCTCCGGCAAGGGCATGGACGCCGGCTCGCGCGCCCTGCTGCTGTCGGGCGCCTTCGGCGGACTGCTCGGCTCCCTGCCCCCGCACGCCTTCCTGCCGGCCGCCAACGGCTATCTGCTGCGCCAGGACTGGGACGAGGGCTTCGCCACCTCCATCCACCTCGTCCTCGACCTCGACTCCGGCGACTACGAGCTGTACTCCGCGGGCCACCCGCCCGGGCTGCAGCTCAGCGCGGGCACCGGCCGCTGGGAGGAGAAGGCCGCCGAGGGCCCGCTGCTGGGCGTCTACGACGGCGCCCAGTTCGACCCGGTCAAGGGCACCCTGCGCCCCGGTGACGTGCTGATGCTGTTCACCGACGGCCTGGTCGAGACCTCCGACCGGGACATCGTCGAGGGCATCGACCGCCTCACCGGCGAGGCCGACCGCTATGTCGCCGCCGGTTTCGAGGGCGCCGCCTGGCATCTGATCGAGGCGGTCGCCAAGGACGTCAACGACGACCGCGCCCTGCTCCTGATCTGCCGCGAGGGCCCGACCGCGTCCTCCGCCCACTGACAGCCCGGGAGGTCCGGTGCTCACCCTGACGGAAGTCGAGACCCTCGCCCGCGCCGCCCACGCCGGGCAGACCGACAAGGCGGGCCGGCCCTACGCCGAGCACCTCCAGGCCGTCGCCGAGGGGGTCCGCGCGCGGGGCGGCGACGCCGAGCAGATCGCGGCGGCCTGGCTGCACGACGCCGTCGAGGACGACGCGCTGTCCGAGCGGTGGCTGTCCGAGGCCGCGCTGAGCGGCCGTACCAAGGACATCGTGCGGGCTCTGACCAAGCGGTCGGGGGAGTCCCCGCAGGAGTACGCCGGGCGCATCCTCGCCACCGAGGGCGCGCTGCTGGTCAAGGAGGCCGACCTCGCGCACAACGCCGACCCGGCCCGCCTCGCCGTCCTGGACCCGGCGACCCGGGCCCGCCTGACCGCGAAGTACGCCCGCATGCGCGCCCTGCTGGGGCTGCGGGAGCCGGCCTAGGCGGTCACCCGCTCCCGGGCCGCCGGCCGCGCGGTGTGCTCGCGGGCCCGGGCCTCGGCGGCGGGGTCCGGGCGGAACGCCCACGCCATCCTCGGCTCGGTCACCCACTTGAGCGCCCGTCGCACCGGCGGCGTGCACAGCAGCGTGACGGCGGCGGCCGCGAGCACCGTCACGGCGAGCGCGCCGAGCGGGCGGTGCACCCAGCCCTGGTCGAACCAGCCCCGGTAGAGGGCGAACTTCACCAGGAAGCCGTGCAGCAGATAGCCGGTGATGGTGCCCGCGCCGAGTGTCGTGCACCACAGGCGGCGGCCCGGCACCCAGGCGAGGAAGCAGGCCGTCAGCACCAGCGCGCAGGCGATCGAGGCCAGCGTCATCACCGGGCCGCACCACCAGGGCGCCCCCAGGTCCTGCGCCGCCGACTGCCGGTAGAACCAGCCGCCGTTCATGCGCGGCACCGACCACCAGGCGACCGCGAGGGCGGCCAGGGCGACCGGGACCGCCGCGATCCGCACCGCGCGGCGGCGCACCATCCGGAAGTGCTCGGGCCGCAGGCACAGGCCGAGCACGAAGTACGGCAGGAACTGCAGCACACGCTGCAGGTCGAAGTCGGAGCCGATGCTCAGGCTCACGCTCGCCAGCATGGCGATGCCGACGGCGAGCGGGAGCGGCCGGCGCACCTGCTGCCACAGGGGCGTGGTGAGCCGCCACACGAACAGGGCCGCGAGGAACCACATCAGATAGCTGGGGTCCAGCAGGCTGATCTCCGGATCGGGCCGGTCGGCGACGTCCTTGAACAGCTCGTAGGCGGTCTCGAAGACGACGTACGGCACCAGGACGCCGGTCACCAGGCGCCTGAGCCGGTCCGGGCGCATGTCGAAACTCCGGGAGAAATAACCGGAGATGACGACGAACGCCGGCATGTGGAACGTGTACACGACCCGGTACGCGCTCTCCACGACGCGGCTGTCGTCCATCATCTGCGCCCAGGTGTGGCCGATCGCCACGAGCACGATGGCCAGGTATTTGGCGTTGTCGAAGAAGGAGTCGCGCTGCTTGACCATTCGCGGCACCCTAACGCGGTTCCCGCGCCACACCAACAGCCCGAAATGTCCTGGATAATGACGTCCAAACTCCCCCATATGGGCAGGCTGAACGCACCGTTCCGGACACCCGCCGGCCCGCCCGACGAGGCGTCACGTACGGCTTCGGACCACGCGGTTGGTGGCACGATGGTTCCCGGCGGGGGTGTGCGGGGTAGCACCCCCGGGCCGGGAGAGCGGACCGACCTAGGGTGTGATCTGTTGTGGCCATTTCACTGTCAGTGGTGCTGCTGTTGGCGATCATCCTGGTGGTGCTGATCCGGGGAGGGTCGATCAAGGCGGGACCCGCCATCGTCGCCATCCTCTTCGGCTTCTTCCTCGCCTCCACGGGGATGGCGCCCTCGATCAACCGCTTCCTGAACTCGATAGCGGAAACGATCAACTCGATCAGCTTCTGAGGCGCCGGGCGCCGGGGCCTGGCGGCGCAGAGGGTGGCGGCAGCGCCCGTGGTGGCGACCGAACTATCTTGACGTCGAGATATCGTCCGGGCAGGCTGACCGGATGACCGACACCGACGCGATCTCCGGCTTCCCGGACATCCCCCCGACCACCCTCGCCGACCTCCTCGGCCGTGAGCAGGTCATGGACATCGGCATCCGGCCCCTGTGGGCCCCGATGCCACGACTGGCCGGTCCGGCGTTCACCGTGCGGTGCCGCCCCGGCGACAACCTCATGCTGCACGCCGCCATCCACCGCGCTCCGGCGGGATCGGTCGTCGTCGTCGAGTCCGGCGACGTCGACCACGCCCTGGCCGGCGGAAACGTCTGCGCGGTCGCACAGCGCCGGGGCATCGCCGGTTTCGTCCTGGACGGGGTCATCCGGGACGTCGCCGAGGCCCGGCAGCTCGGCTTCCCCGTGTTCGCCCGCGGTGTCATCCCGATCCCCGGCACCAAGGAGGCCGTCGAGCCGCTCGGCGTCCCGGTGCGGTGCGGCGGCGTCGAGGTGCACCCCGGCGACGTCGTGGTCGCCGACGAGGAGGGCGTCGTCGTCGTACCCCGTGACCGGCGCGAAGAGGTGCTGGACGCGGCCCGCGCCCGCCTGGCGAAGGAGGCCGCGCAATCCCTGGACGCCTGGCAGGAGGCCCACCGCGCCCGCATCGACAAGATCCTCGCCGAGCACGGTCACCAGGACTGATCGCACCCGGGACGACTCAGGCCCAGGGAGCGGGGAAACCCGCCTCACCTGGGCCTGAGTCGTACAGAGCGGGCGACGGGAATCGAACCCGCGTAGCCAGTTTGGAAGACTGGGGCTCTACCATTGAGCTACGCCCGCACACAACGCGCCGCAGGCGGTAACGGCCGCGGCACTGCAAGGCATCGTAGCGGGTCGGCGCCCCTCGTCGCACACCCCGTCCGACGTGTGCGGCCCTCCGGGCGCGGCGCCGCGCCCCCCCGCGCCCCCGGGACGCCCCCCGGACGCCCGCGGCAATGCGGCAGCCTTACTGCCTGCGGGCATGTACCCTACGTGTCGCACCAGACGGGGTGTGGCGCAGCTTGGTAGCGCGTCCGCTTTGGGAGCGGAAGGCCGTGGGTTCAAATCCCGCCACCCCGACCACTGCACCACCACTTCGCGCGATCACGCGCCCGGTCACCTGCATGATCGCGGCGCGCACCCGCGTGATCGCGCGGCGGGCGACTCGGGTGATCGCCTTTTGGGCCGTTCACCGCCTGCGGTTACTATGCAAGCTGCGCGCCCGTGTGTCTCACACTGCAGTCCTCCCGGGCGGCGAAATCCGCCGGAGCCGCTCTGGCCCCGGCTGAATCCGAGAAGTCAGCCACAAGGAGACCGAACCGTGAAGAGCGCCGTGGAGACCCTGAACCCGACCCGGGTTCGGCTCACTGTCGAGGTGCCCTTCGAGGAGCTCAAGGACAGCCTCGACGCGGCGTACAAGAAGATCAACCAGCAGGTCACGGTGAAGGGCTTCCGCAAGGGCAAGATCCCGGCCCGGGTCATCGACCAGCGGTTCGGTCGGGGCGCCGTGCTTGAGGAGGCCGTCAACGACGCGCTTCCGAAGTTCTACACGGAGGCGGTCAACGAGGCCGAGCTCTCCGTGCTGGGCCAGCCCGAGGTCGACATCACCGAGCTGAAGGACGGCGAGACGCTGAACTTCACCGCCGAGGTCGACGTCCGTCCCGCCCTGGAGCTCCCCGAGGACTTCTCCTCCATCGAGGTCGAGGTCGACGCCGTCGAGGTGACCGACGAGGACGTCGAGAAGTCCGTGGAGCAGCTGCGTGAGCGGTTCGCCTCCACCACCCCGGTCGAGCGTGCCGCCGAGGACGGCGACGTCGTGACCGTCGACCTTGAGGCCAAGGTCGACGGCGAGGTCCTGGAGGACGGCGTCGCCAACGGCGTCTCCTACACGATCGGCTCGGGCGAGCTGCTCGACGGCATCGACGACGCCGTCAAGGGCCTGTCCGCCGGCGAGGAGGCCACCTTCACCTCCGAGCTCAAGGGCGGCTCCGCGGCCGGCAAGGAGGCCGAGGTCACCGTCAAGGTCACCCAGGTCGCCGCCCGCGAACTGCCCGAGCTGGACGACGACTTCGCGCAGCTCGCCTCCGAGTTCGACACCCTGGAGGAGCTGAAGGCCGACAGCCGCAAGCGCCTGCAGAACATGAAGCAGTTCGACCAGGCCACGCAGGCCCAGGAGCGCGTCCTGGAGAAGCTGCTGGAGCTCGTCGAGGTGCCGGTCCCCGAGAAGCTGCTCGAAGACGAGATCAACACTCGTAAGCACAACCTGGAGCACCACCAGCTCGGCCAGATGGGCCTCACCCTCGACAAGTACCTGGAGCTCCAGGGCAAGACCGCCGAGGAGTTCGAGAACGAGACCCGCGAGGCCGCGGTCAAGGGCATCAAGACCCAGTTCGTGCTCGACGAGCTCACCAAGCGCGAGAAGCTCAACGTCAACCAGGAGGAGCTCACCGAGCACCTCATGCGCCGTGCCGCCTCCTCCGGCATGTCCCCCGACCAGTTCGCCCAGGCCGTCGTCGAGGGCGGCCAGGTTCCGCTGCTGGTCGGCGAGGTCGCCCGCGGCAAGGCCCTGGCCCTGGTCGTCGAGGCCGCCACGGTGAAGGACACCAACGGCGAGATCATCGACCTGGACGACGAGGAGGACGAGGAGGAGGCCACTCAGGCCGCCGCCGAGACCACCGAGGCCACCGAGGAGAAGACCGAGGGCTGAGCAGCCCTGCGGCACCTCTGACGCACGTACGACGGGCCCCTGGGATCTTTCCCGGGGGCCCGTCCGCATACCGGCCGGGGCGGCCCACCAAAGGGGCGCGGGGAACTGCGCGATCAGCCGCACACCACCCGCGGCCCGGCGACAGCCTTCGCCACCCCCCCACGAACCGAAACGGCCCATCCGCCGGAGGCGCCCGCGCTACGCCCCCGGCGAACACCACCATTCCCGGGATTCCCCGAAGGGACCCGCGCGTTAGGGTCCATGAATACGAGGGCAGTGGAGTCCCCGAACGGCTCCAAGCCCCGCAGGGAAACGTGAGACGGCCCGGCGCCGTCGTAAGACGAGCAGGTGGATACGTGACGAATCTGATGCCCTCCGCCGCCGGCGAGCCCTCCATCGGCGGTGGCCTCGGCGACCATGTCTACAACCGGCTGCTCAACGAGCGGATCATCTTCCTCGGCCAGCCGGTCGACGACGACATCGCGAACAAGATCACCGCACAGCTGCTGCTCCTTGCCGCCGACCCGGACAAGGACATCTACCTGTACATCAACAGCCCCGGCGGTTCGATCACGGCCGGCATGGCGATCTACGACACCATGCAGTACATCAAGAACGACGTGGTGACGATCGCCATGGGCCTGGCCGCGTCGATGGGCCAGTTCCTGCTCAGCGCGGGCACCCCCGGCAAGCGCTTCGCGCTGCCGAACGCCGAGATCCTGATCCACCAGCCGTCGGCCGGTCTGGCCGGTTCGGCCTCGGACATCAAGATCCACGCCGAGCGGCTGCTGCACACCAAGAAGCGCATGGCGGAGCTCACGGCCCTGCACACCGGCCAGACGGTGGAGCAGATCACCCGTGACTCGGACCGCGACCGCTGGTTCGACGCCTACGAGGCCAAGACCTACGGCCTGATCGACGACGTGATCGCCACGGCCGCCGGCATGCCGGGCGGCGGCGGTACCGGGGCGGCGTAACGGGCCCCACAGGCCCGTACAACGCCCGTACGGCGCCGGGTGGCCCCTCCAGGCCCACCGGCCCCCTCGCCCGCCCCAGCCACCGCCCCAGCCCTTTTCAGGAGACACCGTGAACGACTTCCCCGGCAGCGGCCTCTACGACCGCACGCGCGCCGAGTACACCGGCCCCACGGCCGAATCCCGCTACGTCATCCCGCGCTTCGTCGAGCGCACCTCCCAGGGCATCCGCGAGTACGACCCGTACGCGAAGCTCTTCGAGGAGCGCGTGATCTTCCTGGGCGTCCAGATCGACGACGCCTCCGCCAACGACGTCATGGCGCAGCTGCTGTGCCTGGAGTCGATGGACCCCGACCGGGACATCTCGGTCTACATCAACAGCCCCGGCGGCTCCTTCACGGCGCTGACGGCGATCTACGACACGATGCAGTTCGTGAAGCCCGACATCCAGACGGTCTGCATGGGCCAGGCGGCCTCCGCCGCGGCCGTCCTGCTCGCCGCCGGTACGCCGGGCAAGCGCATGGCGCTGCCGAACGCCCGCGTGCTGATCCACCAGCCGTACAGCGAGACCGGCCGCGGTCAGGTCTCCGACCTGGAGATCGCCGCGAACGAGATCCTGCGGATGCGCTCGCAGCTGGAGGAGATGCTGGCCAAGCACTCCACCACGCCGATCGAGAAGATCCGCGAGGACATCGAGCGCGACAAGATCCTCACGGCCGAGGACGCGCTCCAGTACGGCCTGATCGACCAGATCATCTCCACCCGGAAGATGAACAACGCGGCGGTCCGCTGACGCTGCAGGGTCTTCGGACCTGTATCGTCTGCCGCCCCTTGGCACGGCGCGCGCACGGTTCCCGTGGAAGTGAACCGTGCCAAGGGGGGCCCGAACGGGGGGCTCGGCAAGGTACCGTCGGACATAAGGCAGCACCAGGAGCCGCTGGACGTTGACGTCCAGGCGTCTCCCAGGCGAAGGGGAAGCACACCGTGGCACGCATCGGTGACGGCGGCGATCTGCTCAAGTGCTCGTTCTGCGGCAAGAGCCAGAAGCAGGTCAAGAAGCTCATCGCAGGCCCCGGTGTGTACATCTGCGACGAGTGCATCGATCTCTGCAACGAGATCATCGAGGAGGAGCTCGCCGAGACCAGCGAGGTGCGCTGGGAGGAGCTCCCCAAGCCCCGCGAGATCTACGAGTTCCTTGAGGGCTACGTGGTGGGCCAGGAGGCGGCCAAGAAGGCCCTCTCCGTCGCGGTGTACAACCACTACAAGCGGGTCCAGGCCGGCGAGAACGGCGGCGGCAGCCGCGAGGACGCGATCGAGCTGGCCAAGTCCAACATCCTGCTGCTGGGCCCCACGGGCTCCGGCAAGACGCTGCTCGCGCAGACCCTGGCCCGCATGCTGAACGTCCCGTTCGCGATCGCCGACGCGACCGCGCTGACGGAGGCGGGCTATGTCGGCGAGGACGTCGAGAACATCCTGCTCAAGCTGATCCAGGCGGCCGACTACGACGTCAAGAAGGCCGAGACCGGGATCATCTACATCGACGAGATCGACAAGGTCGCCCGGAAGAGCGAAAACCCGTCGATCACGCGTGACGTGAGCGGTGAGGGCGTGCAGCAGGCCCTGCTGAAGATCCTCGAAGGCACCACGGCCTCGGTGCCCCCGCAGGGCGGACGCAAGCACCCGCACCAGGAGTTCATCCAGATCGACACGACGAACGTGCTGTTCATCGTGGGCGGCGCGTTCGCCGGCCTGGAGAAGATCATCGAGTCCCGGGCGGGTGCCAAGGGCATCGGCTTCGGCGCGACGATCCGCTCCAAGCGGGAGCTGGAGTCCAAGGACCAGTTCGAGGACGTCATGCCGGAGGACCTGGTCAAGTTCGGCATGATCCCGGAGTTCATCGGCCGTCTGCCGGTGATCACCAGCGTCCACAACCTGGACCGCGAGGCGCTCCTGAAGATCCTGGTCGAGCCGCGCAACGCCCTGGTCAAGCAGTACCAGCGCCTGTTCGAACTCGACGGCGTGGAGCTGGACTTCGAGCGCGAGGCCCTGGAGGCCATCGCCGACCAGGCCATCCTCCGCCAGACCGGCGCGCGCGGCCTGCGCGCCATCATGGAGGAGGTCCTGATGTCGGTGATGTACGAGGTCCCCTCCCGCAAGGACGTGGCCCGAGTCGTCATCACCGCAGACGTCGTCCACTCCAACGTCAACCCGACCCTGATCCCCAGGGAGGCCCGCGGCCGCGGCACGGGCGAACAGAAGTCGGCATAAGGCAAGGCGAGATACGAAAGGGCGCCCGACGGATATCCGCCGGGCGCCCTTCTCGTACGCGCTTGACCCGGACTGTTCAGTCCGGGAACTTACGCCGGGGGTTGTTCATGCCCACTCGCAAGCTGTTTTGGCGTGGCTGTACTTCACCCCGAGACCGACGAGGGGCGTGATGCAGTTCGGGTTGGGCTGACGCTGGCCGTAGAGGGTGACGGCGGGCCAGCTACAGGCGTTGGTGACCTTGGCGCCGACCCGGTAACCGTAGTTGTTCAAAATGTCGGTGCACTGCGCGATGGAAGCGGACGCCGGCGCTGCGGTGACCAGGGGTGTGACTGCTGCCGCGACGACGAGTCCGGCCACGGTGAAAGCTCGCTTTAACACACAGAACCTTTCTCTCGCCCTGCCGACTTCGGTCATGGTCATGGCAGGGATGCGGTTGGATCTTACCAAGCAGTTCGCCAGTGTGTTCGAATGATCGTTGCTATCAGGACATGACAAAGGCGGCTCGGGATGTCGCGAGCAGCCTTCGGTGCTGGGTCAGGCCTTGATGCGTACCTCGTCGCGCAGCTTCGTGGTGATGTCGATCGCGGCGTCCTTGGTGATGCTCTTGGTGTTGTCACCCGGGGAGACCATGGCCACGGTGCTGTAGTCGGACCACACGCAGAACCAGTCCGTGGACTCCTTCTTCGTCAGCGAGTTGGTGCTCTTGGCCGACTGGCACTTCATGAGCGCGCCGTCGATGTCGGCCTCCTCCGGCTGGCCGATCAGCTCCACGTCGGACGAGGTGCCGGAGCTGCCCGAGGAGTTCTTCGCGAACTGCTTCTGAATGACGGCGAAGTACAGGTCCAGCGTCGACTTGGGATCCTTGATCTCGCCGTAGCCGCCCACCATCGTCACGCCCCGCGCGGTCAGCAGCTCGGCCGTGCTGGGCAGCTTGCTGGAGTCGGGGTTCTGCGGGTCGTAGTCGCCGAAGTCGGCCGTCGACCACTGCCCGATGACGGCCTTGCCGTTCGTGACGCCGCTGCTCTGGAGGTACTTCACGGCGTCCGCGTCACCGCGCTCGCCGCCCTTGCCGACCCGCTTGTACTCGGTGAGCGCCGTCGCCGGCGTCGTCAGCTTGTGCGGTCCGTCGTCGTCAAGGCCGCCCCCGCCACCCCCCGCCAGCACGAAGTAGCCGCCCACCGCCAGGGCCGCCACCGCTGCCACCGCGCCGATGATCAGGCCCGTCTTCTTCTTGCCGCCCGCCGGGGCCGGCGGCTGCGGCATGGCCCCGTAGGGCTGCTGGCCGTAGGGCGCCTGCTGGCCGTAGGCGTTGGGCTGGCCGTACGGAGCCGGCTGGGGCGGCACGCCCTGCGGGGCCTGCTGCGGGTAGCCGTACCCCGGCTGCGGGGCGGCCGGCTGCTGGGGGTAGCCGTAGCCGGGCTGCGGGGCCTGCGGCTGCTGGCCGTACGGGCCGGGCTGGCCGTAGGGGCCCGGCTGGCCGTACGGTCCGGGCTGCTGGGGCTGCCCGCCGTACGGGCCCGGCTGGTTGTAGCTCATTACTGGGTTCCCCTCCAGATGCTTATGCGTATCCGACATCCTGGCCGAGACCCGCCCACCGCACCGCACCGGGGTGCTGACCGTTACAGAAGAATCGCGTTTCGGGACACGGCGGTGACGCCTCTAAACTGAGCGCCGTGACCGAGAACGCTCAGCAGCAGCCACCAGCGCCCACCACCGAACTGCCGACCCAGTACGCGCCGGCCGATGTAGAGGGCCCGCTGTACGAGCGCTGGGTAGAGCGCGGTTACTTCGAGGCGGACGCCAAGAGCGACAAGCCCCCGTACACCATCGTCATCCCGCCGCCGAACGTCACCGGCAGCCTGCACCTGGGCCACGCCTTCGAGCACACGCTCATCGACGCCCTCACCCGCCGCAAGCGGATGCAGGGCTACGAGACGCTGTGGCAGCCCGGCATGGACCACGCCGGCATCGCCACCCAGAACGTCGTCGAGCGCGAGCTCGCCAAGGAGGGCAAGTCCCGCCACGACCTGGGCCGCGAGGCGTTCGTCGAGCGCGTCTGGCAGTGGAAGGGCGAGTCCGGCGGCCAGATCAGCGGCCAGATGCGCCGCCTCGGCGACGGCGTCGCCTGGTCCCGCGAGCGCTTCACCATGGACGAGGGCCTCTCGCAGGCCGTCCAGACCATCTTCAAGAAGCTCTACGACGATGAGCTGATCTACCGCGCAGAGCGCATCATCAACTGGTGCCCGCGCTGCCTGACCGCGATCTCCGACATCGAGGTCGAGTACCAGGACGACGACGGCGAGCTGGTCTCCATCAAGTACGGCGACGGTGACGACGCGATCGTCGTCGCCACCACCCGCGCCGAGACGATGCTCGGCGACACCGCCGTCGCCGTCCACCCCGAGGACGAGCGCTACAAGCACCTCGTCGGCCGCGAGATCGAGCTGCCGCTCACCGGCCGCCGTATCCCCGTCGTCGCCGACGAGCACGTCGACCCGGAGTTCGGCACCGGCGCCGTCAAGGTGACCCCGGCGCACGACCCGAACGACTTCGAGATCGGCCAGCGCCACGACCTGCCGGCGATCGCGGTCATGGACGAGCACGCCGTGATCACCGCCCACGGCCCCTTCCAGGGCCTGGACCGCCTGGAGGCCCGCTCCGCCATCGTCGCCGCGCTGCGCGCCGAGGGCCGGATCGTCGCCGAGAAGCGGCCCTACGTCCACTCCGTCGGCCACTGCTCGCGCTGCAAGACCACCATCGAGCCGCGCCTGTCCATGCAGTGGTGGGTCAAGGTCGGCCCGCTCGCCAAGGCCGCCGGTGACGCGGTCCGCGACGGCAAGGTCAAGATCCACCCGCAGGAGATGGAGAAGCGGTACTTCGACTGGGTCGACAACCTCCACGACTGGTGCATCTCGCGCCAGCTGTGGTGGGGCCACCGCATCCCGGTCTGGTACGGCCCCGACGGCGAGGTCGTCTGCGTCGGCCCCGACGAGCAGCCGCCCACCGGCGAGGGCTGGCACCAGGAGACCGACGTCCTGGACACCTGGTTCTCCTCCGGCCTGTGGCCGTTCTCCACGCTCGGCTGGCCCGAGCAGACCGAGTCGCTCGCGAAGTTCTACCCGAACTCCGTCCTGGTCACCGGCTACGACATCCTCTTCTTCTGGGTCGCCCGGATGATGATGTTCGGCCTGTACGCGATGGACGGCACCCCGCCGTTCCACACCATCGCCCTGCACGGCATGGTCCGCGACCAGTTCGGCAAGAAGATGTCGAAGTCCTTCGGCAACGCGGTCAACCCGCTGGACTGGATGGACAAGTACGGCTCCGACGCCCTGCGCTTCACCCTGGCGCGCGGCGCCAACCCGGGCGTCGACGTCCCGATCGGCGAGGACTGGGTCCAGGGCTCGCGCAACTTCGCCAACAAGATCTGGAACGCCACCCGCTTCGCGCTGATGAACGGCGCCACGGTGGACGGCCCGCTGCCGGACCCGTCGAAGATGTCCCCGACGGACCGCTGGATCCTCTCCCGCCTGAACTCGGTCGTCGCCGAGGTGGACGCCTACTACGACGACTACCAGTTCGCGAAGCTCTCCGACGCCCTCTTCCACTTCGCGTGGGACGAGGTCTTCGACTGGTACGTCGAGCTGTCCAAGACGACGTTCCAGGCCGGCGGCGAGGCGGCCGAGGTCTCCCAGCGCGTCCTGGGCGAGGTCCTCGACGTCACCCTGAAGCTGCTGCACCCGGTGGTCCCGTTCGTCACGGAGACCCTGTGGACCACGCTGACCGGCGGCGAGTCCGTCGTCATCGCCGAGTGGCCCAAGGACTCCGGCTTCCGCGACGCCGACGCCGAGCGGGAGATCGAGACCCTCCAGCAGGTCATCACCGAGGTCCGCCGCTTCCGCGCCGACCAGGGCCTGCAGCCCGGCCAGCGCGTCCCGGCCCGCCTGGCCCTGACCGGCTCGCCGCTCGCGGCGCACGAGGCGGCCATCCGCCAGCTGCTGCGCCTGCAGCCGGAGGGCGAGACCTTCACCGCCACGGCGACCCTGCCGGTCGCGGGCGTGGAGGTCGCGCTCGACCTGTCCGGCGCGATCGACGTGGCGGCGGAGCGCAAGCGCCTGGCGAAGGACCTGGCGGCGGCCGAGAAGGAGAAGGCCCAGGCCACGGCCAAGCTCGGCAACGAGGCCTTCCTGGCCAAGGCCCCGGACAACGTGGTGGACAAGATCCGCGGCCGCCTGGCCAAGGCGGAGGAGGACATCACCCGAATCCAGGCCCAGCTGGAGAAGCTCCCGCAGGCGTGACCCGTTCCGCGTGAGAAAGGCCCCCGGTGCGTGTCAGCGCCGGGGGCCTTCGCCCACCTCCAGGGGCGCGGGGAACTGCGCGATCAACCACAACGCACCCGCACCCGCAAGACGACCCAAGTCACCCCCCTCAGTAGCCGCTCAAGCCCCCGCACCCTTTGTCACCCCCGCTCCGTAGACTGGCCCCGTGAGCGAAAACCCCGGCACCGACCAGCCCGACCCCCTCGACGGCTTCGACGAGATCATCGAGGCGGAAACCACCCGCGACCCCGACCTCGCGGTCATCGAGGCCGGCAGCCGCACCCTGCGTACCCAAGGAGGCCGGCCGGAGGCCGACGTCCCGGCCCGCCCCGAGGACCCCGAGGTCGACAAGGCGCTGCGCGAGGTCGAGGCGGAGCTCGCCACCCGCTGGGGCGAGACCAAGCTGGAGCCGTCGGTCACCCGGATCGCCGCGCTGATGGACGTCCTGGGCGAGCCCCAGCGCTCGTACCCCTCGATCCACATCACGGGCACCAACGGCAAGACGTCCACCGCCCGCATGATCGAGGCCCTGCTCGGCGCCTTCGAGCTGCGCACCGGCCGGTACACCAGCCCGCACGTGCAGTCGATCACCGAGCGCATCAGCCTGGACGGCGCCCCGATCTCGGCCGAGCGGTTCATCGAGACGTACCAGGACATCAAGCCGTACGTCGAGATGGTCGACGCCCAGCAGGAGTACCGGCTGTCCTTCTTCGAGGTGCTCACCGGCATGGCGTACGCCGCCTTCGCGGACGCCCCCGTGGACGTCGCGGTGGTCGAGGTCGGCATGGGCGGTTCCTGGGACGCCACGAACGTCATCGACGGTGACGTCGCCGTCGTCACGCCGATCGACCTGGACCACACCGACCGCCTCGGCGAGACGCCCGGGGAGATCGCGGGGGAGAAGTCCGGGATCATCAAGCAGGGCGCGACCGTGATCCTGGCGCAGCAGCCGGTGGACGCGGCGCAGGTGCTGCTGAAGCGGGCCGTCGAGGTGGACGCGACCGTGGCCCGCGAGGGCCTGGAGTTCGGGGTCGTCGCCCGCCAGGTCGCCGTCGGCGGGCAGCTGCTCACGCTGCGCGGCCTGGGCGGCGAGTACACGGACGTCTACATCCCGCTGCACGGCGCGCACCAGGCGCACAACGCCGCCGTGGCGCTGGCCGCCGTGGAGGCGTTCTTCGGCGTGGGCGCGCAGCGCGCCGAGGCGCTGGACGTGGAGACGGTGCGCAAGGCGTTCGCGGCCGTGGCCTCACCGGGCCGCCTGGAGGTCGTACGGCGCTCGCCGACCGTCGTGCTGGACGCGGCGCACAACCCGGCGGGTGCGCGGGTGACGGCCGAGGCGATCGGGGAGGCGTTCCAGTTCAGCCGGCTGATCGGGGTCGTCGGCGCGAGCGGCGACAAGAACGTGCGCGGGCTGCTGGAGGCGTTCGAGCCGGTCTTCGCGGAGATCGTGGTCACGCAGAACTCCAGCCACCGGGCGATGGACGCCGACGAGCTGGCGGCGATCGCGGTGGAGGTGTTCGGCGAGGAGCGCGTGCAGGTCGAGCCGAGGCTGCCGGACGCGCTGGAGGCCGCGATCACCCTCGCGGAGGAGGAGGGCGAGTTCGCCGGCGGCGGTGTGCTCGTGACCGGTTCCGTCATCACGGTCGGCGAGGCCCGGCTGCTTCTGGGGAAGGGTGCGTGAGCCATGCGGACGCTGTGCTCCTCGACGCTGATCGGTGAGTTCTTCGTCATCGGTTTCGCCGGGCTGGTCGCGATGAAGGACCCGGATCTGGCCACGTCCACGGTGTGGGCGGTGTGCGGGGTCGCGATGCTGGTCAGCGTGGCGCTGTGCGGCATGGTGACCCGGCCGGGCGGTGTGGCCCTCGGCTGGGCGCTGCAGATCGCGCTGATCGCCTCCGGTTTCGCGGTGCCGCTGATGTTCTTCCTGGGCGCGGTGTTCGCCGCCCTGTGGTGGGCGTCGGTGCACTTCGGGCGCAAGGTGGACGAGGCGAAGGCGAGATTCGCGGCGCAGAGCGCGCAGGGCGGCCCCTCCGCGCCTGACGCTGCGTAACGGGTGTCCGGACACGCCCTGTAATCTCGTCCCACCGCACATCTGGCAGGAAGAAGGAGTCCTCCCGTGACCCAGCGCACCCTCGTCCTCCTCAAGCCCGACGCAGTCCGTCGTGGCCTGACCGGCGAGATCATCAGCCGTATCGAGCGCAAGGCGGGCTGGCAGATCACCGCGCTGGAGCTGCGCACGCTGGACACCGACACGCTGGAGCAGCACTACGGCGAGCACAAGGGCAAGCCGTTCTACGAGCCGCTGGTCGAGTTCATGTCGTCCGGTCCGGTCGTGGCGATGATCGTCGAGGGCGAGCGGGTGATCGAGGGGCTGCGCCAGCTGGCCGGTCCGACCGACCCGATCGCGGCCGCGCCGGGTTCCATCCGGGGCGACTTCGGCGTGATCGTGCGCGAGAACCTGATCCACGCGTCCGACTCGGAGGAGTCCGCCGAGCGCGAGGTGAAGATCTTCTTCCCGGGCCGCGCCTGAGACGCCCCGCGCGAGGAAGTTCCGGGGATTTTTCTGACGTACCGTCAGCTCACTCCTCGTAGCCGACCTGGGACGGCCGGACGATTTCGGCCGTCCTTTGGCATATGCCGCGCCGATCGGGGGAACGGATGCCCCCGATGGCACGTCTCCACAAGCGGGGCGCCGTCGCTTCTGATGACAATGGCGAAGACCCTCACGCAGTGTTCGTGCAGGCGCGTTTACGATGGAAGCCTTCACGTCACAGCACCCACCTTTGCCGACCTGAAAAGCCCTCAAAAGCTCGTGGGAAGGCCAGACGAATCCTGATGGGGAACTCAATGTCGTTCATCGGCCGTGACATGGCTGTCGACCTCGGGACCGCCAACACGCTGGTGTACGTCAGGGGTCGTGGGATCGTACTGAACGAGCCGTCCGTCGTCGCGATCAACACCAACACCGGTGGCATCCTCGCGGTCGGCGCCGAAGCGAAGAAGATGATCGGGCGCACGCCCGGCAACATCGTTGCCGTCCGTCCGCTCAAGGACGGCGTGATCGCCGACTTCGAGATCACCGAGCGGATGCTCCGCTACTTCATCCTGAAGATCCACAAGCGGCGGTATCTGGCTCGTCCGCGGGTCGTCGTCTGTGTGCCCTCGGGCATCACGGGCGTCGAGCGCCGCGCCGTCATCGAGGCGTCGACCCAGGCCGGCGCCCGCCAGGTGCACATCATCGAGGAGCCCATGGCCGCGGCCATCGGCTCCGGCCTGCCGGTCCACGAGGCCACGGGCAACATGGTGGTGGACATCGGCGGCGGCACCACGGAGGTCGCGGTCATCTCGCTCGGCGGCATCGTCACCGCACAGTCCATCCGCGTCGCGGGCGACGAGCTGGACAACGCGATCATCCAGCACGTGAAGAAGGAGTACAGCCTTCTGCTGGGTGAGCGGACGGCCGAGCAGATCAAGATCACGATCGGTTCGGCGTACGACCTCGACACCGACGAGCACACCGAAATCCGCGGCCGGGACCTCGTCTCCGGGCTGCCCAAGACCGTCGTCATCTCCGCCGCCGAAGTGCGCAAGGCGATCGAGGAGCCCGTCAACGCGATCGTCGACGCGGTCAAGACGACCCTGGACAAGTGCCCGCCGGAGCTGAGCGGCGACATCATGGACCGCGGCATCGTCCTGACGGGCGGCGGCGCGCTGCTGCGCGGCCTGGACGAGCGCCTGCGCCGGGAGACCGGCATGCCGATCCACATCGCCGAGGACCCGCTGGACAGCGTGGCGCTGGGGTCCGGCAAGTGCGTCGAGGAGTTCGAGGCGCTCCAGCAGGTCCTGGACGCCGCGCCGCGCCGATGACGTGACGCATCGATTCCGCCGTACGAGACGATCTCCTCTCGTACGGCGGATCGTTGATATGGAGGCATATGCTCCGCCATACGCCTCCGCACAGCTGAACACTCGCACGACCCGCATCCGACCCCTGCACACATTCCAATGAGGAAGGGCACGGCCGCCGCACGTGAGGGACACACGAGAGAGCCGGTTGCTCCTGGTGCTGCTGATCGCCATCGCGTTCGCGCTGATCACGGTGGACATCCGCGGCGGTGAGGACTCCCCGGTCGACGGTGCCCGGCAGGCCGCGGCCGCGGTCTTCGGTCCGATCGAGGACGGTGTGTCCTCGGCGGTTAACCCGGTCGGCAACGCCGTCGAGGCGGTCCGCGACTCCGGCGAGCGGCACGACCGGCTGGCCCGGCTGGAGAAGGAGAACGCCGCCCTCAAGGCGCGGCTGGGCAGCGACGCCCGCAACCGCAGCCGTCTGAACCAGCTCGACTCGATGCTGAAGATCGCGGGCCGGGGCCAGTACGGCATCAAGGGCGCCCAGGTCATCGCCATAGGGGCGGCCCAGGGCTTCTCCTGGACCATCACCATCGACGTCGGCGCCAACGACGGCATCAAGCGCGACATGACCGTGCTCAACGGCGACGGCCTGGTCGGCCGCGTCACCACGGTCGGCCCGAACACCGCCACGGTGCTGCTCGCCAACGACCCCGACTTCACCGTCGGCACCCGTCTGGAGGGCAGCGACGAACTCGGCTTCGCCTCCGGCCAGGGCGACCGGCCGCTGCGCGTTGAACTGCTCAACGGCAAGGCCGAGGTGAAGAAGGGCGACCGGCTGGTCACCTTCGGCTCGCAGGCCGACAAGCCGTTCGTGCCCGGCGTGCCGGTCGGCGTGGTCTCCCGCGTCGACCCCTCCGGCGGCGGGCTCACCCGCACCCTGTACGTCACGCCGTTCGTCGGCTTCACCAAGCTCGACATCGTCGGCGTCGTCGTCGAGACCCCGAAGAAGGACCCGCGCGACACCGTGCTGCCGGCCAAGCCCAGGCCGGTGCCCACACCGACGGTCACCGTCACGGTCACCCCGGGCGCGACCGCGCCGGACGGGCAGCCCCAGCAGAGCGGGCAGCCGCAGGCGTCGGAGCAGCCCGCGGGCGACCTGCAGACCGGTCAGCCACAGGACCAGCTGCAACCGGACCCGCAACAGCAAGACGGCCAGCAAGAGCTGCAGTAGGAGCTGACATCCCATGCGCGTCAACCGGATCCTGCTCTCCACGGCGCTGGTGGTCGTCGCCCTGGTCGTGCAGGTGAGCGTCCTCGCCCGCCTCCACCTGCCGGGCGCCGTCCCCGACCTGCTGCTGCTGACCGTCCTCGGCCTCGCCCTGGTCTACGGCCATGTCGGCGGCGCCCTCGTCGGCTTCGGCGCGGGACTGCTCGCCGACCTCGCCCCGCCCGCCGACCACGCGGCCGGCCGCTACGCCCTCGTGCTGTGCGTGACCGGCTACGCCGCCGGGCTGATGAAACCCGAGAACGGCCGGCTGAAGTCGGCGACCGGCCCCATGGTCACGGTGGTCGCCGCCGCGATCGGCTCCACCCTGCTGTACGCCGGGGTGGGCGCCCTCGTCGGTGACACCGCCGCCCGGCACGTGGGCCTGACCGGCCTGCTGTTCACGGCGGCCCTGTACGACCTGCTGCTGGCCCCGTTCGTGGTCCCCGGGATCATGGCGCTGGCCCGCCGCGCCGAGAACGATCCGCTCGCCGAGACGGGCTCCGCCGCGAAGGCCACCGACATCTCCTCCGGCTGGGTCGCGGGCGGCACGGGCCTGAAGATCGGCGGGCAGCGCAACGGACTGCGGGTGAAGGCGGCGCGGGCGCGGGTGGCCCGCGCGGGACGCATCAAGGGGGTCAAGCGGCTGTGAGCGGCGGGGAATTCAAGTTCACCGGTACGGGTGAACGCCGGCGGAACCTGCGTGCGAGGACCGTTCGTTCACCCCACGTACGCAGACAGCCACCGCTCGTGCCCACCCGCCCGCACGCGTCCTGAGAGGGGGAGACAGCCGCAGTGACCAACATCCCGGAGACCGGCCGGACGCCCCGCGTCCAGACCCGCCTCGTCGTCATCCAGATCCTCGTCCTCTCCCTCCTCGGCACCCTCGGCGGCCGCCTGTGGTACCTGCAGATCCGCGAGGGCGCCGAGTACCAGAAGGAGGCGTCCGGCAACCACGTCCAGCAGGTCGTCGACCCCGCGGTGCGCGGCTCGATCCTCGACGCGCGCGGCGTGCCCCTCGCCGACAACGAGACCCGGCTGGTGGTCTCCGCCTCCCGCACGGACCTGCTGAAGCAGAAGGACGACGGCAAGGCGGTGCTCACCAAGCTCGCCGGTGTCCTCGGCATGGACCCCAAGGAGGTCATGCTGAAGGTCCGGCTGTGCGACGCCAAGACCCCCCAGCCCTGCTGGAACGGCTCGCCGTACCAGCCGATCCCCATCACCGACGAGGCCACCCCCAAGCAGGCCCTGCAGATCCGCGAGCGCGCCGAGGACTTCCCCGGCATCACCGCCGAACCGGAGGCCGTGCGCCGCTACCCGGCCCCCGGCAAGGCCAACACCGCCCAGGTCCTCGGCTACCTCTCGCCCGTCACCGACGACGAGATCCAGCAGGCCAAGGACACCGACTCGCCCTATCTGCGCTCCGACCAGGTCGGCCGCAGCGGCCTGGAGCGGCAGTACGACAAGGCGCTGCGCGGCAAGGCCGGCGTCACCCGCTACGAGGTGGACAACCTCGGCCGGGTCATCGGCAAGGCCCAGTCCGACCCGGCCGAGCCCGGCGCCAACCTCGTCACCAGCATCGACGCCCGGGTGCAGCGGGTCGCCGAGTACGAGCTGAACGAGGCCATGAAGAAGGCCCGCGAGCAGTTCGACAAGATCACCGGAACCAACTACAAGGCGGACTCCGGCGCGGTCGTGGTGATGGAGGCCAAGACGGGCCGCATCGTCGCCATGGCGTCCAACCCGAACTACGACCCCAACGTCTGGGTCGGCGGCATCTCCTCCAAGGACTACGCCAAGCTCACCGGCAAGGACTCCGACTACCCGCTGCTGAACCGCGCCATACAGGGTCAGTCCGCCCCCGGTTCGACGTTCAAGGTGGTCTCCACGGCCGCCGCGGTCCAGGCCGGCTACGAGTGGGACGGCGGCTACCCCTGCACCAGCTCCTACTCGGTCGGCGGCCAGGTCTTCAAGAACTTCGAGGGCGAGAGCTTCGGCCCCATCTCCCTCGGCCGTGCCCTGGAGGTCTCCTGCGACACGGTCTTCTACGGCCTCGCGGACCGGGAGTGGAAGAAGGACGGCGGCATCAACCCCAAGAAGGGGCAGCCGAAGGACTGGTTCTTCAAGACCGCCCACCAGTTCGGCCTCGGCAAGGAGACCGGCGTCGACCTGCCCAACGAGGTCACCGGCCGCGTCCCGGACCGCCAGTGGAAGCTGGACTACTGGAAGGCCAACAAGGACGCCTGGTGCAAGAGCGGCAAGAAGGACGGCGACTACGTCCAGAAGATCGCCTACGAGAACTGCCTCGAAGGCAACAAGATGCGCGAGGGTGACGAGATCAACTACTCCATCGGCCAGGGCGACACCCTCGTCACGCCGATCCAGGAGGCGGTGATCTACGGCGCCCTCGCCAACGGCGGCACCATGCACGCGCCGACCATCGGCAAGGCGATCATCAGCCCCGACGGCAGGACGGTCACCGAGATCAAGCCGAAGGTCACCGGGAAGCTGCCGATCAGCCAGGCCACCCTCAAGGGCATGGACGACGCCCTCGCCGGCGTGATCACGCGCGGTACGGCCGCCTGGAAGTTCGGCGGCTGGCCCCAGGACAAGATCGAGCTGCACGCCAAGACCGGTACGGCCGAGGTCTACGGCAAGCAGACCACGTCCTGGCTCGCCACGTACTCCAAGGACTACACGGTGATCATGACGATCGCCCAGGCCGGTACGGGTTCCGGCGCCTCCGGTGAGGCCGTGCGCAACATCTACAGCGCCCTGTACGGCGTGGGGCCCGACGGCTCGATCGACAACAAGAAGGCGCTGCTGCCCACGCCGCAGAAGGGCCTTCCGAAGGTCCGCACCGACGGCACGATCGCCGCCCCGAAGATCTCCAAGGACCCCGCCAAGGACCTGCTGGAGATGGAGAAGGCGACCAAGGAGGGCGCACCCACCCCGGACGACACCCAGCAGGGGGCCACCACGCCCCCGCCGACCACAGGCAACCGCGACACCCGCAGACGGCCGCGCCGCCGGGGAAGCCGGAGGACACAGCCATGACCGGCGCGAACAGCTTCTCCGTCTCCGGGTACGGCCCCGAGCGCGCCGGCTGGACCAGGCTCTTCGCCCGTGACTCGCTCACCCGAAGGCTGGACTGGCCGATCCTGCTCGCCGCCCTGGCGCTGTCCCTGCTGGGCTCGCTGCTGGTGTACTCGGCGACCCGCAACCGCACCGAGCTGAACCAGGGCGACCCGTACTTCTTCCTGCTGCGGCACCTGATGAACCTCGGCATCGGGCTCGCCCTGATGATCGGCACGCTCTGGCTCGGTCACCGCGCCCTGCGCAACATCGTGCCGGTCCTGTACGGCGTGTCCGTGCTGCTGGCCCTGGTGGTCCTCACGCCCCTCGGCGCGACGATCAACGGCCAGCGCAACTGGCTCGTCATCGGCGGCTTCTCCATCCAGCCCGCCGAGTTCCTCAAGGTCACGATCATCCTGGGCATGGCCATGATGCTGGCCGCCCGGGTGGACGCGGGCGACAAGCTCTACCCCGACCACCGGACCGTGGCCCAGTCCCTGGGCCTGGCGGCCGTGCCGTGCCTGATCCTGCTGCTGATGCCCGACCTCGGCTCCGTGCTGGCCATGGTCGCCATCGTCCTCGGCGTGCTGCTCGCCTCCGGCGCCTCCAACCGCTGGGTCTTCGGCCTGCTCACCACCGGAGCCATCGGCTGCGTCGCCATCTGGCAGCTGCACATCCTGGACGAGTACCAGATCAACCGCTTCGCCGCCTTCGCCAACCCCGACCTGGACCCCGCGGGCGTCGGCTACAACACCAACCAGGCCCGGATCGCGATCGGCTCCGGCGGACTGACCGGCGCGGGCCTGTTCCACGGCTCGCAGACCACCGGCCAGTTCGTGCCGGAGCAGCAGACGGACTTCGTCTTCACCGTCGCCGGCGAGGAACTGGGCTTCGTCGGCGCCGGACTGATCATCTTCCTGCTCGGCGTGGTGCTGTGGCGTGCCTGCCGCATCGCCCGCGACTCGACGGAGCTGTACGGCACGATCGTCGCCGCCGGGATCGTCGCCTGGTTCGCCTTCCAGGCCTTCGAGAACATCGGCATGACCCTGGGCATCATGCCGGTCACCGGCCTGCCCCTGCCGTTCGTCTCCTACGGCGGCTCGTCGATGTTCGCGGTGTGGATGGCCGTGGGCCTGCTGCAGTCGATCAAGGTCCAGAGACCGATGTCGGCGTGAGCGCGGGACGGGACGGGTTGTCCGGGAGGTGCGGGTCTGCTCCAGATCGACCCGAAGGCGGTCCTGCCCTCACCCCGTGACTGCCACTAGATTCAGGTCATGGCGGAGACGAAACGCGAGATCGAGCGCAAGTACGAATCCGACGGCAGCGAGCTGCCCGACCTGACCGGCGTCGCCGGCATCGCGGCCGTCCTGGACCGGGGCGTCGCCGAGCTGGACGCCACGTACTACGACACCGCCGACGAACGCCTCGCCGCGTCCGCCGTCACCCTGCGCCGCCGCACCGGCGGCTCGGACGCCGGCTGGCACCTGAAGTTCCCCGTCGAGCCCGGCGTGCGCGACGAGATCCGCGTGCCGCTGTCCGACACCGTGCCCGACGAGATCGCCGCACTGGTCCGCTCCCGCACCCGAGGCGCGGCCCTGGTCCCCGTGGTGCGGCTGCGCAGCGCACGGGACGTGCGCCACCTGGTCGACGCCGACGGCGCGCTGCTGGCCGAGGCGAGCGTGGACGAGGTCAGCGCCGAACGGCTCAACCGGGCGGGCGGATCCGCCCGCTGGACCGAGATCGAGGTGGAACTGGCGGACGGCCGCGACCCCGCCGTCCTGGCCAAGGTCGACAAGCACCTGCGCAAGGCGGGCGTGCGGCCGTCGGCGTCCCCCTCCAAGCTGGCCCGCGCCCTGGAGGAGACCGGCGGCGCCCGGCCCCGGACGGCCGCACCCGCGCCGCCGGTGACCGCCGGCGACCACCTCCTGGCCTACCTGCGCGAGCAGCGCGACACCATCGTCGAGTGCGACCCGGCCGTACGCCGGGACGTCCCCGACTCCGTCCACCGCATGCGGGTGGCGACCCGCCGCCTGCGCAGCACCTTTCGCACCTTCGGCGCCGTCCTCGACCGCGCCGTCACCGACCCCGTCGCCGCCGAGCTGAAGTGGCTGGCCGCGGAGCTGGGCGCCGACCGCGACCAGGAGGTCCTGGCCGACCGGCTGAGCGCCGCCCTCGACGAGATCCCGCCCGCCCTGGTCCACGGCCCCGTCCACGAGCGGCTCTCCGCCTGGGCGAAGGCCCGGCACGGCCGCACCCGCGGCCACCTCGTCGCCGTACTGGACTCCGCCCGCACGCTCGCCCTGCTCGACACCCTCGACGCCGTGCTCGCCGACCCTCCACTGCGGAAGAAGGCCACGAAGAAGCCGGACACGGTGCTCGCCGGGGCCGTACGCAAGGACCTCGCCAAGGTGGCCGCCCTCGTCGCCGACGCGCTCGGCCTGCCCCCGGGCCACGACCGCGACACCGCCCTGCACGAGGCCCGCAAGAAGGCCAAGCGCACTCGGTACGCCGCCGAGGCCGCCACCCCCGCGCTCGGCGGCCCCGCCCGCTCACTGGCCAGGTCCATGAAGTCCCTGACCACCCTGCTGGGCGACCACCAGGACAGCGTCATGGCCCGCCACACCCTGCGCGAGCTGGCCGCGGTCGCCCACGCGGCGGGCGAGAGCGCCTTCACCTACGGGCTGCTGTACGGCAGGGAGGAGGCCCGCGCCGCCGCCGCGGAACGGGAGCTGCCCCGCCTGTGGAAGCAGATCGAGGCACAGGCGGACCTGTGAGGCGTACGGGGGAGGGCGCCGACCGGGTTACGCTGAATGGTCACCCCTGTCAGCTCACGAAGGTTCCCCCGATGTCTGTCGAGTCGGTGTTCCCGCAGCTCGAAGCCCTGCTCCCGCATGTGCAGAAGCCGATCCAGTACGTGGGCGGCGAACTGAACTCCACCGTCAAGCCCTGGGACGACTGTGACGTCCGCTGGGCCCTGATGTACCCGGACGCGTACGAGGTCGGCCTGCCCAACCAGGGCGTCATGATCCTCTACGAGGTCCTCAACGAGCAGGAGGGCGTCCTCGCCGAGCGCACCTACAGCGTGTGGCCCGACCTGGAAGCGCTCATGCGCGAGCACGGCGTCCCCCAGTTCACAGTGGACAGCCACCGCCCGGTGAAGGCGTTCGACGTGTTCGGCCTCAGCTTCTCCACGGAGCTGGGCTACACCAACATGCTCACCGCCCTCGACCTGGCCGGCATCCCGCTGGAGGCCAAGGACCGCGGCCTGGACGACCCGATCGTCCTGGCCGGCGGGCACGCCGCGTTCAACCCGGAGCCGATCGCCGACTTCATCGACGCGGCCGTGATCGGCGACGGCGAGCAGGCCGTGCTCGACATCACGAAGATCGTCAAGGAGTGGAAGGCGGAGGGCCGCCCCGGCGGCCGCGAGGAACTGCTGCTGCGCCTGGCGAAGACGGGCGGGGTGTACATCCCGCAGTTCTACGACGTCGAGTACCTGCCCGACGGCCGGATCAGCCGCGTCGTGCCCAACCGCTCCGGCGTGCCGTGGCGGGTCTCCAAGCACACCGTCATGGACCTGGACGAGTGGCCCTACCCCAAGCAGCCGCTGGTCCCGCTGGCCGAGACGGTCCACGAGCGCATGTCGGTGGAGATCTTCCGCGGCTGCACCCGCGGCTGCCGCTTCTGCCAGGCCGGCATGATCACCCGCCCGGTGCGCGAGCGCTCCATCACCGGCATCGGCGACATGGTCGAGAAGGGCCTGAAGGCGACCGGCTTCGAGGAGGTCGGCCTGCTCTCCCTCTCCTCGGCGGACCACTCGGAGATCGGCGACATCGCCAAGGGCCTCGCCGACCGCTACGAGGACGACAAGATCGGCCTCTCCCTGCCCTCCACCCGCGTCGACGCCTTCAACGTCGACCTGGCGAACGAGCTGACCCGCAACGGCCGGCGCTCCGGTCTGACCTTCGCCCCCGAGGGCGGCTCCGAGCGCATGCGCAAGGTCATCAACAAGATGGTCTCGGAGGAGGACCTGATCCGCACGGTCGCCACCGCCTACGGCAACGGCTGGCGCCAGGTGAAGCTGTACTTCATGTGCGGTCTGCCCACGGAGACCGACGAGGACGTCCTGCAGATCGCCGACATGGCGACCAAGGTCATCGCCAAGGGCCGCGAGGTGTCGAAGTCCAACGACATCCGTTGCACGGTCTCCATCGGCGGCTTCGTCCCCAAGCCCCACACCCCCTTCCAGTGGGCCCCGCAGCTCTCCGCCGAGGAGACCGACGCCCGCCTGGAGAAGCTGCGCGACAAGATCCGCGGCGACAAGAAGTACGGCCGCTCCATCGGCTTCCGCTACCACGACGGCAAGCCCGGCATCGTCGAGGGCCTCCTCTCCCGCGGCGACCGCCGCGTCGGCGCGGTCATCCGCGCGGTCTACGAGGACGGCGGCCGCTTCGACGGCTGGCGCGAGCACTTCTCCTACGACCGCTGGATGGACTGCGCCGACAAGGCCCTGGCGGACTTCGGCGTCGACGTCGACTGGTACACCACCCGCGAGCGCTCCTACGAGGAGGTCCTGCCCTGGGACCACCTCGACTCGGGCCTCGACAAGGACTGGCTGTGGGAGGACTGGCAGGACGCCCTCGACGAGACGGAGGTCGAGGACTGCCGCTGGACCCCGTGCTTCGACTGTGGGGTCTGTCCTGCGATGGACACCCACATCCAGATCGGTCCGACGGGCAAGAAGCTGCTGCCGCTGACGGTCAAGAACGCCGCCCCCGCGCCCGCCGCGAGCGGTCACACGCACTGACACCGGCGACCCGCCCGAGCCCCCTTCCCCGCGTGGAAGGGGGCTCGTCGGTTTCCCGGTCCGCGCGCCCCTGCCCGCCCCGGCTCGCCGGCACCCCGCCCAGGATCTAGCGTCGGATCATGCACTCGCCCCCCGGCGAGCCGGTTGTGGACGTGGGGCCCGGGTTGTCGGCCGGGCCGGTCGTGCTGGCCTGGCTGACCCAGTTTCTGGTGGGAACCGATCTCTTCGTGGTGGCGCCGCTGCTGCCGCGTATCGCCGCCTCGTTCGGCATCTCCGCGGCGAGCACCGGCCTGCTGGTCACCGCCTTCTCGGTCGCCTACGTGGTGGCCTCGCCCTTCGCCGGCTGGATCTCCGACCGCCGGGACCGGGCGACCGTCCTGGTGGTGGCCCTGGTGCTGTTCTCCGCGGCCAACGTCGGCACCGCGCTGGCCCCCGGTTTCGGTGTGCTGCTGCTGGCCCGCGTGGTGGCAGGTGTCGCGGCCGCCGCCACCGGGCCCACCGTGTACGCCCTGGTCAGCACCCGTGCGCGGCCCCGGGCGCGGGCGCAGGTGCTGGCCGTCGTGGGGTCGGGTCTGCTGACCGCGCTGTGGGTGGGTGCGCCGGCCGGTTCGCTGCTGGGGCGGTACGTGGGCTGGCAGGCCGCCTTCGTCATCCTGGCCGCGGGCACGTTCCTGCTGGCCTTCCCGCACGCCGTCGTCTGGCGTGTCCGGCCGGTCCCGGCGGCCGCGTCCCCGGCCGGGACGCCCGAGCGGGCCCGGCTGCCCGGGACCGGCGTCGCGGTGTCCGCCGTGGCGGTGACGACGCTGTGGGCCTTCGCCGTCTACAGCCTCTACACCTTCCTGGCCGTCGCGCTGCACGCCGACGGCAGGGCCACCGCCGTGACCTGGCTGCTGGTCGTCTACGGCGTCGGCGCCGTCGTCGGCGGTCAGCTGGGCGGCCGGCTGGCGGACCGGGGCGACGCCGTGCGGATCACCCGGGCGGCGCTGGCGCTGACGGCGGTGCTGGAAGCCGTGGTCGCCGTGCTGTTCGAGGTCACCTGGTCGCTGGCCTGCGCGCTGGGCCTGTTCGCGGTCGCCGCCTACGCCTTCTTCCCCGCCCAGCAGCGCCATCTGGTCGACGTGTTCCCCGGGCGGGCGACCGCCGTGCTGTCGTGGAACAACAGCGCCCTGTTCGTGGGCCTGTCCCTGGCCGGCGCCGCCGGCGGGCCCCTGGTGCACGCCCTGGACTACCCGGCGCTGCTGTACATCGGCGCCGCCGTGGCCGCGGCGGCCTGCCTCGTCGCGCGTGGCCGGCCGGCCCGGGCCCGTGGCACCCAGGGCAGGCCGGGACGGCGGTGATCAGGCCCTGGCCTGGCTGTCCTCGCCCGGGTGCGCCGAGTTGGGGCCGGGCCCGTTCAGGGTGTCGGGGCGGCGGGGGTGCGGCGCGGTGACGGCCAGCTTGGTGCGGGCGAAGTCGCGGTTGGCGGTGACCCGTTCCCGATGGGCTTCGGGCAGGTGGCCGCCGTCCAGGAGGCGCTCGCAGCACTCCAGCGCCTCGCGGTAGGCGCCCGTCCAGTACGCGGCCACCGCGAGCTCGTCCAGGGCACGCCAGTCGTACCAGCTCCGCTCGACGAACAGGATGTCGTCGGGCGGCGGGATCTCCACCGCGCGTCGTGCGAACAGGTAGGCGAGCGGCCAGCGTTCGCCCTGCGTTCGGCACAGGCGGGCGAGTTCGCCGAGCGGTTCGGCGCGGGTGGGCCGGTAGGCGTGGGCGTCCAGGAAGCGGGACATGACCTCGGGTGTCTTGCGCTTGAGCTGGACGGCCAGGCGGGCCGCGTAGAGCCGAGCGCAGAAGGTCTCCTCGGCGAAACCCTCCATGGCCGCGCGCCGGTCGTAGGCGGCGAGCGCCTTCGCCGGTTCGCCGGCGTCGCGCCAGCTCTGGGCGAGGTAGAAGGCGTAGCGGGCGTTGTCGGGTTCCTTGGCGAGGCCGTCCTTCAGGATCGCCGCGTCGCGCAGGTACTTGGTGCGCTGGTCGCCGCCCCGCTGGCGTCCGCCGCCGCCCATGATGACCATGCGGACACCGTCGAGGGTGGCCCGGCTGAACGGTGCCTCGCACTCCAGGTACTCGTGCAGGACACCGACGTACCGCCAGGGCAGGCGGGTGGAGACCAGCGTCGGGCGCCAGTGGACGAGGGGGCCGTGGCGGACCTCCATGTCGTAGCAGTCGTGGGTGAGGTCCGGCAGGGTGAAGCCCGGGTCGGTCTCCAGTACGTCGTCGGCGTCGATGAACAGCAGGTGGCGGGCGCGGTCCCGGGCCCGCTCGATCGCCTCCGTGCGGCTCAGGTCGAAGCCCCTCCAGGGGCTCTCGTACAGCGTTCCGGGCAGATCGGCGAGGGTGTCACGGACGACGTCCTGGGTTCCGTCGGTGGAGCCCGTGTCGAGGATCACCCAGGTGTCGACGAGGGGGCGTACGGATTCCAGGCAGCGCCTGATCACATGCGCCTCATCCTTGACGATCATGTTAAGGCAGACCGTTTTCATGGTTTCATGCCTTTTTCTTTTTTCGCGGCGAAAAGGACCGGCCGGTGAATTTATCGAGCCGTGGTGATCCGTACAAGCAGGTGGGGGTGGGTCGGCGTGTATAAGTGGGGAGTTCCAGCCGCCGGACCGGAGAAATTCCTATGGTAATCACCGCGCAACTCCCTCCGCCCCGCGAAGAAGAATTCCAGGCCGCTGCGGCGGACGAGTCCGTACGGCGCCGGGCGGCGCTGTGGCTGTGGCCGTTCGCCGTCGCCCTCGCCGTGGGCGGCCAGGGGCTGACCGACTCCCTCCTGGGCCGCGACGAACTGGTCACCTGGGACATGGTGGGCCGGAGCACCGGCTCCATCCTGGCCACGCTGCACAACGTCGACGCCGTGCACGGCATGTATTACCTGCTGATGCACGGCTGGGTGGGGCTGTTCGGGGATTCCGTCCTTTCGCTGCGGCTGCCGTCCCTGGTGGCCGCGGCCGCCACCGCGGCCGTCGTCTCTCTGATCGGGGAACGGCTCTTCGGATATCGGGCCGGAATTCTGGCCGGGTTTCTCCTGGCGCTGGCTCCGGCGATGAGCCGTTATGGCCAGGAGGCGCGCAGCTATGCCCTGGTGATGTTCGCCGTCGCCCTCGCCACGCTCCTGCTGCTGCGGGCGCTGGAGCGGCCGGGCTCGCCCTGGCGCTGGGCGGCCTACACGCTCGCGCTGACGGTGACCGGACTGCTCCATCTGATCGCGCTGTCCGTCGTCCTCGCCCATGTCTGCCTGCTCGTGGTCCATGTGCGGCAGGACCGCTCCCTGTGGTGGAAGCCGGTCCTCGCCCTGTCGGCGGTCGCCGGCTGTGTCACCCCGCTGCTGGTGCTCGGCAGCTCCCAGGCCCAGCGCCAGCTGTACTGGGTGCCGAAGCCCGACGGGTGGGCCCTGTTCTCCCTCGCACGGGACGCGTTCGCCTCCACGCTGTGCGCCGGCGCGCTGATCGCGCTGGCCCTGCTGGCGCGCTCGCAGCGCCGGGCTCTGCTGCTGTGCGGCGCCTGGGCCGTGCTGCCGCCGGTCCTGGTCTGGGCCGCCTCCCACGGCGAGGTCTCCTACGTCCGCAGTGTCTACGTCCTCTTCACCGTCCCGGCCTGGGCCGTTCTGGCCGGTGCGGGTCTCGCCTCGGCGGTGCGTTCCGGCAGGGCGGCCGCGGCCGTGGTGGTCGCGCTGGCCCTGGTCGTGCTGCCCGACCAGAGGCAGGTGCGCCAGCCCTTCGAGCACGACGCCCCGGTGCCCGTCGACTACGCGGCGGCGGCCGGCCTGGTGGCACGCCTCCACCGGCCGGGGGACGCCGTCGTCTACGACCGCGCCGACACCTGGAAGCTCGACGGGGGAGTGCAGTACTACCTGCCGCGCGGCCTGCGCATGCGCGACGTCTTCCTCGCGCGGACCCCGGCCGAGATCGACGATCTGTACGCGGTGCAGTGCGCCGTCCCGGTCCGGTGCCTCAAGGGCGAGCCGCGCATCTGGCTGCTGACCCAGGGCACCGACTTCCCCTTCAACGCCATCGATCCGGGGCAGTCGATGGCGCTGCAGAGCGCGTACACGGTGTCGCTGAGCCAGCCGGTGACCGGGATGACGGTGAGCCTTCTGGAGCGCAAGGCAGGGAGGTAGCACCAAGGGGTGCCCGCAGTCGTGACGACCTGCCGGGCACCCCTTGGTGCGGTTCTCTGGGCGCGGGGCCCTACATGACGATGGTGCCGCCGTTCACGGCGCCGGGGGCCGGCTGCCGGTTCACGAGGACCCACGCGTTGTTGTCGCAGTCCAGCGTGCGGTCGCTGGTGATCACGTCACAGGTGGTCTCGTAGACCGCTCCGGTCGTGGTGATCACGTCGACCCGCATGTCCCCTTCCGCCTGGTTGCCCTGGCTGTGCTGGGCGACGGAGATCCCGCACGCGTTCTGCGGGTAGTTGGGGTGATCGGTGAGGTCGGTCCACAGGAACGGCCCCGGGGTGGCCGTCGTGAGGTCGCGGATGCCCGCGTACGCCCTGGTCGGGCCACCGTCGGCGGGCGGGGTCAGCGCGGCCCGCAGCTCGAAGTTGTTGCTGTCCTGGCTCGCGTCGATGTCGACGCACGGGCCGGCCGCGCCCGTGGCGCCGGTGGCACCCGTCGCGCCGGTGGCACCCGTGGCGCCGGTCGCCCCGCCGCCGGGGCCGGTGGCGCCGGTCGCGCCGGTGGCACCCGTGGCGCCCGTGGCGCCCGTCGCCCCGCCGCCGGGACCGGTCGCGCCCGTGGCTCCCGTCGCGCCGGTGGCTCCCGTGGCGCCCGTGGCGCCGGTGGCTCCCGTGGCGCCGGTCGCGCCGTGGCACTCGTCGCCGTAGTCGTCGTCGCCGCCGAACAGGCCGAACATCCTCGGCTTGTACGGGTGGTGGTCGTCGCACTCGTCGTCGCCGTACCCGACGGCGGCCGGCTTGGCGTCGGACACGGCGCGGGTGGCGGCCGCGGCGGGCGTGACCACACCGGCGGCGAGGACCAGGGCGAGGGACGCCAGTGTCCCGGCCTTCTGGAACCGAGCGCGGGCCAGCGGCCCGAAAAGGGATGTCCTGTGTCGAGGACTCATCATCATGCTCCTTGGCACAAAGCGGTCCAGGTGAAGTCCCGGACCCCAGTGCGAGAGTGACGTGAGAGCCCTGCGACAGTCGCCCCACGCGCGGGCAACGCGCCGCTGGTTCACATGAACGGACCAGCCGTGACGGCTTCGCAACCCCCGCCGCGCATCCGTGTCGGCGGCCGCCGCGTCCTTGCGGGTATGGAACCGCACAAGCCCCAGCCCCCGGCCCGGCAGCCGGAAGGCTGCCTCGTCGTCGCCGTCCGCCTGCCCGTGCGGATCGTCGTCCTGGTCCTCGTCGTGCCGGTGCGGATGCTGTGGGACGCGCTGGTGGTCGCCGGCCGGGTGCTGCGGGACACGGTGCTGCGGCCGGTCGGGCGGGCGCTGCTGTGGCTGGGGCGGGCCCTGTTCGTGTGGCCGTTCGTGGCGCTGTGGCGGTACGTCCTGGTGCCCCTGGGCAAGGCGCTCGCCTGGCTCGGCCGCGTCCTGCTCGTCGTGCCGGCGGTGTGGCTGTACCGGTGGGTGCTCACACCCGTCGGGCACGCGCTGGCCTGGGCCGCGCGCGGGATCGGGGCCGGCCTCGCCTGGGCGGCGCGGGGCATCGGCGCGGGCCTGGCGGCGCTGTACGCGCGCGTGCTGACGCCGGTCGGGCACGGCGTGCTGTGGCTGCTGCGCGGGATCGGGTACGTCCTCGCCGCGGTCGGCGCCGGGGTGTTCGCGGTCGTCGCCTGGCTCGTGCGGTACCTGGTCGTCGTACCGGCCGTTTGGCTGTACACCTGGGTGCTCGCTCCGGTGGGCCGGGCCGTCGCCTGGTGCGCACGGGGTGTGGTGTGGGCGCTGGGGATGCTGGTCACCGGCGTCGGTGTCGTCCTGTACTGGATCGCCCGGGTGCTGTTCGTGCTGCCCGCGCTCGCCGTGTGGCGGTGGGTGCTGGTGCCCGTCGGGCGGTTCCTCGCCGTCGTGGGCCGGGAGGTGGGGGCCGCGCTCGGGCACGCCTGGCGGGTCGCCGGGCGGATCTCGCTCGCGGTGGGACGGTTCCTCGGCTCCCTCGTGCGGTGGATCCTGATCGAGCCGGTGCGGTGGGTGTACCGCAGTGTGCTCACCCCGGCCGGCCACCTGGTCCGTGACGCCGTGCTCCGGCCCGCCGCACAGGCCGCGCGCGGGGTCGGCAGGGTCGTACGGCAGGCGCTGGCCGCCGCCCGGGAGTCGGCGCGGCAGGCGCGGGAGGACTTCCGGCGGATGCTGTTCGGGGAGCCCCGTCAGAAGGAGGCGGTGGCCCGGCGGGAACCTGCCGGCCGCGACACACGTACTCTTGATAGGAGTACGACCGCTCTCACAAAGGACTAGGACACTGGGCAAGCGACAGCCCGAAGGCCCGCCGCCCGCACCCGCGGTGCAGCGCATCCGACTGCGCTACACCAAGCGCGGCCGCCTGAGGTTCACCAGCCACCGCGACTTCCAGCGCGCCTTCGAGCGTGCGCTGCGCCGCGCCGACGTACCCATGGCGTACTCGGCGGGGTTCACGCCGCATCCGAAGGTGTCGTACGCCAATGCCGCACCCACCGGCACGGGCAGTGAGGCGGAGTACCTGGAGATCGCGCTCACCGAGGCGCGTGACCCGGAGAAGCTGCGCGTCCTCCTCGACGAGTCGCTGCCCGACGGGCTCGACATCGTCGACGCGGTCGAGGCGCACACGTCCGGGCTCGCCGACCGGCTCACGGCTTCCGTCTGGGAGCTGCGGCTGGACGGCGTCGACCCGGCCGACGCGCGCCGCGCGGTGGACGCCTTCAACGCCGCCGGCAGTGTCGAGGTCCAGCGCCTGACCAAGAACGGCATGCGCACCTTCGACGCCCGCCCGGCGGTCGTGAGCCTGGAAACAACTGAAACGCAGTCCTCGCCGGCTGATAGGCCGAGTGACCAGCCCTGTGCGATACTGCGGCTGGTTGTTCGGCACGTGACGCCTGCCGTACGACCCGACGACGTCCTGTCCGGTCTCCGCGCCGTGGCCGACCTGGCGCCGCCGGTCCCCGCAGCGGTGACCAGGCTGGCGCAGGGGCTGTTCGATGAAGAGACCGGCACGGTGACCGACCCGCTCGCGCCCGACCGCGAGGCAGCGGCGGCCCTCACAACGGCCGCTCCGGCTGCCGCCGCGACGGCGCCGACGCCGGAAGGTCCCGCGTAGGGACGGACGTCGTAAGCGCCGCCCTCGTACTCGGGAGCCACCTGGGTCGGGCAGCGCACCGACCAGAAGACTTTCGCCAGGCCGTACGCGACAAGGCGTACGGAACCGGCGAGACAGGACACAGAAAGCTCCCGTGCGGCGCCCGCGCCCCGGACGGCGGCACCGCGCACCGCGCGAGCCGCGGACGTCAACGGCGGCCGATCCTTTCCCGGATCGGCCCCGGACCAGGCGCGGCGCCCGGGAGCCTGACGGGAGATACGCCCGCATGCTCGAACCGACCGAACCCACCCAGGGTTCCGACCAGAACACTCCCAGCGACACCCTGCCGCCGCGTCGTCGGCGCAGGGCCGCTTCCCGCCCGGCCGGTCCGCCGGCCCACACCAGCTCCGACGCCCCCGTCGAGACGGTCGAGCCGGCCATACCGGCCGCCGCAGACCTCGAAGCCGAGGCGGAGGAGGCGGCGACCGAGGCCGTCGCCGCCGCGGTGAACACCGAGGCCGAGGAGGAGGCCGCCGTCGCCGAGGCGCCGGCCGTCGAGGAAGAGGCCGCACCGGCCCGCCGTCGCCGCCGTGTGACCCGCCGGGTCTCCGCGCCCGCTGGGGCGTCCGCGTCCGCCGAGGCCGCCGAGACGGTCGTGCCCGCCACGGCCGGTGCCGACGAGACCGGTGAGGCCGCGGTGACCGAAGCGGCCGCCGAGGTGCCCGCCGCCGACACCGGGGCCGTCGAGGAAGAGGCCGCCCCCCAGGGCCGTACCCGCCGCCGCGCCACCCGCCGGGCCTCCGCTCCCGCCGGGTCCCCGGCCGCCGCCGAGACCGCCGAGACCGTCGTGACCGCCGCGGCG
>NZ_PQSS01000020.1 GCF_002920535.1 Streptomyces sp. Ru71 | reverse complement strand
ATGCAGCGGGTGGGGCAGCATCGGCGGTGCCGGCGCCAGCAGCGAGGCGTGCGGCGCGGTCGGTGCGCCGGGCGCCGGGTCGGGGCGGGCAGGTGCAGCGGGGCGCGGGGCCGGGCCGGGGCGGGCGCGGCGGGGGAGACCGGGGCCGGCGGGGTCTGTTGCTCACCGTCCGGCGCGGGAGCGGGCGCCGGCTCAGCGCTGCGCTGCGGCGGCACCGTGTGCGGCCGGTCCTCGTCCCGCTCCGTCATCCGGCCGGCCAGCCACAGCAGTTCGGCCAGCTCCAGCGCGCTCGGGCGCGGGCCGCCCGCCGCCTCGGCCAGCACGTCGGCGAGACGGGCCAGGGCGGCCGGCCACCCGGACGGGTCAGAAGACATCGGTCTGCGCGCCCTGGCCCAGATACGGCATCAGCCGTTCCGCCAGGTCGTCCAGGGAGGTGGCGTCCAGGTCGGCGGAGCGGGCCAGGTAGATCGCGTTGAGCAGCTGGTCGGTGGCCAGGTCCCCGGCGCCCGCCCGGGACAGGAACCGCTCGATCAGCCGCCGCGCCCGCTCGTCGGGCTCGCCCAGGTGCGCGCGGACGATCTCGGCGAGATGCCGGTCGTCGGGCTGCCGCAGCCGCAGCGTGACACAGCGGCGCAGGAAAGCGGGCGGGAACTCCCGCTCGCCGTTGCTGGTCAGCACCACGAACGGGAAGGCCCGGCAGCGCACCCGGCCGCGCTCCACCGGCACCCGCTCGTCGGTGCCGTCGACCATCACCTGGGCCCGGCCCTCGGGCGTGTGCCGGGCGGAGCGCACCAGCTCGGGGATCTCGTACTGGCCCTCCTCCAGCACGTTCAGCAGGTCGTTGGGCAGGTCCAGGTCGCTCTTGTCGATCTCGTCGATGAGCAGGGCGCGCGGGCGGTCGTAGGGCAGCAGGGCGGTGCCCAGCGGGCCGAGGCGCAGATGGTGCTCGATGCCGGCGTCCGCCGCCTGCGGGCCCTGCCGGGCGGCGTACAGCCGGGACAGCGGGTCGTACTGGTACAGCCCGTCGTGCAGGGTGGAGCGGCTGGTGATGTTCCAGCGCAGCACCGGCCCAAGGCGCAGCTCGCGCGCCACCGCGTACGCCAGCGACGACTTGCCGGTGCCGGGCGGGCCGGTGACCAGCAGCGGGCGGCGCAGGTACAGGGCCGCGTTGACCAGTTGCACGGTCTCCTCGGTGGCCTGGTAGGTGGCGGCGCGGTGGCTGCGGTCGGGGGAGACGGCGGCGGCGTCGGCGCGCTCGTCCGGCACCGGCAGCACCGGATGGCCGTCGAAGGCCCGCCAGGGCGGTGGCGGCGGCAGCCGGTCGATGCCGTCGTGCGGCTCGCTGGTGCCGGTGTAGACGGGCCACAGGGGCATGGGTTCGTGTCTCCAAGGGTGGTTCAGGGGGTTCTCACGCGACCGGGGTGTGCAGGCTCGCGGCGGGTTCCGGGAAGCAGCGCGGGTCGTCCCACAGCAGCTGCAGCTCGCGGGCCCAGTGCCCGTCCGGGCCCTCGGCGTCCGCGTCCAGCCGCAGCTTCTGCACATGCCGGGGCAGCTCGGCGGGGGGTACGCCGGTCAGGGACGCCGTCAGCTCGTCGAGGAACTCCGCGCCCGCGCACGGACCGTCGTGCCCGCCGCCGGGGCAGCCGGTGCGGCGCCACAGCAGGACCGGGACCGGAACCGTCAGCGAGACGTCGAAGTACTCGCGGGCCGCGCCCGGCGGTGAGGCGAAGCCCGCCACATGGGCGTCGCCGTCCCACAGCCGTCTGCGCAGCCCACCCGGGCGCTCCCGGGTGCCGCACTCCACGCGGTGCACGGCCGCGCCCGGCGACACGTCCAGCTTCTGCCACTTCTTGCGCAGCTGCCGGCGCAGCCGGCCGCTGCGGTGCCGGGCCCGGTCGGTGACCACCAGCGGGTAGGCGCAGCCCAGCGGGGTGGAGTCCTCGGCGCTGCACTCCCACTGCGCCACCGGCTCGTTCAGCCACTCGCGCGGCAGCACGAACGTCACCAGCTCCTCGGCGTCCGGCGCCAGCTGGTCGGCGGCCTCGTCCAGGCGCTGCTGGACATAGCCGCGCACGGCGCTGGTCGGCAGCCGGCCCGCGCCCACGGGCCGGCGCCGCCCGTCGCGGTACGCGGACACCGCGACGGTGACCTGGTCGGGCCCGGCGCCGCTGTGGTCGATCTCCACCACGACCGGCGACCAGGAGGAGGCCGGCCGCGCCCCGACCGCCGCGTCCGGCCCGTCGAGGAGTTCCTGGAGCCGGTCGGCGAGACGGTCCGCGGCCTCCGGCTCGGGGACCTCCCACTGCACGTACGCCGCGGCCCGGGACAGCGAAGGGAAGCCGCCCGGCGGCAGCGGCGGACCGAACGGACCCACCGCGTCCCCGTACAGCCGGTTGGCGTCGACGCCCGTGCCCTCGGCCTCGGCCCGCCGCACCAGCGCGTACAGCCGGCGCAGCGTCTCGGGACGGTGGCCGGTGGGCACCAGCTCGCCCAGCCCGGACCAGTACCGGGCCATGACCTCGGTGGGCAGCATCCGGCCCACCCGTACCTCCCGGCCGCCCGCGACCGCCGTGACCATGCCGACGACCGAGCCGTCCGCCAGCGTCACCGCCGCCCCGCTGAACCCGGCCACCAGCGGCTGCCCGTGCCCGGTCAGCGCCTCCAGCTGCACCCACTCGTCGGAGATCCGCGGGCCGGGCAGCGCCCGGTAGGCGGCGAGCATGCCCTCGTCGTAGCCGCGCGGGAAGCCGTAGGCGATCAGCTCCCGGCCGCCGTGCTCGGCGCCGGGCGGCGCGAACCGGGCCGGGCTCAGCGGCACGTCCTCGGCCAGCTCCAGCACCGCCAGGTCCCCGGGGTCGGCGGGCCCGCCCCGCCAGTCGCCGCGCACCGCGACGGCCGCCGATAACGCGCCCAGCGAGCGGGAGTTGGGGAACGCCACGGTCACCGGGTCCGTGTCGCTGCAGCGCACCACGTGCGCACAGGTGAGGACATGGCGGGCGGAGACCAGGAACCCGGCGCCCACCTCGGGGCCGCACTCGACGCGGGCGTGCCAGGCGGTGCCGCTCATGACGAGGTCTGCTCCGGGCCCCGGGCGGCCCCGCCCGGCGACCAGCTCAGCTTCACCACCAGATGGGCCTCCGCCGCGCCCTTGGCGATGACCGCGCCCGCCTCCGCGCTCATCTTCACCCCGAACTCCAGCTCCACCGCGTCCGGTTTCAGCGCGCCGTCGCGCAGCACCCGCAGCGCCGACTCGGCCGCCGCGCGCACACCCGCGAGGGAGTTCTCGAAGGTGCGCGTGGCCTGCGCGGTGCCGCCGCGTGAGACGAGCCGTGCGCCGGCGGCGTCCTCGACGCCCTCCACCACGACCAGGGCGCCCTCCTCGGTGGTGAACTCCACCAGTTGCTCCATCGCGCCGCCAACTCCCCCGTGAGGTTCCGACCTTGCCGGCTCCCATTGTTACGGACGGTGCGCGTGCGGTGTACCCGGTTACCGCGTCCGTCACCGGACACCTGGCGGGAATGCGCCAGGGCAGCTTTCCGCCGTCTGCCGTCAACTCCCCGTCACCACACGGCACATGACACTCTTCGGACACACGACGAAGAGAGGCGTGGATGAGCACAGGACCAGTCAGACGCGGGGCGGCCCTCCTGTCGGCCGGGCTCGTGATCGCCCTGCTGCCGGCCGGCGCGGGCCGGGCGGCCGGCCCCGGCCCGGGGACCACTCCAAGCGCCGCCCGCACGGCGGACGCCGCCCGCACCGTCACCCTCGTCACCGGCGACCAGGTCACGGTCACCGACCTCGGCGGCGGCAAGCGGACCGTGACCGTCCAGCGGCCCCGGGGCGCGAGCGGAAGCGTGCGCACCCAGACGGCGAACGGCGAGATCAGCGTCGTACCGGACGAGGCGCTGCCGTATCTGCGGGCGGGCACGCTCGACCGGCGGCTGTTCGACGTCAGCGCCCTGATCCGGCAGGGGCTCACCGACGACAAGGCCGGCGAACTGCCCCTGATCGTCACCCACGGCAAGGGCGGCAGGGCCGCCGTGCCGCCCGGCGCCCGGCGGGTGCGGGCGCTGCCGAGCGTGGGCGGGGACGCCGTACGGGCGCGCAAGGGGCGCGCGTTCTGGCAGGCGCTCACCCGGCAGGGCGGCGCCGGCAAGGTGTGGCTCGACGGGCGGGTCACGGCCGGCATGGCCGAGAGCAACGCCCAGATCGGCACGCCGAAGGCCTGGGAGGCCGGGCTGACCGGCAAGGGCGTCACCGTCGCCGTCCTCGACACCGGCGTCGACGCCGGCCACCCCGACCTCGCGGGCCGGGTCACCGCCACCAGGAGCTTCGTCGAGGGCCAGGAGGTCGCCGACCGCAACGGCCACGGCACCCACGTCACCTCCACCGTCGGCGGCAGCGGCGCCGCCTCCGACGGCCGCGAGAAGGGCGTCGCGCCCGAGGCCACGCTGGCGGTCGGCAAGGTGCTCGGCGACCAGGGCTCGGGCAGCGAGTCGCAGATCATCGCCGGTATGGAGTGGGCCGCCCGGGACGTGCACGCCAGGATCGTCTCGATGAGCCTGGGCTCGACCGAGCCGAGCGACGGCACCGATCCCATGGCCCAGGCCGTGAACACCCTCACCCGTGAGACCGGCGCGCTCTTCGTCGTCGCCGCGGGCAACACCGGTGCGCCCTCCTCGATCGGCTCGCCCGGCGCCGCAGACGCCGCGCTCACCGTCGGCGCCGTCGACTCCGCCGACCGGGCCGCGTACTTCACCAGCGCCGGGCCCCGCTACGGCGACAACGCCCTGAAGCCGGATGTGTCGGCGCCGGGCGTCGACATCCTCGCCGCCCGCTCCCGGCTCACGCCGGGCAGCGGCCCGTACACCTCCATGAGCGGTACGTCGATGGCGACCCCGCACGTCGCCGGCGTCGCCGCCCTCCTCGCCCAGCGCCACCCGGACTGGACCGGTGCGCGGCTCAAGGACGCGCTGATGTCCACCTCCCGGCAACTGGACGCCCCGGCCTACGAGCTGGGCAGCGGGCGGGTCAGCGTGCCGGACACGATCGACGCGACCGTCACCGCCACCGGCAGCGCCGACCTCGGCTACTACAGCTGGCCGTACGAGGCGAACAGGCCGGTGACCCGCACGATCACCTACACCAACACCGGTGACGCACCGGCCGAGTTGAAGCTCGCCGTCACCGGTGCGCCCGACGGCGTCGCCACCCTCGCCGACACCACGCTCACCGTCCCCGCGCACGGCACGGCCTCCACCACCGTCACCGGTGACGGCTCCCAGGCCCCCGTCGGCAACACCAGCGGGCAGATCGTCGCCTCCGACGCGGCCGGAACCCCCGTCGCGCACACCGTGTTCGGGCTGGTCAAGGAGGAGGAGCGGTACACGCTCACCGTGCACGTCAAGGACCGCGACGGCGGGCCCACGGCCGCCGACCTCGCGGTGCAGCAGCTCGCGGCCGGTGTCGACCCCTTCCCCGCCCGGGTCGGCGACTCCGGCACCCTGAAGCTGCGGCTGAAGCCGGGGACGTACAGCCTGACCTCCTTCCTCGACGTGCGCGGCAGCCGGGGCGCCGACTCTCTCGGCCTCGGCTTCCTGGCCGCCCCCGAGGTGGCCCTGGACCGGGACCGCGAGGTCACCCTGGACGGGCGCACCCTGCGTGAGGTGCGGGCCGACGTCGGCCGGCGCACCGAGACGCGGCAGCTGCTGATGGAGTACGACCGTGCCGGAGGCGGCTCCGACCTGTTCGGCGCGGTCCAGGTGCCGGTGAAGTACGACAGCGTGTTCGCGGCGCCCACCCGGAAGGTCACCCGGGGCACCTTCGAGTACCGGACCGTGTGGCGGCTGGGCAAGCCGCTGATGGAGGTGCGCGGCGTCGGCGAGGCCCTCGCGCAGCCCGGCGGCGCCCTCACCGACGGACGGCTGCGGCTGCCGCTGGCCGACGTCGGCGACGGGCCGTTCACCGGCGTCGCGGGCAAGGCGGTCCTCGCCCGCCTCACCGACGGCACCGACCCGGTGGCCCTCGCGCAGGCCGCGCAGGACGCCGGTGTGAAGGCCCTGTTCGTCACGGACGACGCGCCCGGCCGGCTGAACGCCTGGTGGGGCGCCGACGACGGCGGCGACCGGCCCTTCCCGATCGCCACCCTGAGCACCGCCGACGCCCAGCGGCTGCGTGCCGAGGGACGTGTGGACCTGACCGTCACCCGCGACACGCCCTATGTGTACGACCTGTCCGAGGGGCACCCGGGCGCGATCCCCGACCGGGACCTCACCTACGCACCCGGCGCGCGGCAACTCGCCGCCGTCGGCGTGCGGTTCCACGCCGCGAAGCCGGCCTTTGGCGGTGAGTTCCGCTACTCGATCACGTCCGCCTTCCCCGTCGGCATCGGCTTCCAGGAGCGCGCCGACTTCCCCGCCACCCGCACCGACTACGTCTCCACCGGCCCCGGCCAGCTGTGGCACGAGTCGGTGACGGCTGCCGACGGGGCGCTGGAGGAACGCAGCGGGCTGGTCGCCTACCGGGGCGGCACCCGGCCCGGGCTGAACTGGTTCCGGCCGGTGTGGCACCCCTGGCTCGGCACCGGGCTCGGCTGGGGCCAGCAGCGCAGCGGCAACCAGCTGCAGTTCAACACGCCCGGCTGGGGCGACTCCGGGCCCGACCACACCGGCTTCGGCGACGTCTGGAGCGAGGAGAGCGGCATGCACCAGACCACCTCGGTGTACGTCGACGGTGCCCTGGCCGACCGGGGGGCCGGCTCCGCCGCCTACGTGTGGAACGCGCCCGCCGACGAGCGCACGTACACGGTCGTCACCGAGACGGCACTGGACGCCGGCCGCTGGGGCAGGGCCCGGGAAGGCCGCTCCGAGTGGACGTTCCGCTCGGCCGCGACCCCCGAGGACCGCTGGACCTTCCTGCCGCTGATCAACCTCGCCTACGACGTCGGCACCGACCTCGCGGGGAATGTCCGGGCCGACAGCCGGGTCCCGGTCGGGCTCGGCGCCTCCTACGTGGTGGGCGCGAGGGGCACCGGCACGCTCGGTGGCGGGCGGCTGGAGGTGTCGTACGACGACGGGCGGACCTGGCGGGACGTGCGCCTGGACGGGTCCGGGGCGTCCTGGCGCGGCACGCTCACCGTGCCGCGTGACGCGCTCTCGGTCTCCCTGCGGGCCTCCGCCGGCGACGACCGCGGCGGTTCGGTACGCCAGGAACTCCTCGGCGCGGTCGGTGTGAAGTAGCCCCGTACGGATACCCATACGGCGGCGCCGCCTCCCTGGGACGGGGAGACGGCGCCGCCTTGTGCTGCCTCGGGCCTTCGCCCTCAGACCAGCCAGCCGATGAAGTGGACGAGGCCGGCGAGGACGTCGGTGAGCAGGTTCATGATCGTGCTTCTCCTTGCGGTGGTGCTCTGATGTGGGACCTGTGCGTCGACTACGGTCTGCAGCCCGTCGCTTGCACACCGTAAGTATCGTGCGTCTCGCCCGCCGCAGTCGCCCTCATGAGTGACGATCACCTGTTCCAGGGAGCAACTGATCGCCTGTTCGGATCACCCCGAGCTCGCCCAACTCCCTCGGTGTGATGCGGAGTTGATCCGCCGTCGCCGCCACCTCCTCCTGCGGGCGCTTGAGGATCGCCGCCGCGAGCTCGGGTGCGATGACGGAGAAGTAACTGTCCGGCGTGGCCCAGGTGTTGCCGGGTGCCGCGAGCGCCAGCGCGCCGCCCGAGCCGCCCTCGCCGATCAGCAGCGTGGTGAGGGGCGTGCGCGCGGACGCCACCGCCGCGAACACCTCCGCGATGGCCGGCCCCGCGCCCTGCCGCTCGGCCTCCGCGTCGTTGGCCGCGCCCGGCGTGTCCACCAGCGTCAGCACCGGGACGCGGAGCCGGTCCGCGAGCCGGATCAGCCGGGCCGCGGTCCGGTAGCCGGCCGGCCGCGTCGCCGTGCCGGTCTGCGCGGCGTAGGCGATGGTCCGCCCCTCGTGCTCGCCGAACCCGCAGAGCATCCCCTCCGGGTCGCGGCCGCCGCAGCGGTCGCCGCTGATCTCGACGCGCTCGGTGAAGTAGGCGTCCAGATACGCCCGTGCCCGCGGCCGGCGCGGGTCGCGGGCCCGCTGGACGGCGTCCCAGCCGGAGGCGGGCAGCTCCCGGGCCCCGAGCGCGGCCGGCACCGGAGCGGGCGCGTCACAGGGGCGCGTGAGCAGCCGCAGCCACCGGCCCAGCTCCGCCCGCAGCCGCCCCGGCTCCACGACCGCGTCCGCCGATCCCGCCGCCACCTGCGCCTCCGCCGTGTACGCGGCCGGATCGGCGTCCGGCGGCCGCACCCGGGAACCCGCGAAGCCGACCTGGGCGCCGGGCAGCGCCAGCACCACGTCGGCGCCCGCACCGAGCGTCGCCCAGCCGCCGCCGGTCGTCGGGTCCCGCAGGACGGCGATCTGGGCCAGGCCCGCCTGCCGCGTCAGCGCCGACTGGCGGGCCACCCGCTGGAGCTGGGTGAGCGCGAGCATGCCCTCCTGCATCCGGCTGCCGCCCGTGGCCACCAGCGGCACCACGGGCAGCCGATGCGCGCGGGCGTGCTCGTACGCCGCCTCCAGCCGGTCCCCGGTGCGCTCGCCGAGGGAGCCGCCGAGGAAGCCGAACTCGAAGGAGACCAGCACCGCGCGGGTGCCCTCGACGGTGCCCGTGCCGCACACCACGGACTCCCGCTCGCCGGTGCGCTCGGCGGCACGGGCGCGCTGGGCGTCGTAACCCCGCCAGGCCAGCGGCCCGTCGGGCCCGGAGCGCCGGTCGGGGGCGGGCAGTTCGGTGAAGTCGTCGGTGACCAGGGCGAGCGCGGCGCGCGCGGACAGGCGCTCAGTCATGGGGCAGGGCCCGCTTCATGATCTTCCCCATGTCGTTGCGGGGCAGGGCCTCCAGGTAACGGACCGTGCGGGGCCGCTTGTGCGGGGCCAGGCGGGCGGCGACGTGGTCCGCCAGCTCCCCGGCGGAGGGCGGGGAAGCCGGGTCGGCGGGGACGATCCACGCCACGACCCGCTCGCCCAGGTCCGCGTCCGGCTCCCCGGTGACGGCCGCCTCCCGCACCCCGGGGTGCTCCAGGAGCGCGTTCTCGATCTCCCCCGCGCCGATCTTGTACCCGCCGCTCTTGATGAGATCGGTGGCCTTGCGCCCGACGATCCGCACATACCCGTCCCCGTCGCGCACCGCCATGTCCCCGGTGCGGAACCAGCCGTCCCCGGTGAACGCGGCGGCGGTGGCGTCGGGCCGGTTCAGGTACTCGGTGAAGAGGTTCGGCCCGCGCACCTGGATCTCACCGACGCTCTCCCCGTCGTACGACGTGATGACGGTCCCGTCCTCCTCGACGAGCCGCAGCTCGACGCCGGGCAGCGGCACGCCCACCGTCCCGGCCCGGGCCTCCCCGTCGGCGCGGACGCTGGTGTTCATCAGCGTCTCCGTCATGCCGTACCGCTCGATGACCCGCCGTCCGGTCGCCGCGGCGATCCGCTCGTGGTCGTGCACCGGCAGCGCGGCCGACCCGGACACCAGCAGCCGGGCCCCGGCCAGCGCCTTCGCCAGCTCCGGGTCGCCGGGCAGGGTCTCGGCGATGCGGTGGTACATGGTCGGCACGCCGAAGAGCATGGTGGCGCCGCCGCCCAGCTCCCGGGCGACCCCTTCCGTGCTGAACCTGCCGAGGTGGCGCACCGACCCGCCGCGCCGCAGCGGGCCGAGCACGCCCAGCACCAGCCCGTGCACATGGAACAGCGGCAGCCCGTGCACCAGCACGTCGTCGCCGGTCCACTGCCAGGCGTCGGCGAGCGCGTCCAGGGTCGAGGCGATCGCCCGGCGCGGGAGGACGGCGCCCTTGGGCGGGCCGGTGGTGCCGGAGGTGTAGACGATCAGCGCCGGGTCGCCCTCGTCGCGGCCGCGGTCGTCGGGGAGCGGCCCGGCGCCGCGCACGTCGACGTCGACGCGCTCCAGACCCGCCAGGGCCGCCGGGAGTTCGTCCCCGGGCGCGGCCAGGACGAGCGCGGGCGCGCTGTCGGTGAGGATGTGCCGCAGCTCCTTCTCGCCCGACTTCGGGTTGAGCGGCACGGCCGCCGCACCGGCGAGCAGCACGCCCACGACGCCGACGGCGGTCTCCAGCGCGGGCGTGGCCCACACGGCCACCCGGCCCGGCCCGCGCACCCGCTCCCCGACGGCCCCGGCCGCCGCGGCGAGTTCCGCATACGTCAGGACCCGATCGCCGAACCGCAGGGCGACCTGCTCGCCCGGATCACCGGTGAGGGCGGGGAAGAGGGAGGACACGCGGCGACTCCTTCGACAGGGGCTGCTGTACTGGCACCAGCCTCTTCCTTACCCCAACCGCACCGCTCGGGCCGCGTCGGCCGCCATGACGTCGGCCACTGGGCAGGCACGGCGCCGGCCACTACGCGGCCTGCCCGAAGGGGAAGGCCAACCCCGGCCGTCCGCTAGTCCGAGACGGCCGTGCGTTGCAGCAGGCCCCAGGTGAACTCGGCGACCACCTCGTGGCGTACGCCGCGCGCGTCCGGGGCGGTGAAGGCCAGGCCCCAGCGGGTGGGCGCGGTGCCCTCCAGGGGGCGGGCGGGGGCGAAGGCGCGGGCCGCCTCGTCGACCGTGCAGGACCAGGGGGTGAGGTCCTCCAGGGTGCGCAGGGCGGGGGCGGGAGCGTCGGGCGCACGGACCAGCCACTCGTTCCAGACGGCGCCGCGCGGGCCGACGAGCACCTCGAAGCGCAGGTCGGGCCACAGGGGCAGCGGCCACTGCCAGGCGGCGCACTCCAGGTCGCCGATCGTGCGCTTGCCCTCGGACTCCGGGGGGCCCAGGACCGAGCGGTAGCGGGAGGCCGCCGCGCGGGCGCGGGGTGAGCGGACCATCGCCTGCCAGCGTTTGTTGGCCTCGCGCATCTCGGCCAGGGAGACGCCCAGCTCACGGCGGGCGTCCTCGACGAGGCCGGGGTTGTGGTCGGCCATGCGGCGCAGCAGGACCAGCTGGAAGTCGCGGCGGGTGAAGGGGGCGGCGGGGCGCTGGGAGGAGGGCGGCACGCCGTCCATCGTCGCCCAGCGCAGCCGGGACCGTCCTCACCATTGCCCGCGCGAACGGGATATGACTAGCCTGTGTTCGCCATGCCGATCGCCTGTTGATATTTCGAACGCATCCATTCCGACCAACAAGGGAGGGGGCCGGTCGTGGGACGCCTCGTACCTGCCGTGACCCGGGCTCTCGACATTCTGGAGCTCTTCCTCGACGGGGACGGCACGCTCTCCGCCCCCGACATCGTGCGCAGGCTGCAGCTGCCGCGCACCACCGTGCACGAGCTGGTCACCACGCTCGCCGCCCGGCAGTACCTGGTCCCCGTCCCCGGCCAGCCGGGACGCTACCGGCTCGGAGTGCGCCCGTACCAGCTCGGCAGCCGCTACGCCGAACAGCTCGACCTCGCCGCCGAGGGCCAGCAGGTGGCCCGCGCCGTCGCCGAGACCTGCGACGAGACGGTGCACGTGGCGATCCTGGAGGGCACCGACGTCATCTACATCGCCAAGGTGGACTCCACCCACGCGGTGCGCATGGTGTCGGCGGCCGGCCGCCGGCTGCCCGCCCACTGCACCTCGGTGGGCAAGATGCTGCTGGCCTCCCTCCCCGAGCAGGAGCTCGCCACCCGCATCCCGGACGACGCCGAGCTGGTCGCGATGACCCCGAACAGCATCACCGATCCGGCCGCCCTGCGCGAGGCCCTGGCGGAGATCCGCGCCCGGGGCATCGCGGTGGAGTCCCGCGAGTCCAACCCGGACGTGTCCTGCGTGGCCGCACCGGTCCGCGACCGCACCGGGCGGGTGGTGGCCGCCCTGTCCATCTCCGTGCCCATGATCCGCTGGAGCGAGGAGCGCCGGGCCGAGCTGGAGCAGCTCGCCGCCAAGGGCGCTGCCGAGCTGTCGGAGCTCCTCGGCTTCCGGAGCGCCGCATGAGGTACGAGGTCGCGGTGCGGGCCGAAGCGGCCCTCGGCGAAGGACCGACCTGGGACGCCGGAGCCGGCCGGCTGGTCTGGGTCGACATCCTCGGCTGCCGCGTCCACACCTACGACCCCGTCACCGGCCGCCGCACGGTCCGCACCACCGAGCAGCACGTCGGCGCCGCCAAACCCCGCGCCGGCGGCGGCCTGGTGCTCAACCTGCGCGACGGGGTCGGCCTGCTGGACGACGACGGCGCCTTCCGCTGGCTGCACCGCGAGCCCGTGCCCGGCCGCCGCGCCAACGACGCCGCCGTCGCGCCCGACGGTGCGCTGTGGGCGGGCACCATGCGCTACGACGAGGCCCCGGGCGGCGGCACCCTCTCCCGGCTCACCGGGCACGGGGCGGTCGAGCTGGTCCTCGACGACGTGGCGGTCAGCAACGGCACGGGCTGGAGCCCGGACGGCCGCCTCATGTACTACATCGACTCCCCGACCCGCCGCGTCGACGTCTTCTCCCACGACGGGGGGCGCGTGACGGACCGGCGCCCGTTCGTGGAGATCGAGGAGGGCGCCGGCTTCCCCGACGGCCTCACGGTCGACGCCGACGGCTGCGTGTGGGTGGCCCTGTGGGACGGCGCGGCGGTGCGCCGCTACACCCCCGACGGCCGCCTGGAGAAGGTGATCGAGCTGCCCACGCCGCGCGTGACGGCGTGCGCCTTCGGCGGGCCCGGCCTGACCGACCTGTACGTCACGACGGCCCGCGTCGGCCTGACCGCCCCGCATCCCGTCGCCGGCTCGCTGCTGGTGGTTCCGGACGCCGGCAAGGGCCTGGCCCAGCCGGCGTTCGCGGGTTAGGCGCCGTCGTCCGGATCGTCCGGTGTCTGGATCGCCTCGGTGTCTCGATCGTCCCGGCGCCCTGATCGTTCGGGTGTCTCGATCGTCCCGGCGCCCTGATCGTTCGGGTGTCTCGATCGTCCCGGCGCCCTGATCGTTCGGACATCGCGGGGCTCGGGCGTCAGGCGTCGGTCGCCGGTCCCCGCTCCAGCTCCGCCAGGATCTTGCGTTCCGCCGGGGTCATCGGCGGGCCGGACAGGGGCGGGAGCAGGGGGCCGGTCAGGGCGGCCAGCACCGCGTCGGGGCGCAGCAGGCGGGTCGGGCCGGTGCGCAGGCTCGTCACGTCCCACAAGGCCCGGGCCGCGCCGAGGGAGGACGCCGCCGAGCCGGTCAGGCGGCGTGAGTAGCGGGTGACGAGACGGTCGCCGAGGCCGGGCCGGCCGCCGCGTACGTCCGGGAACCAGATGTCCTGGCCGACCGCCGACGCCCACGCCGCCTCCACCGCCCGACCCGCGCGGCGCTGCGCCCGCCGGGCCAGGCCGGGCGCGGCCGGGCCGCCGCTCTCCAGCTCCCGCAGCAGGCCCACGGCACCCAGCGCGGCCACCGACATGCCCTGCCCGTAGGCCGGGTTGAACGTCGCCACCGCGTCCCCGAGCACGACCAGGCCCTCCGGCCACGCCCGTACCTTCTCCAGATAGCGGCGGGTGTTCTTCGTGCTGCGGCTGACGTGCACGTCGCCCAGCGGCTCGGCGCCCGAGATGAGCCGGCCGACGATCGGGTGCGGCAGGTCGAGGGTGTACCGCAGGAAGCCCTCCGGGTCCGCCGGCGGCTCCCCGCCCCGGGTGCCGGCCAGACTGACCATCCAGCGGCCCCCCTCGATGGGCAGCATCATGCCGCTGCGGCCCGGCCGGGAAGCGTACGGGTCGGCCTGGACGACGGTGAGCGGGAAGTTCTCCGCGCCCTGCGGGGTGCGGTACACGCGCGTGGCGTTGACGAGCCCGACGTCCACGGTCTTCTCGCGCACGTCCGTGATCCCCAGCGCCCGCAGGCGCTCGCCGATCCGGGAGCCGCGCCCGCCGGCCTCGACGACGAGGTCCGCCGCGAACTCCTGCTCGCCGCCGTCTCCCGCGACCCGGACGCCGCGCACCCTCTCGCGCGAACCGGTGAACTCCAGGGCCTGCCCCCGCTCGACGCGGACACCGGTGTGCTTCAGCACCAGGTCCCGTACGACCCAGTCCAGCAGGGCCCGGCTGCAGGTGATCATGCGGGGCCCGCCGTCGCGCCAGCGCCGCAGCCAGCCCTCCGGGGTAAGCGCCAGCATGCCCGAGCCGAGCGGCACCTCGTGCGCGCCGGCCGCCAGCAGCGCCTGACGCACACTCACCCCGGGTATCAGCTCCTCCATCGCGGCCAGACCGCCGGGCATGAGCAGATGGGCGTGCCGGCCCTGCGGCAGCCCCTTGCGGTGCTCCGGGCCGTCGGGCAGGTCGTCCCGCTCGACGACGACCACCTCGTCCACGGTGGCCGACAGGGCCGCGGCGGCCAGCATCCCGGCCAGGCCGGCTCCGACGACGACAGCTCTGTGCGGCATGGGGCTCCTTGGGTTCATCGAACGGGAGTTCAGCGAGGGGAGGCGGCCCTTACCGTACCCGCGCTCCCGGTCGCGCCGAGGGGGGATCGGCACAGTGCCTGCGCCAGTTCCACCAGGCCGCCGGTGCCCGGGACCTCCGTGGCGTGCAGCCGGTAGGGGCAGGGGGCGTCCAGGGGCGGCTCCTGCGCGGCGGCCCGGCGGGTGGCGGCGGCGAGCATCGCGGCCTCCCCGGCGATGCGGGCCTGGTGGGTGGAGCGGCCCGCGCGCAGCGCCTCGTCCACGGCGCGGGCGCGGACCCGGTCGTCGAAGTACGGGGCCAGCGCGAGCAGCGCGTCGTGGATGGACACCTCGCGCCAGCGCAGCCGTTCCTGCGGCAGCCACCACCAGGACGCCTCCGGCTTGGGCGCGGTGGAGGCGAACCGCACCGCCGACCACAGCGGGTGCAGCGCGCGGTGGTCGGCGAGCCCGCGCCACTGCGCCACGGCCGCCGGCAGCAGCCGCGGCAGCACGAACCCCGCCGAGCAGATCAGCGCGCCCAGGGAGGCCATGGGCGGGGCCAGGGTGGTGGACAGGAAGTCCAGGTCGTGACCGGTCCAACGGGCGGCGATCGCCGTGTACTTGGTGGCCTGGAAGCCCAGCAGGTCCAGCAGCGCGCCGGCCAGGATCAGCCGCAGCCCGGCGCGCAGCAGGCCGGTGACCTCGCGGCCCCACTTCAGGCACACCGCGCACATCACGACCATGGCGGCGCTGTGCCCCAGCAGGTAGAGCAGGATCATCTCGCGCAGGCCGGGGGTGGTGGCGTAGAACGTGTCGAGGTCGCGCAGCCGCTCGGTGCGGGCGTCGCCGAGCGCGAACAGCACGACGATGGCGACGATCAGCGCGCCGTAGGCGGCGACGCAGCGCAGCACCAGGCGCCGGACGTGCGCCCGTGAGCCGCCGCGCCAGTTGATCAGCAGGATCAGCAGGGAGCAGCTGTACGCGGAGAGCATCCCGTACGTGAGCGGGGCGCCGAAGTTGGGGATGCCCGTGAGGTCGTTGACCGCGGACAGCGTCAGCGGGGCGGCGCACACGAAGACGAGCGAGCCGAGGACGATCGCCGCGCACGTCGACACGGTCAGGGGGTTGCGCAGCGCGGTGCGGGGCCGGCGGAAGATCAGCACGGACGACAGCCCGAACACCAGGGCCGCCAGATACACGACGAGACTCATACCGGCCGCACCCCGTTCACCGCCCGCGCGGCGGCGACGAGAGGAGAGGACACGAGCGCGTCGGCAACCCGCCCCAGATCCACGGGCCCACCCACGGGAAGAACCGCCCGCCCGCCACCGTGCCCGACCGACACTTGCCGCGCCGCGGAGACGGCGCCGGGCGAGGGGGCCGGTGCCCCGGCGGGGCAGGGGAGCGGAGCGCTGGCGAGGCCGGGGGAGGGCGTCCCGGCGGGGCCGGGAAGCCGAGTGCCCGTGACGCCGGGCAACGGCGCTGAGGCGGGGAGAGGGAGCGGCGGTGCCCCGGCCGCGCGGGCGGGATCGGGAAGGGTCCCCGTGGCGGTGGGCTGTTGGGCGGGGTCGGCCGGAAGCGGCGTCCCGCCCGGCTCGGGGTACTGCCTTCCGACTGCTCCGAGGCGCGGCGTCTCCGCAGCATCGAGGAGCGGCGCCCCGACGGGGGAGACGAGCTGCGCCCCGTCGGCCCCGGGCGGCGGTGTTCCGCCGGGGCCGGGCAGCGGCGCCCCTTCTGTTCGCGGCACCGGTGTCCCCGTGGCGGTGGGCTGTTGGGCGGGGTCGGTGGGTGGGTGGGGCCGGCGGTCCTGGTGGGCCGCTGCTGCTATGACCGCTGCCCAGGCCGTGGCCTCCGCCTGGCTCGGGTCGCCGTCGGTGTGCAGGGCCGCCGCGTAGGTGTCCGCGTACAGCAGCGGGTCGTAGGCGCTGTCCAGATGGCCCAGCGCGTTGTGGATGCTGGTCTGGCGCCACATCAGCCGGGTCGGCGGCGATGCCCAGCGCGGCCTCGGCAGCCGCAGGGCGCGGCGGGTGAGGACGTCGTCCAGCTCCCGCTCCAGCGGCGCCAGACGCGCGTACGCCCGCCCCGCCCGGCGCCACTGGGCCAGCCGGGGCCCGGTCAGCGGTACGAGGATGCCGATCGAGGTGAGCAGCGCGCCCAGCCCTGCCGCGGCCGGCGAGACGGCCGTGTCCAGCGCCGACCAGTCGCGCCCCGACCAGCGCGCGGCCACCGCGACGAGCTTGGCGGCGCTGAAGCCGGCGCTGCCCAGCGTGCCCACGCCCAGCGTCAGCAGCCCCGCGCGCAGCCAGCCGGTCACCTGCCGGGCCCACCTGAGCGCGGAGACCATGGTGACGGAGGCGGCGATGAGGTGCGCGACCAGGTACAGCACGATCATCTCTGCGATGAACGGCGTCGTCGCGTAGTAGGTGTCCAGGTCGGTACGGCGCTCCACCGGCGCGTCACCCAGCGCGAACGCCGCCCCGATGCCGACGATCACGCCCGTGTAGGCGGTGATCCAGCGGCGCGCGGTGCGCGTCACGTCGGGACCGCCCCGCCAGCGCACGATCAGCACCTGGGAGGCGGCGCCGTACGCGGTGATCGCCGCGTACGTCAGCGGCGCGGCGAGGTTGGCGACGCCGCTGAGCCGGTTGACCGCGCCGATGGTGGGCGGGGCGCCGAGGAAGAAGCACAGCCCCGCGAGGCCCAGCACCGCGCAGATGGCCCGCAGATAGGGGTCGTGCCGGTGCCGCACCAGATCGGGGGCCTTCACGGCGAGCCCGAGCCACAGCACTGAGCAGCTGACGTAGTTGGTCAGGCCGTTCATGTGCCCGTCCCGCGGTAGTTGAGCGCGGCCCCGATCCGCCCGGCCAGGTCCTGGGCGCCGCCGGTGTCGGCCGCGAACACCGAGTCCGGGGGTGCCTCCAGCCAGGCTCGCAGCCGGCGGCCCATCAGCATGCCGAAACGGTCCGCCTCCTGCTCCTCGGCGAGGCTGAAGTCGGTGCGGGCGGCGACCGGCTGCGGCAGCTCGCCGAGCGCCCCGGGTTCGTCGTCGCGCCGGTTCATGTGCCACACCTCGTGGCAGAAGATCACGATCTGGTGCCACACCGCGGCCCGCCGGTCGACGACCACGATGTCCTGGCCCTCGCGCTCCAGCCACAGCCCGCTCGCGGTGTGCGGCGGGAACACCTCGCGGTGGACGGTGACCTCGCGCCCCCGCCAGGCGCTCACCGAACCGACCAGTGCGGCGAACAGCGTCTCGGGGTCCGTGGGCAGGGGGACCCGTATGGGGTCGATGAGGGCATCGGCGAGCCGACGCATCTCCTTGCTCGTACGCCAGGTACGCACTGTTCTCGGCACCGTCCCGGTGTGCTCGTGCGGTCAACTGTGCACTATGCCAAGTCCCCGCTCCCTCAGCTACCTCGTGCCCCGGGCCGGGCCGAGGCGGCCGGCGCGGGCGCGCACCTCCTCCAGCACGTCCCGCCGGCGCAGCGCGCGGGAGACGGCGCCGATCTCGCGCAGCAGCCGCACCGTGTCCACGCCGTCGCCCGGGGCCTCCTCGCCCTGCCGGTCGCGGCGGTTCTCGACGGCGTCCAGCAGGGTCACCGCCGCGGCGAGCGCCCGCGCCCGGTCCGGCGGGTGCCCGAGGGCGACGGCGGCGTCGAGGGCCCGGCGGCGCAGGTCGTCGTCGAGGTGGCGGGCCAGCGGTAACAGGACGTCACGGATGAACGTCTCGCGCCGGATCAGCCGCAGTTCGGGCGCGGTGCGCAGGACGAACGGCACCCCGGAGCCGTGCACGGACCGCAGCAGCCGGTACAGCGGCTGCAGTTCGCGGTGGGCGAGCCGCATCCGCCAGCGGTCCTGCAGGTACTGGCCGATGTGCGGCAGGATGAAGCCGACCGCGATCAGCACGGCGGACAGCCCGGCGACCGGCGGCGCCGCGTTGGTGCTCAGCCAGTCCAACCGGTGCCCGCTCCAGCGGGCGGCCACGGCGGTGAGCTTGGCGGCGTCGAAGACGAGGTTCATCGCGTACCCGGCGCCGAGGAAGACCAGCCCCCAGCGCAGCCAGCCGTCGAGGCCGTCGGTGCGCACCCAGTTCCAGATCAGCCGGGACGTGATGAGCACGGCCACGCAGTGCGCGAGCAGGTAGAGCAGGATCTCCTCGCGCATGAACGGGGTGGTGGCGTAGTACGTGTCGAGGTCCCGCAGCCGTTCCACGGGGGCGTCGGCGAGCGCGAACAGCCCCCACAGGGCGACGATGACCGCGCCGTAGGAGGTGAGGACCAGCCGCCGGGCGCGGCGGGTGGTCGGCGAGTGCCCGGACGGGCCGTTGCGCCAGGCGATGATGAGCAGCAGGCAGGACCCGCAGAACGCGGTGAGCAGCGAGTACACCAGCGGGGCGGCGATGTTGGGCACGCCGGTGACCCGGTTGGTCCAGGCGATGGTGGACGGCGCGACGAACACGAACACCGCGCAGGCCAGCAGGAGCAGTCCGCCGACCGCGCGCAGCAGCGGGTCCTTCCACAGCCGCACGATGGTGGGCAGTTTGATGGCCAGCGCGGACGCCAGCACCAGGGTCGGTATCCACCAGAACGAGGTGTAGAAGTCGGTGACGAACGCCGACGGGGAGAGCGCCAGCCGGTCGGTCACCGCGGGTTCCGCCCGGGGTGGCCGAGGGAGCGCTGCAGTGCGTCGGCGGACCGCCCGTCGCCGGCGCCGGTGCCCCGGCCGGGGCCGGTCCCCGCGATCAGGTCCCGGCACAGCGCGGCCAGCCGGTGGCCGAAGCCGTCGGCCTCGGCCTCGTCGCGCGAGCGGGAGCCGGCGCGGGAGCCACCGCGGGCGGCGGCGCCCAGCGCGAGGTCCTTCCAGCCGGGCCGCCCGGCCAGCGCGCGGGCCGCGGCCGGGGTGGCGACCTGGTGCCGGTGTCCGGCGTGCAGATGCCACAACTCATGGCCCAGCACGACCAGTTGCTGCACCTCCTCGGCGCGCTCCTCGACGATGACCAGGTCGAAGTCCTGGAACTCCACCCACAGTCCGGTGACCCCGATGCCGTCCGGGAACCTCTCGAAGCGCAGTTCCACCGGGCGCCCGCCGCGCCGCTGCGACATCGCCGCGCACAACGCCCGGCACAGGGCGCGCACATCGCCCGGCGGCCGTTCGGACCGGCGTACGGCGGCGGTGAGCGAGGCGGCGAGGGCGCGCTTGGCGGAGATGTGAAGCCGCGAGTGCCGCAGCTGCTCCACGATGCCCATCCCGCCTCCTTCCGCCGCCGCCTTGAGGGTTGTTCGAGCCTACGTGGCCGGGCGTGTCCGCGTCACGTGATCGCGCCCGGGCCGGCGCGGCCACCTCTCACTTTTCGAAAACCCGGCCGGAAGTCGTGTCCGAACCATTGACGCGCCCGCTCTTCAACCTTACGGTCCCGTTCGAAGTTACGAGCGCCATTCGAAATACCGAACAACCGGGCCCAGTACCCCGGTGACCAGTCGTGTTGCCGAACGGCGCTGCGGGCAACGGGCACGACACCGACCACACGTAAGGGCAGGCAATGGGACGACCTGGCCTGAATCGCAGGCAACTTCTGGCCACCGCGGGCGGTCTGGCCGTCGCGGGAAGCCTCGGCTTCGCGGCCCTCGGCACCGGCGCCGACGCGCTCGCCTCCGGCGCGGACACCCGGGTGCGCTACTGGAACCTCTTCAGCGGCGGCGACGGCTCCAACATGATCGCCATGCTGGACGCCTTCCGTGAGGCCAACCCCGGCATCGCGGTCAAGGACTCCACCCTCCAGTGGGGCAACCCCTTCTACACCAAGCTCGCCATGGCCGCCGCCGGCAACCGGGCACCGGAACTCGGCGTCATGCACCTGGGCCGGGTGGCGGGCTTCGCACCGGGGCGCCTCCTCGACGCGTGGGACATGGACCTGCTCGCCGAGTACGGCGTGCGCAAGGAGGACTACAACCCCGCGCTGTGGAACCGCGGCGTCATCGACGGCAAGCTCTACGCCCTGCCCCTCGACATCCACGTCCAGCTCTGCTTCTACCGCAAGGACGTGCTGAGGAAGGCGGACCTGCTCGGCGACGACGGCCGGATGGTCCCGGTCACCTCCACCGCCGAGTGGTTCGACGTGCTGAAGAAGGCCAGGGCGGTGCAGAAGAAGGGCCTGCAGACCATCGGCCTGTGGACCAACGACCAGAACTTCCAGTGGTGGTTCTTCGTCGCCTTCTACACCCAGCTGGGCGGGCAGTGGTTCGACGACAAGCGCACCGAGGTCCTCTTCGACGCCGACAAGGCCACCCAGGTCCTGGAGTTCCTCCGGCAGCACGTCACCGACGGCTACGTCATCCCGGGCGCACCCACCGGCGAGCAGTTCATCAACGGCGCCCCCTTCACCTGGGAGGGCAACTGGTCCGTGCCGGTCTTCTCCGGCGCGAAGCTGGACTACGGCGCGACCCCGCTGCCGCCCGTCTTCGGCAAGCCGGCCACCCACGCCGAGTCCCACGCCTTCGTCCTGCCCCACCAGGCCGGCCGCGGCGGCGCCACCAACGAGGGCGCGCACAGGCTCGCCGCCTACGTCGTCCGGCACGCCCTGCAGTGGGCGGCCGGCGGGCACATCCCCGCCTACACGCCGACCCTGTCCACGGCCGCGTACAAGAGGCTCACCCCGCAGAACGAGTACGTGAGCGCGATGGACCACCAGGCCACCGAACCCAAGGTGTGGTTCGCGGGCTCCACCGGTGTCCTCGCCCAGGACCTCGGCCCCGTCGTCGTCTCCTCGACGATGGGCTCCGCGAAGCCGGACGCCGCCGCCCGGCGGATGAAGGACCGTCTCACCAAGCTCCTCGCCGCCAAGAACCCGATGGACGGCCACACCGCCGCGCAGGGAGGTGCGGTCGCATGACGACGACCAGCGCTGAGACCGTCATCGCACCGGCCCTCGCGAAGCCCGCGGCCGCCGGCGCCACCGTCCGCCGCAGGCAGGGACTCCAGCACGGCGGCTGGTTCGTCGCCCCGTTCCTCGCCCTCTTCGCGCTGTTCGTGATCTGGCCGCTGCTGCGCGGCATCTACCTCAGCTTCACGGACGCCAACATCTCCGGCGAGTCCGCCCACTTCGTCGGCCTCGACAACTACCGCGAGGCGCTGCACGACGCGGCGATGTGGGACGCGCTCGGCCACAGCGCCTACTTCACCCTGCTCGTCGTCCCCTGCATCACGGTCCTCGCCTTCCTGCTCGCGATGCTCGCGCACAACATCGAGCGCGGAAAGTGGCTGTGGCGGCTGTGCTTCTTCGCGCCGTTCCTGCTGCCGTCCACGGTCGCCGGCAACATGTGGCAGTGGCTGTTCACCCAGGGGATCGGCCTGTTCAACCAGACCTTCGGGCTCGACACACCCTGGCTGACCGACAAGTCCTACGCCATGCTCGCCATCGTCATCGAAACCCTGTGGTGGACGGTCGGCTTCTCCTTCCTGCTCTACCTCGCCGCCCTCCAGGGCATCCCGGAGCACCTGTACGAGGCCGCCAAGCTGGACGGCGCGAACGCCTGGCACCGCATGGTCCACATCACCCTGCCGATGCTGCGCAACATCACCGGCCTGGTGATCGCACTGCAGATCCTCGCCTCCCTGCAGCTCTTCGACCAGGCCGTCGTGATGATGGACTTCGGCCCCGGTCCGGAGCTCTCCACCCGCTCCTTCGTGCAGTACACCCTCGAACAGGGCTTCACCAGCTACCGCGTGGGCTACGCCTCCGCGATGTCCATCATCTTCTTCGTGATCATCGCGGCCGTCGCCCTCGGGCGGATGTGGCTGCTGCGCACCCGTGAGGAGGGCGGCCGATGACCACCGCCACACCGCTCCGCGTCAAGTCCCGCAAGCCCTGGACACCCAGCCAGATCGTGCTGACGCTGCTCGGCGCCGCGGTCTCCGCCGTCTTCGTGGCGCCCGTCGCCGCGGCCCTGTTCACTTCCCTCAAGTCCGAGGCCGAGGCCGCCGAGATCCCGCCGCACTGGCTGCCGAAGGTGTGGACGGGCCAGGCGTGGAAGGCCCTGTGGGAGACCGGCAACATCACCAACTGGTTCGTGAACTCCCTCGTCGTGTCGGTCCTCGTCACGGCCGTCGTGCTGGTCGTCTCCGCGCTCGCCGGCTACGGCTTCGCCCGCACCGAGTTCCGCGGCAAGGCGGTGCTCATGGGCGTCGTGATGTCGGGCCTGATGATCTCCCCGGCCGTCCTCGGCGTGCCCCTGTTCACCACCGTCCAGCAGATGGGCATGGTCGACACCTACTGGGGCATGATCCTGCCGCAGTGCGCGCCCGCCGCGATGGTCTACATCCTCTACAAGTTCTTCCAGGGCATCCCGCGCGAACTCGAAGAGGCCGCCTTCATCGACGGCGCCGGACGCTGGCGGGTCTTCTTCACCGTCGTGCTGCCGCTGTCGCGCTCCTCGCTCGCCGCCGTCGGCATCTTCACCTTCATCGCCTCGTGGAACAACTTCCTGTGGCCCTACATGGTGACCAACAACCCCGACCTGATGACCATGCCGAACGGCATCGCGACCGTCATGAACTCCTACGGCATCCAGTGGGCCCAGCTCATGGCCGGCGGCCTGATGGCCGGGCTGCCGCTGATCGTCGTCTTCGTCTTCTTCCAGCGCCAGATCGTGGCGGGTGTCGCGCACACCGGCCTCGCCGGCCAGTGAACCCCGTCAGGAGAACCAGCGTTGAAGCGCACCCGACTCGCGACCGCCGTCGCCGCAGCCGTCGTCGCCCTGCTCCCGACCACGGCGAGCGCGGACGTGACCTACCCCGACCCGCAGCCGATCACCGGCCAGCAGATCATCCACGACCCCACCGTCATCCGTCTCGCATCCGGCGGCTACGTCGCCTACTCCACCGGCGGCGTGATCGGCGCCCGCGTCTCCCGGGACAAGAAGCAGTGGGACGACGCCGGCAACGCCTTCGCGGCCCCGCCGGCCTGGTGGTACGAGTACAACGACACCGGCGACCCCTGGGCCCCGGACATCTCCTTCCGCGACGGCCGCTACTGGCTGTACTACGCCGTCTCCTCCTGGGGCACCAACCACTCCGCGATCGGCGTCGCCACGTCCCCCACCGGCCTGCCCGGCACCTGGATCGACCACGGCAAGGTCTTCAGCTCCGAGAGGACCGACGCCTGGAACGCCATCGACCCGGCCGTCCTCAGGGCCGACGGCAAGCTGTGGATGACCTTCGGCTCCTACTGGACCGGCATCCGCATGGTCGAACTCGACCCGAGGACGGGCAAGGCGCTCCCCGGCGCGAGCGTCCACCACCTGGCCACCCGCCCCGACGCCCCGTACGCCGTCGAAGGCCCGTACATCGTCCGGCACGGCGCCTACTACTACCTCTTCGCCTCCTACGACGCGTGCTGCGCCGGAGTGAACTCCACCTACAAGATCCGAGTCGGCCGCTCGACGTCCGTCACGGGCCCCTACGTCGACAGCACGGGCAAGCCCCTGCTGGAGGGCGGCGGCGAACTCCTGCTCGCCGGCCACGGCCGCTACGTGGGCACGGGCGGCGAGTCGGTCTTCCGCGACCGAGGCGAGGACTGGCTGGCGTACCACTACTACGACGCGAAGGACAACGGCACCCCAAAGCTGGGCCTGAACAAGCTGACGTGGAAATCAGGCTGGCCGGGACTCACCTGAAAGGGGCGCGGGGAACTGCGCGACCAGCCACACACAACAGTCAGCCGCCAACGAATCACAAACCACCCACCGCGAAAGGCGAACATGCCCACCGCCCGCTTCACCCTGGACCCCGCCTTCACCATCGCCCAGGTCAACCCCCGTCTCTTCGGCTCCTTCGTCGAACACCTCGGCCGCTGCGTCTACACCGGTATCTACGAACCCGACCACCCCACCGCGGACGAGGCCGGACTCCGTACCGACGTACTGGAACTCGTACGCGAGTTGGGAGTCACGGCCATCCGCTATCCGGGAGGCAACTTCGTCTCCGGCTACAAGTGGGAGGACTCGGTGGGCCCGGTCGAGGAACGGCCCCGCCGCCTCGACCTCGCCTGGCGCTCGACCGAGACGAACTGCTTCGGCCTGTCCGAGTACATCGCCTTCCTGAAGAAGATCGGCCCCCAGGCCGAGCCGATGATGGCGGTCAACCTCGGCACGCGTGGCGTCGCCGAGGCGCTGGAACTCCAGGAGTACGCCAACCACCCCGCCGGCACGGAACTGTCCGAGCGGCGGATAGCCCACGGCGACAAGGACCCCTTCGGCATCAGGCTGTGGTGCCTCGGCAACGAGATGGACGGCCCCTGGCAGACCGGCCACAAGACGGCCGAGGAGTACGGCCGTATCGCGGCCGAGACCGCGCGGGCCATGCGCCAGATCGACCCGAAGGTCGAACTCGTCGCCTGCGGCAGCTCGGGCCAGTCGATGCCCACGTTCGCCGAGTGGGAGGCAACGGTCCTCGCCGAGACCTACGACCTGGTCGACTACATCTCCCTGCACGCCTACTACGAGCCGGTCGACGGCGACGTCGACTCCTTCCTGGCCTCGGCCGTCGACATGGAGTCCTTCATCGAGAACGTCGTCGCGACGGCCGACCACATCGGGGCGAGGCTCAAGTCCAAGAAGAAGATCAACCTTTCCTTCGACGAGTGGAACGTCTGGTACCTGTCCCGCACGGAGGCCGAGGTCAGTGCCCTCGACTGGCCGGAGGCCCCGCGCCTGCTGGAGGACAACTACAGCGTCACCGACGCCGTCGTCTTCGGCTCCCTGCTCATCGCCCTGCTCCGGCACGCGGACCGGGTGACGGTGGCCTGTCTGGCGCAGCTGGTCAACGTCATCGCCCCGATCATGACCGAGCCCGGCGGCCCGGCCTGGCGGCAGACCACGTACTTCCCCTTCGCGCAGGCGTCGCAGTACGGCCGCGGCGAGGTCCTGGACGTCCGCGTCGACTCGCCGACCTACGAGACGAAGCGGTACGGCGAGGCCGACCTGCTGCACGCCACCGCCGTGCGCGCCGAGGACGGCACGGTCACCGTCTTCGCCGTCAACCGCGGCCGGACCGAGCCGCTGCCGCTGGAGGTCGCCCTCAGCGGCCTGGACCTGACCCGGGTCGTCGAGCACAGCGCCCTCGCCGACGCCGACCCGGACGCCCGCAACACGCTCGCCGAGCCCGAGCGGGTCGTCCCGCACCGGGTCGACGGCACGGCCCTCGCCGATGGCCGGCTGACGGCCGTACTGGAGCCGCTGTCCTGGAACGTGATCAGGCTGGCGTAGAGCAGCAGTCCTGGGCCGGGCACCGGCGCCGGCGAGCTGAGCCGCACAATGAACGCATGAGGATCTCGGCACGGGCGGACTACGCGGTGCGGGCGGTGCTGGAGCTCGCCGTACGGCAGGAGGGCGACGACCCGCTGAAGGCGGAGACGATCGCCGCGGCCCAGGCCATCCCGCACAAGTTCCTGGAGGGCATCCTCGGCGACCTGCGCCGCGCCGGCATCGTGGACAGCCGGCGCGGCGGTGGCGGTGGCTACCGGCTGGCCCGCGAGGCGTCCGCGGTCACGGTGGCGGACGTCATCCGGGCCGTCGACGGTCCGATCGTCTCGGTCAGGGGCGAGCGCCCCACGGGCCTGACGTACACCGGCAGCGCCCAGCCCCTGCTCCCGCTGTGGATCGCCCTGCGCGCCAACGTCCGCCAGATCCTGGAGGGCGTCACGGTCGCCGACATCGCGGCCGACGCCCTCCCGGAGCAGGTACGGCGCCTGGCGGCGGAACCGGCGGCGTGGGAGAACCCCTAACGCCGGGCGTCCTTCAGGGCCCGCGTGAGCGCCTGGTCCCCCTGCCCGAGCAGGGCCTTCTCCAGGCTGTGGTCGTCCCGCCGGCCGAGCCGCTCCCCCTGAGCGAACCCGTCCGTGCCGAGCACCCGCCCGCACCACTCCCCGCGCCCCACCACATGCCCGTCGTAGGGCACCACGCCGCCCTCCCCGAGCGCCACCCACCGCCCCTCCCGCCACCGCAGGGCGAGGACGTAGGTGTGGCCCGGCACGACCCGGGGCGCCTCCCCGGTCAGCACGTCGACCCGGTCGCCGCCCGCGCGGGTGACCTTCCAGCCGGGGGCGACGTAGTCGAGGGTCGCGCCGACCCCGGGGTGGGACCGCTCCCGTGACACGTACGGCACGGACTCGGCGCGCAGCCGCACGGTGCGCTCGACGTCGTACCGATAGGCACCCAGGGCGAGTTCCCGCCGCCCGCTCTCCCGCTCGCTCACGGCCCGGCCGACGACCACGGCATCGGCGTACGCCACCCAGTCCCGGGCGGTCTCGGACGGATACGGGTTGTCCGGATACCCGCACCCGTTGACGGTGTCGAGGCCGCCCCACCCGACGAGCACACCGCCGACGACACCGAGGGCGGCCAGGGCGGCGACGAGGGCACCTGTCACGGAGGAGGCGGGCAAACGGGCTCTGCGCATCTGTTGATCTTGGGGGCCACCCCCTCGACCGGCTGTGGTGGAAGCCATAACTCCGGTCACAGCCGTGTCACAGGAGGGCGCCGCGAATGGCCGGAGGCCGCCTTCACGGATCCCTCACACATCCTCGACAGTCAGTCCGACACAGCCACCCCCCAGTGAACGGACGGAGAAACCATGACTGGTGGACTCCTCCTGAGCGGCGCCGTCGCCGCTCTGCTCGCCACGGCGTTACCGGCGGCTCAGCACCCGTCCTCCGGGTTCACCGACCCGCCCCCGGACAAGATCGTCATCAAGGTCGCCACGGTGAACGGCTCCGGGTGTCCCCAGGGCACCACCGCGGTCGCCGTCTCCGAGGACAACACGGCCTTCACCGTGACCTACAGCGACTACCTGGCCCAGGCCGGAGGCAACTCCGACCCGACGGCGTTCCGCAAGAACTGTCAGCTGAACCTCGTCGTGCATGTCCCGCAGGGCTTCACCTACGCCGTGGCCAGCGCCGACTACCGCGGTTTCGCGGCACTCCAGCAGGGCGCGAGCGGCGCGCAGAGAGCCTCGTACTACTTCCAGGGCTCCCCGGCCACGGCGTACCGCAACCACCCCCTGTCCGGCCCGTACAACGACAACTGGCAGGCCACCGACACCACGGACTGGGCCCAGCTGGTCTGGGCACCCTGCGGGGTCCAGCGCAACTTCAACATCAACACGGAGCTGCGCGTGAGCGCCGGCACCTCGGCACCCGGCAAGGTCAGCTTCATGACGATGGACTCGACGGACGGCGACATCAGCACGGTGTACCACCTGGCGTGGAAGGAGTGTCCGGGCCGCTGAGCCGGCGCGGGGCCCCGCGGTCACCGTCCCGTGCGCGGTGACCGCGGGGCCAACCTCCGTTGCTGCGCGGGTTATTGACGCGCGGGGGGTCGGACTCTACGGTCCCGTCCGATGACGCGACCGTTGTTCGAAACCACGAACGACGCGCCCCCACCGAAGGAGCGTCCCCATGAGCCGCACGTCCCGGAGAGCCGCCCTCCTCGCCGTCCCCGCCGCGATCCTGCTGGCCCTCGTTCCGCAGACCGCCTCCGCCTACCCCAACCCCGGCACCGTCACCGGCAGTACCGTCGTGCACGACCCGTCGATGATCCGCACGTCCGCCGGGCGGTACCTGCTGTACGCCACCGGTGGCGGACTGGCCTACCGGACCTCCGCCGACCGGGTCGCCTTCACGGCCGGGGCCGACGCCTTCTCCGCCAAGCCGGGCTGGTGGGCGTCGTACAACACCGAGGCCTGGGCGCCGGACATCTCGTACCACGGGGGCAAGTACCTGATGTACTACGCCGTCTCGAAGTTCGGCTACAACACCTCCGCGATCGGGCTCGCGGGGTCCACCACCGGCCTGCCCGGTTCCTGGACCGACTACGGGATCGTCTACACCTCCACCACCTCCAGCGACTACAACGCCATCGACCCCAACCTCTTCGTCGACGACGACGGCACGTGGTGGCTGTCCTTCGGCAGCTGGTGGACCGGCATCAAGATGATCCGCATCGATCCGTCCACCGGGAAGCAGTACGCGGGGGACACCACCCGCTACTCCCTCGCCTCCCGGCCCACCGGGACCAAGGCCGTCGAGGCGCCCTTCGTCGTCAAGCGGGGCGGGTACTACTACCTCTTCGCCTCCTACGACACCTGCTGCGCCGGCACCAGCTCCACCTACAAGGTCAAGGTCGGCCGGGCCACCTCCGTCACCGGGCCGTACTACGACAAGAACGGCGTCGCGCTGATGAACAACGGCGGCACCCCGGTCCTGGAGTCGCACGGCAGCGTCATCGGCCCGGGCGGACAGTCGATCATGAACGACGTCGACGGGGACCTGATCGTCTACCACTACTACGACGGCAACGACAACGGCACCCCGAAGCTCGGCGTCAACCTGCTGAACTGGAGCAGCGGCTGGCCCGTCGCCTACTGAGGCGGCCCGTGGCTCAGCCCGCACGCCCCATGCCGGCCGGGTTGGGCCAGCCTGCCGCCGGTGCCGTCGTCAGGTCGTCCGGCATGCCCGTCGTACCGCGCACCTGGGCCGCCGTGAGGCCGCCGCGGGCCGGTGTCCCCGGCGGGGTGGGCAGGGGCTGGGGCTGGGGCCACGGCTGGGCCGGCGGCAGCGGCACGCCGCCGCCGTTGGTCTGGCCGACCAGGCGGTCCACCGCCGCCGTGCCCGAGCTGTAGCTGGTCCCGTTGCCCAGCTCGGGCACGGCGGCTCCCCTCCTGGACGTCCCGTAGAGCACCTGTTCCAGGCCGGACACCAGGCGACGCACGTCCACCTGGGGGCGCACCACGAGCCGCAGGAAGCGACTGGACGAACCGATCTTGTTGCCGCACTCCCGGACCAGGATCCGGTGCTCGGTGAGCAGCCGGTCGCGGACCACGGTGCCCTCGGCGCCCACGGGCAGGCGCACGAAGAGGAAGTTGCCCTGGGACGGGTAGACCGTCAGGCCGGGCAGGGCCGACAGCGCGGCCGTCATCTCCAGGCGGTCGCGGCGGACCTGCTGGAGGCTCTGGGCGTACTCCGTGCCGTGGTCGCGGAGCATGAACACCACGTGCTCGGCGAAGGAGTTGAGGTTCCACTTGGGCAGCGCCGCCCGCACCTTCCCGGCCAGCGCCGGGTTCGCCACCAGATAGCCGAAGCGCACGCCGTGCAGGCCGAAGTTCTTGCCCAGGCTGCGCAGGACGATGACGTTCGGGCGCAGCACGGCCTCCTGGACGACCGACGGGTCCGCCTCCGCGTCGGCGAACTCCAGGAACGACTCGTCCACGACCACCAGGTCCAGGTCCGCCATCGCGTCCAGGAACTGCACGAGCGCCTGTTTGTGCTGGTAGCCGCCGTCGGGGTTGTTCGGGTTGCAGATCACCGCAACGCGGGTGCCCCGGGATCGGATGAACTCGGCGTAGCGGGACAGGTCGAGGGCGAAGCCGCCCGCCTCCTGCAGCGGGAACATGTCGACGCGTTTGCCGGTCTCCAGCGGCTGGTCGGTCCAGCGGCCGAAGGTGGGCACCGGCACCGCCAGGGACTCGCGGACCAGCAGATGGTCGATCCAGGTGATCAGCTCCGTGGAGCCGTTGCCCATCGCCACGCAGCTCGGCGGCAGCTGGAGCAGCGCGCACAGCTCGGCGGTGATCGTCTCGGCGCTGCTCGGGTAGTAGGTGACGATCTCACGCAGCCGGGACGCCATCTCGTCGAACATCGCCGGGGTGGGGAAGTACGGGTTGCAGGGGATGCAGAAGTCCAGCGGTCCCGCCCCGTCGCTCTCCCGTGCCAGCGCCGCCATCGAGGGGGAGTGCGCGGCGGTGCTGCGGAACAGCGAGGTGACGTTGTCTGCCAAGGGGACCTCCGTGTCCAAGGGCGGCCCGTGCGGGGGAGCACGGGCCGCCCTTGAGTACGCAGGACGGCGGGGCGCCGTTCAACTCCGGTGCGCCGTCACCGGTTTCAGGCGGAGAAGCGGTGGACCGTGCGTGTTCGGTACGTCTCGCCCGGGCGCAGCACCGTCGAGGGGAACGCCGGCTGGTTCGGGGAGTCCGGGAAGTGCTGCGTCTCCAGGCACAGCGCGTCGCCCTGGCGGTAGGTGCGGCCGCTGGTGCCCGTCAGGGTGCCGTCGAGGAAGTTGCCGGAGTAGAACTGCAGGCCCGGCTGGTCGGTGGCGATCCGCAGGGTGCGGCCGGAGGCAGGGTCGCGCAGGGTGGCTATGTGCTCGGGTTCGGCGGTGATGCCCTTGTCCAGCACCCAGTTGTGGTCGTAGCCCTTGGCCAGGACCTGCTGCGGATGGCCGGCCCGGATGTCCCGGCCGACCGGCTTGGCGCGGCGGAAGTCGAAGGGGGTGCCCGCGACCTTCGCCAGCTCGCCGGTGGGGATCAGGCCCGCGTCGGTGGGGGTGTACCGGGCGGCGGCGATCTGCAGTTCGTGGTCCTCGATGCTGCCGCTGCCCTCGCCGGCCAGGTTCCAGTAGACGTGGCTGGTGAGGTTGACGACGGTGGCCTTGTCGGTGGTGGCCTCGTAGTCGATGATCCAGTCGCCGCCCCGGGTGAGCGTGTACGTCACGGTCGCCCGCAGCGTGCCCGGGTAGCCCATGTCGCCGTCGACGCTGGTGTGGTGCAGCCGCAGGCCGACGTCGGAGCCGGACACGAAGGGCTCCACGTCCCACACCCGCTTGTCGAAGCCCTTGGCCCCGCCGTGCAGGCTGTTGTCGCCGTCGTTGACGGACAGCTGGTAGGTCTTGCCGTCCAGGGTGAAGCGGCCCTTGGCGATGCGGTTGCCGTAGCGGCCGATCAGGGCGCCGAAGTACGGGCTGGACGCCACGTAGTCGTCGAGGCTGTCGAAGCCCAGGGAGACGTTGGCGCGGCGGCCGTGCCGGTCGGGGATCTCCAGGGACTGGACGATGCCGCCGTAGGACAGCACCTTCAGGGCGGTGCCGCCGTTCTCCAGGGACCAGCGGTACACCTTCGTGCCGTCGGCGAGCGTGCCGAAGTGCTCCTTCACCGGCCTGCGCCCGTGCGAGGCGGCCCCGGGCGCGGCCTCGGCCGTGCCGCCGAGTGCCGACGCGGCGATGCCCGCCGCCGCTGCCGAGGCGATGACCGTGCGTCTGTTCAGTTCCATAGGTGCGGCTCCTTGACGGATAAGGAGAGGGCCCCGCTCCGGTGAGCGGGGCCCCGGTTGACTCACGAACCGGACTTGCGCTTGTTCCACACGTCGAAGCCGACCGCCGCCAGCAGGGCGAACCCCTTGATGACCTGCTGCCAGTCGGTGCCGACGCTCAGGAGGTTCATGCCGTTGTTCAGCACGCCGAGGACGAGACCGCCGATGATCGCGCCGAGCACGGTGCCCACACCGCCGCTCATGGACGCGCCGCCGATGAACGCCGAGGCGATCGCCTCAAGTTCGTAGTTCAGGCCCGCCTTCGGGGAGGCCGCGTTCAGGCGGGCGGCGATCGCCAGTCCCGCCAGGGCCGCGAGCGCGCCCATGTTCAGGAAGACGAAGAAGGTGACCTTCTTGTCCTTGACGCCGGACAGCTTCGCCGCGGGCAGGTTGCCGCCGATGGCGTAGATGTGCCGGCCGAACACCGAGTTGCGCATGACGTAGCCGTAGCCCACCACCAGCGCGCCCAGGATCAGCAGCACGATCGGAGCGCCCTTGTAGCTGGCGAGCAGCATCGTGACGACGAGGATCGCGGCGACGATGGCCGTCAGCTTGAGCAGGAAGAGGTTGCGCGGGACCACGTCCAGCGAGAACTCCTGCTGGCGGCGGCGGTCGCGGACCTCCTGGACGACCGTGAAGACGATCAGCGCAAGCCCCAGCAGCAGGGTGATGTTGTGGTAGTTGGTGTTCGGGCCGGTCTCCGGCAGGAAGCCGTTGCCGATCTTCTGCAGGCCGTTCGGGAAGGGGCCGAGGGTCTGGCCCTCCAGCAGGATCTCCGTGAAGCCGCGGAAGATCAGCATGCCGGCCAGGGTGACGATGAACGACGGTATGCCGAGGTAGGCGATGAAGTAGCCCTGCACCGCGCCGGCGACCGCGCCCGCCAGCAGGCACAGCACCACGGCGACGGGCCAGGCCACATGGTGTTCCACGGTCAGGACGGCCGCGAAGGCGCCCACGAACGCCGTGACCGAGCCGACCGACAGGTCGATGTGGCCCGCGATGATCACCAGCATCATGCCGATCGCGAGGATCAGCACATAGCTGTTCTGCAGGACCAGGTTGGAGACGTTGCGCGGCAGCAGCAGGTCGCCGTCGGTCCACACCGCGAAGACGGCGACGATCAGACCGAGCGCGAGCAGCATGCCGTACTGCCGCATGTTGCGGCGCAGACCGCCGATCACCAGCTGGAGCAGGTTCTCACCCGGGGCGCCGCCGCCCCCCGCGCCCGGCGGGGCGGCGACCGGGCTCTTGGTCACTTCGGTGCTCATCGCGTTACCTCTTTGTCCTTCGTCATACGGCGCATCAGCACTTCCTGCGTGGCCTCGGCCCGGGGGACCTCGCCGGTGAGCCGGCCGGCGGCCATGGTGTAGATCCGGTCGCACATGCCGAGCAGTTCGGGCAGTTCGGAGGAGATGAAGACGACCGCCTTGCCCTGCGCGGCCAGCTGGTCGATGACCGTGTAGATCTCGTACTTGGCGCCGACGTCGATGCCGCGGGTCGGTTCGTCCAGGATCAGCACATCGGGGCCGGCGAAGATCCACTTGCTGAGGACGACCTTCTGCTGGTTGCCGCCGGACAGCTTGCCCACCGGTTCGAACACGGTCGGCGCCTTGATGTTCATGGACTTGCGGAAGCCCTCGGCGACCTGGCGCTCCTCGTGCTCGTCGACCACGCCCCGCCGGGCGACCTTCTTCAGCGCGGTCAGCGAGATGTTGCGGTTGATCGTGTCGATCAGGTTCAGGCCGTAGTGCTTGCGGTCCTCGGTGACGTACGCGATGCCGTGCGCGACCGCCTCCGCGACGGTCTTGGTGCGGATCTCCTTGCCGTCCTTCAGGACCGTGCCGCCCGCGTAGCGGCCGTAGGTGCGGCCGAAGACGCTCATCGCCAGCTCGGTGCGGCCGGCCCCCATCAGGCCCGCGATGCCGACGATCTCCCCGCGGCGCACCTGGATCGACACGTCGTCGACGACCTTGCGCTGCTGGTCGATCGGGTGGTGCACGGTCCAGTTGCGGATCTCCAGGGCCGGCGCGGTGCCTTCCTCCGGGTGGTGCGGGGTGCGCTCGGGGAAGCGGTTGTCGAGGTCGCGGCCGACCATGCCGCTGATGATGCGGTCCTCGGTGGTCTCGGCCGCCGCCACGTCGAGCGTCTCGATGGAGCGGCCGTCGCGGATGATCGTGACGGAGTCGGCGACCTTGCGGATCTCGTTGAGCTTGTGGGAAATGATGATCGAGGTGATGCCCTGGTCCTTCAGCTGCAGGATCAGGTCGAGGAGCTTGCCGCTGTCCTCGTCGTTGAGCGCCGCGGTCGGCTCGTCGAGGATGAGCAGCTTCACCTTCTTCGACAGCGCCTTGGCGATCTCCACCAGCTGCTGCTTGCCCACCCCGATGTCGGCGACGCGGGTCTCGGGGTGCTCGTCGAGGCCGACGCGGCGCAGCAGCTCGGTGGCGTGCCGCAGGGTGTCGTTCCAGTTGATCAGGCCGCGCTTGGCGTGCTCGTTGCCGAGGAAGATGTTCTCCGCGATGGACAGATACGGCACCAGCGCCAGCTCCTGGTGGATGATGACGATGCCGTGCTGCTCGCTGGCCCGGATGTCCTTGAAGCGGCAGAGCTCTCCCTCGAAGAGGATGTCGCCCTCGTAGCTGCCGTACGGGTGGACGCCGGAGAGCACCTTCATCAGGGTCGACTTCCCGGCGCCGTTCTCCCCGCAGATGGCGTGGACCTCGCCCTGGCGGACGGTCAGCGTGACGTCCGACAGCGCTTTGACACCGGGAAAGGTCTTGACGATCGAGCGCATTTCCAGGACGGGTCCCGCCATGGTCGTGCCTTCCAATCCGTGTGGGTGCCCGGTTACTTGAGCTGGCCGGCGGTGTAGTAGCCGCCCGCGACCAGGACCTTGTCGTAGTTGGTCTTGTCGACGCTCACCGGCTGCAGCAGGTAGGCGGGCACGACCTTGGCGCCGTTGTCGTAGGTCTTGGTGTCGTTGACCTCGGGCTTCTTGCCGTTCAGCACGGCCTCGACCATGTTCGAGGCGACCTTGGCCAGCTCCCGGGTGTCCTTGTAGACGGTCTGCGTCTGCTGGCCCGCGATGATCGACTTCACCGAGGCCAGCTCGGCGTCCTGGCCGGTGAGGACCGGCAGCGGCTTGCCGGCCGAGCCGTAGCCGTCGGACTTCAGGGCGGAGAGGATGCCGATGGAGATGCCGTCGTAGGGGGAGAGGACGGCGTCGACGCGGGCGCTCTTGTAGGACTTGGTGAGGATGTCGTCCATGCGCCGCTGGGCGGTGGCGCCGTCCCAGCGCAGCGTGGTGACCTGGTTGAGCGAGGTCTGCCCGGAGCGCACGACGAGCTTCTTGGAGTCGATGTACGGCTTCAGCACGCTCATCGCGCCGTTGAAGAAGTACTTGGTGTTGTTGTCGTCGTTGGAGCCGGCGAACAGCTCGATGTTGAAGGGGCCCTTGCCGCTACTCAGGCCCAGCTTGTCGGCGATGTAGGTCGCCTGGAGCCGGCCGACCTTCTCGTTGTCGAACGAGGCGTAGTAGTCGACGTTCGGCGTGCCGAGGATGAGCCGGTCGTAGGCGATGACCGGGATGTTCGCGTCCTTGGCCTGCTGCAGCACGTTGCCCAGGGACTTGTTGTCGATGGCGGCGACGATGAGGGCCTTCACGCCCTGGGTGATCAGGTTCTCGATCTGGGAGACCTGCTGGTCGGGGTCGTCCTCCCCGTAGACCAGCTTGGTCTTGAAGCCCTTGGACTCCAGGTCCTTCTTGACGTTGTTGCCGTCGGCGATCCACCGCTCGGAGGACTTCGTCGGCATCGCGATGCCGATGGTGCCTCCCTTGGCGGATCCCGAGTCCTCCTTGCTGCCTCCCTCGCCGTTCTGGCCGCAGGCGGTCAGGGCGAGGGCGAGCGAGGCGGTACCGGCTATCGCGGTCAGTGCGGCTCTGCGGTTGCGCATGTCATCTTCCTTGATGTCGAGCACGGCCGACTGCGGCTGTGCGGCAACGCTGTCAGGAGTGGTACTGGGGCACCGGCGAACGGTGGGTGGTGCGGGGGCCGACGAACAGTCGTGTGGGATTGTGTTCGGCTCCGTCGTCTTCTGTGAAGAGGGGGTTGCGAAAATTTATGAACGTGTTTCGAAGCGCTGGAGATCGCCGGGCAGCCGGGAGCCGAGCGGGGCCATGTCGTCCCCGGCCCCGTGCCGGGCCAGCAGGTCCAGCGCCAGCCGGCCGCGCCGCACCCGCTCCTTGGCGGTGGCCAGCGTGACGTCCCGCAGATGGTGCCCGTAGGGGTAGATCCCGGGCGCCTTGGACAGGCCGAACTTCAGATACAGCGGGGCGCCGCGCCGGATCAGCTCGGCCACCTCGTACATCCGGATGTAGCCGCCGAGGTCGTCCGGCGCCTCGATGTACATGTCCATGGGCGCGGCGGACGCCCTCCGGATCTCGGTCAGATGGTCCAGGGTCAGGTCGCTGGGCACATTGACCGAGTCCGCGCCGAGCCGCTCGTAGACGGCGTACGACGCCGGATTGACGGGGCCGATCAGCGCCGACACCTTCAGGGTCGTGTCGGCCGGGATGATGCCCTCGACACGCGCCCGGTGCAGCGTCCACAGCACGCCCTCGTCGGCCACCAGCAGGCACTTCACACCCAGCTCGGTGGCCCGGACCGCGTCCTCCACGCAGCCGGCGACGGCGTCGTGGCCCCGGGCGCGCAGCCCCGCCCCGCGCGAGTCGGTGCGGGTCGAGCCGCCGATGTCCCAGGTGCCGCGCGGCCCGGTGAACAGACACAGCTCGATGTCGCGTTCGGCGGTGGCCTCGGCCATCTCGGTGATCTCGGCGTCGCTCAGCATCCACACACCGCTGCCCTGGCTGATGCGGTGGATCGGCACATCGAGCCGCGAGGCCTCCTTCAGCACCACCGACAGCGCCTCGGGGCCCTCGCACGAGGGGATCTCGGTGCGCCAGTGGCCGCCGCCGGGGAAGGTGTGCGGCGAGGCGTCGGCGGGGTCGGGGGCGGGTGCGCCCAGGCCGAGCGCGGAGAGCGCGGGCTCACCGGGCCGGCGGGCTGCCGTGGCGGAAGCGTCGGTCACAGGTTGTCCTTAAAGTCCTGGTGTCCAGAAGCCCTGGACGTTCGATATGTCGGACGAGGTTCGCGGCTGTTGGCATACGGGGGTGGTGGTACGCCGGTACGAAAGACCGTCAGGTCGCCCCCCGTACCGGCGTACGTCTCACGGCAGCGGCCTACGGATGCAGAAGAACCTTGCCCACCTTCGGATCGCCCGACCCCACCAGCTCCATGGCCCGCGGGAACTCGGCCAGCGGCAGCTCGTGCGTCACCAGCGGCACCGGGTCCAGCAGTCCGGCGGCGAACACCCGCACGGTGTGCGCCCAGGCGTCCGGCGGCGCCCCGAAGACGGTGTGCACCTCCAGCTGCCGTACGACGAGATCGGTCGGGTCGAGCCCGCCCGCGCCCGGCGCCGGGATACCGGTCAGCACCAGCCGCCCGCCCCGCCGCAGCAGCGCGGCGGCCGTACGGGCCGCGTCCGCGGACCCGGCGGTCTCGATCACGACGTCGAAGTCGCCGGGAAGCTCCTCCTCCTTGGTGCGGAAGTCGGTGGCGCCGAACTGCCGCGCCAGCGCCTCCCGGTCCCTGCGCGTGCCCACGGTCAGCAGCTCGGCCGGGGAGCCGGCCCGCAGGAACTGCACGGCGAACATGCCGAGCGTCCCGGTGCCGACCACCGCGACCCGCTCACCGGGCCGGGCGTTCGCCTTGAGCGCGGCGGCCGCGACGCAGGCGGCCGGCTCCAGCAGCGCGGCGGCCGTCAGATCGGCGTCGTCGGGCAGCACGTGCAGCAGCCGGGCGGGCAGGGTCAGCGTCGGCGCCATGGCACCGGGCTGGGTGAACCCGGTCTCCTCGTAGCCGGCGCTGCACAGCGTGGTCTCACCGGCGTGACAGCGGTCGCACACCTGGCAGTTGCGAAAGCCCTCGCCGACCACCTTTCGGCCGACCAGGCCCCCGGGGACCCCGGATCCCACGGCTTCGACGGTGCCGGACCACTCGTGACCGGGCGTCAGCGGGTAGCGGACGTACCCCTCGGGCCGGTTGCCCTGGAACACCTCGCGGTCGCTGCCGCAGATCCCCACCGAGTGCACCCGCACCAGCGCCTCGCCGGCCTGCGGTGCGCGCGGCGTGTGCTCGGCGAGCCGGTGCTCGCCGGGCGCCTCGACGACGACGTGGCCGGTCACTGCGTGCCCTTCGGCTGGCGCTTCTCCCAGCCCTCGGCCCACAGGTCGAACCGGGCCTGCTGCTGCGGGAACTCGGCGGCCGCGTCCACGTCCAGCTCGACGCCGAGGCCCGGCGCGTCGGAGAGCTGGAAGTAGCCGTCGACGACCTCGGGGGCGCCCTTGACCACCTTCTTGATCTCCCCGTCGGCGAAGTCGTTGAAGTGCTCAAGGATCTTGAAGTTCGGTGAGGTGAAGCCGACCTGGAGGGAGGCGGCGGTGAGCACCGAACCACCCACGTTGTGCGGGGCGATGAGCATGTAGTGGGTCTCGGCGGTCGCGGCGAGCTTGCGGGTCTCCCAGATGCCGCCGATGTGGCCGAGGTCGGGCTGGATGATGTCCACGGCCTGGCTGTCGAACAGCTCCCGGAACTCGATCCGGTCGTGGATGCGCTCGCCCGTGGCCACCGGGATGTCCACCTTCGCGGCCACCTTCTGAAGCGCCTTGAGGTTCTCCGGCGGCACCGGCTCCTCCAGCCAGGCCGGCTGGAAGGGCGCCATCTCCTTGGCGAGCCGCACCGCGGTGGCGGGGGAGAAGCGGCCGTGCATCTCCAGCATCAGCTCGGTCTCCGGGCCGATCGCGTCCCGCACGGCCTCGATCAGCGAGACCGCGTACAGGGTCTGCTGGTGGTCCAGTTCGAAGTGGCCGGTGCCGAACGGGTCGATCTTCAGCGCCTTGTACCCGCGCTCCACGACGCCCTGCGCGGCCTTGTGGTACGCCTCCGGGGTGCGCTCGGTGGTGTACCAGCCGTTGGCGTACGCCTTGACCCTGTCGGTGACCTTGCCGCCCAGCAGCTGCCACACCGGCACGCCGAGGGCCTTGCCCTTGATGTCCCAGCAGGCCATCTCGACCACCGCGATGCCGGACATCACGATCTCGCCGGCCCGCCCGTAGTCGCCGTACTTCATCCGGCGCACCAGGTCCTCGACAGCGAACGGGTCGGAGCCCAGGATGTGGTTGGTCTCGGCCTCCTTCAGGTAGCCGAGGAGGGCGTCGGTGTGGCCCAGCATCCGGGTCTCTCCGACTCCGGTCAGCCCCTCGTCGGTGTGCACCTGGACGTAGGTCAGGTTGCGCCACGGCGTCCCGACCACGTGTGTGCTGATTCCGGTGATGCGCACGGCAGTTGCCCTTCGCTGTTCGAGATTTCGTCACACGTTCGAAATGCTGGCGAGACAGTAAGGACGGGGCGGCGGCAGCGTCAAGGGGTCCAACGGGTAACGGTTTCGAGACTTTCGGTGAGCGGACGCTTGCCTTCCCACACAACCTTCACAGCGGTGCCTAGGAACGTTACCGGCGGCGCACCTAGTCTTCCCGCGTCATGGACTTCTGCCACTCCTGCCACCGCCACCTCAACGGCGCCCTCGCCTGTCCGGGCTGCGGCGTCCCGGTGGAACAACTGCGCCCGAGCGCCCACGCCGAGCAGCACACGGGGGCGGAGTACGGATACGCGACGTACGGCTACGGCGACCAGGCCGCGACGCCGGGACACGCGCCGGACACCGCGTACGCCCAGGGGCAGGCTTACGCGGCGCAGGCCGCGCACGCCGGGTACGGGGCGTACGGCGAGGAGGCGGCGCACGCCGGGCACGGCGCGTACGACGAGCGCGTCGCCTACGACATGGGGCACTCCACGGACGCCGACGAGAGGGAGGACGTGGAGGACGACGAGGCCGTCGAGGACGACGCCGAGGATGACGCCGGGGACGCCGACGAGGCGCCGGCCGGCCGCCGTGAACGCCGGGCAGCCGGCGGAAGGGGCGCCGGCGGCCGGTCCGCCGAGCCGGACGGGAGCCGGCGCGACCGCAAGGCCGCCGCCCACCGCAGGCGCCGCCGCCGCACCCTGCTGATCACCGCCGGTTTCGTCCTGGCCGCCGGCGGCCTGAGCCTCGCCGAACTCGGCATCGATGCCCCGGGCTTCTCCGCCCCCGACCCGGCGGCGGCCGGAGGCGATGCGGCGGACGGCGCCACGAGCGGGGACGCGGAGCCCGACGCGGACCAGTCGTCCCGGCCGCACCAGGTCCCGGCGTCGGACACCCGCCCCGCGTCCTCGGCGTCACCGGACGCCTCGGCCTCTGCGTCGCCGTCCCCGTCGGACAGCGCGTCCCCGAGCACCACCGCCTCCACGCCCGGCACCAGCCCGACCAGGGCGGCCACCCCCGCGCCCGCTCCCTCGGCGACCCGCACGGCGGCCCCCGCCCCGGCGCCCACGCGTTCCTCCGCACCGACGCCCCCGCCGCCGGCCCCGGACCCGGAGCCCACCCAGACCTGCAACCGTTTCCTGTGGTGGTGCACCTGAGCCCGCGCCCGCACTGACGGACGCGTCCCCTCCCGGGCGTTGAGTGGAATCGGTGTCTTTCGCCGTACCGGTCTGTGTGCGACCGGCGTGGAAGACCACGGACATGATCTCCGTCAGGCACCATGAGGGGCGGAGAGCAGGGGAGGAGAGCGGATGGCTCAGGAGATTCACGGCACCGTGGCCGACGGGTTCGAGGCGGTGCGTGCGGAGTTCGCGTCCTTCGTGGCCGCGGAACGGCCCGACTACGAGGGCCAGTTGTGCGCGTACCTGCACGGACGCCGGGTCGTCGACCTGTGGACGGGCGGCGAGGCCGACTCCCTGTACGGCGTGTTCTCGTCCACCAAGGGCGCCGCCCACCTGGTGGTCGCGCTCCTCGTGCAGGACGGCACCCTGGAGCTGGACCGCAAGGTCACCTACTACTGGCCCGAGTTCGGCGCCGAGGGCAAGGCCGCGGTGACCCTGCGGGAGCTGCTCGCCCACCGCGCCGGGCTGGTCGGACTGGACGCCGGGTTCTCCGCGGCGGAGATGGCCGACGACCGCGCCCTCGCCGAACGGCTCGCGGACCAGAAGCCGTTCTGGCGGCCCGGCACGGCGTTCGGCTACCACGCCCTGGTCATCGGCGCGCTCACCGGCGAGGTGGTACGCCGGGCCACCGGCCGCACGCTGCAGGAGGTCTACGAGGAGCGCGTGCGGGCACCGTACGGGCTGGACTTCTACCTGGGCCTGCCCGAGTCCGAGGAGCCGCGCTTCCGCACCGTGCAGCCGATGGCCCCGACCCCGGAGCAGCAGGCCCGGCTGGACGCGCAGCCCACCGGGCCGCACACGCTGACCTCGATCGCCTACAACACCCATGTCCCCGAGCCGGGAACCCTGGAGGGCTACGCCAACTCCCGCCTGGTGCGTGCCAAGGGGCCGGCGTCGGCGGGCGGCGTCGCCTCCGCGCGGGGCCTGGCGACGATGTACGCGGCGGCGATCAGCGAGCTGGACGACCGGCCGCCGCTGCTGAAGCCGGACACCATCGCCGAGGTGGGCCAGATCCACTCCGTGGGCTACGACCTGGTGGCCCGTACCCACAAGGCCTTCGGACTGGGCTTCCAGGCGACCGCCGACCAGTGGTACCCGTTCCTCGGCGCGGGCACCTTCGGCCACAGCGGCGCCGGCGGCTCCCAGGCATTCGCCGACCCCCGCTCCGGCCTGGCCTACGGCTACACCCGCCGCCGCATGTCCTTCCCCGGAGGCGCGGCCCCGGAGAACACGGCACTGGTCAGGGCCGTACACGAGGCGGCACTCGGGAACAACTGACGGCGACACACGAACGCCGGGCGCGGGGGCCGACCCGGAAGGGGCGCGGGGAACTGCGCGACCAGCCCCCACAACCCGCACCCGGACGACCACCGCACCCGGCGGACGAGAGGAACCGTCTCTCAGACGAGCGTCACGGTGATGTTGCCCCGCGTCGCCTTGGAGTACGGGCACACCTCGTGCGCCTTCTTCACCAGGCTCGCGGCCGTCTCCGCGTCCACGTTCGGAATGTTCGCGGAGATCTCCACGATGATCCCGAAGCCCTCGTCGTTCTTGCCGATGCCGACCTTGGCGGTGACGGTCGAACCGGAGATGTCGGCGCCCTCCTGACGGGCGACGACACCGAGCGCGCCCTGGAAGCACGCGCTGTAGCCGGCGGCGAACAGCTGCTCCGGGTTGGTGCCGGCGCCGCTGCCGCCCATCTCGACCGGCGGGTTGACGACGACGTCGAGCTTGCCGTCGTCGGTGGCGACCCGGCCGTCGCGGCCGTTCTCGGCGGTGGCGACGGCGGTGTACAGGACGTCGGACTGCGAAATGGGCATGCGGTTGTCTTCCTCCTCGGTCCGCCACGACTCGCGCCCACGATCGACGGCGGATTTCGGAAAGAAGTTACCGTATACCGGAAGACCCCGAAAGGCCGGAGCCTGCCTCAGAGCTTGACGACCATCTTGCCGATGTTGTCGCCGCGCAGGACCCCGAGGAACGCCTCCAGGGTGTTCTCGATGCCCTCGACCACGGTCTCCCGGTACTTCAGCGCGCCCGAGGCCACCCACGGGGCGACCTCCTGGACGAACTGCGGCTGCAGGTCGTAGTGGTCGCCGACCAGGAAGCCCTCGATGCGGCCCCGGGTCTGGATGAGCCGGGCCAGGTTGCGCGGGCCGGGGGCCGGCTCGGTGTTGTTGTAGACGGAGATCATCCCGCAGACCGCGATCCGGCCGCCCTCGCGCAGGGAGCCGATCGCCGCCTCCAGGTGGTCGCCGCCGACGTTGTCGAAGTACACGTCGATCCCGTCGGGCGCGGCGGCGCGCAGCTGCTCGCCGACGGGGCCGTTCTTGTAGTTGAAGGCCGCGTCGAAGCCGTACTCGTCCACCAGCAGCTTGACCTTCTCGTCGGACCCGGCCGAGCCGATCACCCGGGAGGCGCCCTTGAGCTTGGCGATCTGCCCGACCTGGCTGCCGACGGCACCGGCCGCGCCGGAGACGAAGACGATGTCGCCCTCCTTGAAGGAGGCGGTGCGCAGCAGCCCGGCGTAGGCGGTCAGGCCGGTCATGCCGAGGACGCCGAGGTAGGCCGAGAGCGGGACCTCGGCGGCCGCGTCGACCTTGACCGCGGGAACGGCCGTCGGGCCCACCTTGACGGCGTGCCTGGCGTCCACGACGGCGTACTCGCGCCAGCCGAAGAAGTGCAGGACGTGGTCGCCGACGGCGATGCCCTCGGCGTTGGAGGCGACGACCTCGCCGACCGCGCCGCCCTGCATGGCCTTGCCCAGCTCGAACGGGGCGACATAGGACTTGGCGGCCGACATCCTGCCGCGCATGTAGGGGTCCACGGAGAGGTACTCGTTGCGTACCAGGACCTGGCCCTCGCCCGGTTCCGGCACCTGAGCCTCGACCAGGGCGAAGTCCTCGGGCTTCGGCCAGCCGACGGGGCGGCTGAGCAGGTGCCACTCGCGGTTGATCATGACAGGCCTTTCGATTTACTTCAGTACCTGAAACAACGATGCTCCTGAATATTTCAGGTTGTCAAGTAAGCGGGTATCCTGGAGATCATGTCCACCCCACACACGACCCGCCGCCCCGACCCGCTGACCCTGGAGGTCGTCGAGCTCATCGGGGACGTCGTGGCCCGCTTCTACGCGGACTACGAGGAGGCCGCGGGCGAGCACGCGCTGACCGGCGCCCAGGCGCGGCTGCTCAGCCTGCTGTCCCTGGAGCCGCTGCCGATGCGCAAGCTGGCGCAGAAGCTGAAGTGCGAGCCGTCCAACGTCACCGGGATCGTGGACCGGCTGGAGGCGCGCGGCCTGGTCGAGCGCCGCCCTGACCCCGCGGACCGCCGGGTCAAGCTGGCGGCCGCCACCGACGAGGGCCGCCGCGTCGCCCGGGACCTGCGCGACGGCCTGCGCTTCGCCCGCGAGCCGCTGGCCGGCCTGTCCGACGCCGAGCGCGAGTCCCTGCGCGACCTGCTGCGCAGGATGCTCGACGCCTGAGCGGCCCGCGCGCGGGGCCCGGCCCCCGGGCCTCGCTAGAGTGCTGCCATGCGTGATCTCGGGGTGGGCTTCGGCTATCTGCTCAAAGGCCAGCGATGGGTGGCCCGGCACGGCAAGAGCTACGGCTTCGGGCTGCTGCCCGGGCTGGTGACGCTCGTGCTGTACGCCGCGGCGCTCGTCGCGCTCGCCGTCGGGGGCGAGGACTTCGTCGGCTGGGCGACCCCGTTCGCCGACGACTGGTCCAGCCCGTGGCTCGGCCTGTTCCGCGGCTTCCTCACCGCCGTCCTGTTCGCGCTCGGCCTGCTCCTCGCCGTGCTCACCTTCACCGCCGTCACGCTGCTGATCGGCCAGCCCTTCTACGAGAGCCTCTCCGAGCGGGTCGACCGCGATGTGTCCCCCGACGGCACCGCGCCCGAGTCGGACCAGCCGCTGTGGCGCGAGCTGTGGGTCTCCGGCCGCGACAGCCTGCGCATCCTGGTCCGGGCCGCGCTCTGGGGCGTGCTGCTCTTCGCCCTCGGCTTCGTGCCCGTCGTCGGCCAGACCGTGGTCCCGGTGATCGGGTTCTTCGTCACCGGCTTCTTCCTCACCGAGGAGCTGACCGCCGTCGCCCTGGAGCGGCGCGGGGTCGCCCTGCGCGAGCGCCTCGCCCTGCTGCGCTCGCGCAAGCTGCTCGTCTGGGGCTTCGGGACCCCGCTCGGCCTGGCCTTCCTCGTCCCCTTCGTCGCCGTGTTCCTGATGCCGGGCGCGGTCGCCGGTGCCACGCTGCTCGCCCGCGACCTGCGCGGCGAGGAGATCGACGAGGGCGAGGGCGAGAGGAACGACCGCGACGGCGGCGACGCCGCTATGCCGCTCCCGCAGCCACCGACAGGATCGCCCGCACCTGGGCGATGATGTCCAGCCGGTTGCGCTCGAACTCCGGGTCCGTGACCGCGCCCGTGGCCGGGTCGGTGTTGCCGGCGCCGAACTGCAGCACCGGGGTGTGCACATGCCCGCCGGGCAGGCGCTCGTGCAGGCCGAGCCGGTCGCGCAGCAGCGTCGCCCGGTAGGCGATCTCGTTGGACAGGTAGTTCCCGCCGCCCCCGGCCCGCGCCGCCGACCCCGGCGTCGGCCCGTCCGGCCGCACCACCGGCTCACCGCCTCCCGCCGGTATCTCGGTCACGGAGGTGTTGTCGTACACCGGGAAACGGCCCGTGTCCGCCGCCGTGATCCGGGCGTACGGCAGGGTCGTCGTCGTCCACTGCGGCTGCGACGCCGGGTCGGTGACCGGGATCGGGCCGGGCGTCCCGGTGTTGTCGTTGTCCGGGGAGCCGCCCCTCCAGGCCCCGTTGGTGCGCTCGACGTCGAAGCGCCCCACCCGGCCCTGGCTCACCGTGGTGAACAGGTCGACCCGCGGCAGCCACGGCCGCAGCGCCCGCTCCACGGCCCCCTGTTCAAAGTCCCGCCAGCGCACCGGGAACACCACCGTCTCCACCCGCGCAGGACCGCCGGCCGTCTCGATCACCGTGCCGTCCAGGGCCAGCGCACTCGCGCCGGACGGATTGGAGATCCGGATGTCCCTGTCCAGCGTGAACGGGTCGAAGCCGGTGACGAGAACCCGCTTGAGCCCCTTGCCGGCGTGCGGATACCGGACGTCGTCCTGACCCCGCGAGGCGCGCTCCAAGGCGTCCAGGAGGGCGTCGCGTCGCGCCTGGGTCAGCTCGAACCCCGGCTGCCACTGCCGTACTTCCCGTGTCATCGCCAGCCGCGCCCAGTACAGCGGCCGGTCGTCGTCCCGGCTCAACTCGCCCGCCGGACCGCGCCCCTGCGCCCGGTCCACGGCCCGCCGCCACAGCGCGGACCCTTCCCGGACGACGACCTGGTGCGCCTGCGACCAGGAGCGCGCCTGGCCCAGCGCCCGGGCGAAGTCCGGCGTCACGGTGTCGAATCCGGAGCGGCGCAGGATCTCCTGCGGTACGGCCCTGTCGAGGCGCTGTTCCTCGGCGGTCGGGGCGAGGGGCGCCGGGGCGGCCGACGCCGTGGTGGGAACGGCCAGTACGGCCGCGAGGGCGGGCCCGAGCGCGGCAGCGCGAACGCGTCGTGACATCAAGGCGGTTGGGGTCCTTCCGTCGCCGTGGGGAGCGCACTTGTGGGACGGGCGCAGTATCGCGTGACCCGAGTGGCGCGCGCCATGGTGCCGTCGGTCAGGCCGGAACGCGTGCCGCGGCCTCGCGCAGCGCGGTGAGGAAGGCGCGCACGGCCGGGGTCGGGGACGCGCCCCGGGGGGTGGCCGCGTACACCGCCCGGGGCGGGGCGTCCTCCTGCCGTACCGGCACCAGGGCGACGTCCGGCCGCACGGACGCGGCGGCCAGCGCCGGGACCAGGGTGACGCCGAGGCCGGCGGCCACATAGCCCTGCTTGGCGGTCCACTCGGCGACGACATGAGCGACGCGGGGCCGGAAGCCCTGCCGGACCGCCGCGGCGAGCAGGGTGCCCTCCGGCCGCGGACTGCCCGCGATCCAGTCGGCGTCGGCGAACCGGTCGAGACGCACCGGCGCACCGGCCCCGGCCAGCGGGTGGCCGGCCGCCACGGCGACGTACAGGGTCTCGTCGAGCAGGTGGTGCAGGTCGCACACCTCCAGCGGGGCGCGGCCCGTCGCCGACACCACCGCGAGGTCGAGATGCCCGGCCGTGACTTGGTCCAGCAGGGCGGGGGACAGGCCCTCCTCCCGGGTGACGCGGACGCCGGGGTGGCGGGCGCGGAAGGCGGCCAGGGCCTGTGGGACGAGTGCCGCGTCGGCGGTCGCGAACGCGCCGAACCTGAGCCGCCCGCCGGCCGCCGCGCGCAGGTCGGCCAGCTCGCGCGCGGCGCCGCGCAGCGTCTCGGTGACGGTCTCGGCGTGCGGGAGGAGCGTGCGGCCCGCCTCGGTGAGCCGTACGCCGCGCGGCAGCCGGTCGAACAGCGGGCCGCCGCCCAGCGCCGACTCCAGGGAGGAGATCTGCCGGGACACCGCGGACTGGGTCCAGCCCAGCGTCCGCGCGGCCACGGTGAACGACCCGTGCCGGGCCACCTCCAGGAAGACGCGCAGCCAGACGGTGCTGAGGTCGGGGGTCTCGTCGTAGGGATGCGAAATGCGCATGTCAGCGATGCTAGACATTCGCTTGTCGCATCCCGTGCCCGGTCCTAGCGTCGACGGCATGGAGAAGATCGCCTTTCTGGGGCTCGGCCGCATGGGCACGCCCATGGCCGCGAGGCTGCTGGCCGCCGGTCACCCGCTCACCGTCTGGAACCGCACACCGGCCAGGGCCGCACCGCTCGTGGCCGAGGGGGCCGTACTCGGTGCCTCGCCGGAGGAGGCGGTGCGGGACGCCGACGTGGTCATCACGATGCTCACCGGACCGCGGGCGCTCACGGCCGTCGCCGACGCCGTCGTCCCCGCGCTGCGGCCGGGCACGACCTGGATCGAGATGTCCACCGTCGGCCCGGACGCCATACGGGAACTGGCCGAGCGGCTGAAGGACGGGGTGACGCTGGTGGACGCGCCGGTCATGGGCAGCACCGACCGGGCCGCCGACGGCACGCTCGGCATCCTCGCCGGCGGTGAGGCGTCGGCCACCGAGCACGTGCTGGTCCGGCTGGGCACCGTCACCCGCACCGGGCCGCTCGGCTCGGGCGCGGCCCTCAAACTCGTCCTCAACGCGGCGGTGATCGGCGGCGTCGGCCTCGTCGCGGAGGCGCTGCGGCTCGCCGACGCGCTCGGCCTCGACGGCGACACCGCCCGCACCGCGCTGGCCGGCAGCCCGCTCGGCGGAGTGGTGGCCCGCGCCTTCGCCGAGGGCGTGCACTTCGCCACGGACCTCGCCGTGAAGGACCTGGAGCTCGCCACCGGCGCCGCCGCACTGCCCGTCGTCCAGGCCGTCTCGGACCACTTCCGGCGTGCCGCGGCCGAGGACCCCGGCGCCGACATCGCGCACGCCGTCCCCCGCATCCGTACCGCCTGAGCCCCGAGGAGCACGATGAAGGTCACCCTGGACAACCCGGCCGGCGCCCCGCAGCCCGCCAACGCCTACTACTCCCAGGTCGCCCGCGTCGAACACGCCGACGGCAGCGCCCTGTTGTTCGTCTCCGGCCAGGTCGCCGAGGGCGCGACGGTCGCCGAGCAGTCCCGTGGCATCTTCGAGGCGCTGGGCGCCCTGCTCGGGGCGCACGGCGCGACCCTGGCGGACGTCGTCAACATCCGCACCTACCTCACCGACATCTCCCGGCTGCACGAATACGGCGCCGTACGCCGGGAGTTCCTCACCGGCACCGCGCCGACGAGCATGACGTTCGAGGCGCCGCGCCTGTTCAAGCCGGACGCCCGGATCGAGATCGAGGTGGTGGCCGCGGTACCGGCCGGACGGTGACGGGCGTGCTCAGCACCAGCCGGGCGCCGGGGGCAGTGGCCAGCGGGGCGGGGTCGGCAGCGGGCCGTCCGACAGCAGGGGGGTGTGCGGGCCGCGGCCGCACAGCCAGGCCAGCAGCGCGGGGCCGGGGCCGGTGACGGCGGGGCCGTCCGAGCCGGTGTCCCAGTCGCGGTCGAGGTCGGTGGCCCGGACGCGGGCGAGGGGGAAGTCCCGGGCGGCCAGGGCGGCGACGGTCTCGTCGAGGGCCCGGGCGACATAGCCGGCGGGCCAGTCGGTGACGCGGTACCCGAGGTCCAGGTCGACGTGGTGGGTCTCCAGTTCACGCTGGGCGCGGTGGAGGGTGTACCAGGCCGGGTGGCGCCAGCCCGCGAGGGCGCGGACCAGCGTGGGCCAGCGGTCCGCGGGCATGGCCTCCGCCGTGTCGAGAAGCCGGTGCAGGCTGCCGCGCAGGTCGGCCACCAGCGCGGCCGCGTCCCGCTCGGCGCCCTCGCGCAGCGCCCGGTCCAGGGCGGCGGCGTCGGCCCGGGGGCCGGGTGCGGTGCCGGTGCGGGCCAGGGTCAGCAGCCACACGTAGGCGTCGGCGCTCCGGGCGAGATGGGTCAGGACGTGGGCCCGGCTCCAGCCGGGCAGCGTGGAGGGCCGGCGGGCCCGCGCGTCGGTCAGCGCGTCGAGGGTGACGTCGAGGCGGGTGGCCGACCGCCGTACGCCGTCGAGGAGTTCGCCGATGCGGGCGGGGCCCGGGTCCGTGGTGCCGGTCACGGGCGGTGACCCCCCAGCCGGCCGGTGAGCAGGGGGCCGACGGCCGCGATGCCCTCGGCGACGGCCCGTTCGCCGACGTCGCCGAAGCCGAGGACGAGCTGCGCGGGCCCGCCGTGGTCCGCGGCGCGGCAGGCGCCGATGCCGTACAGGCCGACCCCTCGGGCACGGGCCGCGGTGACGACCTGGTCCTCGTCGGCGTCCTCGGGCAGCCGGGCCACGGCGTGGAAACCGGCGGCGAGACCGGTCACCGGCACGTCGGGGGCGTGCTCGGCGAGCGCGGCGAGCAGGGCGGTGCGGCGGGCCGCGTAGAGGGCGCGCATCCGGCGCAGATGGCGGTCGAAGCGTCCGGACTCCATCAGCGCGGCCAGGGCGAGCTGGTCGAGGGTGGGGGTGCCGCGGTCGCTGCGGTGCTTGTGTTCGGTGAGCGCCCCGGTCAGCGCCGGCGGGCAGAGCATCCAGCCGAGCCGCAGGGCCGGGGCGAGGGACTTGCTGACCGTGCCGAGCAGGACGACGCGGTCCGGCGCCAGGCCCTGGAGCGCGCCGAGCGGTTCCCGGTCGTAGCGGAACTCGGCGTCGTAGTCGTCCTCGACGACGATCGCGTCGCGGCCCCTGGCCCACTCGATCAGGGCGAGCCGGCGTTCCGGGGCGAGGGCGACGCCGGTCGGCCACTGGTGGGCGGGGGTGACGACGACGGCGCGGGCGTCGGTCGCGGCCAGCGCCTGGACGTCGACACCGTGGGCGTCGACCGGGACGAAGACCGCGCGCAGGCCGGCCGCCTCGGCGGCCGCGCGGGCCGCGCCGGGGGAGCCGGGGTCCTCGAAGGCCACGGTCCGCACTCCGCCCTCGGCGAGCACTCGAAGGACGAGACCGAGGCCCTGGGCGTAGCCGTTGCAGACCAGGATGTGGTCCGGAGCGGCCGCGGCGGCGCGGACCCGGCGCAGATAGCCGGCCAGGACTTCGCGCAGGTGCGCGCTGCCACGGGCGTCGCCGTAGCCGAACGCCGCCGTCGGCATCGCGCGGGCCGCCTCCCGCGTGGCCCACAGCCAGTCCCGCAGCGGGAAGGAGCCCAGGTCCGGTACGCCCCACCGGAAGTCGGCCAGCAGTGGCGCGGTAGCGGGGGGCGGCTGTGCGCCGTCCGGCGGGGCGGCGGCGCCCGACGCCACCCGGGTCGCGGAACCCGGGCGGGCCACCAGGTAACCCTCGGCCCGCAGCTGCGCGTAGCACTCCTGCACCAGTCCGCGGGAGAGGCCGAGCGTGCGGGCGAGCTCCCGGGAGGACGGCAGCCGCTCGCCCACCGTCAGACGGCCGCCGCGGATCGCGTCCCGCAGCGCGTGCTCCACCTGCGCGCGCAGCGGTCGGCCGCTGCCACGGTCGACGGCCAGCAGCAGTTCGGGCGGACAACTGGACCACTGAACCGGCATGGAAGTGGAGCTTATCGGTGATCCGGCCGACCGCGTAGCGTCCCGCCGTGACCGAGACAACCGACGCGGGCGGCCGTTCCCGCACCCCTCGACCGCCCCTGCTGACACGGCCGTTGCTGCTGCGCTGCGTGTCCATCCTGGGGGCCTCCACCAGCTTCTACCTGCTGCTGTCGGTCGTCCCCGGCTACGCCTCGGCCGACGGCGCCGGCGGCCGGTCGGCCGGGCTGGCCACCGGCGCGCTGATGGCGGGCACGGTGGTGGGGGAGCTGGCGACCCCCGCCCTGGTCCGTCGCCACGGCTACCGGGCCGTGCTCGCGGTGGGCCTCGCCCTGCTGGGAGTGCCGGCCCTCGCGCTGACGTCGTCCCGCGCGCTGTGGTGGATCGCCGCGATCTGCCTGCTGCGCGGAGGGGGCTTCGCGTTCACCGTGGTGGCGGGCGGTGCGCTGACCGCGGCGCTCATCCCGGCCGAACGGCGCGGGGAGGGTCTGGCGTTGGTCGGCGTCGTCGGCGGCGTGCCCGCGCTGCTGGCGTTGCCGCTGAGCGTGTGGCTGGTTGCGCACGTGGGTCACACGGTGGTGTTCACGGCCGGGGCGCTGGCCGCGCTCGCCGCGATCCTCGCGGTGCCCGGTCTGCCCGACCGCATCCGCGCCTCGGGACGACCCGTCAGCATCGCCGAAGGGCTGCGCACGCCCGGACTGAGGCGCCCGGCCGTGGTGTTCGCGGCCATCGCCGTGGCCGCCGGGATCGTGGTCACCTTTCTGCCCCTGGCCGTCCCCGACTCGGCCACGGGTCTGCTCGCCGTGGCCCTGTTCGTCCAGCCCGCGGCGACCACGGTGGCGCGCTGGCTCGCCGGCCGGCACGGCGACCGGCACGACGCCGCCGCGCTGGTGCTGCCCGGCCTGCTGCTCGCGGCCGCCGGCACGCTGCTGATGGCGCTCACCACCACCCCGCTCGCCGTGCTCGTCGCGGCCGGTGTGTTCGGGATCGGCTTCGGCATCGCCCAGAACGCCACGCTGACCCTGATGTACGCACGCGTGCCCCTGGCCGGCTACGGCACGGTCAGCGCGCTGTGGAACGTCGCCTACGACGCCGGCATGGGCGTCGGCGCGCTCGTCTTCGGCGCGCTCGCGGACCGGACCGGCTACCCGTGGGCCTTCGCCCTGACCGGCACGGCGATGCTGGCCGCCCTGGCCCCCGCCCGGCGAGACCGTGCCGGGCACGCTCGCCGTGCGTAGCCCGGCACGGGCACCTCAGTCCACCGGCTCGCCCAGCAGGCGCAGGAAGTCGCGGAACGCGGCCGGCATGTCCACCGTCTCCGGGTCCAGCAGCCACTGGTACTGCAGGCCGTCCATCACCGCGACCAGGAGCGGTGCCGTGCGTTCGGGGGTGAGCCCGTTGGGGAGGCGGTCGCCGTACTCGGTGCGCAGGACGTCCGCCATGCTCTCGCGGACCCTGCGGTAGCGGTCGGTGAAGTAGGCGCGCGCCGGGTGGTCCTCGGTGACGCTCTCGCCGAGCAGGGCCGAGAAGGTCTGGATGATGCCGGGCCGCATCGCGTTGTACTCGACCAGCGAGGCGAGCAGGTCCAGGCGCCACTGGCTGTCCGGGACCGCGTCCCACTGGTCCCGCTCCTTCAGGACGGCGACCAGCAGCGTCTCCTTGGTCGGGAAGTAGTGCAGCAGCCCCTGCTGGGTGAGGCCCACCCGCTCCGCGACCGCGCCCAGGCTCGCGCCCCGGTACCCGCGCTCGGCGATCACCTCCAGTGCCGCCCGCACGATCTCCGCGCGCCGCTCCTCGCTCCTGACCCTCGCGTTCATGGCGTCACCGTACCCCAGCCCCGGCTCATGAATAACGGCAGGATAACGAAAACTACCGGTCTACAGGGAACGGGTGCACCATGGGAGCCCCTGCACGGACGTCATGAGGAGGCACCGCGATGGCGGGACCCCAGCGCACCCCGGCCGACGAGGCCCGCGAGGCGGTCGTCGAGTCCGCACTCGGCAAGCTCGATGTGGACACCAAGACGCGGCTGCTGGCCGGGCAGGACATGTGGTCCCTGCCCGCACTGCCCGAGATCGGCCTGGACTCGCTCGTCATGTCCGACGGCCCGATCGGGGTGCGCGGCGTGCGCTGGAGCGCCGACGACCCCTCCGTCGCCCTGCCCTCCCCGACCGCCCTCGCCGCCACCTGGGACCCCGAACTCGCCCGCCGCGCCGGTGTGCTGCTCGCCCAGGAGGCCCGCCGCAAGGGCGTCCACGTGCTGCTCGCGCCCACCGTCAACCTGCACCGCTCCCCGCTCGGCGGCCGCCACTTCGAGGCCTACAGCGAGGACCCGTACCTCACCGGCCGTATCGGCACCGGCTACGTCCAGGGAGTGCAGTCGGGCGGCGTCGGCACCACCGTCAAGCACTTCGTCGCCAACGACGCCGAGACCGACCGCTTCACCGTCGACAACCGCGTCTCCGAACGCGCCCTGCGCGAGCTGTACCTGGCGCCCTTCGAGGCCATCGTGGAGAACGCCCACCCCTGGGGCATCATGACCGCCTACAACACGGTCAACGGCACCACCATGACCGAGCACCACTACCTGGTGAACGAGGTGCTGCGCGGCGAGTGGGGCTTCGACGGCTGCAACGTCTCCGACTGGTTCGCCGCCCGCGACACGGTCGGCGCGCTCCAGGGCGGCCTCGACGTGGCGATGCCCGGCCCGCGCACCGTCTTCGGCGAGGCCCTCGCCCAGGCCGTCCGCGACGGAAAGGTCACCGAGGCCGCCGTCGACGACGCCGTACGCCGTGTGCTGCGGCTCGCCGCCCGCACCGGCGCCCTCGCCGGCGCCGAGCCCGCCGTCACCGAACTGCCCGGAGCCGTCGACGGCGAGGCCCTGGCCCGCGAGATCGCCCGCCGCTCCTTCGTCCTGGTCCGCAACGACAGCGCCGCGCTGCCGCTCAAGCCCGGCCGCACCGTCGCCCTGATCGGCGCCGCCGCCCGCGACGCCCGCGTCCTCGGCGGCGGCTCCGCCACCGTCTTCCCGGCCCGGATCGTCTCCCCGCTCGACGGCCTCACCGCCGCCCTCCCCGAGGGCGCCGTCCGCTACGCCGTCGGCGCCGACCCGGCCACCGAACTCGCCGTCGCCGACCAGGGCTTCACCCTGCGAGCCGTCTGCCGGGACGCGAACGGTGAGGTCATCGGCACCGCCTCCGCCCCCAACGGGCAGATCCAGTGGCTCGGCTCCGACCTGCCCGACGGCGTCACCCGCGAGACCCTGCACTCCGTCGAACTGACCGGCGTGTTCACCCCGCGCGAGAGCGGCCCGCACACCTTCGGCATCCGCGGCACCGGCGGCTTCACCCTCCGCGTCGCGGGGACGACGTACTTCGACGGCGTCCAGCCCCCGGCCGGCGACAGCGACCCCTTCGAGGCGTTCTTCGGCACCCCGGTGGAGCGCGCCCAGGCCGAACTGACCGCCGGCGAGCCCGTCGAGGTCTCCCTCACCCACCTCGTCGAGCGGCAGGAAGCCGCACCGCTGTCGGCGGTCCTGTTCGCCCTCGCCCACCAGGCCCCGCGGCGCGACCCCGACGAACTGATCGCCGAGGCCGTCGAAGCGGCCCGCGCCGCCGACACCGCCGTCGTCGTGGTCGCCACCACCGAGCGGGTGGAATCGGAGGGCTTCGACCGCAAGGACCTGGCGCTGCCCGGCCGCCAGGACGACCTGGTGCGCGCGGTCGCCGAGGCCAACCCCCACACCGTCGTCGTCGTCAACTCCGGCTCCCCGGTGGAGCTGCCCTGGCGCGAGGAGGTCGCCGCCGTGCTGCTGAGCTGGTTCCCCGGTCAGGAGGGCGGCGCCGCCCTGGCCGACGTGCTCACCGGAGCGTACGAACCGGGCGGCCGGCTGCCCACCACCTGGGGCTCCCTCCAGGACGCGCCCGTCACCCGGGTCGTGCCCACCGAGGGCCGGCTCGACTACGACGAGGACGTGTTCATCGGCTACCGCGCCTGGGAGAAGGAAGGCCGCACCCCGGCGTACCCCTTCGGCCACGGCCTCGGCTACACCGACTGGACCTACGAGTCGGCCGAGACGGACGGGACGACGGTGACGGTCCGCGTCCGCAACACCGGCACCCGGGCCGGGCGGGAGGTCGTACAGCTCTATCTCGCGCCCACCGAGCCCGGCGCCGGCCGCCCGGCCCGGTGGCTGGCCGGCTTCGCCGGCGTCGAGGCCGGGCCGGGCGAGGTCGCCGAGGCGGTCGTCGAGCTGCCGCGCCGCGCCTTCGAGATCTGGGACGAGACGACCAACTCATGGTCATTTGTGAAGGGTTCGTACGAGATCCAGGCCGGACGCTCGATCGCGGACCGTCGCATCGCCGTCACGATTAACGTCTGATCCGGGACGCCGCCCCACCTGACGGGGGACGGCCCCCCACCAGCAGCCCCGGTCCGGGACCTGACCCCTGGACCGGGGCTCGTGCCGTTCAGCGCACGGAGAAGCCGTACACCGTCTCCGAGCGGTACACCTCGCCCGGCCTGAGCACCGTGCTCGGGAACTCCGGCCGGTTCGGGGAGTCGGGGAAGTGCTGTGTCTCCAGCGCCACGCCGGCGCCCGGGCCGAACGGGTCGCCCAGGTGGTCGGCGGAGTACAGCTGCAGGCCCGGCTCGGTCGTCGCCACCGTCAGCACCCGCCCGGACTCCGGGTCGTGCAGCTCGGCCACCTCCACGGGGGCCTCGGTGACGCCCTTGTCCAGGACGAAGTTGTGGTCGTAGCCCGAGCCGATCGTGCGCGGCGCACGGAAGTCGAAGCGGGTGCCGGCGACGTCCGCGAGCTTCCCGGTCGGGATCAGGCCGGCGTCGACGGGGGTGTAGCGGGAGGCGTCCAGACGCAGTTCGAGGCCGCCCGCGTGGCGGGAGCCGGCCAGGTCGAAGTAGCTGTGGTTGGTCAGGTTCACCACGGTCGGCGCGTCCGTGACCGCCTCGTAGGCCACGTGCAGCGCGCCGGAGGCGTCCAGGGTGTAGGTCGCGGTGACCTCCAGGCGGCCCGGGAAGCCCTCCTCGCCGTCCGCGCTGACCCGGCTCAGCCGCACCCCGTGCTCGACCGGCCGCACGTCCCAGACCCGCTTGTCGAAGCCGCGCACGCCGCCGTGCAGCGAGTTGGGGCCGTCGTTCGGCGCGAGCGGGTACGCGTGCCCGTCCAGGGTGAAGCGGGCGCCGGCGATCCGGTTGGCGTACCGGCCCACCAGGGCGCCCAGATGGGGCTCCGGGTGGGCGAGATAGCCGTCGAGGCCGGCGAACCCGAGCACCACGTCCCCGGCCCGCCCCTGACGGTCCGGCACCTCCACCGACTGCACGACCCCGCCGTAGGAGAGGACCCGCACCCGGGTGCCCGAACGCTCCAGGGTCCAGCGGTGGACCGGGGTGCCGTCGGAAAGTGTTCCGAAAAGTTCGCTCATGTGGGGAACCCTAGGACACCGGCTCCTTCGCGGTGACCGTGCGATAGGCGATCTCGGCGAGCCGTGCCTGCCCGTCGGTGCTGGGGTGGAACCAGTCCCAGTGGCTCAACTGCGCGGTGCCGAAGCGGAAGTCGTGCACGGCGTTGCCGTCGAAGCGGCAGTACCTGTCCTTGGCGCACACCTCCTTCAGCACCGCGTTGTACGCCTCCACCCGGTTCTGCACGGTGTCCCGGCGCAAGGTGGCCGCGGCGCTGAAGGAATCGGCGTCGCCCAGCATCGACGGGCAGATGCCCAGCTTCCAGATCTGCTTGCCCAGCGCGTTGGTGCGGCCCTGCGACCACAGGCGCTTCAGGTTCGGCACGCTCGCCACGTACACCTGCGCCTTGGGCAGCGACCGCCGCAGCGTGCGCAGGGCCTCCTCGAACCGGGCGCGGAAGTCCGCCACGGACGTCATCGCCGCCGTGGTGTCCCGGCAGGCGTCGTTCGCGCCCGCCATCACCGTCACCAACTGCGGTCTGCGCGCCGCCGCCCGCGCCATCTGGGCCGGAAGGTCGGCCATCCGGGCGCCCGTCACCGCGTAGTTCCAGCTGTGCGTGGCCGCCCGCTGTCTGCCCAGCAGCCGCACCGCCAGCGAGTCCACCTCCGGGCTGTCGCCGGTCGCCCACGACACCCGCGGACAGTCCGACAGCACCGAGCAGGCGTCGAAACCGCGCGTGATGGAGTCACCCACCGCCGCGACGGAATCCGGCGTGGTGTCCCACGACGGCGTCGGCGACGGACGTGACGCCCGCGCCTGACCCCCCGGCCCGCCGGGGGAGTCCCCGCCGACCGCGTCACAGCCCGCGGCGCCCAGCACGGCGGCCGCCACGAGGGCCGTCACGGCCCGCACCCGGTGGCTTCGCTTCCGCATCCGCAGCAGATCCCCTCACATCGTCCGGCAGACTCCTTGCCACCATCACAACGCGCGGGGGTTCCCCCACCGTGCCGTGCAACGGCTCACACCCGTACAAGCGTCCCCCTGGGTGAATGGCAGGCGTTTCACCGCACCGGGACCGACGGTACGTCACACTCCTTGCGCCGCCGCACGGTAGCCTCGCCATCAACGTGGCCTGCCGGCCGCCGCCCCGCCCGCCCGCAAGACGACCCGCCTGCCCGGAGGTCCCGGTGACGACACGTGGAGTTCTGTACGTGCACTCCGCGCCGCGCGCGCTGTGCCCGCACGTCGAGTGGGCCGTCGCCGGGGTGCTCGGCACGCGCGTCAACCTCGACTGGATCCGGCAGCCCGCCGCACCCGGTACCTGGCGCTCGGAGTTCTCCTGGCAGGGCGAGGTGGGCACGGCGTCCAAGCTGGCGTCCGCGCTGCGCGGCTGGCACCTGCTGCGCTTCGAGGTGACCGCGGAGCCGTGCGCCACCGCCGAGGGCGAGCGCTACTCCTGCACCCCCGACCTGGGCATCTTCCACGCCGTCACCGGCATCCACGGCGACATCCTCATCCCCGAGGACCGCCTGCGCGCCGCCCTCCTGCGCTCCCAGCGCGACGAGACGGACCTGGAAGCCGAGATCGCCAAACTCCTCGGCAAGCCCTGGGACGACGAACTGGAACCGTTCAGGTACGCGGGAGAGGGAGCGCCGGTGCGCTGGCTGCACCAGGTGGTCTGAAAGACGCCGCGAGGGAGCAGGCCCCAGGGGCGCGGGGAACTGCGCGACCAGCCACAACGAACCCGCACCCGGCGACGAACAGCACACACAACGGCGAGTGGCCCGGCCTCCACAAGGAGCCCGGGCCACTGACGCCTAACGGCACTGTCACACCGTACGGAACGCCAGAACGACGTTGTGCCCACCGAACCCGAACGAGTCGTTGAGCGCGGCGATACGCCCGTCGGCCGGCAGCTTCCGCGCCTCCCCGCGGACCACGTCCGCGTTCGCCTCGGCCTCGGGGTCGATGTTCTCGACGTTGATGGTCGGCGGAGCCACCCGGTTGTACAGCGCGAGCACGGTCGCGACCGACTCGACACCGCCGGCGCCACCGAGCAGGTGACCGGTCATCGACTTGGTCGCGGAGACCGCGATGTGGTCGGTGTCGTCGCCGAAGACCTTGCGCAGCGCCTTCAGTTCGGCGATGTCACCGGCCGGCGTGGAGGTGGCGTGCGCGTTGACGTGCACGATCTCCGCGGGGTCCAGGCCGGTGCGGTCCAGCAGGTTCTGCAGGGCGTGCGCGATACCGCGGCCCTCCGGCTCCGGCTGCACGATGTCGTGGCTGTCGGCGGACACGCCCTGCCCGACCGCCTCCGCGTAGACGCGGGCGCCGCGCTTGGCGGCGTGCTCGGCGGACTCCAGGACCAGCACGCCGGCGCCCTCGCCGAGGACGAAGCCGTCGCGGGCGACGTCGTAGGGGCGCGAGGCGCCCTGCGGGTCGTCGTTGTTCTTGGACATCGCCATCATGTTGCCGAACGCGGCGATGGGCAGCGGGTGGATCGCCGCCTCCGTACCGCCGGCGACGACGACGTCGGCGCGGCCGGTGCGGATCATCTCGATGGCGTAACCGATGGCCTCGGCGCCGGAGGCGCACGCGGAGACCGGCGTGTGCACGCCCGCGCGGGCGCCCACGGCCAGGCCCACGTTGGCCGAGGGGCTGTTCGGCATCAGCATGGGGACGGTGTGCGGGGAGACGCGGCGGACGCCCTTCTCCTTCAGCACGTCGTACTGGTCCAGCAGGGTCGTCACACCGCCGATGCCGGAGGCGATGACCGCGCCGAGGCGGTCGGGGTCGACGCTGCCGTCCTCGCCGGCCTTCGCCTCGAAGCCGGCGTCCTTCCACGCCTCCTGGGCCGCGATCAGCGCGAACTGCGCCGAGCGGTCCAGCTTGCGGGCCTGCGGCCGCGGGATGACCTCGGTCGGCTCCACGGCGACCGGGGCCGCGATCTTGACGGCCTGGTCGGCCGCCCAGTCCTGCTCCAGGGGCTTGACGCCGGAACGTCCGGCGACCAGGCCCTCCCAGGTCGAGGCTGCGTCGCCACCCAGCGGTGTGGTTGCGCCGATACCGGTGACGACCACGGTGCGATTGGTCGAGCTCACGGGAATTCTTTCTCCAACGATTGAACGAGGATTCGTCACGGCGCCACCGCCGGGTGGCGGGGCCGGGGCACGCCCGGCCCGAGCAGGACTCAGGCCTGGTGCTTGAGGATGTAGTCGGTCGCGTCGCCGACGGTCTTGAGGTTCTTGACGTCGTCGTCCGGGATCTTCACGTCGAAGCGCTCTTCGGCGGCGACGACGACCTCGACCATGGACAGCGAGTCGACGTCCAGGTCGTCGGTGAAGGACTTGTCCAGCTGGACGTCCTCAACCGGGATCCCGGCGATCTCGTTCACGATCTCGGCGAGACCGGCGACGATCTCTTCCTGAGTGGCGGCCATCTTGGCGCTCCTTCTTTGGTGTTCTTCAGGGTGTGGCGCCCGCCGCGGGAGCGGCAGGGTGGTGCTCTCGCCGTGCCGGAGACGAATGTTCCGGCACGGAGTGCCTAGGGGAGAGTAACGACCGTCGCGGCGTAGACGAGACCCGCCCCGAATCCGATGACGAGTGCGGTGTCGCCGCTCTTCGCCTCACCGGTCGCCAGGAGCCGCTCCATCGCGAGCGGGATCGAGGCGGCCGAGGTGTTTCCGGTGGTCCGCACATCACGGGCGACCGTGACCGTCTCGGGCAGCTTCAGGGTCTTCACCATCGAGTCGATGATCCGCTCGTTGGCCTGGTGCGGGATGAAGACGTCCAGCTCGTGCGCGGAGATCCCGGCCGCGTCCAGCGCCTGCTGGGCGACCTTCGCCATCTCGAACACGGCCCAGCGGAAGACCGCCTGGCCCTCCTGCGTGATGGCCGGGAACTTGACGTTGCCCTCGCTGTCCAGCGGCAGCTTGGAGACGTCGCCGATGCGGAACTCGTTCCACGGCACGGTCTGCTTGATGGTCTCGGACTTGTCGCCCTCCGAACCCCAGACCGTCGGACCGATGTGCGGCTCCTGGGAGGGGCCGACCACGACCGCGCCGGCGCCGTCACCGAACAGGAAGGCCGTCGCGCGGTCCTCCAGGTCGGTCAGGTCGCTCAGCCGCTCCACGCCGATGACCAGCACGTACTCGGCCGAGCCCTCGACGATCATGCCCTTGGCGAGGGTCAGGCCGTAGCCGAAGCCGGCGCAGCCCGCGGAGATGTCGAACGCGGCGGCCTTGTTCGTGCCGAGCTTGTCGGCGATCTCCGTGGCGACGGCCGGGGTCTGCTTGAAGTGCGTGACGGTGGAGACGATCACCGCGCCGATCTGCTCGGCGGAGATCCCGGCGTCAGCGATCGCCTTGCCGGACGCCTCGACGGACATCGCGGCGACGGTCTCCTCGTCGTTCGCCCAGTGCCGGGTCTGGATGCCGGAGCGGGAGCGGATCCACTCGTCGGAGGAGTCGATCTTTTCGAGGATGACCTCGTTGGGAACCACGCGGGTCGGGCGGTAGCCGCCGACGCCGACGATGCGCGCGTACGGGGCGCCCTTGCTGGCCTTGATCTTCGCCATGTTCGATTCGGCTCCTTGGGCGTCTCAGGCGTGCTCGGCGATGAGTTCGCGGGCCGCGTCGAGGTCGTCGGGGGTCTTCAGCGCCAGGGTCTTCACACCGGGCAGGGCCCGCTTGGCGAGGCCGGTCAGCGTGCCGCCCGGGCACACCTCCAGCAGCGCGGTCACACCGAGCTCCTTGAAGGTCTCCATGCACAGGTCCCAGCGCACCGGGTTGGCGACCTGGCCGACCAGCCGCTCAAGCACCTCGGCGCCGGTGGCGACGGCCTGCCCGTCCTTGTTGGAGACGTACGGAACCTTCGGGTCGGCCGGCGTGAGGGCCTTGGCGGCCTCGGCCAGCCTGTCGACCGCGGGGGCCATGTGGTGCGTGTGGAAGGCGCCGGCGACCTGCAGCGGGACGACCTTGCGGACGCCCTCGGGCTTGTCCTCGTTCAGCGCGGCGAGCTGCTCCAGCGTGCCGGCGGCGACGATCTGGCCCGCGCCGTTGATGTTCGCCGGGGTCAGGCCGAGCTTCTGCAGGTGCGCGACGGAGACCTCCGGGTCTCCGCCGAGCAGCGCCGACATGCCGGTCTTCGTGATCGCGGCCGCGTCGGCCATCGCCAGGCCGCGGGTGCGGACCAGGCCGAGGGCGGCGGTGTCGTCGAGGACGCCCGCGAAGGCGGCCGCGGTGATCTCGCCGACGCTGTGGCCGGCGACGGCACCCGGGGACACGTCACCCAGTGCCGCGGCGGACAGGATGCCGGCCGCCACCAGCAGCGGCTGGGCCACCGAGGTGTCGCGGATCTCGTCCGCGTCGGCCTTCGTGCCGTAGTGGGCGAGGTCCAGTCCGATGGCCTCGGACCAGGCGGCGGCGCGGTCGGCGGCGCCGGGCAGGTCGAGCCAGGGAGTCAGGAAGCCGGGCGTCTGAGCGCCCTGGCCGGGAGCGACGAGTACGAGCACTCTCACACTCTCTCTTGGGGACGGCCGTGGCCGCCCGTGGGGACAAGGACGAAGAACACGAAGGGGTTTTGTGGGCCCCCGACAAAACACTAGGTCTGGGGATCACCGTCGGCCAGACGCCCCAGAATCAGTGCGATGCGCAAGGTGAACGCAGAGCGTACATCGGAAGGCGACCAACCGGTGACGTCAGTCACACGTCGGAGCCGGTAGCGCACGGTGTTGGGGTGAACGAACAGCATCCGGGCGGCACCCTCCAGGCTGCTCGCCTGTTCCAGATAGACGGAGAGCGTTTCCAGCAGCGCGGAGCCGGCCTCCTCCAGTGGTCTGTAGATCTCCTCCACCAACTGCTCCCGCGCCATCGGATCACCGGCGATGGCGCGCTCCGGCAGCAGATCGTCCGCCAGCACCGGCCGCGGCGCGTCCTGCCAGGCCGAACACGCTTTCAGTCCGGCCGCGGCGGCCTGCGCGGACCGGGTCCCGGCGAGCAGGTCGGGCACGATCGGACCGGCCACCACCGGCCCGGCGGCGAACGGGCCGATCAGCGACTTCGCCACCGCGAGCGGGTTGTCGCTGCCGCCCGCGATGACCACCAGCCGGCTGCCCAGCACCCCGGTGAGCACCTGCAGCTTGGCGTGCCGGGCGGCCCGGCGGATGGCCTCCACGGTCAGCTCGCTGTCCCCGTCCGGGGCGGTGCCCAGCACCACGCACACGTGTTCCGGCGCGTTCCAGCCGAGCGCGGCGGCCCGGCTGACGGCGCCCTCGTCGGCCTCCCCGCTGAGCACGGCGTTCACCACGAGCGACTCAAGCCGGGCGTCCCAGGCACCGCGTGCCTCGGCGGCCTGCGCGTACACCTGGGCGGTGGCGAAGGCGATCTCGCGGGCGTACACCAGCAGCGCCTCGCGCAGCACGCTCTCGTCGCCGGGGGCGGCCACCTCGTCGATGGCCGACTCCATGACCTCGATGGTGGTGCGCACCATCTCCACGGTCTGGCGCAGGGTGATGGCCCGGGTCAGCTCGCGCGGCGCGGTGCCGAAGACGTCGGTGGAGATGGCCTGCGGTGCGTCGGGGTGCCGGAACCACTCGGTGAAGGCGGCGATGCCGGCCTGGGCGACCAGCCCGATCCAGGAACGGTTCTCCGGGGGCATCGCCCGGTACCAGGGCAGCGTCTCGTCCATCCGCGCGATCGCCTGCGCGGCGAGCGAACCGGAGGACTTCTCCAGCCGCTTCAGGGTCGCGGAGTGCGGATGGAGGTGGTGCGCTGCGGCTTCGGGATGACGGGCTTCTGGTTCGGGCACGGGGACAAGACTGCCTTATCGGGACGACGGTGTGTGCCGCCGGGTCCGGACTGCGCACGGCACCGGCCTGCGGCGGGGCTACCGTGGTCCCCGTGATGGTGGACGTACGGCGCTCCGGCGAGCGCTATCCCGGCGGTGAGCCGGAGGCCGGGATCCAGTCGTGGCACGCCTTCTCCTTCGGGCCGCACTACGACCCGGACAATCTTCGCTTCGGCGCGCTGATCGCCTGCAACGAGGAGCGGCTCGCGCCCGGCGCCGGCTTCGACGAGCACCCGCACAGCCACACCGAGATCGTCACCTGGGTCGTCGAGGGGGAGCTGACCCACCGCGACTCCACCGGGCACGAGACACGGGTGCGCCCCGGCGACGTGCAGCGCCTGAGCTCGGCGGCGGGCGTGCGGCACGTGGAGCGCAACGACGGCGCGGGGCCCCTGACCTTCGTGCAGATGTGGCTGGCCCCGCTGCGGCCGGGCGGCGAGCCGTCGTACGAGATCGTCCGCGGCATCGCCGACTCCACCCCGTACGCCGTCCCCGGGGCGGGCGCGATGCTGCACCCGCGGCGGCTGGCGGCGGGGGAGCGGACGGCGGTGCCGGACGCGCCGTACGTCTACGTCCATGTGGTGCGCGGTCAGGTCAGGCTGGCGGAGGACCGGTTGGGGCCGGGTGACGCGGCGCGGATCACGGACGCGAGGGACCTGGAGCTGCTCGGGGAGTCGGCCGCGGAGGTCCTCCTCTGGGAGATGTCGAATGCGCGTACGACACCCGAACGCACGTAACCAACAGTGCATCGGTCGCTACGAGCTGTTTGTCTGGCGCTGAGGCCCCCAGTCCCCGTCGGGCCTCCCCACCAGCAAGGAGAACAGACAGCATGAAGCTCGCTCCCCGCCCCCTGATACGCGCCGCCGCTCCCGCCGCGGCCGCCGGCCTGGTTCTGACCGCCTTCACCCTGCCCGCCGTCGCGCTCGACCCGCCCGGGTCGACGGTGACCCGCTCCGGCGGCACCGTGCAGCTCGTGGCCCGCTCCGGGGTCGCCAACGTGGTCCACGTCGGCGGTCAGACCCTGGCCGACGGCGTCCACGCGATCGTCGAGGACGAGTCCGGCATCGCCGCGTTCAACGGCTGCCGGCCCCTCGACGCCACCACCGCCGACTGCGGTGTCGGCATCACCCAGCTGCAGATCGCGCTGGGCGACAACAGCGACACGCTCTTCATCGACCAGCGGGCCGACCAGAACAACCCCGCCTCCGCCCCGCTGCTCTACAACGCCTCGGTCGACGCCGGCACGGGTCCCGACACGATCGCCACCGGGCGAGGCAACGACCAGATCAACCTCCGCGACGGAGTCAACGGCAACGACCGGGTGACCTGCGACGGCGGCACCCAGGACCGGGCGATCGGCAACCCCGGCGACTCCATCGACCCCAGCTGCGAGTTCCGGGTCACCTTCTAGGCCCGCGCCGCGCGGGCGTGGCCGGTGCTCCCCGGTGCCCGGATCAGCGCAGCTCCGCCAGCACCGCGTCGGTGAACACCGGCCACGCCTCGATCGCCCACGGCCCGAAGGCCCGGTCCGTCAGCGCGACACAGGCCGCGCCCCTGCCGTTCCCGTCCGCCCACCCGGCGTCCGGGTCGATCCACAGGAACGTGCCCGACTGCCCGAAGTGCCCGAACGTGCGCGGCGAGGACGCCGCGCCCGTCCAGTGCGGCGCCTTGCCGTCGCGGATCTCGAAGCCGAGCCCCCAGTCGTTCGGGTTCTGGTGCCCGTACCCCGGCAGCACCCCCTTCGTCCCCGGGTACTGCACGGTCATCGCCGCGGCGACCGTGCGCGGGTCCAGCAGCCGCGGCGCCTGCACCTCGGCGGCGAAGCGCAGCAGGTCCGCCACCGTCGACACGCCGTCCTTGGCCGGGGAGCCCTCCAGCGAGGTCCCCGTCATGCCGAGCGGCTCCAGCACCGCCTGCCGCAGATACTCGGCGAACGGGATGTCCGTCGCCTTGGCCACGTGGTCGCCCAGCTGCTCGAAGCCGGCGTTCGAGTACAGCCGCCGCTCCCCGGGCGCCGCCGTCACCTTGTGCTCGTCGAAGGCCAGTCCGGAGGTGTGCGCCAGCAGATGCCGCACCGTCGACCCGGCGGGCCCGGCCGGCTCGTCCAGCTCGATCGCGCCCTCCTCGTAGGCGACGAGGACGGCGTACGCCGCGAGCGGCTTGGTCACCGAGGCCAGCGGGAACGGCCGGTCGGCCGGCCCATGGGTGCCGAGCACGGTCCCGTCGGCCCGTACGACCCCCGCCGCGGCGGTGGGAACCGGCCAGTTCTCGATCAACGCGAGGCTGTTCAGCGACATGCCGACGAGCCTAAGCGCTCAGAGCGTCAGCTCCATCAACGGGTCGGGCTTGCGTGCGAAGCCCATCGACGCGTACAGCGGCTCCGCCTCGGCCGACGCCGTCAGATGCACGTAACCCGCGCCGCGCTCCCGGAACCACGCCAGCAGCTCCTCCATGCACGCGCGCGCGTACCCGCGCCGCCGGGCGTCCGGGTCGGTCGCCACGCTGAAGACGAACCCGGCGATCCCCCGCGGATGCCCCGCCCGCCCGATCCGGTACTCCAGCGTGCCCACGACCAGCGCGGCCAGCGCCCCCGGCCGCTCGGGATGGTCCACGACGAACGCCGCGAAGTCCCCGTCCGGATCGGCAAGGCGGGCCCGCAGCCCGGGCAGGGACTCGGCGTGCCAGTCGGCGGCCGGCTCGGTCCGTACGGCGTCGATCATCACCTGGCGCAGCCGGAGCAGTTCCCCGGCGTCCTCCGGCACAGCACGGCGTACTAGGCTCATGCGGCTTACGGTACTTACATTGCGCGGTGCTGTCCCGCCGTTTTCTTACCGAATCCGCTTGCTTGGAGTGCACTCCAAGGTCATAGCGTGGGAGCCATGACGGTGATGCAGACCACGGCCGCGGCCCTTCAGGAGATCGAGGAAGCCACCCGCAGGGACATCTGTTCCGCCCCGCCGCGGCGCCACCCCCGCCCCGACGGCCAGGACCGCTACACGATCAGCGAGGTCGTCGCCTTCACCGGCCTGACCGCCCACACCCTGCGCTGGTACGAGCGCATCGGCCTCATGGACCACATCGACCGCTCGCACACCGGCCAGCGCCGGTACACCAACCGCGACCTGGACTGGCTGGACCTCGTGGGCAAGCTGAGGCTGACCGGCATGCCGGTCGCCGACATGGTCCGCTACGCACAGCTCGTGCGCGAGGGGGACAGCACCTACGCCGAGCGCCACGCCCTGCTGGAGGCCACCCGCCGGGACGTGCTGAGCAGAATCGCCGAACTGCACGACACGCTGGCGGTACTGGACCGAAAGATCAGCCACTACGCGAAAGAGATCTCGACAGCTCCGGGCACGGCAACCCCCTGAAGGGGCGCGGGGAACTGCGCGATCAGCCACAACGGCCCCGCACCCGCCGACGAACAAGGACCCGGCAGACGAGAACGCTCCTACAGCTCGGAGAGCAACTCGGCCTTCTTCACGGAGAACTCCTCATCCGTGACCAGCCCGGCCTGATGAAGCTCCCCCAGGTGCCGGATCCGCTCGGCGATGTCCGCGGGATCACGCCGAGCGGCCGGCACCGAGACGGCCGGCCGGCAGTCCCGCACAGCGGCCAGCACCGCCGCCGCGAACGGCAGTGACTCGTGCACGGGCCCGTACCCCAGCCCGAACACCACCGCGGCCGGGTCCTGGTCCGGGTGCGGCGGGGAGGCGCCCTCGCCCTCCCGCCGTATCAGCCGCAGATGCCCCTCGAAGACCTCGGGCGAGCGCCACTCCACCCCGCTGAGGTCGGCGACCGCGAAGCTCTGGTCGCCGGCCTTCCACTTCGCCGACGAGGCACCCGTCCACGACCAGCGGAAGCGCACCGTCGACCCGTCGAAGGACGCCTTCGCGTCGTACGCCTTGAACGACAGCGGCACCCGCGGCGCCCGCACCAGGAACCGCTCGGCCGGACCCGACTCGGTCAGCCGGGCGCGCAGCTCGTCGCCGTAGTACTCGGCGAGGGTCTCCCGCTCGGCCGGCAGCACCAGCCGGTAGGGGTCGCACCCTTCCTTCAGCTGCCCGTCGGCCGCCTCCAGCAGCGGATCGGCGCCCGGCCGGGGCACGGCCCGCAGCACGACCGTGCCGCGCTTGCCCGGCGTGAGCGTCACCGACTCCAGAGCCGTCAGCGGGACGCGCCGCTCCCCGAGCACCTGGAAGAGCCTCGGTGTTCGAATCCCCCGTTCGTAACGGATGAGCACGGAGTCGGACTCGAACTCCCAGGCGGCATGAAATCCGGCCAGTACGTCACCCATGCGGCTCATCGTATGCGGCACCCGCTTCTTCGGCCCATCCCCGCGCAGACCGCACTTCCTGCTGTCTCTACGCGCGTCCGGGCGTCGCCGCACCGGACAAACCCACCCGGCAGGCGCCGTCCTCGTCGGCGCAACTCACCGAGTCATATGCGCCGACGCCGATCTCGGCGAAGTTGCGCAGACTGTCCGTGCCGGGTTCGAAGTAGCCCGCGTGGCCCTGCGCGTCCCGCGCCGACAGCACCCGGGCGCCGAACGCCGCCGACACCGGGTCCGCGCCGTGGCCGAGCCCGCCGAACTCCAGATACGGCACGTCCTGGATCCAGTCCGTGGCGTCCCGCATCGCCCACACCCGGGCGGAGGTGCCCAGGTGCGCGGCCTTCGTCACCCGCATGCCGGGGCTGCCGGCCACCGCGATGTCGGACACCCGGCCCGGCATCGAGTGCGCGGCGACCCCGCACAGCACCGAGCCGTAGCTGTGGCAGAACAGCGACACCGGAGAGCGTCCGGGCAGGGCCCGCAGCAGCGCGTTCAGGCGTACGGCGCCGTCCCTCGCGCGCATCGCGGTGGCCGAGTCGATGCCGAGACCGGCCGGCGCGGTGTAGTCGGCCCAGGCGATCACGGCCGTACGGGTCGAGGGGCTGGCCGAGCGCTCGGCGGCGTACAGCGAGCCGGCCATGCCGGCCGGGGCCGAGTACTTGCGGTAGGTGCGCTGGAAGGTCATCAGATCGGTGTCGACGCCGGGCACGATCACCGAGATCCGCTGGGCCTTGTCGAGGTCGCCGAAGACCTCGGCGGCGCGGCCGGAGCCGTCCGGGTCGAAGGCGAGGATCTGCCGGCCGTCGCGCAGCATCGACTCGAACCGGTGCATGCGCTTGCCCGCCACCTGCTGCCCGGCCCTGCTGAGCCGCATGTCGTGCATACGGGCCCGCTCGGTGTGCGCGGCCTGGGCGAGCGCGACGCGGTTGGCCTTGTAGCGCAAGGCGGCCGGGGCGCCGTTCATGTTGCCGACGGCGAGCGGATAGCGGCGGGCCAGCCCGTCGCGCTCCTGCACGGTGAGCGAGGCGAAGAACCGGGTGAGGCGGGCGGGTGAGGCGTCCGGGTCGGGCAGCCGGTGGCCGGCGACGCTGCCGTGCTCCCAGGCGGAGAGCGACGCCTGCAGCGCGGTGCTCTCCCGCTGGTGGCGCAGTGCCGTCCAGCCCGTGGTCGCCAGCATCACGAACACCACGGCCAGCGCGAGCAGCATGCGCCAGACGTTCAGTTGCGGGGAGGTGTCGAAGGAAGTCACTGGGAGGACACACTAGGAGAACGAGAGGGTCTCGCGTGAACCGAGTGACGGGGATCACGTTTCGCAAACTCGGTGAAGGGTTCAAGTGGTGCGCCAGTTGCCCCTGATGGCCGAGTCCACCTGATCGAGGTAGCGCGCGGTGAGCTCGCGCATCGCCTCCACGCTGCCGTCCTCGCCGACGCTCCACTGCCGCTCGGTGACCCGTATCACCCCGCCGAAGACGGCCACCAGCAGCCGGGGCCGTGGATCGGCGTCGACGTCGATGCCCTCGCGGTCGGCCAGCACCCGCGCGATCTTCTCCTCCGTCTCGGCGGAGCGGCGCAGATGGGCGGCGAGCAGCACCGGGGTCGACTCGATCATCCGGTACATCCGCAGATACAGCTCTACCGGGACGACCGCCTCGATGGACTCGCCGATCCGGTCCCAGCCCTCGACGACCGCCTGGCGCAGGGCCTGCATCGGGGTCTCGTGCGGCGGACGGCCGCGCACCGCCTCAAGGAAGGACGCCTCGGTCATGGCCTGCACGGCGAGCGCGGCGTCCTCCTTGCCCGCGAAGTAGCGGAAGAAGGTGCGCTGGGAGACGTCGACGGCCTCGGCGATCTCGTCGACCGTCGTGCGCTCGTAGCCCTGGGTGGTGAACAGCTCCATCGCGGCCCGCACCAGGGCGTCCCGGGTGCGCTGTTTCTTGATCTCGCGCAGCCCCGGTCGCGGCGCCGCGCCCGGCGCGGTCCTTGGGGTCCCGAGCGTGTCCACATTCCTCCTTCGCTCCTGTTCCCCCAGTTCAGGCTATCGGTCGGTGCCGTGTCAGTTACCGACTTGTGAATTGGTTTGTCAATTGTCAGGGACTGTCACTAGCCTCGAACACATGACTAGTCAGATCACCCTCGACAAGACGGGACCCGGGGGCGGCGGCCCGTCGGACTCGTCGGGGCAGGCGCCGGGCGCCACCGGCCTGCGCGGCCATCCGTGGTTCACCCTCATAACCGTCGCCGTCGGGGTCATGATGGTGGCCCTCGACGGCACGATCGTGGCCATCGCCAACCCGGCGATCCAGAAGGACCTCGGCGCCACCTTCGCCCAGGTGCAGTGGATCACCAACGGCTACTTCCTGGCCCTCGCCGTCTCGCTGATCACGGCCGGCAAGCTCGGTGACCGCTTCGGCCACCGGCAGACCTTCCTGATCGGCGTCGTCGGATTCGCCGCCGCCTCGGGCGCGATCGGGCTGTCCGACTCCATCGCGCTGGTGGTGACCTTCCGCGTCTTCCAGGGTCTGTTCGGCGCGCTGCTGATGCCGGCCGCGCTGGGCCTGCTGCGGGCGACCTTCCCGGCCGAGAAGCTCAACATGGCCATCGGCATCTGGGGCATGGTCATCGGCGCCTCCACCGCCGGCGGCCCGATCCTCGGCGGTGTGCTGGTCGAGCACGTCAGCTGGCAGTCGGTGTTCTTCATCAACGTGCCGGTCGGCGCCCTCGCGCTGGTCCTCGGCCTGCTGATCCTGCTGGACCACCGCGCCGAGAACGCCCCGCGCTCCTTCGACATCCTCGGCATCGCCCTGCTGTCGGGCGCGATGTTCTGCCTGGTCTGGGCGCTGATCAAGGCCCCCGAGTGGGGCTGGGGCGCCGGGAAGACCTGGCTGTTCATCGGCGCGTCCGCCCTCGGCTTCGTCCTCTTCGGCCTGTGGGAGACGAAGGTCAAGGAGCCGCTGATCCCGCTGAAGCTGTTCCGGTCGGTGCCGCTGTCCGCCGGTGTCGTGCTGATGGTCCTGATGGCCATCGCCTTCATGGGCGGCCTGTTCTTCGTCACCTTCTATCTGCAGAACGTGCACGGCATGAGCCCCATCGACGCCGGCCTGCACCTGCTGCCGCTCACCGGCATGATGATCGTCGGCTCGCCGCTGGCCGGCGCGCTGATCACCAAGCTGGGCCCGCGCGTCCCGCTGGCGGGCGGCATGGCCGTCACCGCGGTCGCGATGTACGGCATGTCGACGCTGGAGGTGGACACCGGCAGCGGCCTGATGTCGCTGTGGTTCGCCCTGCTGGGCCTCGGCCTCGCCCCGGTCATGGTCGGCGCCACCGAGGTCATCGTCGGCAACGCGCCCATGGAGCTGTCCGGTGTCGCCGGCGGTCTCCAGCAGGCCGCGATGCAGATCGGCGGCAGCCTCGGTACGGCCGTGCTGGGCGCCGTGATGGCCTCCAAGGTGGACAGCGACCTGCCCGGCAACTGGACGGACGCCGGTCTGCCGCCGCTCACCCCCGAGCAGGTGGGCCAGGCCTCCGAGGCCGTCCAGGTGGGCGTGGCCCCGGTCCCGCCGGGCACCCCGGCGCAGATCGGCGAGAAGATCACCGGCGTCGCGCACGACACCTTCATCTCCGGCATGAGCCTGGCGTCGCTGGTCGCCGCCGGTGTGGCGGTCGTGGCCGTCCTGGTCGCCTTCCTCACCAAGCGCGGCGAGAACGCCGAGGCGGGCGCGGGAGCGGCGCACATCTGACCCGAAGTCGGAAAAGCTCACTCATCAGGGTGACGAGGTCCAGGATCCGTCGACCTCGGCACCGGGCACACGTCACAGTGGGTCAAGCCTTCCGGTACGGCACATTCCCCGGGCACCTGCGCCTGGCATGTGCGCGACCGGAGGGCGGCCCGGGCGCCGCCGCGCTGCCGGAGGGGGACAGCGCGGCGGCGCCCGGGTTTTTTCTTGAATTCCCAACTCTCGGCGGCATGACCCCGCCAAGCCCGGTTACCCGAAGTCCCAGAGCCCCGACGCACAGCCAACTGACCCCGGGGCTCTGGGAGTTGATGATGGCGGGCTTCGGAAACGGAACGCGCGGGTACCCCCGCTCACGTGGCCGGACGTGGTCACGGACCGGGCCGGACCGCGCGACGCTCGGAATCATCGGAGCCGTCTGCGCCGTCGCCGGCTTCTTCGTACTGGGAGCGGTCCTCGGCCCCGCGGCGATGCTCTGCGGCTGGCTGTCCCTGGACCGCACCTGGTCGGGAGCATCCCGCAGGCCCTGGGCCCTGGTCGCCTTCGTCCTGGGCGCCATCGACACGCTCCTGGCCTTGATCTGGCTGGCGGGAGCGGCGACCTGGGGCAACGGCTTGCTGTAACCGGCGGCACGAGGCAAGGCGCCCCCGGCAACGACCGGGGGCCCGCCCGTGCTCACGGCACCGCCTTGTCCGACACCCCCCGCAGCTCCGCGACCTCGGCCCGAAGCGCCCGCACCTCCTCCGTCAGCGACTGGATCGCCTCCGTCTGCCGCCGCTCCTCCACGTCGTCCTTCTCGAACCGCGCGATGAACCACGCCGCGATGTTCGCCGTCACCACACCGAGCAGCGCGATCCCGGACAGCATCAGCCCGACCGCGATCAACCGCCCCAGCCCGGTCGTCGGCGCGTGGTCCCCGTACCCCACGGTCGTCATCGTCGTGAAGGACCACCACAGCGCGTCACCCAGCGTCCGGATGTTCCCGTTCGGCGCCGACCGCTCCACCGACAGCACGGCCAGTGAGCCGAACATCAGCAGCCCCACCACCGCGCCGACGACGTACGTCGTGAGCCGGATCTGGTTGGCCATCCGCGCCCGCCGCCCCACCAGCAGCAGCGTCGCGACGATTCGCAGCAGCCGCAGCGGCTGGAGCATCGGCACCACCACGGCGCACAGGTCCAGCCAGTGCCTGCGCACGAACCGCAGCCGGTCCGGGGCCAGTGCCAGCCGGACCACGTAGTCGGTGGCGAACGCCCCCCACACCACCCACTCGACCACCGTGCACGCCACCGTCATCGACCGGCTCGCCGTGCTGTCCACGATCGGCACGGCGTAGGCGACGGCGAACAGCACGGCGAGCGCCAGCAGCGGCCGCTGGGTGCGCTGCTCCCAGCGGGCCTGCGCGGATTGTGCGTCCATGTCGGTAATCGTAAAGAACGCGTAAGGGCGGTGGAGGCCCGGCAGAAACCGAGCTCCACCGCCCCGAGACTCCCTGAGCCTCCCGAGACGTCCCGAGACCCCCGCAGGGGACTACGCGTCGCCGCCCGCCGCCCCCGGATCCGCGGCGGTCACATCGAGCAGCTGGTACCGGTCGACGGCCTGCTTGAGCACCGACCGGTCGACCTTGCCCTCCCGCGCCAGCTCGGTCAGCACCGCCACCACGATCGACTGCGCGTCGATGTGGAAGAAGCGCCGGGCCGCCCCGCGGGTGTCCGCGAACCCGAACCCGTCCGCGCCGAGCGACTGGTACGTGCCCGGCACCCACCGCGCGATCTGGTCCGGCACCGACCGCATCCAGTCGGAGACCGCCACGAACGGCCCCTGCGCCCCGGACAGCTTGCGCGTCACGTACGGCACGCGCTGCTCCTCCTCCGGGTGCAGCAGGTTGTGCTCCTCGCAGTCCACCGCCTCGCGGCGCAGCTCGTTCCAGGAGGTCGCCGACCACACGTCGGCCCTGACGTTCCACTCCTCGCCGAGGATCCGCTGCGCCTCGATGGCCCACGGCAGGGCCACACCGGAGGCCATGATCTGCGCCGGGATCGAGCCGGCCGTGCCCTCGGCGAACCGGTAGAGGCCCTTGACGATGCCCTCGGCGTCCACGTTCTCCGGCTCGGCCGGGTGCTGGATGGGCTCGTTGTAGACGGTGAGGTAGTAGAAGACGTCCTCGCCGTGCGGGTGCTCCTCGGAGCTGCCGTACATCCGGCGCAGGCCGTCCTTGACGATGTGCGCGATCTCGAACCCGAAGGCCGGGTCGTACGCCACGCACGCCGGGTTGGTCGAGGCCAGCAGCTGCGAGTGGCCGTCGGCGTGCTGCAGACCCTCACCGGTCAGCGTCGTGCGCCCGGCGGTCGCACCCAGCACGAAACCGCGCGCCAGCTGGTCGGCCATCTGCCAGAACTGGTCGCCGGTGCGCTGGAAACCGAACATCGAGTAGAAGACGTACACCGGGATCAGCGGCTCGCCGTGCGTCGCGTACGCGGAGCCCGCCGCGATCAGCGACGCGGTGCAGCCCGCCTCCGAGATGCCGTCGTGCAGCATCTGGCCGGTCGGCGACTCCTTGTAGGCGAGCAGCAGCTCGCGGTCCACCGACTCGTACTGCTGGCCCAGCGGGTTGTAGATCTTCGCGCTCGGGAAGAAGGAGTCCATGCCGAACGTGCGGTACTCGTCCGGCGCGATCAGTACGAACCGCTTGCCGAGTTCCTTGTCCCGCATGAGGTCCTTGAGCAGCCGTACGAACGCCATGGTGGTGGCGATGGACTGCTGACCGGAGCCCTTCTTCACGGTCGCGTACGTCTTGTCGTCCGGCAGCGGGAGCGGCTTGGAGCGCACGACGCGGGTCGGGACGTACCCGCCGAGCGACTTGCGCCGGTCGTGCATGTACTGGATCTCCTCGGAGTCCCGCCCGGGGTGGTAGTACGGCGGGGCCCCGCTCTCCAGCTCCTTGTCGGAGATCGGCAGGTGCAGCCGGTCCCGGAAGCGCTTGAGGTCGTCGACCGTCAGCTTCTTCATCTGGTGGGTGGCGTTGCGGCCCTCGAAGTTCGGGCCCAGCGTCCAGCCCTTGACCGTCTTGGCCAGGATGACCGTCGGCTGGCCCTTGTGCTCCTTGGCCGCCTTGAACGCCGCGTAGATCTTGCGGTGGTCGTGGCCGCCGCGGCCCAGGTGCAGGATCTGGTCGTCGGTCATGTTCTCGACCATCGCGCGCAGCCGGTGGTCGTCGGCGAAGAAGTGCTCGCGGATGTACGCGCCGGACTCGGTGGCGTACGTCTGGAACTGGCCGTCCGGGGTGGTGTTCATCCGGTTGACCAGCACGCCGTCGCGGTCCTGGGCGAGCAGCGGGTCCCAGGTGCGGTCCCAGATGAGCTTGATCACGTTCCAGCCGGCGCCCCGGAAGACCGACTCCAGCTCCTGGATGATCTTGCCGTTGCCGCGCACCGGGCCGTCCAGGCGCTGCAGGTTGCAGTTCACCACGAAGGTCAGGTTGTCCAGGCCCTCGCGCGCGGCGATGGACAGCTGGCCCAGCGACTCCGGCTCGTCCATCTCGCCGTCGCCGAGGAACGCCCACACGTGCGACCGGGAGGTGTCGGCGATGCCGCGCGCCTCCATGTAGCGGTTCATACGGGCCTGGTAGATCGCGCCGATCGGGCCGAGGCCCATGGAGACCGTCGGGAACTCCCAGAAGTCCGGCATCGAGCGCGGGTGCGGGTAGCTGGACAGGGCGTGCGGGGCCTTCGACTTCTCCTGGCGGAAGCCGTCGAGCTGTTCGGCGCTGAGCCGGTCGAGCAGGTACGCGCGCGCGTAGATGCCCGGCGAGGCGTGCCCCTGGAAGAAGACCTGGTCACCGCCGTCGCCCTCGTCCTTGCCGCGGAAGAAGTGGTTGAAGCCCACGTCGTACAGCGAGGCGGAGGAGGCGAACGTGGCGATGTGCCCGCCGACGCCGATGCCGGGGCGCTGGGCGCGCGAGACCATCACCGCCGCGTTCCAGCGGGTGGCGTTGAGGATCTTGCGCTCGATCTCCTCGTTGCCCGGGAAGAACGGCTCGTCCTTGGTGGCGATCGTGTTGACGTAGTCCGTGCTGCGCATCTCGGGCACGGCCACGCGCTTCTCGCGGGCCCGCTCGATCAGCCGCAGCATCAGGTAGCGCGCCCGCTCCCGGCCGCGCTCGTCGATGGCGGCGTCGAGCGAGTCGAGCCACTCCTGGGTCTCCTCGGGGTCGAAGTCGGGGACCTGACTCGGAAGGCCGCCAATGATGATCGGGTTGCGATCGGATCCGGAAGCCACGCTGATCCTTACCTGTCGAAAGAAACCTGCCGAAACGGCCGTGCTGTCGCCGACCCCATCGTCCTCCCCGGTGCGGCGTACGTCATCTCCGACGCCCTCACTACCGTGAGGTAACGACAGGTGGGGGCGGGGCGGGCGAGGCCGGGAAACTCATTCGAGTCTCGTACCCGCAGACGGTTCCCAAACGCCCAAAGAGGGCAGAAAGGTGTGGTGTGCATCACCACGGTCTGGGATTGTGTGCCGTAAGTTGCGGCGACACGGCCAGGATCGTCACCGTTTCGGCGGTCCGAACCGCCGGGTACTTGCGCGATCCGCCCCGCCCGTGTGGACTACGGCCAATGCTTCGCGCACGCGCGTGGCTGAGATATTCACCAAGACATGATCAGGAGGCAACCCGTGAGCGCGACCGCGGACCACGCGGAGGAGCGGACGAACCCTGCCGGCAGGCTGGGGTTCCAGCCCGGGCAGGTGGTCCAGGAGATCGGCTACGACGACGACGTCGACCAGGAGCTCCGCGAGGCCATCGAGGAAGCCATCGAGGGCGACCTGGTGGACGAGGACTACGACGACGTGGCCGACGCCGTTGTGCTGTGGTTCCGTGACGACGACGGCGACCTGACGGATGCGCTGGTGGATGCCACCACGTACATCGAAGAGGGCGGCGCGATTCTGCTCCTCACGCCGAAGACCGGCCGTTCGGGGTACGTGGAGCCGAGCGACATCTCGGAAGCCGCCACCACGGCGGGGCTGACGGCGTCCAAGAGCGTCAGCGTCGGCAAGGACTGGAGCGGCAGCCGGCTGGCCACGCCGAAGGCGGCCAAGACCAAGCGATAGTCGTTCGTCACCCGGGCGGGCCGGCTCTGAGCCGGTCCGCCCCAGGGCCTGCCACGCCCCGGCGGTGGCCGCCTCGTAGGGTGGAGCCCAGCGTTGCACCCGAACGGCCCCCCGAAAGGACAGGCACCCCGATGGCGATCCAGGTCGGCGACAAGGCCCCCGACTTCGAGCTCAAGGACAACCACGGCCGCACCGTGAAGCTGTCCGACTTCCGCGGCAGCAAGAACGTCGTCCTGATCTTCTACCCGTTCGCCTTCACCGGCGTGTGCACCGGCGAGCTGTGCGAGGTCCGCGACAACCTGCCGCAGTTCTCCGACCGCTCCACCCAGGTGCTCGCCGTCTCCAACGACTCCATCCACACCCTGCGCGTCTTCGCCGAGCAGGAGGGCCTGGAGTACCCGCTGCTCAGCGACTTCTGGCCGCACGGCGAGGTCTCCCGCGCCTACGGCGTCTTCGCCGAGGACAAGGGCTGCGCGGTGCGCGGCACCTTCGTCATCGACAAGGAGGGCGTCGTGCGCTGGAGCGTCGTCAACGCGCTGCCCGACGCCCGTGACCTGAACGAGTACGTCAAGGCGCTCGACGCGATCTGATCCAGGCCGACACCCGGCGATTGTTCGGCTCCAGGCTCCTGCGGGCTGCGGGAACCCGTCACTAGGATCGGGTCGTTGATCCGATGTCACAGCACGACGGGGCTCCCCGCCCCCGAACACCAATGGAGGACTCGTGGGAGTCAGCCTCAGCAAGGGCGGCAACGTATCGCTGACGAAGGAGGCCCCGGGCCTGACCGCCGTCATCGTCGGTCTGGGCTGGGACGTGCGCACCACCACCGGCACCGACTTCGACCTCGACGCCAGCGCGCTGCTGCTGAACAACTCCGGCAAGGTCGCCAGCGACCAGCATTTCGTCTTCTTCAACAACCTCAAGAGCCCCGACGGCTCGGTGGAGCACACCGGTGACAACCTCACCGGTGAGGGCGAGGGCGACGACGAGCAGATCAAGGTCAACCTCGCCGGCGTCCCGGCGGACGTGGAGAAGATCGTCTTCCCGGTCTCGATCTACGACGCCGAGAACCGCCAGCAGTCCTTCGGCCAGGTGCGCAACGCCTTCATCCGCGTCGTCAACCAGGCCAACCAGCAGGAGATCGCCCGCTACGACCTCAGCGAGGACGCCTCCACCGAGACCGCGATGGTCTTCGGTGAGCTCTACCGGCACGGTGCCGAGTGGAAGTTCCGCGCCATCGGCCAGGGCTACGCCTCGGGTCTGCGCGGCATCGCGCAGGACTTCGGCGTGAACGTCTGAGTCGTCCGAAGCGTCTCACCGTCCGGCGCCGCGCGGTTTACGTGCGGCGCCGGACGCGCAGGACAAGCACAGGCACACCGTCTCGGGGAGGGACCACGACATGGGCGTCACACTCGCCAAGGGGGGCAACGTCTCCCTGTCCAAGGCCGCGCCGAACCTCACACAGGTGATGGTCGGACTCGGCTGGGACGCACGCTCCACCACCGGAGCCCCGTTCGACCTCGACGCCAGCGCCCTGCTGTGCGGCGCCGGCAACCGGGTCATGGGCGACGAGTGGTTCGTCTTCTACAACCAGCTCAAGAGCCCCGACGGCTCGGTGGAGCACACCGGCGACAACCTCACCGGTGAGGGCGAGGGCGACGACGAGTCGATCCTGGTCGACCTGTCCAAGGTGCCGGTCCAGTGCGAGAAGATCGTCTTCCCGGTCTCGATCCACATGGCCGACGAGCGCGGCCAGACCTTCGGCCAGGTCTCCAACGCCTTCATCCGCGTCGTCAACCAGGCCGACGGCCAGGAACTCGCCCGCTACGACCTGAGCGAGGACGCCTCCACCGAAACGGCGATGATCTTCGGTGAGCTCTACCGCTACCAGGGCGAATGGAAGTTCCGGGCGGTGGGGCAGGGGTACGCATCCGGGCTGCGCGGCATCGCTCTAGACTTTGGGGTCAACGTTTCGTAAAGCCGAGTGCGGCACGGGGGAATCCCGTACACGTACGGATTGGGTAGCCAGTGCTTCTGAAAACCTTCGGCTGGTCGTTCGCGGTCACCGCGCTCGGCCTGGTCGCAGCGGTCTTCTACGGGGGGTGGGAAGCCTTCGGCATCGTGGCGATCCTCTCCATCCTGGAGATCTCGCTGTCGTTCGACAACGCCGTGGTCAACGCCGGAATCCTGAAGAAGATGAACGCCTTCTGGCAGAAGATCTTCCTCACCGTCGGCGTCCTCATCGCGGTCTTCGGCATGCGCCTGGTCTTCCCCGTGGTGATCGTCGCGATCAGCGCCAAGATGGGCCCCATCGAGGCCGTCGACCTCGCGCTCAACAACAAGGACCGCTACCAGGAGCTGGTCACCGACGCCCACCCCGCGATCGCCGCGTTCGGTGGCATGTTCCTGCTGATGATCTTCCTCGACTTCATCTTCGAGGACCGGGACATCCAGTGGCTGCGCTGGATCGAGCGGCCGCTGGCCAAGCTCGGCAAGGTCGACATGCTGTCGGTCTGCATCTCCCTGATCGTCCTGCTGATCACCTCCTTCACCTTCGCCACCCACGCCCACCAGCACGGCGGCACCCACGTCGACAAGGCCCAGACGGTGCTGATCGCCGGCATCGCCGGCCTGATCACCTACATGATCGTCGGCGGCCTGTCCGGCTACTTCGAGGACAAGCTGGAGGAAGAGGAGGAACGCGAGCACGAGGAGGAGGAAGAGGCCGAACGCAGCGGCAAACCCCGCAACGCGGTCAAGCTGGCCGGCCAAGCCGCGTTCTTCATGTTCCTCTACCTGGAGGTCCTGGACGCGTCCTTCTCCTTCGACGGCGTGATCGGCGCCTTCGCCATCACCAACGACATCGTGCTCATGGCCCTCGGCCTCGGCATCGGCGCGATGTACGTCCGGTCGCTCACCGTCTACCTGGTCCGCCAGGGCACCCTCGACGACTACGTCTACCTGGAGCACGGCGCCCACTACGCCATCGGCGCCCTCGCCGTCCTGCTGCTGGTCACCATCCAGTACGAGATCAACGAGGTCATCACCGGCCTGGTCGGCGTCATCCTGATCGCCTGGTCCTTCTGGTCCTCCGTGCGCCGCAACAAGGCGCTCGCGGCCGCCGAGGGATCCGGCTCGAACGACAAGGCCGAGGTCTCCTCCGGGGTGTGACGACCTCCCCGACGAGGGAACGCTTCGAGGCGGGGCGGCTGTGCGGGACGACTCCTGACGCGGCCGCCCCGCCGGTTCATGCAGTGACACCAGGGGGGGCGGGACATGGGACTCTTCGACGGACTGCTGGGCGGACGCGCCGCCGACTTCGACTCGGGCAGCGCCGCGACCAACGCCATAGAGCTGACCAAACGGCACCGCCAGGTCTCCCTCACCAAACAGGGCGCGGCCACCGGCAACCTCCGCGTCAACCTCACCTGGCGGATGCGCACCTCCGACATCGGCGGCTCCCAGCGCGAAAGCCTGCTGCGCCACCCCTTCCGGGCGCTCAAACCGCCCGAGGTCCTCGAACACAGCCAGTCCATGGTCAACGTCGACCTCGACCTCGGCTGCCTGTACGAGCTGACCGACGGCACCAAGGGGGTCGTCCAGCCGCTGGGCGGCTATCTCGGCGACGTCAACGCACCGCCGTACGTCAAACTCAGCGGCGACGACCGGTTCGGGTCCGGATCGGGGGAGACGATGTACGTCAACCTCGACCACCGGGAGAACATCAAACGGCTGCTGGTCTTCGTCTACATCTACGACCAGACCCCGGCCTTCGACCGTACCCACGCCATCGTCACGCTCTACCCGAGCAACGGCCCGCGCATCGAGATAGGCCTCGACGAACGCCACCCCCAGGCCCGCTCCTGCGCCGTGGTGATGATCGAGAACGTCAAGGGGGAGCTGATCGTCCGCCGCGAGGTCAAGTTCGTCTACGGCTTCCAGGGCGAGATCGACCGGCTCTACGGGTGGGGACTGCAGTGGGGCAGGGGCTACAAGGCCAAGGCCGAACGGTAGCCCGAAGCCGTCACCGCCCGATGAACTGCGGGCCCATCGGAGGCAGACCGACGTCCTGGCCCGGACCCGGCGTCACCGGCGGCGGATAGCCGTAACCGGACACCCCCGCCGGGGCCGGCACCGGCGCCGTCGCCGGAGTCGTCGCGGGAGCCGGCGGATAGCCGTACGCGGGCTGCAGAGGCGCCGTCGCCGGCGGCTGCTGCGGGTAGCCGTACGCCGGCTGGGCCGGCACCGCGCTCGGCTGCTCCGGCGGCAGCGGCTGCGCCGCCGGCGCGGCGGACGACGGCCGGGCCGCCGACTGCGCCTCCTCCGCCTCGTCCACCGAGATGCCGAAATCCGTCGCCAGGCCCTTCAGGCCGTTGGAGTAGCCCTCACCGAGCGCGCGGAACTTCCAGCCCTCGCCCCGCCGGTACAGCTCCCCGCAGATCAGCGCCGTCTCCTCACCCGTCTCCGGCCGGATCGCGAACGAGGCCAGCGCCTCACCGTCCGGGGCGCCGGCGTCGTACAGCAGGATGCTCAGATCCCGCACCCGGTCGAAGGTGACGCCGTCCGCGGAGGCCACCAGCAGAATCCGCGTGACCCCCGCCTCGACCCCCGTGAGGTCGGTCTGGATCGTGTCGGTCAGCCCCTGCGCCAGCCGCTTCTTGCCCAGCCGCCACACCACGCCCGACGGATGCCGGGGCTGGTTGTAGAACACGAAGTCCTCGTCCGAGCGCACCCGGCCGTCGGAACCCAGCAGCAGCGCCGAGACGTCAACGTCCGGGACGTCCTGCCCGGGCGACCAGCGCAGCACGGCACGGACCGTCGTGGCCTCCAGCGGGACGTTCGACCCCTTCAGCATCGCGTGCGTCATGCCGTCATCCTGCCTTCTGAGTCCTGTTCACGACAACGCGGGGTGCGGCCCGCGCCGGCACAGCGCCGCCCCGGCCGTGTTACCGGAAATTCATGCCCCGCGGGAACTCAGGACATGGATCCGTACGTACTATTACCGGCCACCTTTTACCGCATCCATAGGCCAGATCCTTGCGCCCCGGGGGAGTTACATGCGTCATTTCGGGCACATCGCCCCGGAGGTGCGGCAGCGCCTCTTCCACCGCGAGCCCTGCGAGTTCACCGCCGACTCCCCGGCCCGGCTGCTGTCCGCGGCCCTCGGCGCCACCCTGTACAGCCCGGCGACCCGCCCCCAGCTCGCCGACGACATCCTCAAGCAGGCCGCACGCGGCGTCGTGTCCATGGTGCTGTGCCTGGAGGACTCCATCGGCGACGAGGACGTCGAGGACGGCGAGGACAACCTCGTCCACCAGTTCGCCGACCTCGCCGCCCGGCCCGCCACCGACCTGCCCCTGCTGTTCATCCGGGTCCGCGCCCCCCACCAGATCCCCGACCTGGTCCGCCGCCTGGGCCCCACCGTCCGCCTGCTGTCCGGCTTCGTGCTGCCCAAGTTCACCGAGCAACGCGGCATCCTCTTCCTGGAGGCCCTCGCCGCCGCCGAGAGCGCCTGCGGCCACCGCCTGTTCGCGATGCCGGTCCTGGAATCCCCCGAGCTGCTGTACCGCGAGTCCCGCGTGGAGACCCTGGAGGGCATCTTCCGCGCCGTCGACAAGTACCGCGACCGCGTCCTCGCCCTGCGCCTCGGCGTCACCGACTTCTGCTCCTCCTACGGCCTGCGCCGCGCCCCCGACATGACCGCCTACGACGTCCAGATCGTCGCCTCCGTCATCGCCGACGTGGTCAACATGCTCGCCCGCGCCGACGGCACCGGCTTCACCGTCACCGGCCCCGTCTGGGAGTACTTCCGCGTCTCCGAGCGCATGTTCAAGCCGATGCTGCGCACCAGCCCCTTCCTGGAGGGGCAGGCCGTCGAACTGCGCGAGAGACTGATCGAGCACGCCATGGACGGACTGCTGCGGGAGATCACCCTCGACCAGGCCAACGGCCTGCTCGGCAAGACCTGCATCCACCCCTCCCACGTGCTGCCCGTGCACGCGCTGTCCGTCGTCAGCCACGAGGAGTACAGCGACGCCCAGGACATCCTCAAGCCGGAACGCGGCGGCGGGGGTGTACTCAGGTCGGCCTACACGAACAAGATGAACGAAGTGAAGCCGCACCGCGCCTGGGCCGAGCGCACCCTGCTGCGCGCGGAGGTCTTCGGCGTCGCGGGCGAGGGCGTCAGCTTCGTGGAACTGCTCGCCGCCGGAATACCCGGCTGAGGACACAGGGACGGATGAAGAACGCAGTGAACAACGGGGTCTGGTCCGGGACCTGGGTCGCCGAGCGGCTCGGCGTCGAACTCGTCGGCGACGACGATCTCACCGAGCTGCTGGGGCTCGCGTTGCGCCGCAACCCCAAGCGGGCGCACCTGCTCGTGTCCCACGTGCTCGGCAAGCACGTCCCGCAGTCGCCGTCGGTCGTCTACGGCTCCGGGCTCGCGCTAGGCCGCCGCGTCCGGGACCTGCTCGGCGCCCAGGAGGCCGCCCGCGCGGTCGTCCTCGGCTACGCCGAGACCGCCACCGGCCTCGGCCACTCCGTCGCCGACGGCCTCGGCACCGCCCCCTACCTGCACTCCACCCGACGCCCCGTCCCCGGCGTCGCCCGCGCCGGCGGCTTCGAGGAGTCCCACTCCCACGCCACCACCCACCTGCTGCTGCCCGAGAACCCGGCCCTGCTGGCGGGGGAGGGCCCGCTGGTCCTGGTGGACGACGAGTTCTCCACGGGAAACACGGTCCTGAACACGATCCGCGACCTGCACGAGCGCTACCCGCGGGGACGGTACGTGGTCGTCGCCCTGGTGGACATGCGCTCACCGGAGGACGCGGACCGGCTGGAGGACTTCGCGCAGGAGATCGGCGCGAGGGTGGACCTGGTGGCGGCGGCCAGGGGGACGGTACGGCTGCCCGAGGGCGTCCTCGAAAAGGGACGGGACCTCGTAGCGCGGCATGAGGTGACCCACCCAGGGGCGCGCGGCGGTGACATATGCGGCTCCGCCGCGTGGGCGCGAGAAACCACAACGCACCCGCACCCACCCCACAACCGCACCACCCGAGTGGATCTGCACTGGCCCCCCGGCCTACCCGACGGCGGCCGCCACGGCTTCACCCCCACCCACCGCCGAAGGCTGGACGCCGCCCTCCCGGCGATGGCGGCCCGCCTCGCCGAAGCCCTGCCGGAAAATGCGCACCGCGTCCTCGTCCTCGGCAACGAGGAGCTGATGTACGCCCCCCTCCGCCTCGCCCGCGAGCTGGAGCAGATCACCGACGCCCAGGTCCGCTTCTCGACCACCACCCGCTCCCCCGTACTCGCCGTCGACGACCCCGGCTACGCCATCCGCACCCGCCTCGTCTTCCCCGCCCACGACGACCCCGACGACGGCCCCGGCGAGCGCTACGCCTACAACGTGGCCGGCGCCGGCTTCGACGCCGTCGTCGCCGTCGTCGACTCCGCCGGCGACACCGCCGAGCTGCACGCACCCGACGGCCTGCTGGCCCGGCTCGCCGAGCACACGCCGCACGTGGTCCTCACGGTCGTACCGTCGTACGTCCCCGCGCCCGCCCCCGAAAGGCCCGCCATGCTGCCCGAGCCACTCCGTGGCCCCGCGTTCTCCTCCTACGCGCCCGAGGAGGTCGGCTGGCTGCTGCAGGACCTCTCGGACGTCACCCTGGAGGCGCCCACCGAGGAGCGCGAGGAGGCCATCCAGAGCGGCGGCGCCCACTACGCCGAGTCCCTGCCCGTGGAGTACCAGCCCAGCGAGCAGTACCAGGAACTCTTCCACCAGGCCCTGGACGCCTCCGCGGCCCGCATCGCGCACGCCGTCGGCGTCGTCACCGAGACGGTCCTCGCCGAGCGCTCCCCCCGCCCCGTCCTGGTCTCCCTCGCCCGCGCCGGCACCCCCGTCGGCGTCCTCATGCGCCGCTGGGCCCAGCACCGGCACGGCCTGGACCTGCCGCACTACGCCGTGTCCATCGTGCGCGGCCGCGGCATCGACGCCAACGCGCTGCGCTGGCTGGCCGCCCACCACGACCCCGCCGACGTCGTCTTCGTCGACGGCTGGACCGGCAAGGGCGCCATCACCCGCGAACTCGCCCAGGCCGTCGAGGAGTTCGAGAAGGCCGAGGGCATCACCGGCTTCGACCCGGAGATCGCCGTCCTCGCCGACCCCGGCTCCTGCGTACGCACCTACGGCACCCGCGAGGACTACCTCATCCCCTCCGCCTGCCTCAACTCCACCGTCTCCGGACTGATATCGCGCACCGTGCTGCGCGCCGACCTGGTCGGCCCGCACGACTTCCACGGCGCGAAGTTCTACCGCGAACTCGCCGGCGCCGACGTGTCCAACGCCTTCCTCGACGCCGTCTCCGCCCGCTTCCCCGAGGTGGCCGACACCGTCGATGCCGCCGTCAAGGAACTCCTCGCGAGCGACCGCACCCCCACCTGGGCGGGCTGGGCCGCCGTCGAGCGCATCAGCGAGGAGTACGGCATCCACGACGTCAACCTCGTCAAGCCCGGCGTCGGCGAGACCACCCGGGTGCTGCTGCGCCGGGTGCCCTGGAAGATCCTCGCGCACGAGGGGGCCGGGGCCGACCTGGACCACGTCCGCCTGCTGGCCGAGCAGCGCGGGGTGCCCGTCGAGGAAGTCGGCGACCTGCCCTACACCTGCGTAGGACTGATCCACCCCAAGTACACACGCGGCGCCACCGGCGCCGACGGCAAGGCGGTGACCGTCTGATGCCGGTCCTGGTGGCGAGCGACCTCGACCGCACGCTGATCTACTCCTCGGCGGCCCTCGCGCTGACCATGCCCGACGCTCGCGCACCGCGCCTGCTGTGCGTGGAGGTGCACGAGAGCAAGCCGCTGTCGTACATGACCGAGACGGCGGCCCAGCTGCTGACCGACCTGGGCGACACGGCCGTCTTCGTCCCGACCACCACCCGCACCCGCAAGCAGTACCAGCGCATCAACCTGCCGGGGCCCGCACCGACGTACGCGATCTGCGCCAACGGCGGTCACCTCCTCGTCGACGGCGTCTCCGACCCCGACTGGCACCGCCAGGTCACCGACCGCCTGGCCGGCGAGTGCGCCCCCCTCGCCGAGATCCAGGACCACCTGCTGCGCACCGCCGACCCCGTCTGGGTCCGCAAGCACCGCACCGCCGAGGACCTCTTCGCCTACCTCGTCGTCGAACGCGAACTGCTGCCCGAGGAGTGGGTGAAGGAACTGACCGCCTGGGCGGAGCCGCGCGGCTGGACGGTCTCGCTGCAGGGCCGCAAGATCTACGCCGTACCGAAGCCGCTGACCAAGAGCGCGGCCGTGCGCGAGGTCGCCCGCCGCAGCGGCGCCGAGCTGACCCTGACCGCCGGCGACTCGCTGCTGGACGCCGACCTCCTCCTCGCAGCCGACCAGGGCTGGCGCCCCGGCCACGGCGAACTGGCCGACGAACGCTGGACGGCCCCCCGGATCACGGCCCTGCCGGAGAGAGGGGTACTGGCGGGGGAGAGGATCCTGCGCGAGTTCCTGAAGGCGACCAGAAGAGCAACCCCCTAGGGCCCGGGGCGCGACCAGCCACAACGGTGCCGCACCCGCCCCACGGCCTGGTGCGGCACCTCGGCAGGCGCTAGCCGCAACAACCCCCACCACAACAACCGCCGCCCCCGCCCCCCGCACGGGGCGCAGGCGCGGACGCCGAAGCGGTCCCACCCACAGCCACCGTCGACAACAACTTCACCGTGTCCTCATGCCCGGCAGGGCACGCCGCCGGCGCGGACGACTCCGCCATAGGCCGGCTCAGCTCGAAGGTGTCAGCACAGGTCCGGCACCGATACTCATAGCGAGGCATGCCAGAAGATTAACCGGCATGATGACCCCGCTCCTCGCGGATCTGCGCGACCACCCGCGCCACCGACTGCCGCACCGCCTCCGTCTCGGTCAGGAAGTGCCAGAAGTCGGGATGCCGGCCGCCCTCCAGGGACGCGACCGCACGGTCCAGCCGCGCCACCGCCTCGTCCAGCGGCCGCGCGTGCCGCGGATCCGGCGTCGTACGACCCGTCATCGCCAGCCGCTGCGCGTCCCGGATCGCGAACCGGGTCCGCTCGATCTCCTGCTGCGGGTCCTTCTGCACGGCGTTCAGCCGCCGCAGCCGGTCCCCGGCCGCCGACACGGCCTCGTCGGTGGAGTTCAGCAGCGCCCGCACCGTCGACAGCAGCGCCGTCGCGTCCGCCCACCGCTGCGCGTCCCGCGCGCCCTGCGCCTCCCGCAGCTTCAGCTCCGCCTGCCGCACGTTGTCGTCGGCATGCTCCGGAACCCGCTGCAAGTCCTGCCAGCAGGCCGCCGTGAACCGCCGCCGCAACTCGCTCAGCACCGGCTCCACCTGCCCGGCCCGCGTGGTCAGCGCCTGCGCCCGGGTCCGCAGCGACACCAGCCGGTGATCGATCTCGGCCGCCCGCTCCGGCAGCCGCTCGGCCTGAGCCCGGACCGCCTCCGCCTCCCGCGCCACCCGCTCGGCCCGCTCCAGCGTCGGCGCCACACCGTGCTGCCCGGCCCCCTGATTCAGCCTGGTCAGCTCCGGGGACAGCGCGGCGAGCCGCGCCGCGAGATCGTCGGCCTTCAGCCCCGACTGCCGTACGGCGTCCAGCGCGCCGGTCGCCGCCAGCAGCGCCTGCCGGGCCCGCTCCACGGCCGGCGCGACCCGCGCCAGCTGCGTCTCCGCCTTGCCCAGCAGCGGCCCCAGCCCCTCGCCGAAACGGTCCAGCTCCCGCTTGACCGCCTCCAGCTCGTCCTTGGCCCGGCTCAGCTCGGTACGCGCCCGGGAGGCGGCCGCCGCCTCCAGGTCGTCCCGGTCGAGATCATGGGCGTCCACGGCCGCGATGTACTGCCGGGACACCTCGTCGATGCGCTGCCCCAGCGCGGCGAAGTCGGCGACCGCGCGCCGGGCGGCCGGGGAGTCGTCCACGGCCGTGATCGTCTCCACGGAGATCCGCAGATCACGCTGGGCGGTGTCCAGTTCGTAGAAGGCCGCGGCAGCGGCGTCCTTCGCGGCCTGCGCCTCGGCCCGCTGGCTCTCCGCCCGCCCGCCGAACCAGCGCCGCGTACCGCCCCCGGCGAACGCGGCGGGCAACACCAGCGCGGCCACGAGCGGCAGACCCACCAGGGTGAGCGTGTCCCGCAGGACGCGCGCGTACGACACGGACGGCGACGAGTACGCCTGCGCTGGAGTCGCCGTCACATCCCTCTCCCGTGCTGTGTTCGGCCCTGCCCGGTGCCATTCTCCCACCGGTTGAAGACGAACACACGGGCCGATCAGTTCGCCGGACGCACGGCGATTCTCGCGTCGCCGGTACGCACCGGCACGAGATGCCCACCGGAGCCGTCCCGCGGCACGGACACCCGCACACCCCGTCCCCGCTCTTCGCCGACACCGGTACACGGCACTGTGCAGCGCCAGCGTCACGGACCCGTCCTTCACCGTCACGGCCCCGCCTGCCTGCTCGGAGTCACCGAGGGCAGCGGGGGACACGAGTTCTTGTGTCGAATGGGTGACCTTCTCCCGTTGTGGTCGTTGGACGGGACGACTGAGGACTACGTATCGGTGGTGGCTACGGGTGGGCGGATCACGACAGGCGGCCGCGCCGTTCGTGGCGCCCGGCCCCGCCGGGGTGTCGATCCGAGCGCGACTGCGACTGTCACCGGCCGATGAGGCGGTGCTGATCGAGGTCGGTGCCTTCCTCGGCTCGCTCGCGTCTCGGGATCTCGCCGTGCGGTCCGGACAGGGAACAGCTCACGACGCGAACTCATGGGCGACGCGCAAGCGGGCGCTGACCGTTGCCTCGTCGGCGCGGTGGGCCGGCAGTATCACGAAGGCGACGCACGATCAGTGGGCGTTGGCCAGGCGTGGCCAGGCAACCGAGGCCGCACGGCTGCGCAGTGAGATCGCACGAGTCGAGGCGCGGCTGGCCCGCCCGCTGGGTGCCAAGGCCGACAAGGCGGCGAGGCTGGTGCGCGGCTACGCCACCAGGGCGGAGTGGCATGCCAAATCCCGTCGTCTGCATGTCCTGCGGGATCGGCTGACCGCAGTCGAGGCGGACTGGGCGGCGGGTCGTGTGCACGTGGTCCGCGGCGGCAAGAAGCTGGCCGGGCTGCGTCACCGTCTGGACGACGCCGGAATCGACGGACAGACATGGCGGGACCAGTGGCAGGCCGCCCGGCTGTTCCTGGCTGCCGACGGGGAGTCCGGGAAGCGCTACGGCAACGAAACCGTCCGCGTCACCGACACCGGACAGGTCTCGATCCGACTGCCGGCGACCCTGGTGCACCTGGCCAACGCCCCGCACGGTCGGTATGTGCTCGGCGCCGCCGTGGCCTTCGGTCACCGGTCCGAGGAATGGCGGGACCGTATCGCCACGGACCGGGCGGTCGCGTATCGCATCCACCGCGACGTCGTACGCGGCCGCTGGTACATCACCGCCTCCTGGCAGCGCCCTGCTGCCCCGGTGCTGCCGCTGCGCACGGCACTGTCCCGGGGCGTGGTCGCGGTGGACATGAACGACGATCACCTCGCCGCCTGGCACCTCGACGTGCACGGCAACCCGGTAGGCGAGCCTCGGCGGTACTTCTACGATCTCTCGGGCAGCGCCTCGCACCGGGACGCCCAGATCAGGCATGCGATGACCCGGTTGCTCCATCACGCCCGGCGCTGCGGAGTCGGCGCGGTGGCGATCGAGGACCTGGATTTCACTGACGGGAAAAGCCGCGAACAGCACGGCCGGAGCAGGCGTTTCCGCCGCCTTGTCTCCCGCTTCCCCACCGCCAGACTCAGGGGCCGACTGGTGTCGATGGCCGCCGAGCAGGGCCTGGCGGTCGTCGCCGTGGATCCGGCCCACACCTCGCAGTGGGGTGCTCAGCACTGGCAGATGCCACTGTCCACCCCCCGACGTCCGATCACACGGCATGACGCCGCCGCCGTGGCGATCGGAAGGCGTGCCCTCGGCCATCCGATCCGGCGTCGGACGGCACCGCCCCCACACGACCGGAGAGATCGTGCGGGGCATCGGACCGTCCAGACCGGTACGGAAACCCGTGGACACGAGGGACCCCGCCCCCGCCTTCCCGGACCACGGGCACGACCCGTGTCGCCGGACGCGGTGCGAAAGCGGGTGACCAGCGTGCTCAGGACCACTTGGGGCACGCGGTCGAGCATGCGCCCTGCCCGCAGGACGCAGACGCGCTCGATCTTCAGAAAACGGCTACGCCTGCTCACGCCCTACTGGTTTGCAGGACACGGCCCGGGACAATGTAGGCTGTCGGCTTGTCTCGGGTGCGTAGCTCAGTGGTAGAGCGCCTGCCTTACAAGCAGGATGTCGGCGGTTCGAAACCGTCCGCGCCCACCGTAGTGAGGGCCTTCGGGTGAAACCCGGGGGCCCTTTCGCGTGTCCTGGGGTGGGGCTGCCTACGATGTGGCGCGTGAATCGGTTCGAGTCGGGGCGTCGTCCGCGGCCGCGTGTGCGGTCGTGGCGGGTGGTCGCCGTGCTCGGGCTGCTGGTCGGGTTGCTGGGGATGCATGCCCTGGCGCCCGGTGGGGCCATGCCGGAGCGGCATGGGCATGCGGGTTCCCGGGCCGCTGTCGTCCTGGTCGAGGACGGGTGCGCCGGGGACGACGGGCACTGCGGTGGTGGGCATGCGCGGCATGCCGACGTTACCTGTGCCTCCGGTGCGGTGAGCGGTGGGCCCGTGCTGCCCGCTCTGGTCGCCGACCCGGGCGCCGTCGTCGTGCCGGTCCGGTCCGGGTGCGGATACATCGGTGCCGCGCCGGACGGGGCCCGTGCGCCGCCCTCGCTGGCCGAACTCCAGTCGCTGCGGATCTAGACACCGCTCCCGTGCCGTGCCGTCGGCCTTCTGTGCGGCGCGGTGCGTCCGTGTGTCCGGAAATCCTTTCTTCCAGCAGGAGTTCACCCATGAGCAACATCCACCGTGCCCTGGCACGCCGCGCCGGTCTCGTCACGGCGGCCGTGAGTGCCGCGCTGCTTCTCGCCGCCTGTGGGGGCGGCAGCGGTGACGGCGGTCATGAGGGGCACGCCGCCCCGTCCGCTTCCGCTTCCGCCTCCGCGACCGGCGGGGCGCACAACGCGCAGGACGTGTCCTTCGCGCAGGGCATGATCCCGCACCACCGGCAGGCGCTTGAGATGGCCCGGATGGCCGCCGAGCGGGCCTCGTCGGCGCAGGTCAAGGACCTGGCGGCGCGGATCGAGAAGGCGCAGGACCCGGAGATCCGCACCATGAGCGGCTGGCTGCGGGCCTGGGGCGAGGACGTGCCCGAGGCCGATGGTTCGGCCATGCCCGGGATGGATCACTCGGCGCATTCGTCGCAGTCGGGCATGCCGGGCATGTCCGGGATGATGGGCGAGCAGGACATGGCCAAGCTGCAGAAGGCCTCCGGGAAGGACTTCGACACCCTGTTCCTGACCCTGATGGTCGAGCACCACAAGGGTGCCGTGGAGATGGCCAGGGCCGAGCAGGCCAAGGGCGCCTACGGGGCCGCGAAGAAGACGGCCGCTGACATCGTCACCGGGCAGAGCGCCGAGATCGAGGAGATGCGGGGTCTCCTCGGCTAGGCCCTTCGTGGCTCTCCGGCCGGGGCCTTGTCGTCGACATCGTCGGCGTCGTCTACGTCGTCGACGGGTCCCGGCCGTGCCGCGGTGCGGTGGCCGTGCCACCTACGCGCCGGGGAGTTCCACCTCGATGTGCGGGGACAGGGCGCGCAGGAAGTCGGGCGCGTCGAAGATCTCGCCCGCCGAGGCGACGCCGGTCGTCCTGGTGCGGCCCGTGAGGACGCGGGCGACCGCTTCGACCGCGAGCGGTGCGGTGACGGCGTAGATGTCCCGCCCTCTGGCCACCGCGCGCCGCTCGTGGCCCTGGGAGCGGAGGACGACGTCGACGAGGAAGGTCTGGGCGGACCGTCCGTGTTCGTCGGCCGGGGAGGGGGCCGGGGTGTCCGGGGCGACGACGTCCCGGGCCGCGTCGGCCGTCATGTAGGTGCGCACCTCGGGGACGGACAGGTGGCTGGGGAGGGTGACGACGTCGGCCATGGTGAACTCCCCGATGACCTTGCGGGGGCCGACCGGTTCGGGGAAGGGCCATTCCAGCGTCGGCTGGTCGTCGTGGCGGTGCTGCAGCCGCCCGTCGGTGAAGACGACGCGTGCGCCGCCGCGTCGCTCGCGGGAGACCGCGCCGGCGTTGCGGGTGCCGGCGGTGGGGTGCCAGCTGTCGAGGCCGTAGGCGATGTGCGCCTCGTCGGCGGCGGTCCAGTCGCCCATCGCGGCGGTGGCCAGCAGGTCGCCGAGGCCGCCGTAGAAGGCCATCGCGGGGACGATCACGGCTCCCTGGGCGCGGGCTCGGTCGCTGAAGTGGGCGAACGTGTCGGCGTTGGCCTCGATCTCGGCCGCCACGTCCACGTAGGGGATGCGGGCGCGCAGGGCCGCTTCGATCACGGGGGCGGCCGTGGCGGCGAAGGGGCCGGCGCAGTTGATCACGGCGGCGGTGCCGGCCAGGGCGCGGTCGAGGGCGGCGTCGTCGTCGACCGGTGCGGGCCGGACGTCGAGCCCGGGGTGGGAGGCCGTCAGGGCCCGCAGCTTCCCGGCGTCGCGGCCGGAGGCCACCGGGACGTATCCGCGCTCGCGCAGCTCCGCCACCACGAACCGGCCGGTGTGTCCGTACGCGCCGTAGACGGCCACCTTCTGTCCCGCTGCCATGACTCACTCCCTGCTTGAACGGTCAACTACCCCCATACTGGCGGCCGTTCGGTGGGCCCGCGAGTGTCCGGAACGACAGCGCCCGTACAATTACGGACATGGGGACGGCGGGTGGGAGTACGGGCGCGGGCACGGTCGCGCTGGCGGTGACCGACGGCATGCTGCACTTCGAACTGTCCATCGCCCACGAGGTGTTCGGCCCGCCGCCGGACGCGGTGGACGTCCCCTGGTACGACCTGGAGCTGTGCGGACCCGGTGCGGTGCCGCTCGGCCGGTTCCGGCTGGAGCCCGACCACGGCCTGGACCGGCTCGCCCGCGCCGGCACGGTGATCGTCCCCGGCTGGGCCGACGTCGAGGTGGCCCCGCCCGGCGAGCTGGTCGACGCGGTGCGCGCGGCCCATGAGGCGGGCGCCCGGGTGGCCTCCCTGTGCACCGGCGCGTTCGTGCTGGCCGCGGCGGGGCTGCTGGACGGCGGGCGCGCGACCACGCACTGGGCGCACGCCGCCGAGCTGGCCGCCCGGTATCCCCGGGTCGAGGTGGACGCGGACGTGCTCTACGTCGACAACGGCAGCGTGCTCACCTCCGCGGGCAAGGCCGCCGCCCTCGACCTGTGTCTGCACCTGGTCCGCCTCGACCACGGCTCGGCGGTTGCCAACGCGGTCGCCCGCCGTCTGGTGGTGCCTCCGCACCGCGACGGCGGTCAGGCCCAGTTCGTGACCACGCCGGTCCCCGCCCCGGGCAACCATCCGCTCGCCGAGCTGCTCCCGTGGGTGCTGGAGAACCTCGACCGTCCGCTGACCGTCGAGGACCTCGCCCGCAGAGCGCGGATGAGCTCGCGCAACCTGGGCCGCCACTTCCGGTCCGTGACCGGTTCCACCCCGCTGCAATGGCTGCTGGCCCAGCGGATCCGGCACGCCCAGGAGTTGCTGGAGGTCTCCGACGACGGGATCGACGCGATCGCGGCGGCCACCGGCATGGGTACGGCGACCACGCTGCGCCGGCACTTCAATCGCGCGCTCGGGGTGCCCCCGGACACCTACCGCCGCACCTTCCGGGCCCGGAAGTCTCCGTCGGCCTAGCTCTCCGGGTCGCCGGGCGGGGTCTCATGGGCGTGCTTGAGGCGCGAGCGGGCGTCCATCCGGTTCTCGGGTGCTATCTCCGACCAGAAGCGGTGCGTGGTGACGAACACCGCCAGTTCGTGCTCGCGCCGCCGGAGCTTCTCCACCTCGGCCTGCTCGTCGGCGGTCCAGCCGGGGGAGGCGGGGCGTTCCAGCTTGCGCCAGCCGTTGTCGTCGCTGAAGGCGTCGAGCGGCTCGACCGACCAGGGGAGCCGCTTGAGCAGGGCCGACAGTTCGGCCCGGACCTGATGCAGCTCCTCCTGGCCGGCGAGGAGGTCACTGGGGAAGTCATAGGTCGTAGCCACGCCGCAATGCTACGCCTGTTCGAATTGAGGCAGCGAGCGGCTTCCGTGGCTTCACTCGAATGAGTGCACGAGTCGATCGTGCGTGCGTTCCCCTGTGCCGGCGTGTCTCAGCGGTGCGTCTCGGTCAGCTCCCGCACCACCCGCGTCGCCACCGGCACGGCCACCTGGTGGCGCCCCGCCGCGCGCAGCAACGCGCCCCCGATCGCGTCCAGTTCGAGCGGCCGGCCCGCCTCGGCGTCGCGCTGCATGGACGACTTCATGGTGGGCGGGAAGGCGTCGTAACGGGCGAGGGTGGCGGCCGGGTCGCCGGGACCGCCACACGCGCGGCTGACCGCGGCCGTCTCCGCCACCAGGGCGGTCAGCTCGTCGCGGTGCCGCGTGCGGACCTCGCCGATGGGCAGCCCGTGGCGGGTGGTCAGCAGTGCCATGGGGGCGAGGAAGGACATCTTCGCCCACAGCGCGGCGGCCTCGTCGTCCAGCACGCGGGCGGTGACGCCGGCCTCGGACAGGGCCTCCGCGAGGTGGGCGAGGCGGTCGTGCGGGACCGGGTCCCCGGTGAGGTCGACCTCCGCGAAGTCGGTGCCGTGTTCGATCACGCCGGGCGCGAGGCGGATCGACTCGACGCGGATGACGGCCGGGGCGACGCGGTCGGCGCGGTAGCGCTCGCGCAGCCCCGCCGGGTGGTCGACGCCGTTCAGCAGGGGGACGAGCAGGCCGTCGCCGAGGGTGGTGGGCGGTACCCGGGTGAGGGCGGCGTCGAGCGCGGTGTGCTTCACGGCGACCAGGCACGCGTCGACCGGCTCGCGCAGCGCGGTGTCCGCCTCGACGGGGGCCGTGAAGTCGCCGAAGCGGCGGCTGCGGACGCTGATGCCGGTGGTGCGCAGAGTCTCGGCCGTGGCCTCGCCGGCCAGGCAGATCACCCGGTGGCCGGCGCGTGCGAGCAGCGCGGCCAGCAGGCCGCCGACGCCGCCGGGGCCGAGAACGGCGACCGTGGGTTTGGCGTGGTTCGTGAGGGTCATCGCAAGGTGTCCTCTCGTCGGTCGGCCCCGTGGATGGTGGCCGCCTGGAAGAAGATCTTCGCAGCCGCTGCGGAGGGGGCGTGCGGGGGGCCAGACTTGAGGCATGTGCCGGAGTATCAAGACGCTGCGTCCGCCCGTGCTGGCCGGTGAGGCCACCGAGGAGGAGATCCGGGCCGCCGCCCTGCAGTTCGTGCGGAAGGTGTCCGGCTTCCGGGCCCCGGCCGCGCACAACCGTGAGGTCTTCGACCGCGCGGTGGAGGACATCACGGCCGCCACGGCCCAGCTCCTCGACGGCCTGGAGGTCCGGGGGGCGCCGGCGCGGCGGGCGGGGTAGGGGGCGCGGGCGAGCGGCTCGGGTAGAGGGCTCGGGGGCGCGTCACGCCATGGGGCGTGCTGTGCCATGGGGCGTGCTGTGCCATGGGGCGTGCTGTGCCATGGGGCGTGCTGTGCCATGGGGCGTGCTGTGCCATGGGGCGTGCTGTGCCGTGCGGCGCACTGGGCCGGCGGGCTCGTGGTGCCGTGTGACGCACCTGGCCATGGGGCTTGGCTCTGGTGCCCGCGTTGCCTCGGGGGCTCGCTGTGCCGTGTGGCGCATCGTGTCACGTGGCTCGCCGTGACATGGGGCGCACGGTGCCACGGTGGCTTCCGGTGCCGTCTGGCGCACAGTGCCGCGAGCTTGTCGCGTCCTGCGGCGTACCAAGCTGCGGCGCTCGCCGTGCCATGGGGGCACTTCGCGTCATACGGCAGTGGCACGCCACGCCATCTGGCGCACCACGCCTCCTGTCACGTTGCGCCACCTGGCGCACCACGCCTCCTGGCACGCCGCGCCGCGTGGCACTGCACGCCGCGTGGCGCTCCGCGCCGCCATGACACTGCGCGCCGCATGGCACTCCGCGCCAAGCCGCACGGCCACGCGCCGAGTCGCCGCCCTCCCGCGTTACGCCCCCGGCCGGGGCCTGCGGCGCATCACGTACGCCGCTGCCGCGCCCGCGGCGAACAGGGCCGCCACCGAGACCCCGGTGGCCAGCCAGGTCGCGCCGAGCCAGTGGGCGCCGTAGTAGCCGAGGGCGGCGCTGTACGCCGCCCAGGACAGGCCGGCCAGGGCGGACCAGGGCAGGAAGTCGCGGGCCCGGTGGTGTGCGGCGCCGGCGCCGAGGGAGACGACCGAGCGGCCGGCGGGTGCGAAGCGGGCCAGAACGACAAGGGGTCCGCCGCCCCGGGCGAGGGCGGCGCCGAGACGTTCCTGCGCGCGGCTCAGCCGCCGGGAGCGGGAGATGGCGCTGTCCAGCCGGGCCACCCCGCGCCAGGCCAGCCGGTAGGCGACCAGGTCGCCGAGCAGTGAGGCGGTCGCCGCGGAGAGGATGAGGAAGAGCAGGTCGGGGACCTGGGCGGGGGTCGTTCCGCCCGCCGCTCCGGAGCCCGCGGCCGCCGCGGTCGCCGCCGTGACGACGAGGACGCCGCTCGGCAGGATCGGCAGGAACACATCCAGCAGGACGGACGCCGCGACGACCGCGTAGATCCATGGGCTGCCGGTCAGCGACCCGACACACTCCAGCACCGCTTACTCCCCGTACTCCCCCGTGGGCCGTACCGTGCCGCGGCGAGCGCGGGGAGCGGCAGTGATCGGCCGATGACAGCCATACAGCGTACGCCTGTCGGGTGACAGGAGGGGCCTGCGGGGTTGATGTGTCGATCGGGAGTTATGGGAAGTGGCGTGGAGCAGGTGCTGGAGCACGAGAAGCGCCCCCCGGCGGCGGGAGGCGCCTCTCGCCGGGGGGGTCAGGCGGTCACCGGCGTCCGCTCCGCCGCCGGGCGGTCCGTGCTCTCGCCGCGCCGGGCCAGCAGACGGTCCACGCCGAACGCGCCGGAGCCGGTGAAGATCAGCAGGAAGAACGCCCAGCAGAACATCGCCGACGCCTCGCCGCCGTTCTGGATCGGCCACAGCGCCATGCCCTGGTGCACGTCGAAGTAGGCATACGCCATCGAGCCGGAGGCGATGAGGGCGGCTCCGCGGGTGCCCAGGCCGAGCAGGACCAGCCCGCCGCAGACCAGCTGGATCACGGCCGCGTACCAGCCGGGCCAGGTGCCGGCCGGGATGGTGCCGCCGTTGCTGCCGGCCGCTCCGCCCAGGACGCCGAAGAGCGAGGCGGCGCCGTGGCAGGCGAAGAGCAGGCCGACGACGATGCGGAACAGGCCGAGCACATACGGCTGGGCGCCGTTGAGGCGAGCGGTCATGGGGGGGCTCCTTCGGTGTCGAACGCGACGGCCTCGGCGGCCGGACGTGGGGACGGCGGTACCGAGTGAGCCCAAAGGTTAGGCAGACCTCACTTGTGCTTGCAAGTTCAACATTAGGCACCGCGCATTCGGGCCGGCGCCGCGCGGACGTCCCGCGTGGCGCCGGCCCGTCGGCGGTCAGCAGCCGGCGAGGTAGTTCGTGAGCGCGTTCTTCTCGGCGCTGTCGACCGAGAGGTCGTAGTAGTACTTCACCTGCACCCAGGCGCGGACGTACGTGCAGCGGTAATCGGTGCGCGACGGCATCCAGGTGGCCGGGTCCTGGTCGCCCTTGGCCTGGTTGACGTTGTCGGTGACGGCGATCAGCTGCGGGCGGGTGAGGTCGTTGGCGAAGGCCTGGCGCTGGGCGGTGGTCCACTTGCTCGCGCCGGAGTCCCAGGCCTCGGCGAGCGGCACGAGGTGGTCGATGTCGAGGTCGGAGGCGGCGGTCCAGGTGGCACCGTCGTAGGGGGAGGACCAGCTGCCGCTGGTGGCGGCACAGGAGGAGTCGGTGACGACGTTCGTGCCGTCGCGCTTGAGGACGGTCTCGCGGGTGTTGCAGGTGCCGCTGATGGTGATCCAGTGCGGGAAGAGGTCGCGGCTGTAGCCGGTGCGGTTCTCGGTGGCGACCGTGAGCTGGGCGAGGTAGCTGCGGGCGGTGGCCCCGCTGACCGGGGTGGGCAGGGCGGCGGAGGCGGTGGGGGACGTGAAGAGGGTCACGGAGGCTGTCAGCGCGGTGAGCGCCGCGAGTATGCTCACCCGTCGACGCGCGTAGAACCTCGGCATGCGAACTCCCTTGGGTAGTGGGGGTGTTGGAGCGCGAGCGCTGGAATGCTCGCGGTGCCGTGTTGCGGGGAGATGTGCGCGCGGTGAGAGGTTAGTGACGTGTTCATGACACGACAAGGTTCACGGTCGAACTTTCCGTCGCGTACGATGGGTGGCGCAGAAGGGGAGTAGCTCTTCGCCGGTGTCGTCGACATACTGCTCGGTCAGCCCGAGCCGGCGCCCGGAGCGGACCCGCGAGGATCGCGGGCATCCGCCAGCGAGACCTTCGGCAAGCAGTGCACGCCCATGCCCGCACGGCATGGGCGAGGAGTGTGCTGCCGTGCCGAGGTGTCTTGCGCGTGACGTACCGCACTCTCGGTGGGGCAGCCCCGACCGATTGAGGGATCTTGATCAGCATCACCGTGACGGCGCTCGTCTTCGGCGTCATCTTTCTCGCCGAACTGCCGGACAAGACCGCGCTCGCCGGCCTCGTCCTGGGCACCCGCTACCGCGCGTCCTACGTCTTCGCCGGTGTCGCCGCCGCCTTCGCGCTGCACGTCGCGCTCGCCGTCGCGGCCGGCAGCGTGCTGACCCTGCTGCCGCAGCAGATCGTGCACGCGCTGACCGGTGTGCTCTTCCTGGGTGGCGCGGCGATGCTGCTGATGAAGAAGGACGAGGACGAGGAGGACGTCCGTAAGCCCGAGGGGCAGTCCTTCTGGAAGGTCGCGGGGACGGGCTTCATGCTCATCCTGGTCGCCGAGTTCGGCGACCTCACGCAGATCATGACCGCCAACCTCGCCGCCCGCTACGACGACCCGCTGTCCGTCGGTCTCGGTGCGGTGCTGGGCCTGTGGGCGGTCGCCGGGCTCGGCATCGTCGGCGGAAAGGCCCTGATGAAGCGGGTGCCGCTGGCGCTCATCACCAAGATCGCGGCGATGCTCATGCTGGCGCTCGGCGTCTGGAGCCTGTGGGAGGCGGTGGCCGGGTGAGGCCGGCCGCCGAGCTGAACGGGCGGTGAACTCTTCCCGGGGTGGTGGCGAGATGCCGGAACTATTTTGTACCGTGGAGGAACAAAGTGGCTCCCGCCCGTTTTCCCTGACCGGCGGGCGGGACCACCTTGTCCCTCCGGGGGCTTGTTCGCTCACTTCCTGGGAGTCGCCGATGCCGGCCACCGTTCTCACCGCCCGCGCGCTGCTGCTCGACATGGACGGCACGCTCGTCAACTCCGATGCCGTCGTGGAGCGGATCTGGCGGCGGTGGGCCGAACGGCACGGGCTGGACGGCGATGAGGTGATGAAGGTCGTCCACGGGCGGCAGGGGCACGCCTCGATGGCGGTCCTGCTGCCGGACCGGCCCGTGGAGCAGAACCTCGCGGACAACGCGCGCATGCTCGCCGAGGAGACGGCGGACATGGAGGGGGTCGTGCCGGTGCCGGGGGCGCCGGAGTTCCTCTCGTCGCTGGTCCGTGGCGGGGTCCCGCACGCGCTGGTGACGTCGGCGGACGTCGCGCTGTCCAGTGCGCGGATGGCCGCGGCGGGGCTGGCGCTGCCGGAGGTGCGGATCACGGCGGAGAGCGTGGGGGCGAGCAAGCCGGATCCCGAGGGCTTTCTGAAGGGCGCGGCCGAGTTGGGGGTGCCGGCTGCGGAGTGCGTGGTGTTCGAGGACTCGGGGGCGGGGATCGCGGCGGGGCGCTCCGCGGGGATGCGGGTGGTGGGGGTCGGGGAGCGGGCCGGGGTGCATGGGCCTGATGTGTGGGTGCGGGATCTGACGTCTGTGCGGGTGGATTTGGCTGTGGGTGGGTTGGTTCGGCTGCGGGTGGGTTGATGGTTGCCCGGTGCTGCCGCGGGCCGGGGGTGGGTTGCGCAGCCCGGCGCGACGGGGTGCCTCCCCCAAGCTCTTCGAGCAGGGGGGACCCCCAGCGCCCACCCGTGCCGCCCCGGGCGGCACGCATGCCCGTGGCTTGGCTGGACGAGCTGCCCGGCATGAAGTTCTCTGGCTCTGCCTACGGTTCTGTTGTTTCTGATTCCAGTTGGGTTCTTGTCTGGGGGCCGTAGATGCCCCAGCCGTCCGCTGCGAGGCCCCTGGCCCACTGGTAGTTGCGGAGGGCCGCTTCCAGTTGGCCGTTGAAGTTGCCGTTGGCCTCGCCGGTGTAGAGCTGCAACTGGCGTAGGCGGAGCTGGAGTTCCCTGACCTCCGGGCCGCGGTCGCCGCGGCGCAGGGTCGGGGCATCGGTGTTCTGGTCGCCGCCGGGAGCGAAGGAGCCGGACCCGGGGGTGGCCGCCGTCGCGGTCGCCCCGGACGTCGGGGTCGGGCTCGGGCTCGGCTCGGTGGTGGACGGCGAGGACGACGGCGTCGGCGACGGGCTCGCGCTGGTCCGAGAGGGGCTCGGGGACGCCGAGGACGGCTCCGCCGAGGGGGATCCGGTCCGGGAGGGCGACGGCTCGGGCTCCGTCGTGACCGTGACCGTGTCCGGTACGGCCGCGCGCACGCCGCCGGGGGCCGCGCCGTCCCGGGACGGGGGCTCGTAGGAGAAGAGGCCGCCGGCCAGCCCGGCCGACGCGGCCACGACCACCACGGCCCCGGCCGCGGCGAGCAGCACGGTACGGCGACGTCGGCGGGGCCGCTGGCCGGTGTCCTCGTCGTGGGGCGTGGCCTCCGCCGCGTCGAACAGGCTCAGGTCCGTGTCGCTGGGCGCGGTGGACGGCGGCGCGAGCGGGGTGGGCAGCGCGGTCGTCCGGTCCTGGGCCACCGCCCGCAGCGGCATCGTCTGCTCCGCCGCCACGGCCCCGAGTGGCATCGTCTCTTCCGCCGTCGCCCCGAGCGCCGCCGTCGTCCCCGGAGGCGCCGTCTCTTCCGCCGTCGCCCCCGGCGGCGCCGTTGCCTCCGTCGTCGCCCCGGGCGGCACCCGTTCATCCAGCGCAGGTTCGCCGGCCGCGGCGGTCCGCGTTGCCTCCAGCTCGACGTACGGTCTGATGCGCAGGGGGTCGAAGTCCTCCGCCGCGGCCGCCTGGGCGGTGCGTGCCTCGCGCAGGGCGTCGGATGCCCGTCGGCCGCAGCCGCACGACGGGGTGTTGTCGGCCGCCCTCGGCGCTCCGCACTCCGGGCACTGGTGGGTGCCGGTTCCGCCCCCGTGTTCGTCCACTTGTTCGCCCCTCCCCATGCAAACTCCAGAGATTATGCGGCTCCTCCACACAGGTGAAGGCGGCTCCCCCCGGAATACTGGGCTCCAACAGGACTCAACAGGCCATAACCGGTCACACCGAACAGGATGGATGTGTCACGACACCCGGGGAGGTCTCCATGACCGTCGACGCGCAGGCCAGGACGGCGAGTGCGCAGCAGGAGCACGTGTCCGGCAATGTGCTCGTCTCGATCGGCGCCCTGCTGCTGGGCATGCTGCTCGCCGCCCTCGACCAGACGATCGTGTCGACCGCGCTGCCCACCATCGTCAGCGACCTCGGCGGACTGGAGCACCTGTCCTGGGTGGTCACCGCGTACCTGCTGGCCTCCACCGCCGCGACCCCGCTGTGGGGCAAGCTCGGCGACCAGTACGGGCGCAAGAAGCTGTTCCAGACGGCGATCGTCATCTTCCTGGTGGGGTCCGCGCTGTGCGGGATGGCGCAGAACATGCCGCAGCTGATCGCCTTCCGGGCCGTGCAGGGCCTCGGCGGCGGCGGGCTGATGGTGCTGTCGATGGCGATCGTCGGGGACGTCGTCTCACCCCGCGAACGCGGCCGCTACCAGGGGTTGTTCGGGGCGGTGTTCGGTGCAACGAGCGTGCTCGGGCCGTTGCTGGGCGGACTGTTCACCGAACACCTGAGCTGGCGCTGGGTGTTCTACGTCAACCTGCCCGTCGGTGTCGTCGCCCTCGCCGTGATCGCGGCCGCGCTGCACATCCCGCGCCGCTCGACCCGGCACACCATCGACTACCTCGGCACCGTCCTCATCGCGTCCGTCGCGACCTGCCTGATCCTGGTCGCCTCCCTCGGCGGTACGACATGGGGCTGGGGCTCGCCGCAGATCATCGGCCTCGCGGTGCTCGGGGTGGCGCTGGCCGGCGCGTTCGTCGCCGTGGAGCGCCGGGCCGCCGAACCCGTCCTGCCCCTGAAGCTGTTCCGCATCCGCACCTTCACCCTGTCCGCGGTCATCAGCTTCATCGTCGGCTTCGCGATGTTCGGCGCGATGACCTATCTGCCGACGTTCCTCCAGGTCGTGCGGGGCGTGAGCCCCACGCTGTCCGGGGTGCACATGCTGCCGATGGTGTTCGGCATGCTGCTGTCGTCCACGGTCTCCGGGCAGATCGTCAGCCGCACCGGCCGCTGGAAGGTGTTCCCGATCGCCGGTACGGGCGTCACCACGCTCGGCCTGATCCTGCTGCACCGGCTCGACGAGCACAGCTCGACCGCCGAGATGAGCGTGTACTTCTTCGTCTTCGGCCTCGGGCTCGGCCTGGTCATGCAGGTCCTCGTGCTCATCGTGCAGAACGCGGTCTCCTACGAGGACCTGGGCGTGGCCACCTCCGGCGCCACCTTCTTCCGCTCCATCGGCGCCTCCTTCGGCGTCGCCATCTTCGGCACGGTCTTCGCGAGCCGCCTCGGCGACAAACTCACCGACGCCTTCCGCGGCGTGACGCTGCCGCCCGGCGCGTCCCCGGACGCGCTCAAGGCCGACCCGCGCGGTATCGGCGCCCTGCCGCCCGCGCTGCGACCGGCGGCGCTGCACGCGTACGCCACCTCCATCACGGACGTGTTCCTCTACGCCGCGCCGGTCGCCCTCCTCGGCTTCGTGCTGGCGTGGTTCCTCAAGGAGGACCGGCTGCGCGCCTCCGTCACCGCGCCGGACGTCACCGAGACCCTCGCCAGCAACCCTGTTGAGCGTTCCTCCTACGACGAGGTCTGCCGGGCGCTGTCCGCGCTCGGCACCCGGGAGGGGCGCCGCGAGGTCTACCGGACGATCACCGAGCGGGCCGGATACGACCTGCTGCCGGCCGCGAGCTGGCTGCTGCTGCGGATCAAGAAGTACGGCAGTGTGGAGCCGGTCCAGCTGGCCGAGCGCAGCCCCGTGCCGCTCAAGGTGATCCTGGAGGCCGCCCGGCAGGTCGAGGAGCGCCGGCTCGCCCGCCGCGAGGGCGTCGACCTGGTGCTCACCGACACCGGCGCCGAGGTCGCCGCACGGCTCGCGCAGGCCCGGGAGGAGTCCCTCGCCGAGCTGCTCGGCGACTGGTGGGGCCCGGACAGGCCCACCGATCTCGCCCAGCTGGTCAAGCTCCTCAACGAGGAGCTGTGCGGTTCGACCCGCGAGCAGCCGCGCGACTCCGGGCACGGCGCGACGGTCGCCTGAGCCGGACGCCCGGACGCCGGACGCCGGACGCCGGACGCCGGACACCGGGCGTCCGGCGTCGGCGCCGCTCAGCCGAGCTTCTTGCGGAACCAGTGCTCGGCGTACGGATCGTCGTTGTGTCGCTCGGTCTCCGTGAAGCCGAGCCGGGCGTACAGGGCGCGGGCCTCCACCAGGTCGCTGCGCGTGTCCAGGATCAGCTCGGCGGCGCCGAGCGCACGCGCGGCGTCCTCTGCCGCGGCCACCAGCAGACCGGCCCCGCCCCGGCCGCGCACAGCGGGCAGCAGGAAGACCCGCTTCAGCTCGGCCGTCGCCGCGTCCAGCAGCCGTACGCCCGCGCTGCCGGCCGGCTCACCGCCGTAGCGTGCGATCAGCAGCCGGCCGCGCGGCGGCGCCAGATCCGACCCGTCGGCGGCGGCGATCTCCCGCTCCAGCTCGTCCGGGTCGGTGGGGTGCCCCTCGTGGAGCAGGTACCAGCGGTCGCTGACCTCCGTGTAGTACTCCCGCCACAGGGCGCGGGCATCCGGGGAGTCGTGCGGCTCCGGGGCGATGGTCCAGTTCATGGCCGCCATTGTGGGAAGCGGGCGGGGGCCTGCCGCAAGCGAATATGCGGGGCCGTGGACCGTGGTCCGTTTGCCGGGGCGGGCGCGGGCAACCCGGTGGGAAGCCGGCCGCAGGGGCCGGTTGTACCCGGAAGGCACCCGGAAGGCTTTCATGTCCACAGGTGTGCTCATCGCTGTGATCATCATTGTGGCGGCCGTCGTCCTCGTCGCGGCCGCGCTGACTCTGCGGGCCCGCGGCGCGGGCGGCGGCCGGAATCTGAAGCGGCGCTTCGGACCCGAGTACGACCGTGCCGTCGCCCGGCACGACGGGGACGTCAAGGCCGCCGAGCGGGACCTCGCCCGGCGGCTGGAGAAGCACGGGGAGCTGAACGAGCGGCCGCTGGAGCCGGCCCGGCGCGAGCAGTACGAGGCCCGCTGGACGGCGCTGCAGGAACGCTTCGTCGATGCGCCGCGCGAGGCGGTCGCCGAGGCGGACCGGCTGCTCGCCGAGCTGGCCGCCGTGCGCGGCTACCCGGACGGCGGGCAGTACGAGGAGCAGCTCGACGCGCTCTCCGTGCACCACGCCGGCCACGTCCAGGGCTACCGGCACGTGCACCGCGTCGCCCACGCCCCGCTGACCGCGGACGGCGACGGCCCCGGCACCGAGGAGCTGCGCGAGGCGCTGGTCGAGGGACGCGAGCTGTTCGCGGAGCTGCTGGCCCCGGCCCCGCAGGACAGCGGGCGGCACCGCGCGGACCGCGCGGCCAGGTCCGGGCGCGAGCAGCGCGCCGCGGCCGGCACCGGCCACCGCGCCCATCTGCCGTGGGGGATGACCCGCGGTCACGTCAAGGGGAGTTGACCGTCATGACCGACGACGGCCGTTACGGCACGCGCCGCGCCCCGGCGACGGAGGAACGCCCGCCGCTGGTGCCCGAGGAGGGCCGGCCGGCCGGCACCCCCGTGGCCGGGGGCCCGCACCCCGGCGGGGTGCCCCAGGAGGGCGCCCCGGACGCCCGGGGTGAGACCGCCATCGGCACCACCCACGGCTCGGGCGCCGGCACCGGCACGACGGCGGCCACGACCGGCGCCGCGGGCGCGACCACGGCGGCCGGCGCCCAGGAGGGCACCGACGCCCCGCTCATGCCGCACGAGGAGACGGACGAACTCCAGCAGCGGCTCTCGCACGCGCTCGCCGGCTTCGTCGACGGGCCGCGGGCCGCCGTGGAGGAGGCCGACCGCGTGCTGCAGGAGATCACCGCCCACGTCACCGACGCCGTCTCCCGGCGCCGCCGCACCCTGCGGATGTCCTGGCAGGGCGGCGAGGCGGGCGAGGACAAGCCCGCCACCAGCACCGACACCGAGCAGCTGCGGCTCGCGCTGCGCGACTACCGCGAGCTGTCCCGCCGGCTGCTGCGCCTGTGACCCACGGCCGGGCTCACGCCCCGGACCCGCCCGCCGCGGCCCGCCGCTCACGCCACTGCCGTACGACGTCCTCGACGTCGTACGGCTTGCGCCCGAGCGGCGGGCCGGGCGGCGGTTTGAACATCATGTCGCTGATCCTGACGTTGATCTCGGTGATGATCCGCCGCACCATCTGCTCCGAGGGCGCCGCGTAGGCCGCCGCGAGCGCGTCGTCGGCCTCCTTGCGCAGCGCCAGCGCCGGCGGCAGCACCGAAAGACCCTCGCGGTGCAACTTCCGCTTGACCCACCACAGTTCGTCGTAGGCCGTCTCCACCTCGGGCGGCAGCGGCTCGCCGACGCCGGGCAGCCGGTCGAAGTCACCGCGGTTCTGCGCGTCGCGGATCTGCTTGTCGACCCAGGACTCGAACGGCACCCCGGGTGGCTTTCGCTCGGTCATGACCCCATTGTGCCGGACGCGGCCCCGTCGGCCGATCTATCATGCGGCGGCGGCAGTCCAACCAGGCCGCCGCACCGCGACGTCGCTAAGGGAGCAGCACGTGCTCGAACTGACCATGGCCTCCGTCTCCGGGGGAGACGAGGGCGCCACGGCCGGGATGTCCATGGCCGACGCGCCCAGCGAGCCGGGCGCCGTGCTGAGGGTCGGGCGGGACGCGTCCGCGTGCCGGCTCGTGACGCCGGAGGACTGGCTGTTCGTCTCCCGCGTCCACCTGGAGTTCCTGTGCGGGGCCGACGGCGGCTGGCAGCTGACGTGGCTGCGCGGTTCGCAGCCCGACCCGTCCTCCGAGGTCCGCCTGGTGATCGGCGAGCACGTCCAACCCCTCGTGTACGGCGGCACGGTCCCGCTGCCGCGGGGCGGCTCCGGTGAGGTCGTCGTCCTGGACCGGACGGGACCGCGCAGTGTGAACGTGGGCTTCTACCACGAGGTCTGAGCCGCCGGCGGCGCTCACACCACCCGGGCCAGCGCGAACCCGTCGTAGCCCTTGCTGCCGACCGTCTGGATCGCGGTGCCGCTGAGCCGCGGGTGGGAGCCGATCAGCTCGATGGCGGCCCGGGTGCCGCGCACGTCGGGGTCGTCGCCGGCGGCGTCGGCGACCCGGCCGCCGCGGACCACGTTGTCGACGATGATCAGGCTGCCCGCGCTGGTCAGGCGCAGCGCCCACTCCACGTAGTGCGCGTTGTTGGCCTTGTCGGCGTCGATGAAGACCAGGTCGAAGGGCGGCGGGTTCTCGTCGGCGAGCTGGGGCAGCGTGTCCAGGGCCGGGCCGACGCGCACGTCGACGAGCTTGTCGAGGCCCGCGCGGGCGATGTTGCGGGTGGCGACCTCGGCGTGCTTGGGGCTGTACTCCAGCGAGATCAGCCGGCCGTCGGCGGGCAGCGCCCGGGCCAGCCAGATCGTGCTGTACCCGGCGAGCGTGCCGATCTCCAGGATGGTGCGGGCGCCGTGGATCTGGGCCAGCAGCTGGAGCAGCTTGCCCTGGGTCGGGGTGACGCTGATCCGCGGCAGCCCCGCGGCCTCGCTGTCGCGCAACGCGGCCAGCAGCGCCTCGTCGTCCGGCGCCAGGTGGGTGGAGAAGTAGTCGTCGACGTCGTCCCAGAGCTGCGACCCGCTCATGCGTCTGCACCTTCCGTACGAATCCCAGATCCCAGGGCACAGCATTTCAGAGGTTGGGCACGGGTGCCCGGGAGGTGCGGCGGCGTGTGGCGCGTACGGTGAACACGGCGATCACAGTGGCCAGTGCGGTCAGGGCCGCGCCGGTGGTCAGCAGCCAGGCGGGGAGGCCGGCGATCTCCCGCAGGTGGTAGTCGTAGATCACCTCGCGGTAGGCGCGGTCGCTCGGCGCGCGTCGCAGCTCGTGGTCGCCGGAGATACGGGAGGGCACCGGGAACTCCTGGTCCAGGGCCGTGAGGTAGTCCGTGCCGCGGGTCAGGTCGGCCAGCGGGCCCGTGGCGCCCTCGACGTGTCCGGCGAAGGTCACCTCCGGCCGGTCGCCGCCGATCGCCGTGCGCGGCTCCATGCGGTGGGCGGCGAGCAGGTACAGGCCGAGCGACTGGGGGTTGCGGGCCAGCCGGGACAGGCGCATCGGGTACACCGGGGCGTCGGCGGCGAAGGTGAGGCGCAGCGGGTCGAGGGCTCCGTAGAGCGGGGTGTGGGCGTTCTGGGGGGCGAGGCGGATCGCCACGTACTCCCAGTGCATGTCGACGTAGGGCTTGAGGGCCTGCTCCAGGCGGGCGGGGAGGGCGAAGCCGTTCTTGTGCAGCCAGTCGCTCAGGGCGGCCGGGTCGTCGGCGGTCAGCCGCGCGACGTCGAACGGGCCGAGCTGCTGGCGGCCGACGACGCCGACGCCGGGGCGGGCGCCGGCCTCGATCGGGGCCTCCGCGGAGGCGCCGTCCGAGGAGTCGAACGGCCAGTCGCCGGAGCGGGGCCAGAAGTAGTACCCGGTGCGCTCCGCCGGGGCGGTGGCCTCCTCCAGCTGCTCGAAGAGGCGGCGGTCGCCGAGGCCGACGGTGGCGCGGTGGGGGACCGGCATGATCCAGGCGGCGCGGTCGGCGTCGCCGGCGACGGTCAGGCTCATCACGATCTGTTCCTGACGGCCGTCCCAGCGGACGACGGAGACCTCGCGGTCGACCCTCACCTGCTGCTGTCCGCCGGGAATCATCGCGCCACAGCCGCAGGCGTACGCGGGGGCGGCGAGCCAGGCCAGCTGGATGCCGAGGAGGGCGAGGACGAGGGTGAGGATGCGGTGGGTAGAGCGGGCTGTTGTGTGCACGCCACGTATGGACGACGCCGGCGGAGGCACTGGTTCCATCGGCACCCGGTGCGGCGGTGGCCCGGAGGTGGGCTACGCAACCCGGCGCGACGGGGTGCCGGTACTGCGGTGGGCCGGGGGTGGGTTTGCGCGGCCCGGCGCGACGGGGTACCGCTGCGCCCACCCGTGCCGCCCCAGCGGCACGACTGCCCGCAGCTAAGCGGAGACGGGTGCCGCCCCGCGCGGCGGCGCGCAGCTAGGCGGGGACGGGTGCCGCCCC
>NZ_PQSS01000019.1 GCF_002920535.1 Streptomyces sp. Ru71 | reverse complement strand
GTCGCCCCGGTACACGGCCGACGCGCCGGTGTCGCCGAGGCGGGCGGCACCGGACGCGACCGGAACGGCACCGGTCAGCGAACCGGAACGGGTCGACGGAGCAACATCGGGCATCGGCTCGGCGGCGGCCGGAACGGGACGCAGACGCGCGGTGGTCTCCGTGGCGGTCTCGGCCGGCACCGGTGCCTGGGCGCCCCTGTCGACCGTCCCCCGGCCGACGGTCGGCGGGCTGTCGGGAAAGCGGGCCGAGGCGGGCGGCGGAGGCGGGGCGTCGGGGTAGCGGGCGGACGCGGGCGGCGGGGCGCCGGTGTCACCGCCGGCCGGCCGCAGCGACGGGAAGCGGGGTGCGGCCGACCCGGAAGCGGAATGCGGGAGCAGGCCGGAAGCGGAACCCGAGGGAGCGTCGGTGGCCGATGCGGAGGCCGGGTCGGGCGCCGGGCCGTCGGGACGCGGGGACTCCGGGTGGGGGCGGCTGCCGCGGCGTGCCTCCGTGCTCATGCACCCCCCGTTTCCTCGGCCCACGGCCATCGTCTCGCCTGCGCTGCGCGTCACTCTACGGGTTGGACCTGGCCGGACGGGAACCAGTGCGCGCGCGAGAGGCATCTGCCCGGAACGTCCCCCTACCCTGCGGTAATCGGGTCTGGCAGGCTGCCGTCATGACTGCGCGCGCCGCCGACCGGGCCCGTTACGACCGGGCCACCGCCCATCTGGACGCCCCCGTGGCGATCGTGGACCTGGACGCCTTCGACGCCAACGCGGACGACCTGCTCCGCCGGGCCGGGGGCAAGCCGATCCGGGTCGCCAGCAAGTCCGTGCGCTGCCGGGCGCTGCTGGAGCGGGTCCTGGCGAAGGACGGCTTCCGGGGCGTCATGTCGTTCACGCTCGCCGAGTCCCTGTGGCTGGCGCGCTCGGGCTTCGACGACGTGCTGCTCGCCTACCCGTCCGCCGACCGCGCCGGCTTCGCCGAACTGGCCGCCGATCCCAAGCTGGCGGCCTCGGTGACCGTCATGGTCGACGACGTGGCGCAGCTCGACCTGATCGACGCCGCGCGCGGCGACGGACGTGAAGTGGTGCGCGTCTGCCTGGAGCTGGACACCTCGCTGCGGCTGCTCGGCGGCCGCGTGCGGGTGGGTGCGCTGCGTTCCCCGCTGCACTCCCCCGCCCAGGTGGCCGAGCTGGCCCGGGCGGTGGCCCGGCGGCCGGGCTTCAAGGTCGTCGGGATCATGGCGTACGAGGGGCATGTCGCCGGGGTCGGGGACGCGGTCGCGGGGCGGCCGCTGCGGTCGCGGGCCATCCGCCTGATGCAGGCCGCCGCCCGCCGTGAACTCGCCGAGCGGCGGGCCGCGGTGGTGCGCGCGGTGCGGGCCGTCGTGCCGGATCTGGAGTACGTCAACGGCGGCGGCACCGGCAGCGTGCAGCACACGGCCGCCGAGGACGCCGTCACGGAGATCGCGGCCGGCTCGGGCCTGTACGTGCCGCGCCTGTTCGACAACTACACCTCGTTCAGCGGCCGTCCGGCGGCCCTGTTCGCGCAGCCGGTGGTGCGGCGGCCGGGCGTGGGCGTGGTGACCGTGCTGGGCGGCGGCTACCCGGCGTCCGGCGCGGCCGGGCCGGACCGGCTGCCGGTGCCGTATCTGCCCGAGGGGCTGCGCTACGACCCGCAGGAGGGGCCCGGCGAGGTGCAGACGCCGCTGCTCGGCTCGCCGGCCGACGATCTGCTGATCGGGGACAAGGTGTGGTTCCGGCACGCCAAGGCCGGTGAGCTGTGCGAGCGTTTCGACGTGCTGCACCTGGTCGAGGGCGACCGGGTGACCGCGACCGTGCCGACGTACCGGGGCGAGGGCCACACGTTCCTGTGACGGTTCACCGGCTCTACGGGGTGGGGCCGATGCTGCTGCCCACGCCGCCGCCGGTGGCCGCGTCGCCCACGGGCCGGATGCCCCGGGTGATGCGGTCCATGTCGGCGAGCGGCGGCCCGTCCTGGCCCGCGTCGAAGACGTACCGGACGACGACGGGGGCCTCGGTGCCCATGCTGGACGGGAAGACCAGGGACTGGACGTAGCCGCCGGGGCCCTTGGCGGTGGTCACCTGCCAGCGCACGTAGTACCCGGCGCGGCCCGCCACGGCCACCGGCCCCTGGGCGACGGTCTGATGCCCCGTCATGCCGCCGAAGGGGCGCCGGTTCAGGGTGTCCTGATCGAAGGCCAGCCCGGCCGCCTCGCTGATGTCCGCCTCGGCGAGGGCCTTGGGCGACGTCTCCTCCGTCGAGGTCGCGGTGTGGGTGGTGACCAGGCCGTGGCGGCACATCCCGGGGTCGCCGGGGCAGTCGTAGGTGCCGTCGGTGGTCATGACGACGGTGTCGTCGGAGACGAACTCGGGCTTCACCCAGCCGTCGGGCATGGTGAGGGTGATGCCGTTGAGCTGGTCGACGACTACCCTGGGGTCGCCGGTGGGCGAGGCGGTGGACGGTGGCGGTGTGGACGGCTCGTCCGTCGGTGGGGACGCGGTGGGGGCGGGGTGCGGTGTCGTCCCGGCCGTCGGGTCGCCGTCGTCGCCGCCGCGCAGGACGAACGCCCCGGTGACGATCGCCGCGACCAGCACGGCTCCGGCGACGGTGAGGGCGACGGCCCTGGCCCGCCCGGAGGAGGCCGCCGGTTGAGGGGTCGTCAGAGGCTGCTGGGGGTGGGCCACCGGCTGTGCCGGGAACGCCGGCGGCTGCGGCGGGACCTGGTGCGCGAGCGGTGCCGTGGGCGCCTCGCGGTGGCGCCGGTGCTCGGTCCAGGCCCTGCCGTCCCACCAGCGCTCCAGGTGCGCGGCCGTCGGGTCCGGGTACCAGCCGGGCGGGGGCGTCATGCTCATTGCGGCACTGTAGGCCGGGGCGCGGCGATCAGTACACGGTGTCCCGCCGGTCGGGCACCACCGAGCCGTCGTGGCGCCGCACCGGCCGGTGTGTGCCGTCGGGCGCCGTGTACGCGGTCGTCGAGCAGGGGTAGGGGGCGGTGCGGCGGGGCAGCGGCTGCAGGAACATCGGGTTGACCAGCCAGCGGCCGTCGGCGTCGTCGTAGGCCCTGCACATCAGTTCGGGCTTGTTGCGGTTGATCACGAGGTGCGCGGCGGTGGCGTCGGAGACGAAGGTGACGTCGGTGTCGGCGTCGCCGGCGGCGAGGGCGGGGCGCTGCGCGCGGGGCTGCCGCTGCCAGGCGGCGGGGCCGTGGACGCCGTAGATCTCCTGGTTGATCCAGCAGCGCTTGCCGTCGATGTAGGGGATGACCGCGCCGCGCGTGGCCGGGGCTCCGCCGCACCCCTCGTTCCAGGGGGTGATGCGGCCGTGGCGGTCGAGGACGGAGCGGATGGCGATCGTGTGCGCGGCGTCGACGCCCACGCCGCGGGACCAGACCTCGGTGATCGGCTCGGAGCCCGCGGAGACGACGTAGACGTCGAATCCGGCCCGGCGCAGGGTGCGGATCAGGTCGCGCTGCTGGTCGTAGTAGCGGACGGAGGCGGGCAGGGTGTGGGTGCCGACCCTGCGGGTGGCGCCGACGGGGGCGGCGAGGGCCTCGGCGCGGGCGGCTCGGGCGTAGGAGGCGAGTTCGGCCGGGGTGCGGCCGGTGAACAGCTGGGGCACCCAGGCGTACTGCGGGACCGTGCGGCGGTGGTTCCAGCGGCCGGCGAAGGCGGGGGCACCGCTCATGGTGGTGCCGTTCTCGCGGATCTGCAGGATCTCGTCGGCGCACGGGGCGTCGGTCGAGGTCGGCAGCGGGGTGCCGGGCTCGCCGGTGCCGCAGGCGCGGGTCAGGGCCCGGTCGGCGGCGTCGCTCAGCCAGGCGCTGGTGTCCGTCCAGCGGGCGGGGCGCAGCAGCCGGTCGTGGCGCAGGGCCCAGGCGAGGGTGGCGTCGGTGACGTCGTTCTTGGTGACGGTGTTGTCCCAGTCGAACGCGGCGACGGGGCGGGGGCGTTCGCGGTGTCCGGCGCAGGTACCGCGCTCGTCGATCACCTGCTGGAGGCGGGCGCGGTTGTCGCCGTACCAGGTGCCGGACAGGCGGGGGCAGGCGCCGGGGCCGTCGGAGTGCGCGGCGGGCGCGGTCGCCAGGACGGCGGTCACGGCCAGGGCGCACGCGAGAAGCTGTCGCATACGCCCGGACCGTACCGTTTCCTCCCTACAGGGGCGTGACGTACGCGCCCGAGATGCCGCCGTCCACCAGGAAGTCGGTGGCGTTGACGAAGGAGGAGTCGTCGCTGGCGAGGAAGGCGACGGCGGCGGCGATCTCCTCGGCCTCGGCGAACCGGCCGAGCGGGATGTGCACCAGCCGGCGCGCGGCCCGCTCCGGATCCTTGGCGAACAGCTCCTGCAGCAGCGGGGTGTTGACCGGCCCCGGGCACAGCGCGTTGACCCGGATGCCCTCGCGGGCGAACTGCACGCCGAGTTCCCGGGACATGGCGAGCACGCCGCCCTTGGAGGCGGTGTAGGAGATCTGACTCGTGGCCGCGCCCATCCGGGCCACGAACGACGCGGTGTTGATGATCGAGCCCCTGCCCTGGCGCCGCATGTAGGGCAGCGCGGCCTTGCAGCACAGGTAGACGGAGGTGAGGTTGACCTCCTGGACGCGCTTCCAGGCCTCCAGGCCGGTCTCCAGGATGGAGTCGTCGTCGGGCGGGGAGATACCGGCGTTGTTGAAGGCGACGTCGACGCTGCCGTAGGTGTCGTGGGCGGCCCGGAACAGGGCCTCGACCTGCTCGGGGTCGGTGACGTCGACCTTCACGAACAGCCCGCCGGTCTCCTCGGCGGCCGCCTTGCCGCGGGCCTCGTCGACGTCGCCGCACACCACGTGCGCGCCCTCGGCGGCGAGCCGGCGGGCGGAGGCGAGGCCGATGCCGCTGCCGGCTCCTGTGACGACGGCGGTCCGGCCGACCAGGCGGCGGCACACGATCTCTTCGGTCACTGTGCGGGGCCCTCCGTACTGATGAAGACGTTCTTGGTCTCGGTGAAGGCGGCCAGCGCGTCGGGGCCGAGTTCGCGCCCGACGCCGGACTGCTTGAACCCGCCGAAGGGGGTCCAGTAGCGGACGCTGGAGTGGGAGTTGACGGACAGGTTGCCGGCCCGCACGGCCTGGGAGACGCGCAGCGCGCGGCCGACGTCCCGGGTCCAGACGGAGCCGGACAGGCCGTAGTCGGTGGCGTTGGCGAGCGCGACGGCCTCGCGCTCGTCGGCGAAGGGCAGCACGACGGCGACGGGTCCGAAGATCTCCTCCACGGCCACGCGCGCGCGGGGGTCGACGCCGGTCAGGACGGTCGGCGGGAACCAGAAGCCGGGCCCCTCGGGGGCCTTGCCGCGGATGCCGTCGGCGCCGTCGGGGACGTAGGAGCGGACGCGGTCGAGCTGGGCGCGGGAGATCAGCGGGCCCATCTGGGTGGACTCGTCGGCCGGGTCGCCCACGACGACGGACTCGATCGCCGGGGCCAGCAGGGAGAGGAAGCGGTCGTGGACGGAGGCCTGCACCAGGATGCGGGTGCGGGCGCAGCAGTCCTGGCCGCTGTTGTCCAGGAAGGACATGGGGGCGGCGGCCGCGGCCTGTTCCAGGTCGGCGTCGGCGAAGACGATGTTGGGGCTCTTGCCGCCGAGTTCCAGGGTGATCCGCTTGAGCCGGTCGGCGCCCTTCGCCCACACCTGCTTGCCCACGGCCGTCGACCCGGTGAAGACGATCTTGGCGACGCCGGGGTGCTCGACGAGCGCGGTGCCCGCGACCGGCCCGCGCCCGGGCAGCACCTGGAACAGGCCCTCGGGCAGCCCGGCGGCCAGGGCGAGTTCGGCCAGCCTGAGCGCGGTCAGCGGGGTGGTCTCGGCGGGCTTGAGAATCACGGCGTTGCCGGCGGCGAGCGCGGGCGCGGTGCCCCAGGCGGCGATCGGCATGGGGAAGTTCCACGGCGCGATGACACCGACGACACCGAGCGGTTCCAGGATCGTCACGTCCAGCCCGCCGGGGACCGGGATCTGGCGTCCCGTCAGCCGCTCCACGCCGCCCGCCGCGTAGTCGAGCAGGTCGCGCACGTTGCCCGCCTCCCAGCGGGCGTTGCCGATGGTGTGCCCGGCCTCGCGGACCTCCAGCAGGGCCAGCTCCTCCAGGTGCTCGTCGACGACCCGGGCGAACCGGCGCAGCAGCCGGGCCCGGTCACCGGGCGGGAACGCGGCCCACTTCGCCTGGGCCCGCACGGCGCGGACCACGGCGGCGTCCACGTCGGCGGCGGTCGCGGCCGGGACGGTGGCGACGAGCTCCTCGGTGGCGGGGTTGAGGACGTCGAGGACGTTCGGGTCGGGCTGGTGGCTCACGCGGGGCCTCACATGCGTTCGAAGGAGCGGCGCAGCTCCCAGTCGGTGACGGCGGCGTCGAAGGCGTCCAGTTCGACGCGGGCCATGTTGCGGTAGTGCGCGACGACCTCGTCGCCGAAGGCGGCCTTGGCCAGCGGGCTGTTCTCCCACAGCTCGGCGGCCTCGCGCAGGGTGGTCGGGACGTGCGCGTAGTCGGCGGTGTAGGCGTTGCCGGGGCACGGATCGGGCAGCTCCAGCCGCTGCTCGATGCCGTACAGGCCGGCCGCGACCATCCCCGCCACGGCGAGGTGCGGGTTGACGTCGCCGCCGGGCAGGCGGTTCTCGAAGCGCAGGGAGCGGCCGTGGCCGACGACGCGCAGGGCGCAGGTGCGGTTGTCGTGGCCCCAGGCGACGGCGGTCGGCGCGAAGGAGCCGGGCTGGAACCGCTTGTAGGAGTTGATGTTCGGCGCGTACAGCAGCGAGAAGTCGCGCAGCGCGGCGAGCTGCCCGGCGAGGAAGTACCGCATGACGTCGGACATGCCGCCGCCGTCGGCCGCCATGACGCTGGTGCCGTCGGCGTCGGCGAGGGAGAGGTGGATGTGGCAGGAGTTGCCCTCGCGCTCGTTGTACTTGGCCATGAAGGTGAGCGAGACGCCCTCCTGGGCGGCGATCTCCTTGGCGCCGGTCTTGTAGAGCGCGTGCTGGTCGCAGGTGACCAGGGCCTCGTCGTAGCGGAAGGCGATCTCGTGCTGGCCGGGGTTGCACTCGCCCTTGGCGGACTCCACGGTCAGCCCGGCGCCCGCCATCTCGTTGCGGATGCGGCGCAGCAGGGGCTCGATGCGGCCGGTGCCGAGGATGGAGTAGTCGACGTTGTACTGGTTGACGGGTGTGAGCCCGCGGTAGCCGCAGTCCCAGGCCTGCTCGTAGGTGTCGCGGAAGACGATGAACTCCAGCTCGGTGCCGACCTGCGCGGTCAGGCCGTGCTCGGCGAGCCGTTCCAGCTGGTGGCGCAGGATCTGGCGGGGCGCGGCGGCCACCGGTGAGCCGTCCTCCCAGGCGAGGTCGGCGACCAGCAGGGCGGTGCCGGGGTGCCAGGGGACGCGCCGCAGGGTCCGCAGGTCCGGGTGCATGGCGAAGTCCCCGTACCCGCGCTCCCAGGAGGACATCTCGTAGCCGTCGACGGTGTTCATGTCGGCGTCGACGGCGAGCAGGTAGTTGCAGCCCTCGGTGCCGTGGTGGAGGACCTCGTCGAGGAAGAAGCGCGCGGCGAACCGCTTGCCCTGGAGCCGGCCCTGCATGTCGGGGAAGGCCAGGACGACGGTGTCGATCTCACCGCCGGCGACGAGGGCGTGCAGCTCCTCGGCGCTCAGCGGGGGTGTGCGGTCTGCCACGGGAGAGCCTCCTTGGGCGTCTGCGGCGTTCTCGTCCGACCCCGGAAGCCATAAGGTATTGCTGAGAACCATTGCTTGGGAAGGGGGCGCGACGAGATGGCGCGAACGGCGGGGGAGGGCGGAGCCGTGGACGCGGCGGACCGTCTCGCGCCGCTGCTGCGGCCCGTGCGGGCGGGCAACGGCTTCGAGGAGGCGCTGGAGCAGATCCTCCAGGTGGTGCGGCTCGGACTGGTGCCGGCCGGCGGCCGGCTGCCCGCGGAGCGGGAGCTGGCGGAGCGGCTCGGGATCAGCCGGGTGACGCTGCGGGAGGTGCTGAAGGTGCTGCAGGACCAGGGCTTGGTGGAGGCCCGGCGCGGCCGCTACGGCGGAACGTTTGTGCTGCCGCGCCCGGACGGAGGAGGCGAGGACGAGCTGCGCCGCCGGGTGGCCGGGGTCGACATCGAGGACGTGCTGCGGTTCCGGGAGGTGCTGGAGGTCGGCGCGGCGGGGCTGTGCGCGGGGCACGGGCTGACGCGGGAGCAGGCGCGGCGGCTGCGCGAGGCGCTGGCGGCCACGCGGGACGCGCCGCTGGCGGACTACCGGCGCCGCGACACCCTGCTGCACCTCACGCTGGCCGAGCTGAGCGGTTCGGCGTCGCTGACGGCGCAGTACGCGGCGGTGCGGGCCACGGTGAACGACCTGCTGGACTGCATCCCGCTGCTGGTGCGCAACCTGGAGCACTCCCAGCGCCAGCACACCGCGCTGGTGGAGGCGGTGCTGGAGGGGGACGCGGACGGCGCGCGGGAGATGATGCGCGAGCACTGCGCGGGCACGGCGGCGCTGCTGCGGGGTTTTCTGGCCTGACCGTCCGGCAAAGGTATCCGGACGACCCATTGCAGGGAGGGCGTATGGCGGACGGCCGGCGGCCGTTGATCGGCATCAGTACGTATCTGGAGTCCGGCGCCCGCTGGGGGGTGTGGGAGCTGGAGGCGGCCCTGCTGCCGGCCGGGTATCCGCGGCTGGTGCAGCGGGCGGGCGGCATCGCGGCGATGGTGCCGCCGGACGCGCCAGGGCACGCGGCGGAGGCGGTGTCCCGTCTGGACGGCCTGGTCGTCGCGGGCGGCCCGGACGTCGACCCGGCCCGCTACGGGGCGCGGCGCGAGCCGCGCACGGGGCCACCGGCCACGGAACGGGACGCCTGGGAGCTGGCGCTGATCGAGGCCGCGCTCGCCTCGGACACGCCCCTGCTGGGCATCTGCCGCGGCATGCAGCTGCTGAACGTCGCCCTGGGCGGCACGCTCACCCAGCACATCGACGGCCACGCGATCACGCCGGGCGTCTTCGGCCGCCACCCGGTCAAGCCGGTCCCGGGCACCCGCTACGCCGCGCTCGTCCCGGAGGAGACCTCGGTGCCGACGTACCACCACCAGTGCGTCGAGACCCTGGGCGAGGGCCTGCTGCCGTCGGCCCACGCGGCGGACGGCACGGTGGAGGCGATCGAGCTGCCCTCCCCGGACCGGTGGGTGGTGGGGGTGCAGTGGCACCCGGAGATGGGCGAGGACGTACGGGTGATGCGGGCGCTGGTGGAGGCGGCGGCACGCGGCGCACGCTGAGGTGTGCCCAGCTCAGATCGTCCCACCCGCCCGGCCATTCCCCCGGCGCGGGTCAGCCCGGTCTGCCCGACCGGGTCAGCGACAGCAGCTCACGTGCCGGGCCCGCGGGACGGTGGCCGGCCGGCCACACCGCCCGCAGGGCCCGCGCCAGTGCCACGCCCTCCACCGGCACCGGCACCAGCCGCCGCGACGCCAGCTCCTCCCCCACCGCCAGCTCGCTCAGCACCGCCGGGCCCGCCCCGCTCACCGCCGCCGCCTTCACCGCCGTCGTCGACGACAGCTCGATCAGCGGCACCGCGGGCGAGCCCAGCGCGGCGTCCAGCACCTGCCGCGTCCCCGAACCCTTCTCCCGCAGGATCAGCGGCGTCGCCGCCAGTTCCTCGGCCGAGACGGCCCCGCGCCGGCGCCGCGCCCAGGGATGTCCCGGCGCGGTCACGACGATCAGCCGGTCGCGGGCGATGACCGCGGAGTCCAGCCCGCCGGGCAGCGTCAGCCCCTCCACGAAGCCCAGGTCGGCCTCCCCGGACAGCAGCCGCTCCGCCACCACCGCCGAGTTCCCGGCGAGCAGGGACACCGCCGTGTCGGGCCGCCGGGTGCGCAGCGCGATCAGCCAGCCCGGCAGCAGATACTCGGCGATCGTCATGCTCGCCGCCACCCGCAGCCGCGAGTCCCGCCGGTCCCGCAGCGCCTGCGCTCCCACGTCGAAGGCCTCGGCGGCCTCCACGACCCGCCGCGCCCAGTCCGTCACCAGCGCTCCGGCGTCCGTCAGCCGAGACCCGCGCGGCGAGCGGTCCACCAGGGCCACCCCGAGCTGCCGTTCCATGGAGCGGATGCGGCTGCTCGCGGCGGGCTGGGTTATGCCCGTCTCCCGCGCGGCCGCGCCGAGGCTGCCGAGCCGTGCCACGGCCAGCAGCAGCTCCAGCGCGCCCAGATCCGGCACCCGGTGCGCCAGCGACCCGCCCGGCGCCTGGGTTCCGTTGTCGCTCCCCCTCGCGTCCGTCATAAACCCAGCTTATGCCCTCATAGAGACATCGTCCCTGGTGGGCAGCGTCCGCTCCGGGCACGGTGGTGCCATGATCACCGCAGTCCGGCATCTCGGCCCCAACTGGTACGCCTGCGTGATGGGCACCGCCGTGCTCGCCACGGCCGGCGTCGCCCTGCCCGCCCACCTCCCCGGTCTGCGAACGGCCTGCACGGCGGCGTGGGCGCTCGCCACGGCCCTGCTGCTGGTCCTGCTCACCGCGCGCGCCCTGCACTGGCGCCACCACCGCGACCAGGCCCGCGCCCACCTCCTCGACCCCGCCGTGGCGCCCTTCTACGGCTGTCTGGCGATGGCGCTGCTGTCCGTCGGCGCCGGCGCGGTGACCACCGGGCGCGACTGGATGGGGACGACGGCCGCCGTCGCCCTGGACACCGTGCTGTTCACCACCGGTACGGTCACCGGACTCGCGGCGGCGGTCGCCGTGCCGTACCTCATGGCCGTACGCCATCGTGTGGAGCCGCGGCAGGCGACGCCCGTGTGGCTGCTGCCGCTCGTCGCGCCGATGGTGTCGGCCGCCGCCGGGCCGCTGCTGGTGCCGCACCTGCCGCCGGGGCAGGCGCGCGAGACCCTGCTGCTCGCCTGCGTCGCGCTGTTCGGGCTGAGCCTGCTGGCCGTCCTGCTGGTGCTGCCCTTCGTCTTCGCCCGGCTGCTCGGCGGATCGCTGCCGCTCGCGCTCACCCCGACGCTGTTCCTGGTGCTGGGCCCGCTCGGCCAGTCCACCACCGCGGTGGGCAAGTTCGCGGACACCGCACAGGTGGCAATGGAGCAGTCGTACAGCACGGGCTTCCGGGTGTTCGCCGTCCTGTACGGGGTGCCGGTGATGGGGTTCGCGCTGCTGTGGCTGTGCCTGGCCACCGCCCATGTGGTGCGGGCCCGGCGGCACGGCATGGGGTTCGCGATGACCTGGTGGGCGTTCACCTTCCCGGTCGGCACCTGTGTCACCGGTGCCGAGGCGCTGGGCGCGCACACCGGGCTGGTCGTCTTCGACGCGCTCGCGCTCGGGCTGTACGCCGCGCTGGTCACCGCCTGGCTCGCGGCGGCCGCCGGCACCGTGCGCGGGCTGCTCAGCGGCGAGCTGCTGCGAGCGCCGCGCCCAGCACCCGTGGCGCCTCGGCCAGTGACGGTCCGTACCACGTCAGGTGCCGTCCGCTGACCAGCGCGCAGGCCAGGCCCGGGAAGGCCTCGGGCCCGTCGTCGGCGGTGAAGCGGTAGGGCTCGTCGGGCAGCACCACGACGTCGGGCCCGGCCGCCCGCAGTTCCTCCACGGCCACGCGCGGGTAGCGCTCGGCGTGGGCGGCGTACAGATGGTCGACGCCGAGCCGGGCCAGGACGTCCCCGGCGAAGGTGTCGCGGCCCAGCACCATCCAGGGCCTGCGCCAGATCGGCACGACGGCGGTGCGGCGCGCGGCGGGCTCGGGCAGCGTGCGCCAGGCCGCCTCCGCCTCGTCCAGCCAGCGCGGCCGGTGCAGCACCCCGCAGGCGGTGACGACCCGGTCGAGTTCCCGGAAGGCCTGCGGCACGTCGCGCACCTCGGTGACCAGCACCTCGACGCCGGCGGCGCGCAGGGCGGCCAGGTCGGGGGCGCGGTTCTCCTCCTCGTTCGCCACCACCAGGTCGGGCGCGAGATCCAGGACGCGTTCGATCTTCGGGTTCTTGGTGCCGCCGACGCGGACCACGTCCAGGCCCGCCGGGTGGGTGCACCAGTCGGTGGCGCCCACGAGCACGCCGGGGGCGGAGGCGGCGACGGCCTCCGTCAGCGACGGCACCAGGGAGACGACCCTCACCGGCCCCGCCGGTCCCGTACGGCCTCGATGTGCTCGGCGACGGCGACGACGATCAGCCGGGTGTCGGGCACGGTCGCCCGCCAGCGGTGCCGCACCCCGCCGGTCAGGTACAGGGTGTCGCCGCGGCCGAGCCGGTAGGCGCGGCCCTCGGCCTCGATCTCCACGGCGCCGTCGGCGACGTACATCAACTGGTCGTTGCGGTACTGGAACTCGCGGCCGGCGTCGTGGTCGCCGATGAACTCCGAGGCGTGCATCTGGTGGTGCCCGCGCACCAGGGACCGCACGTGCGGCACCGGCCCGGGTTCCAGGTCCTCGGCGCGCACGAGGTCGACGCTGGACGCCGGGTCGGCGGCGGCGAGCAGTTCCACCGCGGTGGTGCGCAGCGCGTCGGCGACCTTCTCCAGGGAGCTGCGGCTGGGCCGCGCCCGGTCGTTCTCGATCTGGCTGAGGAAGGGCACCGACAGGCCGCTGCGCTCGGCCACGACGGCGAGGGTGAGGTCCAGGGCCCGGCGACGCCGCCGCACGGCCGCACCGACCCGCAGGGGCTGCTCTTTGTGGTCGCCCATCGCTCCGGCTCCCTCCTTCGCTCGTCGTGCCGCTCGTCGTGTCCCGGTCAGCGGGTGCAGGTGTGCTGATGAGTTCTCTGCACCCTACGCATGTTCGGCAAACCGTTTCATGCGGCCGTCACAACGAGGACACACTGCGTCGGCTTCGACCTGATGGTTCGCGCCAGTGGATCACCTGCCCGGGCGGTCGCCGGATGGGGCGTTCGGCGTACTGCGGGGCCCCTGTCATGTTCAATGCGGTGGTCGTCCCGTGTGTTCCCGCCCACAGGAGGCCGGGTTCTGGCGACCGCGTAGCTGTGTGTGGTTGGCCGGATCCTTGTCGTACGCGTGGGCGAGTGCGGAGACGACCCGAGGGGTGGGCCGTCCCACGCCGTCAGGTGGCGTGGGGGCCCACCCCTCGGGGGTGCGGGTGGCGGCGGTTACCGCGGGGTCATGCGGTCGACGATGTCCGGGTGCTGCCCGATCCAGGCGGCGACGGCGTCGTCCTCATGGCCCTGGCCACGCTTGTTGATCTCGGCCTCCAGGCTGCCCAGCTCCGCCTCGCTCATCCGGAAGTTCCTGATCCACCGGGTGAGCTGCGGATACTGCTCGGGGAACTTCTGGTTCGCGATGGTGCGGATGGTGTTGCCCTCGCCGAAGAGCTTCTTGTCGTCCTTCAGCTTGGTGAGGTGGTACTGGCTGTACGCCCAGTGCGGCGACCACAGGACGACGGCGACCGGCTGCTTCTTGGCGTAGGCCCGCTTGAGCTCGGCGAGCATCGCCGGGGTGGAGCCGTCGACGACCTTGTACTCCTTGTCCAGGCCGTAGCCCGGCAGCACCTTGGTCTTGAGCAGGTTCATCTCACCGGTGCCCGGCTCGATGCCGATGATCTTCCCGCCGAAGGTGCCGGCCTTGCCCTTGAGGTCCGCCAGCGAGGTCACGCCCTTGACGTAGGACGGCACGGCGATCTCCAGCGAGGTCGGCTGGTACCAGGTGCCGAGGTCCTTGAGCCGGTCCTTGCTCTTGTCCCAGTAGTTGGCCTGCGCGTACGGCAGCCAGGCGTCGAAGTTGAGGTCGAGGTCGCCGGCGGCCAGGCCCGTGTAGACCGGGCCGACGTCCATCTGCTTCAGGTTCAGCCGGTAGCCGCGCCGCTCCAGCACGTTCTTCCACAGATGGGTGACGGCGATGTCCTCGTCCCAGGGGAACCAGGCCACGTCGATCGGCCGCTTGGCCTCGGCGGCGGCCTGCGCGTCCCGCACCGGGGCGAGCTTGTCCACCAGGCCCGGGTTCCTCTTCAGCCAGGCGCGCACGGCGTCCTGCTGCTTGCCCTTGCCCGCCTTGGTGATCTCGGCTTCGAGGCTGGTCAGCTGCTTCTCGTCGAGCTTGAAGCCCTTCAGCCACTTCGCCACGACGGGGTTGTCGCCGGCGAAGCCCTTGCGGGCCAGCGTGTGCAGGCCGTCGCCCTTGCCCCAGGCTCCCTTGGGGTCCTTGAGCTTCTTCAGCCGGTAGTCGTTGTACGCCCAGTGCGGCGACCAGAGCGTGACGGCGATCGGCTCCTTCTTGCTGTAGGCCCGCTTCAGCTCGGCCAGCATGGCCGGGGTGGAGCTGTCGACGACCTTGTACTCCTTGTCCAGGCCGTACTCCTTGAGGACCTTGCTCTTGAGCAGGGCCATCTCACCGGCGCTGGACTCGATGCCGGTGATCTTCCCGCCGAAGCGGCCGGCCTTGCCCTTGAGGTCCGCCAGCGAGTCGACGTCCTTCATGTACGCCGGGACGGACAGCTCCAGGGACGTGGGGCCGTACCAGGTGCCGAGGTCGTCGACCTGGGAGCCGTACTTCTTCCAGTACTGGGCGTGGGTGGTCGGCAGCCAGGCGTCGGTCTGGAAGTCGATGTTGCCGGCGGCGAGGGAGGTGTAGAGCGGTCCGGCGTCGAGCTGCTTGGCCTCCACCTGGAAGCCGCGCTGTTCGAGGACCTCCTTCCACAGGTAGGTGGAGGCGATGCCCTCGTCCCAGGGGATGTAGCCGATGGTGACCTTCTTGCCCCGGCCGACGTCCTTGCCGTCGGCGACGGCCGTGGCGGCGCCCTTGCCGCCGAAGACGCCCATACCGCCGGCGACCAGGCCGAGGATCACCACGCCGATCACGGCGACCTGCGGCCGGGGCCGGTAGGACCAGATCTTCAGGCCCTTCGCGGCACGCGCGCGTGCGGCGGCGCGGCGGCCGAGCGGGGAGACCTGGGTGCCCAGCGCGCTCGTCATCCGGTCCAGGTAGATCGCGAGGATGACGATGGCGACGCCCGCCTCGGAGCCGAGACCCACGTTCAGCTGGCCGATGGCCTCGTTGACGTCACCGCCGAGGCCGCCGGTGCCGACCATGCCGGCGATGGCGGCCATGGACAGGCCCAGCATGATCACCTGGTTGACGCCGGCCATGACGGTGGGCAGCGCCAGCGGCAGCTGGACCCGCAGCAGCGTGCTGCGGGGCGTGGTGCCGAAGGCCTCGGCGGCCTCCACCAGCTCCTTGTCGACCTGGCGGATGCCCAGCTCGGTCATGCGCACACCGGGGGCGAGCGCGAAGATCAGGGTGGCCACGATGCCGGCGGAGGCGCCGGTGCCGAAGAACAGGATCGCCGGGATGAGGTAGATCATCGCGGGCAGCGTCTGCATGAAGTCCAGCACCGGCCGCACCAGGCCGCTGACCCGGCTGGAGCGGGCGGCCCAGATGCCCACCGGCACCGAGATCACCAGGGCGATCAGCGTGGCCACGAGGACGAGCGACAGCGTCACCATCGCGTCGTCCCACAGTTCGAGGGAGTCGATGAAGGCGAAGCCCGCGAAGGTGAGCACACCGGCGAGGGTGCCGCGCAGCCAGAAGGCGAGCACGGCGAGGATGCCGGCGAGCAGCAGCGGCTCGGGCGCCTGGAGGACGGCGTTGATGCCGTCGTAGGCGCCGGTGAAGACGGTCTTGAAGAAGTCGAACAGCCAGGAGACGTGGTTCAGGAGCCAGTCGACCGCGCTGTTGACCCAGTCGCCGAGCGGAATCCTAGGCACGGGCCATCACCTTCTCCCCGCCCTTGTCCCGCCGGTTGTCGCAGGCGGCGGGTTCTGCCTCCTCGACGTCGCCGAGGAAGCCGACCAGCCGCTGACGCGGCACGACGCCGACGAGTGCGCGGTCGGCGTTCAGCACGGCGACCGGGTGCGGCACGCGCGCGGACAGCGCGCACAGCTCGGTGAAAGGCGTCTCGGGCGTCGCGGTCGGGCAGTCGCAGTCGGCCTCGTCGCCGCGCAGGCCGTCGGCGTCCATGACGGCCGCGGCCGTGACCACGCGGGAGCGGTCCACGTCCTGGATGAAGGAGGCGACGTAGTCGTTGGCGGGGCGCAGCAGGATGTTCTCGGCGGTGCCGTTCTGCACGATGCGCCCGTCGCGCATGACGGCGATGCGGTCGCCCAGGCGCATGGCCTCGTTGAGGTCGTGGGTGATGAAGACGATGGTCTTCTTCAGGGTGCGCTGCAGTTCGAGGAGCTGGTCCTGCATGTCGCGGCGGATCAGCGGGTCCAGGGCGCTGAAGGACTCGTCCATCAGCAGCAGGTCGGCGTCGGTGGCGAGCGCGCGGGCCAGGCCGACGCGCTGCTGCATGCCGCCGGACAGCTCGTCGGGCCAGGAGTCCTCCCAGCCGGCCAGCCCGCACAGGGCGAGCGCCTCGGTCGCGCGGCGGTCGCGCTCGGCGCGGGGCACGCCCTGGACGGCGAGGCCGTAGGCGGCGTTCTCCTTCACGCTGCGGTGCGGGAAGAGCGCGAAGTGCTGGAAGACCATGCTGATCTTCCGGGCGCGGACCTCGCGCAGCTCCTTGCCGGCGAGCGAGGTCAGGTCCTGGCCGTCGAAGCGGACCTGGCCGGCGGTGGGCTCCAGCAGTCCGTTGAGCATGCGCAGCAGGGTGGACTTGCCGGACCCGGACAGGCCCATGACGACGAAGATCTGGCCGGGGTCCACGGTGAAGGACGCGTCGATGACGGCGGCCGTGGTGCCGTCCGCGCGCAGCTCCTCGCGATCGGCTCCCGCACGGAGCCGTTCCACCGCCTGGTCTGGTCGTCTGCCGAACACCTTGTAGAGATGCTCGGCCTCTAGCCTGGCTGACACGCGGACCTTCTCTTCTCGACGACAGGGCCAGGAGCGAGGGCGTCGCATGCACCACACAAAGGTTGAACGCGCAACCGGCACCGCTCCGAACGCGCGCCTCCCCGCTTTCCTCGGGGGCAAACGCACAAGTGGGCCACGTCACGTAAAAGGCGCAACGCGTTGCACCCTGCGCGCCGGGCGACCGCTGTCAGTGCCGTACGGCATGATGCGAGCGTGACCGGACGACTGATGCTCCTCGACACCGCCTCGCTGTACTTCCGCGCCTACTTCGGCGTGCCGGACTCCGTGAAGGCCCCGGACGGCACCCCGGTGAACGCCGTGCGCGGCCTGCTCGACTTCATCGACCGCCTGGTCAAGGACCACCGGCCGGCCCACCTGGTGGCCTGCATGGACGCCGACTGGCGGCCCCAGTGGCGGGTCGAGCTCATCCCCTCCTACAAGGCGCACCGGGTCGCCGAGGAGCACGAGAGCGGGCCGGACGAGGAAGAGGTGCCCGACACGCTGTCGCCGCAGGTGCCGGTCATCGAGGCGGTCCTGGACGCGCTCGGCATCGCCCGCGTGGGCGTCGAGGGATACGAGGCGGACGACGTCATCGGCACCTTCACCGCCCGCGCCAAGGGACCCGTCGACATCGTCACCGGCGACCGGGACCTGTACCAGCTGGTCGACGACGCCCGGGACGTGCGCGTGCTGTACCCGCTCAAGGGCGTCGGCACGCTCCAGCTGACCGACGAGGCGGTGCTGCGCGAGAAGTATGGCGTCGACGGCCGCGGGTACGCGGATCTGGCGCTGCTGCGCGGCGACCCGAGCGACGGGCTGCCGGGCGTGGCCGGCATCGGCGAGAAGACGGCGGCCAAGCTGCTCGCCGAGTTCGGCGACCTGGCCGGCATCCTGGCGGCCGTGGACGACCCGCGCGCCAAGCTCACGCCGACGCAGCGCAAGCGGCTCACCGAGGCCAGGCCGTACCTCGCGGTGGCACCGAAGGTGGTCCGGGTCGCCGACGACGTCCCGCTGCCCGAGGTCGACACCGTGCTGCCGCACACCCCGCGCGACGCGGCGGCCGTCGAGCAGCTGGCGGCGCGCTGGGGACTGGGCGGGTCGCTGCAGCGACTGCTGACGACGCTTGCGGCGTGAGAGGTGTCCCTCCCGGGCCGAGGTGCTAACTTAGGTAAGCCTAAGCACGGGAACAGGGAGGCCGTCATGGCAGAACGTCCGGGACGCAAGCCGCGCAGGGTCCACTCCGCGCGCGTCGTCCGCACCGAACGGCTCACCCCGCACATGCAGCGCGTGGTACTCGGCGGCGAGGGCCTGGCCGCCTTCGACGCGGGCAGCTGCACCGACCACTACGTCAAGCTGCTCTTCCCGGCGGACGGCGTGACCTACCCCGAGCCCTTCGACATGGAGCGCGTGCGCGAGGAGTTCCCGCGCGAGCAGTGGCCGGTGACCCGGACGTACACCGTGCGCGCCTGGGACCCCGAACACCGCGAGCTGACCCTGGACTTCGTGATCCACGGCGACGAGGGCCTGGCCGGCCCGTGGGCGACCCGGGTGCGGCCCGGCGAGAGCGTCCGCTTCATGGGCCCCGGCGGCGCCTACGCCCCCGACCCGGACGCCGACTGGCATCTGCTCGCCGGTGACGAGAGCGCGCTGCCCGCCATCGCCGCCGCCCTGGAGGCCCTGCCCGACGGCGCCGTGGTGCACGCCTTCATCGAGGTCGCCGGGCCCGAGGAGGAGCAGAAGATCGACTCCGACGTGGACGTCGTCTGGCTGCACCGCGGCGAACGGCCGATCGGCGAGAAGCTGGTCGAGGCCGTGCGCGCGCTCGACTTCCCCGACGGCCGGGTGCACGCCTTCGTGCACGGCGAGGCGGCCTGCGTGAAGGAGCTGCGCCGGCTGCTGCGCGTGGACCTCGGCATCCCGCGCGAGGACCTGTCGATCTCCGGCTACTGGCGCCTGGGCCACAACGAGGACGGCTGGCAGGCCTCCAAGCGGGAGTGGAACGCCCGGGTGGAGGCCGAGCAGGAGGGCACGCCGGCCGCCTGACCGACGGCCGTGGGCCCGCGCCGCCTTACCGGCGGCCCCCGAGGGGCGGGTCAGTCGCCCCGTACGCGCGCGTGCAGGTGCATGTCGTGCCAGCCGTCCGGGTGGAGCAGGGCCCGGCGCTTGGTGCCCTCCAGGGCGAAGCCGGCCTTGGCCGCCACCCGGCAGGACGCCTCGTTGCGCACGGCGTGCAGCAGCTCCAGGCGCTCGAACCCGATCTCCTCCAGGGCCCAGCGGGCCAGCGCCCGTGTGGCGCGCGCGGCGACGCCCCGCCCCCGCGCGGCCGCGTGCGTCCAGTAGGCGACCTCGGCGGCGCCGTCGAGCAACTCGATCTGGCGCAGTCCGACCCGGCCCAGCAGCCGGTCGCCGTCCGCGTCGGCGACGGCCCACTGCGCCGTGCGCTCCCCCGCCCAGGCCCGCTGCCACTCCGCAATCCAGCCGCGCACCTCCTCCTCGGAGTCGGCGGAGCGGACGTGCCACTGGTGGATCACCGGGTCCTGGAAGGCCTCGTACACGGCCGGCGCGTCCTGCGCGCGCCAGGGGCGCAGCACCAGGCCGTCGTCGGTGGGGATGGTGGGCTGCGGTGTGCGGGAGAGGGTGCCGGCGGGCAGGACGGGCTGCGTCAGATAAGGCATGATCGCCATCCTGCCCACGAGCGCCCGCGAGGCCCAGCGGTTTTCCCCCGCCGCCCGCGACCCTCGTACGCTGGCTCCCGATGAGACGTCGCCGCACCCCTCCCCGCCCTCACCCCTCCCCCAGCGGGACGGGGTGGACCCCGTGCGCGTGCGCCTGCCGGGAGAAGGACCGTGGGACACCGTGCGGGAGCACCTGGTGGAACGGCTCAGCGGGGCCGGGGCCGGGGTGATCGAGGGGATGTTCGACGCCGGTTTGATCGTCGGGGCGGACGGACGGCCGGTGGCACCGGACGCGCCCTATGTGCCGGGGATGTTCGTGTGGTTCCACCGGGACCTCGCCCCGGAGGTGCCCGTGCCGTTCGCCGTCGACGTCGTGTACCGCGACGCGCACATCGTGGTCGCCGACAAGCCGCACTTCCTCGCCACCACCCCCCGCGGCAGCCATGTCGCCGAAACCGTGCTGGCGCGGCTGCGCCGGGACCTGGACATTCCCACGCTGACCGCCGCGCACCGGCTGGACCGGCTCACGGCCGGGCTGGTGCTGTTCACGGTGCGGCCCGAGGAGCGCGGCGCGTACCAGACCCTGTTCCGCGACCGGCGGGTGCGCAAGACGTACGAGGCCGTCGCCCCGTACGACCCGGAGCTGGAGCTGCCGGTGACCGTGCGCAGCAGGATCGTGAAGGAGCGCGGGGTGCTCACGGCGCGGGAGGTGCCGGGCGAGCCGAACGCGGTCAGCCGGATCGAGCTCGGCGAGCACCGGGGCGGGCTGGGCCGGTACCGGCTGCTGCCCGCCACCGGGCAGACGCATCAGCTGCGGGTGCACCTGAACGCGCTGGGCGTCCCGATCCTCGGCGACCCGCTGTACCCCGAGGTCGCCGCCCCCGTCGCGGCCGGTGACTTCCGGCGCCCGCTGCAACTGCTGGCGCGGGAGCTGGAGTTCACCGATCCGGTGACGGGGGCGGCGCACCGCTTCCGCAGCGGCCGCACCCTGGCGGCCTGGTCGTCGTACGACGACTGGGCCGGGGCGGTCAGTTCCCCCGCCACCAGCTGAGGAACCGCCGCCACAGGCCGCGCGGCCGGGCCGGTTCCCCCTGCGGGGCGGCGGACGGCGGGGCGGGCGGCTGCGGGGCCGGTTGCGGGACAGCGGTCTGCTGCGGGCCCTGCTGCTGGGCCGGCACGGTCGGCGGCGCGGACACAGCCGTGGCGACGCCCGCCGGTGCCGCCCCCGCCGGGGCCGACGCGGGCTGCGGCTGGGGCGCGGTCACCTGCCACACCGGGGGCCGCTGCTGCTGCGGCTGCCCGTGCAGGCTCGGCACGGCCCGCACGTCCTGCTGCTCCTTGGGCTCGAATCGCACCGGTAGCTCCACCAGGTGCCGGGAGGCGATCGACTCCGTCCAGCGCAGGTCGTCCTCGTCGCAGTCGAGCTGTACGTCGGGCAGCCGCATCAGCAGCGCGTCGACGCCGGCGTCGGCGATGGCACGGCCGATGTCCTGGCCCGGGCACTCGTGCGGCCCGCCGCCGAAGGCGAGGTGGGAGCGGTTGCCCTGCATGTTGGCGCTGAGGTCGGGCCGCACCCGTGGGTCGATGTTGCCGGCCGCCGGCGCGAACAGCAGCCCGTCGCCCTTGCGGATGCGCTGGCCGCCCAGCTCGGTGTCCTGCTTGGCGTAGTAGGCGAAGACGGTGGAGAACGGCGGCTCGTCCCACAGGGACTGCTCCACCGCCTCCGGCACGGTCATCTGGCCGCCGTTGAGCTTGGCGTAGAAGCGGTCGTCGGTGATGACCATGAGCAGCACGTTGGCGAGCAGGTTGGCGGTGGCCTCGTAGGCCGCCATGAGGACCAGCCACAGGTGCTTGGTGACCTCGTCGTCGGTGAGCTGCGCGGGGTGGCGGATGAGCTGGCTGGCGAAGTCGTACTGCGGCTCGGCGCGGCGGCGCGCGGTGAGCCGTTGCAGTACCTCCATGACGTAGGCGTGGCTGGCGATGGCGGTCTCGGAGCCGCGCAGCATGTCGCGGGCGGCCTCCACGATCCGGTCGTTGTACTCCTCGGCCATGCCGAAGATCTCGCACATCACGGCCATCGGCAGGTGCTCGGCGAACTGGCCGACGAGGTCCGCCTCGCCTCTCTCGCAGAAGGCGTTGACGAGCAGCTGCGAGTAGCGGGTGATGTGGCGGCGCAGGCTGCGGTGGTCGATGGTGGTCATGGCGCCGGTGACCGCGCCGCGCAGCCGCAGGTGCTCGTCACCCTCGGCGTAGGAGCAGATGGGCTCCCAGGCGATGTGCGGCATCAGCGGGTGGTCGGGCTTGACCATGCCCTCCTTCAGCGGCGTCCAGATGCGGCTGTCGCGGCAGTACTGCCCGGGCGAGCGCACCAGCTGGAGGTTCTCGGCATGGCCGAGGACCACCCACATCGGGATGTCCTCGGGCAGCAGGACCGGCGCCACGGGGCCGTACTCCTCGCGCAGGTGCTCGTACAGCCCGCCCAGGTCCTCGGCCCCGGGGCCGTAGAGCCGGTGCAGCCCGCCGGGGCCCTTGGCATGGGCGGGGCAGCCGGGCGGCGGACTGAGGGCGGCGTCGTCCGTTCCGGTCGTGGACAGGGGTTCAGGCGTCACGGGGTCGCTCCGGTGAAGGTCTGGGCGGTGCAAAAAGAGAGGTACGGACGGTCAGTTGAGCCTGCCGTCGGCCGACAGGCCGTGCAGGAACCGCATCAGGGTCATCAGGACGTCGCGGCTGGAGGCGCGGCGGCGGGCGTCGCACTCCAGGATCGGGATCTCCGGGATCAGGTCGAGCGCCTGCCGCAGGTCCTCGACGGGGTAGCGGGGCGCGTCCGGGAAGGTGTTGACGGCGACCACGAACGGCACGCCGCGCTCCTCCAGGCGCCCCATCACCTCGTAACTGACCTCCAGGCGGCGGGTGTCGAGCAGGACGACGGCCCCCAGGGCACCGTCGAACAGCCGGTCCCACAGGAACCAGAAGCGCTCCTGGCCGGGCGTGCCGAACAGATAGAGGACGACCTGCTCGGAGATGCGGATGCGGCCGAAGTCCATCGCCACGGTGGTGGCGGTCTTGGTCTCGGAGCCGAAGTTGTCGTCGACCCCGACCCCGGCCTGGGTCATGGTCTCCTCGGTGGTCAGCGGCTTGATCTCGCTGACCGAGCCGACCATGGTCGTCTTGCCGACACCGAAGCCGCCCACGATGACGATCTTCGCCGCCGCCTGGGTGGAGTGCGGCAGATGGTCCTCCACCCGTGGGCCGGGGAGGGTGTCAGAGCCTTTCAAGTCCATGCATCACCGCTTCGAGGAGGGTTCGGTCGGGCATCTGCTGGCGGATGATCGGGGCGCGCGCGTGCACGAGTTCGGCGGCCAGCATCTCCGTGAGCAGCGCGGTCATCGCGCTGAACGGCAACTGCAGATAGGCCGAGAGTTCGGCCACGGACAGGGGGGCGACGCACATCCGGAGCACCGACGTCTGCTCGGGGGTGGCGGACGAAGGGGGATCGGCGCGCGCCACGATCAACGTGACCAGGTCGAGCTTGGCCCGGTCGCCCTCGGCGCCCGTGATGATGTACAGCCGTTCGGGCTGCTTGCCCTCACCTTCCTGCTGTGCCGGCTGGGGCGGCGCGGGGGACGGTGGGGGTTCGACACGCTGCCGCCTCTGGCGTTTGGGAGGCGTCATACGGTCTGCCCGTTGCGGCGGGGCGGACTGGTCAGGTGCTCACCGATGCGCAGCACCAGGTCGCGCATGTAGTGGCTCATCGCGCCCGGTTCGCAGCGGATGTCGGAGAGCACCGCGAGATAGGCGTTCGCGCCGGCGGCCATCAGATAGAAGTAGCCCTTGTCGAGCTCGACGACGACCATCTTCATCTCGCCGTTGCCGACCGGCAGTTCCTGGGCGACCGCGGCGGCCAGGCTCTGCAGTCCGGCGCAGGCGGCGGCGACACGGTCGGCGGCGTCGGGGTCGCCGCTGTAGCGGGCGATACGCAGGCCGTCGGCGGACAGCACCACGATCATCTCGATGCCCGGGACGCTGTCGTAGAGCTCCTTGAGCATCCAGTCGAAGTTCTGTCGCTGCTGGATCACGTCAGATCCCCTTCGTCGTCGCCCTCGGGGCGGGGCTTGTCGTTGAGCAGGTAGGTGAACGCGCTGGGGTTGCGCGTGAACTCGGTGGGGTGGGTGCCCGGCGGCAGGTCCTTCTTCAGCCCCTCCCAGAACGCCTCGACCCACAGACCGGGCGCGGGCTCGTCCTTCGCGGGCGCCGGCTCCGGCTCCGGTTCGGTCCTGGACTGCTCCCACACCTTCGCCTTGGCAGCGGCCTCGGCCTCCTCGGCCTCGCGGCGGTACTGCTCGCGGTACTGCGCGGCGATGATCTCGGGGTACTGGACCGCGACCTTGCTGCGCCGCTGTGGCAGCCCCTTCTCGGTCCACTCGGTGATGACGGGGACGTCGTCTTCCAGCGACAGGTTCTCCGGGATGCGCGGGTTGGTGGGGCGGCGCTTCTTGGGCGGGCGCTTGGGGCCCTCGGCCACGTCGGGGCCGACCGCGGGCAGGGAGGTGGCGCCGATGCCGTGCGCGAAACCGGGCGCCGGATGGTTGGTGAGCATTTCGCTGGGCACGATCAGCACGGCGCGGACACCGCCGTACGCCGACGACCTGAGCGAGATCTGCATGTTGTACGCCGTGCACAGGCGGCCGACGACCGCGAGGCCCAGGCGCGGTGCCTCGCCGAGGACGTTCAGGTCGACGCCCCGCATGGCGCGGTCCAGGATGCCCTCAAGGCGGGCGCGCGACTCCTCGGTGAGGCTGACGCCGGAGTCCTCGATCTCGATGGCGACGCCGGTCTGCACCTCGGTGGCGGTGACGTGCACCTTGGTCTGCGGCGGCGAGTAGCGGGTGGCGTTGTCGAGCAGCTCGGCGCAGGCGTGGATGACCGGCTCGACGGAGATGCCGCGGACGTTGACCTTGGCGATGTTGTCGAGCGAGATGCGGCGGTACTCCAGGATGCGCGACATGGCGCCGCGCAGCACGCTGTACAGCGGCACGGGCTCGGGCCACTGGCGGCCGGGGCGGCCGCCGCCGAGGACGGAGATGGAGTCGGCGAGGCGGCCGATCAGCGAGGTGCCGTGGTCGATGCGCAGCAGGTCGTCGAAGACCTCGGGGCTGCGGCCGTGGTCCTCCTCCATCTCCCGCAGTTCCTTGAACTGCTGGTGGACGATGGCCTGCACGCGCCGGGCGACGCTGACGAAGGCGCGCTGCTGGGAGTCGCGCAGGTTCTCCTCGTGGTCGAGGATCTGGAGCACGGAGAGGATCACTTCGCGGCCGGACGGGCGCAGTCCACGAAAGCGTGAATCGCCGTCGAGGATGTCGCGGGTCGTGTCGAAGAGTGAATTTCCGCGGCGCAGATACTCGATGGCGATCGGCAGCTGCTCCTTCGCCAGGCGTTCGTTCTCCGCGTCGTGGGTGGCGAGGCGCTGTTCCAGATACGCGGTGTGACGGGCGTGTTCGGCCTGCTGCGCGCGCATCCGGCGGCCACGGCGCAGCGCTTCGGCGGCCGTCAGGGCGACCAGGAGCGTGGCGACGCCGCCGCAGACGCCCACGGCCGGCCGGGCCGGTTCGGTGACGAGGGCGACGGCGGCCCCGGTCGCCGCGGCCATCGCTATGACGGGCAGCAACAGCACGCCTGCCCAAGGGAGTTCACGGCGACGAGGGGGGGATTGGACGCTCACCATGCAGGTCCTTGAATCTAAGGAGTTTTGGGGAAGATTCGAACTTCGGGGAACAAACGCACGAATACGCCTCAACTCGGTGCGCTGCGGGCGAGCTTAGTGGCGACCGGATCATCGCCGGGTCATATTCGGGAAGCCCCTGAATTCCCTCCCGTGACAGGAGTACCCTCGACTCCATTTGCACGGTGTGGATTCACTCGCACACGATGCGTCACGGTGCACGGGTGTGCGATGTCACTCACCGCAACGAGTGACGAAACGGCCGACGCCGGCCGCACGGCCCCGAGGGGCCCGCAGCCGGCGTCGGCCGTCAGGTTCGGTCCAGCCGGTTCAGCCGGTTCGGTCGGCTCAGCCGGTTCGGTCGGTTCAGCCGGTTCAGCCGGTTCAGCCGGTTCAGACGGTTCAGCCCACCGACGAGTACGCCACCACTCCGCGCAGCAGCCCCTCGACCGCCTTGCGGGCGGCCTTCGGGACCGTTGAGCCCGCGGCGGGGGCCGCCGCCTGGATCTGGCCCAGGACGTCGATGACCTGCTTGCACCAGCGCACGAAGTCACCGGCCGGCATCTCCGCCTCGCGCAGCACCTCGTCCAGGCCCTTGCCGGAGGCCCACATGAACGCGGCCCAGGCGAAGCCCAGATCCGGCTCGCGCTGGCCGACGCCCTCGGTCTGGTTGATGCGGAACTCCTCCTCCAGGGCGTCCAGCCGCCCCCAGATCCGCACCATCTCACCGAGCGCCGCCTTGGCCTTGCCCGACGGCAGCTTGGGCGCCATGGCGTCGTCGCTGAGCCGCGCCTCGTACACCAACGCCGAGACGCAGGCGGCGAGTTCGGGCGGGGTGAGGCCCTCCCAGACGCCCGCGCGCAGGCATTCGCTGGCCAGCAGGTCCAGTTCGCCGTAGAGCCGGGCGAGCCGCTTGCCGTGCTCGGTGACCTCATTGCCGCGCAGGTAGTCCAGCTCGGTCAGCAGGGCCACGATCCGGTCGAAGGTGCGCGCGATGGTGTTGGTGCGGCCCTCGATACGGTGCTCCAGCTGCCGGGTGTCGCGCAGCAGCCGGTGGTAGCGCTCCGCCCAGCGGGCGTGGTCCTCGCGCTCGTCGCAGCCGTGGCAGGGGTGCGCCCGCAGCGCCTTGCGCAGACGGGCGATCTCCCGGTCGTCGGCGGCCTGGGAGCGCTTCTTGCGGTGCCGCTCCGGCGGGATGTGCCCGGCCTTGGTGCGCAGCGCGGAGGCCAGGTCGCGCCGGGACTGCGGGGAGCGCGGGTTGAAGGACTTCGGGATCCGCATCCGCTCCAGCGGCTCCACCGGCACCGGGAAGTCGATCGCCCCCAGCCGCTTGACCTGCCGCTCGGCGGTCAGCACCAGCGGGCGCGGGCCGTCGTGGGCGTCGAAGCCGCGGTGGCCGTTGGAACGCCCGGCCGGCAGACCGGGGTCAAGCACCAGGGCCAGCCCCGCGTACTTGCCGGTCGGGACGTGGATGACGTCACCCGGCTTGAGCCGCTCCAGGGCCGTCGCGGCCTCGGCACGCCGCTGGTTGGCGCCCTGCCGGGCCAGCTCCGTCTCGCGGTCCTTCAGTTCGCGGCGCAGCCGCGCGTACTCCTCGAAGTCGCCCAGGTGGCAGGTCATGGAGGCCTTGTAGCCCTCCAGGCCCTCCTCGTTGCGCTGCACCTGCCGGGAGATGCCGACGACCGACTTGTCGGCCTGGAACTGCGCGAACGACGTCTCCAGCAGCTCGCGCGAGCGGTGCCGCCCGAACTGCTCGACCAGGTTGACCGCCATGTTGTACGACGGCTTGAAGCTGGAGCGCAGCGGATACGTACGCGTGCCCGCGAGCCCGGCGAGGTGCTCGGGGTTCATGCCGCGCTGCCACAGCACCACCGCGTGGCCCTCGACGTCGATGCCGCGCCGGCCGGCCCGCCCGGTGAGCTGGGTGTACTCGCCGGGGGTGATGTCGGCGTGCTGTTCGCCGTTCCACTTCACCAGCTTTTCCAGCACGACGGAGCGGGCGGGCATGTTGATACCGAGCGCGAGGGTCTCGGTGGCGAAGACCGCCTTGACCAGGCCGCGCACGAACAGCTCCTCGACGACCTCCTTGAAGGTCGGCAGCATGCCCGCGTGGTGCGCGGCGATGCCCCGCTCCAGGCCCTCCAGCCACTCGTAGTAGCCCAGGACGTGCAGGTCCTCGGCGGGGATGGACGCCGTGCGCTCCTCGACCAGGGCGCGCACCTGTTCGCGGGCCTCCTCGTCGTTCAGCCGCAGCCCCGCGTACAGGCACTGCTCGACGGCCGCCTCGCAGGCGGCCCGGGAGAAGATGAACGTGATCGCGGGCAGCAGCCCCTCGGCGTCCAGACGCTCGATGACCTCGGGCCGGCCCGGCGTCCAGATCCGCGAGCGCTGGCGGCGCTCCCGCTCCCGGTCGGCCTCGCGCATGTTCCGGCCGCGTCTGCGGTCCTGGAAGGACGGGCGGGTCGCCTCCATGCGCGCCATGCGCATCAGGTCGGGGTTGACGGCCTTGCGGTGGCCCTCGCCCTCCTCGAACAGGTCGTACATCCGCCGGCCGGCCAGCACGTGCTGGAACAGCGGGACGGGCCGGTGCTCGGAGACGATCACCTCGGTGTCGCCGCGGACGGTGTCCAGCCAGTCGCCGAACTCCTCGGCGTTGGACACGGTCGCCGACAGTGACACCAGCGTCACCGACTCGGGCAGGTGGATGATCACCTCTTCCCACACGGCGCCGCGGAAGCGGTCGGAGAGGTAGTGCACCTCGTCCATCACCACATAGCCCAGGCCCAGCAGGGTCTGGGAGCCCGCGTAGAGCATGTTCCGCAGCACCTCGGTGGTCATCACGACCACCGGCGCGTCGGAGTTGACGCTGTTGTCGCCGGTGAGCAGGCCGACCTTGTCCTGGCCGTAGCGGCGGCACAGGTCGGCGTACTTCTGGTTGGACAGCGCCTTGATGGGCGTGGTGTAGAAGCACTTCTTGCCCTGCTGGAGGGCGAGGTGGACGGCGAACTCGCCGACGATCGTCTTGCCGGAGCCGGTGGGTGCGGCGACCAGCACGCCCTTCCCCGCCTCAAGGGCCTTGCAGGCCTCGATCTGGAAGGGGTCGAGGCCGAAGTCGTACATCTCGCGGAAGGACGCGAGTGCGGTGGCCTGCTCGGCAGCTCGCCTGCGTGCTGCCGCGTACCGCTCGGCCGGTGAGAGGTCCTGTGTCATCGTGCTTTCCACCGTACCGGCCGCACTGACAACAGGACGATCATTAACCGGATCTCCTGCTGTGAATCCCGGGTACGCCCAGCTCAGCGGGCATGCGGCAGGCGGTGCCCGGGACCTTGGCAGCAGATGCGGAACCGGCGCCTCCCGAGCGATCCGGACCGGGGACCTCGCAGATGCGGGACGGCCGCCCCCGCAGCGCGGGGACGGCCGGCCGAGCGGGGTTCGGCGGCTCAGGTGACGTCGTCGTAGCCGTTGACGCGTTCCGTGCTCGCCTGCTCGGGCAGCGCCCGGCTGGCGGCGACCGGCTCGGCCTCCTCGATGGCCTCGGGGGTGAGGTCCAGCTCGGACGCCTCGTCGTCGGCGGGACCCGCGGCCGCGCGGCGGGCCCGGCGCCGGTCGTTGAGCAGGGAGAAGGCCACCGCGCCGAAGTACAGCACCCAGATCGGCCCGGACAGCGCCAGCATGGACAGCGGGTCCGTGCTGGGCGTGGCGATGGCGGCGAAGACGGTGATGCCGAGGATCATGCCGCGCCACCAGCCGAGCATCCGCCGGCCGGTGATGACGCCGGTGAGGTTCAGCATGACCAGCAGCAGGGGCAGCTCGAAGGAGAGCCCGAAGACGAGCACCATGCGGGTGACCAGCTGCAGCAGGTCGTCCAGCGGCAGCAGGTTGTCCACGCCGTTCGGCGTGAAGTCGATGAGCACCTTCGCGGTGGTGGGCAGCACCCGGTAGGCGAAATAGCCGCCGCCGAGGAAGAGCGGCACGCCGGTGCCGACGAACGCGTAGGCGTACTTCTTCTCGTGCCGGTGCAGACCCGGCGCGACGAAGGCCCACAGCTGGTAGAGCCAGATCGGCGAGGCGAAGACGACACCCGCCATCAGGGACACCTGCAGGGCCAGCGTGAACGGCGCGAGCAGACCGTTGATGGTGATCCGCGCGCACTGCTGGTTCTCGCTGGAGGACCGGGCCAGCTCCTCGAAGGTCTTCCCGCAGCCCACCGAGTCGAGGATCGGCTGGGTGAGGAAGTTGATGATGTCGTTGTAGAAGAAGGCGGCGACGACCGTGACGACGACGATGGCCAGCATGGCCTTCGCGAGCCGGTTGCGGAGCTCACGAAGGTGCTCCGCGAGGGGCATCCGCCCCTCGGGATCCTTCTCCTTCTTGCGGGCAGGCTTCAGCAACCCACGTTCCCATCTCGTGCGGCGGGCCGGAGGTCACCGGCCCTGCGTCAGCGCTTGGTCGTGTCCGTCGGCTCGTTGACCGGGCGGGCGCTGTTCACGTCGCCGGGGGCCGCCTGGATGGTGCGCTGCGCGGGAGGCTGCTCGTTGCTGGTGGGCGCCTGGGCGGACGTGCCGCTGCTGCCCTCCTCCTTCATCGCCTTGGCCTCGCTCTTGAGGATGCGCGCGGACTTGCCGAGCGAGCGGGCCATGTCCGGAAGCTTCTTCGCGCCGAACAGCAGGATGATGACGACGAGGATGAGAATGATCTCGGGGGCTCCGAGCCTTCCGAACATAAGTCTTTACCTTCTCACCGAGGCGGCAGGGTGGGTGCTGTCCGACTGGTCGGACAGGTGTCCGATCAGCCGTTCTGGCAGCGATCGTAACGCCCAGGGGTAAACGTGAGGCAATCCCCGTGCGTACTCCCGGTCCACGGAGCGGGCCTCGTTCTCCGCCCCGCGATCAGCCAGCCTACCCGGGCGGTCACAGCGAATCCACGGCCCGTGCCGCGCTCGTCGAGGCGCTCTCCAGCTCCTCGGCCGCCTTGTTGATACGGCGTGTGGAATCCGCCACCTGCCGGCCCAGCCGCTGCGCCTCGACGAACACCCGGACGGCGAGCACACCGAGCACGGCGAGACCCAGAAAACCCACAGCTACCGCGAACATCGGCCAGAACATGCCGTCGAGCCTAGACCCTGGGCCGGTCGCGGCCCGCCCGGGCCCGCCCGCTGGGGCCTCAGACCGTCGAGTGCAGTCGCAGCGTGCGCACCCCGCCGCCGGTCAGCAGCTCCACGATCCGCTCCCCGGCCGGCTTGCGCACGGCCACCCCGCACTCGGGGCAGGTGAACGAGTAGAAGGTGGTGCGGCTGGAGGCGCCGATGGCCAGCCGCAGCGCGCTCGCGGCCAGCTCGAAGCGGCCCCGGCAGTCCGGGCAGCCGGCCCTGAACACCACCGGGGCCACACTGCGCATCCCCGCGAACGCGGAGGCCACCGTCATGGCCGGCCCACCCGGCGACGCCGACTCGCTCACAGCCTCTGCTCCTGCCTGTCGTCCCGCGCCTGAGCCGCCCCGGCCGGCGTCACACCGGGCACGTGCGCCCCCTCGGCCTCGATCCCGTCGTACGCGGCCAGCGCCTCGCGGGCCGCCCGGCGGGCGCTGTCGGCCAGCTCCGGCGGCGAGACGATCCGCCCGTCGCGGCCGAGCCGCAGCGCGAGGCGTCTGAGCGAGGCCGGGTCGGGGGTGCGCAGCGTGATCCGCAGCCCGCCGTCGGCGAGCTCCTCGGCGCTGTCGTGCGGGTAGTACTCGGCGACCCAGCGTCCGCCCGGGGCGACCTCGACGACGACCTCCGGGTCCTCGGCGGCCGGCTGCACCAGTCCCTCCGACAGGTCGCGCAGCTCCACCTCCGGCGGGGCCGACGGCTCGTCCAGGATGCGGATCTCGGCGACCCGGTCGAGGCGGAAGGTGCGGCGTGCCTCGGAGCGGCGGCACCACGCCTCCACATAGGTGTGGCCGACGCTGACCAGGCGGATCGGGTCGATCTCCCGCTCGGTGACCTCGTCACGGGCCGGCGAGTAGTAGCGGATCCACAGCCGGCGGCGCTCGGAGATCGCCCGGTCGACGTCGGCAAAGACACCGCCCTCGGACTCGAAGGTCACCGACAGCCGCGAGCTCGCGCCGGCCGCCTCGCCGGCCGCCGTCTCCACCTTGGCGGTGGCCCGCAGCAGGGCCTGCCGGTCGCTCTCGCGCAGCCCGGGCAGCGTGGCCACCGCGCGCGCCGCGACCAGCAGCGCGGTCGCCTCGTCGGCGGCCAGCCGCAGCGGCTCGGCCGCCTCCGCGCCGAGCGCGGCCGGGTTGTGCCACCAGATCCGCTCGCCGTCGGTGTCGATGTCGAGCAGGTCCCCGCCGCGGAAGCTGGTGCCGCACATGGGCAGCACGTCGAGGTCGGAGACCAGCTCGTCCTCGGTGATCCCGAAGGCGCGCGCCACGTCCTCGACCCGGGCGCCGGGGCGCTCCCTGAGATAGGTCACCAGGGAGAGCATCCGCCGGGTCTGGTCGATGGCGCTGGTGGGCCTGACCGGTTTGCCTGCCACGTCTCGCTCCGCTCCCCCTCAGCCCTTGGCCACGGCACGCAGCCGGTCCACGACGTCGGCCCGCAGCTCGGCGGGCTCCAGCACGACCACGTCCGGGCCGAACTCCACCAGCCAGGCGTCCAGGCCGTGCCCGTACGGAATCTCCAACTCGTCCCAGCCGTCGCCGAGTTCCCGCACCGCCGTGGCCTTCGCCCGAAGGGGGTAACCGGCGCCGGAGCGCAGCCGGATCAGGGCACTGCGGTCGGCGGTCTCGCCGGCCCAGCTCGCGACGGTCTCACGGACGGTGACGACGTCGGGGACGGGCGCGGTGAACTTCCCGCCGCGCGAGCGCACCTTGCCGGTGATCCGGGAGAGCCGGAAGACGCGCTCCGCGCCCCGGTCGCGGTCGAAGCCGGCCAGGTACCAGTGGCCGCGCCAGCACTCCAGCGCCCACGGCTCGACGTGCCGGGGCTCGGGCTGGGCGGCGTTGGCCTTGCGGTAGTCGAAGATCACCGGGCGGCGGTCGCGGCAGGCCAGCATCAGCGGCTCGAAGGCGGCCTCGTGGACCGGGATACGCGGTTCCAGCGCGCTGTGCGCCTCGTAGGGGTCGACGTCCTCGGGCAGTCCGGCCGCGCGCAGCTTCTGCAGGGCGCCGCTGGCCGCGCCGGCCAGGCGGGCCTGCTGCCAGACCTTGGCGGCCAGGCCCAGGGCCGCGGCCTCCTCGGCGTCGAGGGTGATGGGCGGCAGACGGTTGGAGTCACGGCGGGCGAGATAGCCGATCTCGCCGTCCAGGCTCTCCACGGTCTCGATGACCAGGCCGAGCTCGCGCAGGTCGTCCTTGTCCCGCTCGAACATGCGGTTGAAGGAGTCGTCACTGCCCGCTTCCAGGTAGGCCTCGATGGACTCCCGCAGCTCACGCTTGCTGAGCGGCCGCCGCGTCCCGAGCAGACACAGCGCCAGGTTCATCAGCCGCTCTGCCTTGGCAATGGCCATCGACGCCCTTCGCCTTCCCTATGGTCCTTACGATCGATGACCGTACCGCTCCGCGGGGCGATGACAAAAGCCGAGGGTCCATGCCCGCACGGGCATGGACCCCATGTGATCAGCTCTGATCGTGTGACGATCAGACGCCGAGCAGGTCCACGACGAAGATCAGCGTCTCGCCGGGCTTGATCGCCGGGGTCGGGCTCTGGTTGCCGTAGGCGAGGTGGGCCGGAATGGTCAGCTGGCGACGGCCGCCGACCTTCATGCCCTGCACGCCCTGGTCCCAGCCCTTGATGACACGGCCTGCGCCGAGCGGGAAGCGGAACGGCGTACCGCGGTTCCAGCTGGCGTCGAACTCCTCGCCCGTGCTGAAGGCGACGCCCACGTAGTGGACGGTGACCGTCTGGCCCTCCTGCGCGACCGGGCCGTCGCCCTCCCAGATGTCCTTGATCTCAAGGTCCGCCGGGGGCTCGCCGCCCGGGAAGTCGATCTCGGGCTTGTCGATGCTCACGTCTGAAGCTCCTGCATCTCTACAACACGTAACGCGGACAGTCTTTCATCCCGGCCCGGCACGCGCCCGCGGCGGGCCCGCACCGGCGGGGCGCTACATCTTGGCCAGGATGTCCACCGTGAACACCATGGTGGAGTCCTTCTTGATGCCGCTGCCCTGCGGCGGGTTGTCGCCGTAGCCCAGGGCGGGCGGGACGACGATCAGGACGCGGCTGCCGACCTTCTTGCCGGTCAGGCCCTGGCCCCAGCCCTTGACGACCTGCTGCAGGGAGAAGGACGTGAGCGCCTTGCGGCCGTAGGTGGAGTCGAACTCCTTGCCCGTGTCCCACAGCACGCCCTTGTACTGCACGAGCACCGTGCTGTCGGCCTTCAGCTCCTCGCCGTCGCCCTCCAGGACGTAGTTCGCCACCAGCTTCGTCGGCGGCTTCACCTTGGGCACCTCGATGGACGGCGCGGCGCCGTCGGTGTTGGTACCGACCTTCGGCAGCGAGGAGTCGTCCTGCGGGACCTTCTTGCCCTGGGCGGAGCTCTTGGCGTTGAAGGTGTCCTTCAGGTCGACCACGAACACCAGCGTGTCGGTGCCCTTGATGCCCGCCTGGGCGTTGCCCTGCGGGCCGTACCCCCAGCTCGGCGGGATGGAGAACTCCACCCGGCTGCCGGTCTTCTTCCCGGTCAGGGCGTACCGCCAGCCGTCGATGATCTGGCCCTGGGCGAGCTGGATCAGCAGCGGCGTCTTGCGGTCGTAGGAGTTGTCGAACACCTTGCCGGTGTTCCAGATCTGGCCGAGGTAGTCCGCCTGGATGAAGTCGCCCTCGGCCACCGTGCGCCCGTTGCCGGCGACCAGCGTCTTGACCGCGATGTCCTTCGACGGCTCCCCGCTGCCCTTGGCGACCGTCGGCTTCTGGCCGAACCCGGCACCCGCGGTGATCGCCGGCAGCGGACCGGCGACGATCTTCGGCGTCGGCACGGCCGACGTCTGGGGCGCCGACGGCGACGCGCTGTCGCTGGCCTTGCTCGAATCGGACTTGTCGTCGCCGCAGCCGGCGAGCGTGACCAGTCCGGCGGGTACGGCAATCATCAGGGAGCGTCGGCGCACGATAGGGCCTCGTAATCGGTCGATCTTGTGGATGGCGTGCGCGCAACTCTACGGCGTGAGAAGGGCGCCGTACGGAGAACGTACGGCGCCCGTGTTGCGTTCCGGCACGGTGTGCGGAACCGCCGGCTCACATTCCTGCGATGAGCTTCTCCACCCGGTCGTCCACCGACCGGAACGGGTCCTTGCACAACACGGTCCGCTGTGCCTGGTCGTTGAGCTTCAGATGCACCCAGTCGACGGTGAAGTCACGGCGCTGTTCCTGCGCCCGGCGGATGAAGTCGCCGCGCAGCCGGGCCCGAGTGGTCTGCGGGGGAACCGACTTGCCCTCGAAGATCTTCAAGTCGTTGCAGATCCGGGCGGCTTGCCCCTTCTTCTCCAGCAGGTAGTACAGGCCACGACGGCGGTGGATGTCGTGGTAGGCGAGGTCTATCTGGGCGACCCGCGGATGCGACATGGTCATGTTGTGCTTGGCCCGGTACCGCTCGATGAGCTTGTACTTCATCACCCAGTCGATCTCGGTGTCGATACGGTCGAGATCCTCGGTCTCGATCGCCTCCAGCGTGCGGCCCCACAGCTCCAGCACCCGCTCCACCGTGCCGGTGCGGATACCGCGGCGCTCGCAGAAATCGACGGCCTTCTCGTAGTACTCGCGCTGCACCTCCAGCGCGGAGGCCTCGCGTCCACTGGCCAGGCGGACCTTGCGGCGGCCCGTGATGTCGTGGCTGACCTCGCGGATCGCCCGGATCGGGTTCTCCAGGGTGAGGTCGCGCATCACCGTGCCCGCCTCGATCATGCGCAGCACCAGGTCGGTCGCGCCGACCTTGAGCAGCATGGTCGTCTCCGACATGTTGGAGTCGCCCACGATGACGTGCAGCCGGCGGTAGCGCTCGGCGTCGGCGTGCGGCTCGTCCCGGGTGTTGATGATCGGACGCGAGCGGGTCGTCGCCGAGGAGACACCCTCCCAGATGTGCTCGGCGCGCTGGCTGACGCAGTAGACGGCGCCGCGCGGGGTCTGCAGGACCTTGCCCGCACCGCACAGCAGCTGCCGCGTCACCAGGAAGGGAATGAGAATGTCCGCGAGCCGCGAGAACTCCCCGTGCCGGGCCACCAGGTAGTTCTCATGGCAGCCGTAGGAGTTGCCCGCCGAGTCGGTGTTGTTCTTGAAGAGGTAGACGTCGCCCGCGATTCCCTCCTCGTGCAGGCGTCGTTCCGCGTCCACCAGGAGGCCTTCGAGAATGCGCTCTCCGGCCTTGTCGTGGGTGACCAGCTCGATCACGTTGTCACATTCGGGTGTCGCGTATTCCGGGTGAGAGCCCACATCGAGATAGAGGCGGGCACCGTTCCGCAGAAACACATTGCTGCTGCGGCCCCATGACACGACACGGCGGAAGAGGTACCGCGCCACCTCGTCAGGTGACAGACGGCGCTGTCCCCTGAACGTGCACGTGACGCCGTACTCGTTCTCCAGCCCGAAAATGCGGCGGTCCATGAGGGAACATTACGCCTGATCCTGCGAACTGAAACGGGGTTCGACGGCACGATTTGGATCATTTTCCGATGACGCCGCAACAACCCCTCCCCCAGCGGGAGCTGCGAGGACGGTGCGTGTACCCACAAGGACGAGCAGCGAAACCGCGCCCGCGGCACCGGGCACCGCGAATCCCCACAGCGCGCCACCCGCCTGGACGACCGGCCCCGCCAGGCCCGTTCCCACCGAGGCACCCACCGTGAACGTCGTCACCAGCCACGAGAACGCCTCGGTGACCGTGCCGCTCGGCGCGTGCCGGTCGACGATGACGAACGCACAGGCGATGGACGGCGCGAGGAACACCCCCGCGAGCGCCGTCAGCGCCACCATGGCGACCGCGCCCGGCATCAGCATCAGCGGCAGGTAACACACCGCCAGAAACGCCACCAGCACCCGCAGTCGCCCCTCCGGCGCCCCCGCCCACTGCCGCGCCCCGTACACCGAGCCACCCGCCAGCGCGCCCAGGCCCAGCGCGGCCATCAGCCAGCCGTACACCCCGTCTCCGCCGTGGTCGTCGGCGTACGGCACGGCGGCCACCGTGATGGAGCCCAGCGCCATCCCGATGAACAGGAACGCCGCGAGCAGCGCCAGCAGCCCCGGCGAGCGCAGCGCGCCCAGCCAGTGCGCCTCACGCGGCGCGGAACGCCAGCCGCGCGAGGGCGGCGACAGCACGACGGACAGCGCGCCGAGGACACCGAGGACGTTGAGCACGAGCAGCGCCGCCTGCGCCGACCACAGGGACACGCACAGCGTCACCAGCAGCGGGCCGACGGTGAACATCACCTCCTGGGCGATCGCGTCCATGGCGTACGCCGTGTGCACCTGGTCCTCCCGGCGCAGCACGCTCGGCCACAGTGCCCGCAGACCGCCCTCCAGGGGCGGGGTGAACAGGCCGGCGGCGGCCACGGCGACATAGGCGAGCGGCGCCGGGGAGACCCCGACGGCGGCGAAGGCGGTCATCGCCAGCGCCGAGACGACCGCCGCGGGCAGCTGGACCCGCGGCTGCCCGTGCAGGTCCACCAGTCGGCCGAGCACCGGCTGGCCGACGGCGTTGGCCACGCCGTACACGGCCGCCAGCGCGCCCGCGAGGCTGTAGGTGCCGCCCTCGGCCCGCACGAACAGCACGATCGCGATGGCGGCGGTGGCGTTCGGCAGCCGCCCCACCAGCGTGCCCACGAGCAGGCGGGCGGCGTGCCTCGCCCTGAGGATCTCCAGGTATCCCGCGGCCATCTCCGCCCTCCGGCTCAAGTTTTACGTATAACGTCCTGCGTCATACGTACCATGTGCGCTGTTCGACAGTCCAGACAACGGGAAGAGGCCGGACGGTGGCACGAGGCAGCAGCACCCGCCCCACCAGCCGCGACGTCGCCCAAGCGGCCGGCGTCTCCCAGGCCGCCGTCTCACTCGTCCTCGGCGACAAATGGCGCGGCCGCGTCTCCGAAGCCACCGCCGAACGCGTCCGCGAAGCCGCCCGCGACCTCGGCTACCGCCCCAACCTCGCCGCACGCAACCTCCGCCTCGGCCGCACCCGCACCGTCTTGCTCGTCGTCCCCGCCCTCACCACCGAATTCTTCGCCGGCGTCTACACCGGCGCCGCCCGCGTCGCCGCCGACCACGGCTTCGGCGTCGTCCTCTACCCCTCCCCCGAAGGCATCGGCCCCGCCCGCGACCCCTTCGCCTCCGCCCAGGCCGCCCTCGACGGCGTCATCGCCTCCTCCATGGCCGCCGACGCCCTCACCGCCATCCGCGGCGACCAGCTCCCCCTCGTCATGCTCGACAGCGACCCCGAAGGCAGCCTCGGCGCCGCCACCGTCAACCTCGACATCACCGACGGCACCCGCCAGGTCACCCAGCACCTCCTCGACCTCGGACACCGCCACTTCCTCCACCTCGCCGCCGACGTCCCCTCCTGGACCTTCGACGTACGCGCCCGCGAACTCACCCGGCGCATCGGCGCGGTACCGGGCGCCTCCCTACGCACCGCACCCGCACCCATCTCCATCGAAGGCGCCCTCGCCGCCACCGAGACCGCACTGCGCCACGCGCGGCCCCACCCCACGGCGATCATCTGCGACGACGACAAACTCGCCGCCGGCGCCTACAAAGCCCTGCGCCGCCTCGGCCTGCGCGTCCCCGACGACGTCTCCGTCACCGGCATGGACGACCTCGGCCTCGCCACCGCCATCGACCCCGAACTCACCACCGTCCGACTCGACGCGGAACTGTTCGGCGAACACGGCATGCGCGCCCTCCTCGCCGTCCTGGAAGGCCGCACACCGCAAGAGGGAGACATTCCCGTCGAACTCGTCGTACGGGGCTCCACAGCCCCACCCAAAGCCTCCTGAACACCACTGCGCCCCGGCCGTCACCCGGCCGGGGCGCAGTACGGGTACTCCCGGGAACTACTCCTCGTCGCTGCTCTCCGCCTCCGTGGCCGTGCTGCCCGCCTGCAGCAGACGGCCCAGCTGCGCACCCACGATCCGCTTGAACTTGCGCTGCTGCGGACGCGTACGGTCCAGCACCGCCACCTCAAGACGCTCGGCCGGAATCTCCCGCTCCGTGCCATTGGTGTCCCGCGACAGCGCCCGCACCGCCAGCTGCAGCGCCTCCGCCAGGCTCATACCGTCCCGGTGGTGCTGATCCAGGAAGCTGCTGATCTGCTCCGAATTGCCGCCGACCGCGACCGAACCGTGCTCGTCCACGATCGAGCCGTCATGCGGCAGCCGGTAGATCTGGTCACCCTCCGGGGTCTCCCCCACCTCCGCCACGACCAGCTCCACCTCGTACGGCTTCTCCGCCGCCGACGAGAAGATCGTGCCCAGCGTCTGCGCGTACACGTTCGCCAGACCCCGGGCCGTGACGTCGTCCCGGTCATAGGTGTAACCCCGCAGGTCGGCATAGCGAACGCCGCCGATCCGCAGGTTCTCGTACTCGTTGTACTTGCCGGCCGCGGCGAAACCGATCCGGTCATAGATCTCGCTGAACTTGTGCAGCGCACGGGACGGGTTCTCGCCGGCGAACACGATGCCGTCGGCGTACTGCATGACGACCAGGCTGCGGCCACGCGCGATGCCCTTGCGGGCGTACTCGGCACGGTCGGCCATCGCCTGCTGGGGTGAGACATAGAACGGCGTCGACACCGGTTATCCGTCCCTTTCTGTGGAAGTCACTCGATCACCTGACAACAAATCCGGGCCCGGCCCTCAGAGCAGCGCCGCGCGCGGGCCGTCCGGCTGCTCCAGACGGCGCTGCAGCACCGAGCGGGCGATCTCGGAGGACTCGTCCTCGGTGAGCCGGCGGAAACCGTCCTCGGTGATCACGGTGACGATCGGGTAGATCCGGCGGGCGACATCGGGACCACCGGTCGCCGAGTCGTCGTCTGCCGCGTCGTACAGGGCCTGCACCACCAGTGTCGTGGCATCGGCCTCGGTCAGGTCCTCGCGGTACAGCTTCTTCATCGCGCCCCGGGCGAACACCGAGCCCGAGCCGGTGGCCGCGAAGCCCCGCTCCTCCGTACGGCCGCCGGTGACGTCGTAGGAGAAGATGCGGCCCTTGTCGCGGTCCACGTCGTAGCCGGCGAACAGCGGGACCACGGCCAGGCCCTGCATCGCCATGCCCAGGTTGGAGCGGATCATCGTCGACAGGCGGTTGGCCTTGCCCTCCAGCGACAGCTGGGCGCCCTCGACCTTCTCGAAGTGCTCCAGCTCCAGCTGGAAGAGCTTGACCATCTCCACGGCGAGACCGGCGGTGCCGGCGATACCGACCGCCGAGTACTCGTCGGCCGGGAACACCTTCTCGATGTCCCGCTGTGCGATCACATTGCCCATGGTGGCCCGGCGGTCACCGGCCAGCACCACGCCGCCGGGGAACGTCACGGCCACGATGGTCGTGCCGTGCGGCGCCTCGATCACACCCTCCACCGGAGGCAGCCGGCGCTTGCCCGGCAGCAGCTCCGGCTGGTGCTCGGCGAGGAAGTCCATGAAGGAGGAAGACCCTGGCGTCAGGAAGGCAGCAGGTAGACGCCCGGTGCCACGAGAGTTGGCTTCCACGAGGTTCCTTCCACGTATGCGGCAGCCCGCCTTATGACGTCGGGCCGATCCTTGAACTGCCCCAGTGCTGCATTGCAGCTGAAGCACAGTACGCCACGGACCCTACCCGTCTCGTGACAGTGATCCACATGAGCGGGCGGAGCGGAAAGGCATATGCAGCAGACTCCCCCCTGAGCCGCGATCAACGCGTCCCGTTCGGCTTCGGTGAGGCCGTACTGGCGCTTGAGATGGAGCTCCCGCCCCTGCGCCGCCCGGCACGCCTTGCAGCGCGTGGACAACCCGTCGGACGCCGTGGCATTGCGGTGCCACTCACTGTGCGGCTTGATCTCGCCGCACGTCCGGCAGAGCTTGTGCCCAGGCGGGACGTCCACCTTCTCCCGTACCGACTTGCCCAAAGCCTCCCGGCGCCGCCGGTAGTGCGCGGCGCTGTACTCCGCCACGCACTCCCGACAGTCCACCTGGAGGCCGTCGCGCCGATTCCTGTCCCGTGCGAATGCGGCAAGAGGCAGGACCCGCTTGCATTTCCTGCATTGCTTCGCGTCCGCTTCGCCGGCCACTCTTACCCCCCGCCACCTTCAATTCGAAGGTCTAAGTGCGCTAGCGGCCTTTACTCTCCGCCTTTTTGCACGAAGGAACGCACGAAATCCTCGGCATTTTCCTCGAGGACATCGTCGATCTCGTCCAGCACGGAGTCCACGTCGTCGCTCAGCTTCTCGTGGCGCTCCTTGAGGTCCTCGGAGGCCTGCGCGTCCTGCGCCTGCTCCTCGACCTCCTCAGTGGAACGTGTGGCCTTCTGCTGGCCGCCACCGGTGTCCTTGGTCGCCATAACCCTCACCCCGCTCTTTCGCCCGACATGGGTCGGCAGGTCGGCATTCCTGCCGATCGGTGATGATCAGACCCTACAAGCCGGGTCCGACATCGGCCCCGCAGTTTCCTCAACGTGCGGGGGCCACCTCGATGATTCCCGGCCGGGGGCATTTCCACCCTGTTCCGGCCGGGGAGGCCGACGAGTACCCCTCAGCCGCCGGACAGCACCCTGACCAGGTCTTCCGCCGTGCGGCAGCGGTCCAGCAGCTCCTTGACGTGATTTCGCGTTCCGCGAAGCGGTTCCAGGGTTGGAACGCGCTGGAGCGAGTCCCGGCCCGGGAGGTCGAAGATCACCGAGTCCCAGGAGGCCGCGGCGACGTCGTCGGCGTACTGCTCCAGGCAGCGGCCGCGGAAGTAGGCACGGGTGTCCTCCGGCGGCTTCTGCATGGCCCGCTCGACCTCCGCCTCGTCCAGCAGCCGCTTCATGCGTCCGCGGGCCGCCAGGCGGTTGTACAGGCCCTTCTCGGGGCGTACGTCGGCGTACTGGAGGTCGACCAGGTGGAGGCGGGCCGCGTCCCAGTCCAGGCTGTCGCGGCGCCGGTAGCCCTCCATCAGCTCCCGCTTGGCCACCCAGTCCAGCTCGCCGGCCAGGCTCATCGGGTCCCGCTCCAGGCGCGTGAGGGTGTCCTCCCAGCGCGCCAGGACGTCCTTGGTCTGGTCGTCCGCGTCGGCGCCGAAGCGCTCCTCGACGTACTTGCGGGCCAGCTCGAAGTACTCCATCTGCAGCTGTACCGCCGTGAGTGTGCGGCCGCTGCGCAGCGTGACGAGGCGCTTGAGGGAGGGGTCGTGGGAGACCTGGTGGAGGGTGCGTACGGGCTGGTCGACGGCGAGGTCGACGGCGATGAAGCTGTCCTCGATCATGGACAGGACCAGGGCGGTCGTGCCCAGCTTGAGGTAGGTGGAGATCTCGGAGAGGTTGGCGTCGCCGATGATCACGTGCAGGCGGCGGTACTTCTCGGCGTCGGCGTGCGGTTCGTCGCGGGTGTTGATGATGGGGCGCTTGAGGGTGGTCTCCAGGCCGACCTCGACCTCGAAGTAGTCGGCGCGCTGGCTGAGCTGGAAGCCGTGTTCGTGGCCGTCCTGGCCGATGCCGACGCGACCGGCGCCGGCGAAGACCTGGCGGGAGACGAAGAAGGGCGTCAGGTGGCGCACGATGTCCGAGAAGGGGGTCTCCCGCTTCATCAGGTAGTTCTCGTGCGTGCCGTAGGAGGCGCCCTTGTTGTCGGTGTTGTTCTTGTAGAGGTGGATCGGCTGGGCGCCGGGGAGCTGGGCAGCCCGTTCCGCCGCTTCGGCCATGATCCGCTCGCCGGCCTTGTCCCAGAGGACGGCGTCGCGCGGGTTGGTGACCTCGGGGGCGCTGTATTCGGGGTGGGCGTGGTCGACGTAGAGGCGGGCGCCGTTGGTGAGGATCACGTTGGCGAGGCCGATGTCCTCGTCGGTGAGCTGGCTGGCGTCGGCGGCCTCGCGGGCGAGGTCGAAGCCTCGCGCGTCCCGCAGCGGGTTCTCCTCCTCGAAGTCCCACCTGGCGCGGCGGGCGCGGTGCATCGCCGCCGCGTAGGCGTTGACGATCTGGGACGAGGTGAGCATGGCATTGGCATTGGGGTGGCCGGGGACGGAGATGCCGTACTCCGTCTCGATGCCCATTACTCGCCGTACGGTCATGCGGCCCTCCTTGCCCGGCGGCACCCTCGGTCGTGGGCGCCGCTCAAGTACCGCGATTGCTCCGGTGTGTGTGCGGTGCCCCTCCCCGCACTGCGCGACCGGGCGGTACGGAAGAGCCTAGAACGCCTTTGCGCTGGTGGGGAGATCATTTTCGTCATTGCCTAGTGTGCTGTGCCCCGGATGTGTCCGGAAAAAACAGCGGGCTGCGGGTACCCGGTGAGGGCACCCGCAGCCACCCTGCTTTTTACAGGTACTGTCCGGTGTTCGCCACCGTGTCGATGGAGCGTCCGGTGTCCGCGCCCTGCTTTCCGGTGATGAGGGTGCGGATGTAGACGATCCGCTCGCCCTTCTTTCCGGAGATCCGGGCCCAGTCGTCCGGGTTGGTGGTGTTGGGCAGGTCCTCGTTCTCCTTGAACTCGTCCACGCATGCCTGGAGCAGGTGGGAGACGCGAAGACCCTTCTGGTTCTTTTCCAGGAAGTCCTTGATCGCCATCTTCTTGGCCCGGCCCACGATGTTTTCGATCATGGCGCCGGAGTTGAAGTCCTTGAAGTAGAGGACTTCCTTGTCACCGTTGGCGTAGGTGACCTCCAGGAAGCGGTTCTCCTCGGATTCCGCGTACATGTGCTCGACCGCGGTCTGGATCATGGCCTGGACGGTGGCGGACTTGTCGCCGCCGTGCTCGGCGAGGTCGTCGCCGTGCAGCGGGAGGCGTTCGGTGAGGTACTTGCCGAAGATGTCCTTGGCGGCCTCGGCGTCCGGGCGCTCGATCTTGATCTTCACGTCGAGCCGGCCGGGGCGCAGGATGGCGGGGTCGATCATGTCCTCGCGGTTGGAGGCGCCGATGACGACCACGTTCTGCAGGCCTTCCACGCCGTCGATCTCGGCGAGCAGCTGCGGGACGATGGTGTTCTCCACGTCCGAGCTGACGCCGGAGCCGCGGGTGCGGAAGAGGGACTCCATCTCGTCGAAGAAGACGATCACGGGGGTGCCCTCGGAGGCCTTCTCCCGGGCTCGCTGGAAGACGAGGCGGATCTGCCGCTCGGTCTCGCCGACGTACTTGTTCAGCAGCTCGGGGCCCTTGATGTTGAGGAAGAAGCTCTTCCCGGCGGCCTGGCCGGTGACCTCGGCGACCTTCTTGGCCAGCGAGTTCGCGACGGCCTTGGCGATCAGCGTCTTACCACATCCAGGGGGTCCGTAGAGCAGCACGCCCTTGGGCGGCCGCAGTTCGTGCTCCTTGAACAGGTCGGGGTACAGGTAGGGGAGCTCGACGGCGTCGCGGATGGCTTCGATCTGGCCGCCGAGGCCGCCGATGGCCTCGTAGCCGATGTCGGGGACCTCTTCGAGGACGAGTTCCTCGACCTCGCTCTTGGGCACGACCTCGTAGACGTAGCCGGAGCGGGGTTCGAGCAGCAGGGCGTCGCCGGGGCGGATGGTGACGTCCAGCAGCGGCTCGGCGAGCCGTACCACCCGTTCCTCGTCGGTGTGCCCGAGCACCAGGGCGCGCTCGCCGTCCTCAAGGATCTCCTTGAGGGTGACGATGTCGCCGACGCTCTCGAACTCCATGGCCTCGACCACGTTGAGCGCCTCGTTGAGCATGACTTCCTGGCCGCGCCGGAGGTCGTCGAGTTCGACGTTCGGGCTGACGTTCACGCGGAGCTTGCGGCCGCCGGTGAAGATGTCGGCGGTGCCGTCCTCGTTGGCCTGCAGGAAGACGCCGAAGCCGGCCGGCGGCTGGGCGAGCCGGTCGACCTCTTCCTTGAGGGCCACGATCTGGTCGCGGGCTTCGCGCAGGGTGTTGGCGAGCCGCTCGTTCTGGGCGGAGACGCCGGCCAGGTTGGTCTGCAGCTCGACGATCCGCTCTTCGAGAATCCTCGTGTGTCGCGGAGAGTCGGCGAGCTTGCGTCGCAGGACGGCGATCTCCTGCTCAAGGTAGGCAATCTGCCCGGATGGGTCGTCGGACCCGCGTCCCGGGCGGATGCCGCGGTCAATGTCGTCGTCGTGGGCTGCCACGGTCCTCACCTCCTCCAAGGGGAGCTGGACGCTTCCAGACCCTACCTGGGCGGGTGTCGATTGAAACCCCTAGATCACAAAGACGGTCGGGGTGTGTCCGATCTTCACCCTTGCGCTCTCCCTCACGCCAGGGGAATACCCACCGAACATGATTGGAAAGCGGGCCCAGGTAGGGTCGAAGTGTTCAACACCCGTCAGAGCCTGCATCGTTCCCGTGCGGCTCGACCGTAAACGGCAGGAGAGGTGACCGTGCAGCAGGAGGCCGCGTCCGGCGGCGAGGCGCTGGAGGTCTGGATCGATCAGGACCTGTGCACCGGCGACGGCATCTGTGTCCAGTACGCGCCGGAGGTGTTCGAGCTGGACATCGACGGTCTGGCGTATGTCAGGGGTGCCGGCGACGAGCTGCTGCAGGCGCCGGGTGCGGCGGCGCCGGTGCCGTTGCCGCTGCTGACGGACGTGGTGGATTCCGCGCGTGAGTGTCCGGGCGAGTGCATCCATGTCCGCCGGGTCTCGGACCGGGTGGAGGTGTACGGCCCGGACGCTGAGTGACGGTTCGGGCGCCGGGCGTTAAGTCGTCTTCAAGACGGATTCGAGGGCGGTCACGGGGCATGCGCCCGGTGACCGCCCTGTCGATTGTCTGATTTCTCACACCGTCGTGGCGTGGGTCACACGCTGCGGGCCTGGGCGGGGGTGGACCGTACGAACGCGCCGTCCTTCCACTGCCACTTCACGCTCTGCCGGATGTCGGGGCAGCAGGCGGGCACGTCGTCGGAGGAGTAGCCGAGCAGAGTGCCGTGCACGGCTCGGTCGCGTACGGCGATGTCGGTGACGTTGGTGCGGTCCTTGGGGTCGGCCAGGGTCGCGACGATGCGGGGCAGGCCGGTGCCGGAGGCGCGCGTGAGGACGTAGACGCCGTCGGGCGGGGTGCCCATGGGGGCGTCGCAGTGGACGACGGCGACGGTCTCGGGCCGGTGGTCGCCGTCGAGGTCTCCGGTGGCCTGCTTGGCGACGACGGCCTTGACGGGTCCGCAGTCCAGGGGGAAGTCGACGCCGGCGGTGGCGGGGGCGGCGACGGTGGTGGTTTCCGCGCCGGGGGTCGGGGCAGCCGTGGCCGTGCGGGGTTGCAGGAGCGAGGAGAGCGCCACGACGCCGGCGAGGGCGGTGGCGGTCGCCAGCCAGTGGATGGGGCGGGTGTGCGTGTGGGCCAGTTCCGGGACGGCGGGTTGCTGCACTAGGAGCGTCTCCTGTGAGGGCTGTGCCGGTGGGGGTGGCCAGCATGGTGCCACACGTCACAGTGCGGGGGAACGGCGGGGGTGCGGCTTGTTCTCCGGCTTGCGGGCCGGGCGGTGGCGGGTGCCGGGTGGGCGGCTCAAGACGACGGCGCCGCCGCCGAGTTCCACGCGGGGTGCGGGAACTGGGCGGCGGCGTCGTCGCGTTGAAGCCGTTGTCGGCCCGGCTCAGCGGCCGAGGCCTCCGTCGGCGTTGGGGCCGCTGTAGTCCTCGCCGTAGGCGCCCTTGGCGGGGCGGCGGCGGCGCATGGGCGGCTCGACGCCGTCGGCGAGGCGGCGGGCGGTGAGCAGGAAGCCGGTGTGGCCGATCATCCGGTGGTCCGGGCGGACGGCGAGGCCCTCGATGTGCCAGTTGCGGATCATGGTCTCCCAGGCGGTCGGCTCGTTGAAGCAGCCGATCTCCCGGATGGACTCCACGGTCCGGGCGAGCTGGGTGGTGGTGGCGACGTAGCAGCAGACGATGCCGCCGGGCACCAGCGCCTTGGAGACGGCCTCCAGGCACTCCCAGGGGGCGAGCATGTCGAGGATGACGCGGTCGACGTCGGTGTCGGACAGGTTGTCCTGGAGGTCGCCGACGGTGAGCTGCCAGGCCGGGTGCGGGCCGCCGAAGTAGCGCTCCACGTTCTGCTTGGCGATCTCGGCGAAGTCCTCGCGCCGCTCGTAGCTGTGCAGCATGCCCTGGTCGCCGATGGCCCGCAGCAGGAAGCTGCTGAGCGAGCCGGAGCCGACGCCGGCCTCCACGACGCGGGCGCCGGGGAAGATGTCGGCGAAGGCGAGGATCTGCCCCGCGTCCTTGGGGTAGACGACGGCTGCCCCGCGGGGCATGGACAGGACGTAGTCGGGGAGCAGGGGGCGCAGCGCGAGGTAGGCGACGTTGCCGGTGGTGCGGACAACGCTGCCCTCGGGAGCGCCGATCAGTTCGTCGTGCGGGAAGGACCCCTTGTGGGTGTGGAAGTTCTTCCCGGCTTCGAGCGTGAACGTGTAGTGGCGACCCTTGGGGTCGGTCAGCTGTACCTGGTCCCCGACCTTGAAGGGCCCGCGGCGGCGGGCGGCACCGGTCGGTTCGGACATGTGACCAGCGTACCGGGGTTTGCCGGGGGCGTTGACCACCGGGCCGGGGCCTGGGAGGGCCTAGGAGGGGCGGGCCATGGCCTTGACGAAGGCGCGCTCGACGTCGGCGGCGGAGAGGACGCCGTAGATCTCGCCGGTCTCCTCGACCACCAGGTACTCGGTGGCGGGGGTGGCGCGCAGGACCTCCAGGAGGTCCTCGCCGGCGAGTTCGGCGGAGACCCGCATACCGTCGGTGATCTCCTGGGCGAGGCCGCTGACCGCGACCCAGGGGCGGCGGTGTTCGGGGACGCCGACGATGGCGGCCTCGCGGACCAGGGAGACGGGTTCGCCGTCGGTGTCGACGACGACGAGGGCGCGGGCGCCGGCGTCGTTGGCGCGGCGCAGGGCTTCGGAGAGCGGGGTGTCGGTGTGCACGGGGACCGCGCGCCGGGTGAGGTTGCGGGCGCGCAGTTCGGGCAGGTGCTCGCGCAGCCGGGCGACGCGCAGGCTGTTGCCGGCTCCGGTCCAGATGATCGCGGCGAGGATGGCGGCGAGCAGGGCGTCGGTGACGGTGTCCATGCCGACGTTGTCCTCGGCGGTGGAGCCGAGCGCGCCGGACTGGGTGAGCAGCGGCAGGCCGATCAGGACGGAGACGGCGAGGGCGCGGCCGACCCAGGCGGCGGCGACGGTGCCGCTCATGGGCCTGCCGGTGATCTTCCAGACGACGGCGCGGAGCATGCGGCCGCCGTCCAGGGGGAGGCCGGGCAGCAGGTTGAAGATCGCCACGATGAGGTTGGAGACCATCAGCCCGGCGAGCAGCACGCCGGGGACGGTGCCGGGCTCGACGGGCTGCATGGCGAGGTAGAAGACGCCGGCCAGGACGAGGGAGAGCAGGGGGCCGACGAAGGCCAGCCAGAACTCCCGGCCGGGGGTCTCGGCCTCCTTCTCGATCTCGCTGACGCCGCCGAAGAACTGGAGCTGGATGCGGCGCACCGGGAGCTTGAAGCGGAGGGCGGCGACGGTGTGGGCGAGTTCGTGGACGAGCACGGAGGCGTAGAAGGCGACCGCGAAGAAGAGGGAGACGAGGTAGCGGGCGGCTCCGAGTTCGGGGAGCACGCGGTCGAGCTGGCCGCCGAAGACCCAGGTGATCAGGGCGGCGACGAGGAACCAGCTGGGCGCCACGTAGACGGGCACGCCGAAGGGGCGTCCCATGAGCAGGCCGCTGCGCGGCTCCGGGGGCCGCGGGGGGCGTTTGCCGGCGGGGGTGTGCCGTTCGGGGGCGGAGTGGGCGTGGCTGCGGTCGGGGTGCAGGTCCGGGGTGGGGGGCTGGTGGGGGGTGCCCTGGGTCTCGCCGGAGCCGGCGGGGGCTTGCTCGCCGGGGGCGGGCTGCTCGCTCGGGCGGTCCGACGGGGCGGCGGGGTCCGGTGCCGTGGGCTTCGGGGCCGGTGTGTGGGCCGTCCCCTCTTCCCGGGGTTCCTCGGACGCCCCGTGGCTCTCGGGCGGCTCGGGGTGTGCGGGGGCGGCGGGCGGGGTGGGCGGACCTGCGTGTTGCTCGGCCGCCTCGTCGTCGCCCGACCGCGGCTGCGCGCTCCGGCCGCTCTCGTCCACGGTGTCCCCTCGTTCGAAGCGTCTTCCGAGCCGGCCGGCCGGAAGGGTCTCGGGTCGATGGTATGCGTCCGTGGCGGCGCGTTCCGCCCCGGCACCCCCTGTGTTCGCCGTGCCGTACCCCTCGTGCCGCGCCGCCGGGTTGGGTCGCTGTCAGTGCCGGGCCGTAAGGTCTGGGGGCATGGAGACGAGCAGCGAGGGCACGGCCGAGCCGAGCGGCGGCGGCACCGAAGTGGTGCGGCCTCCGTCCGGTGCGGGCGTCGTGTCGGCGGCAGGGGAGCGGCTGTCCGCGACCGTGCCGGCCCAGGAGCCGGGGCACGGGGTCGCGGGGGTGACCGCCACGGAGGCCGAGGCGAACGCGGACACGTCGTCGATACGGCCCGCAGCGAGCCCGTCCCCGGCCACGCCCGCCTCCGGCGGCACGGCAGCCGACTCCACTGGCATCGCGGCCGACTCCAGCGACAACGCCGCCGACTCCGGTGCTGCGGCCGACACCAGCGGCACCCCAGCCGACTCCAGCGGCACGGCGGCCGACCCCGGTGGCACGGCGACCGACCTCAGCGGCAGCGCGGCCGACCCCGGTGGCACGGCGGCAGAATCCAACGGCACCCCAGCCGACCTCACCGGTGCCGCAGCCGACCCCAGCGGCACCGCGCCCGACCCCACCGGCACCGCGCCGGCCCAGCGGACCTCGCGTCCGGGTGACGGCCCCGAGTCCGCGGACGGGGTGCCGGCCGACGGCACGGCTCCGGCCGACGGCACGGCTCCGGTCACCGACGGGCCCGTGCACGGCACGCCGGGCGAAGTGGCCGCTCTTGTCCCCGACGCGCCCGCGGGCGGCACCCCGGGCGACGGCGCCGCTCGTGTCCCCGACGCGCCCGCCGTCGCCGGGACGCCCGGGTCGGGCGTGGCGGCGCCGCCCCCGGTGGATCCCGCCTCGCCGGAGGTCTCCGTCGCCGCGGGTGAGGACGGGCATCCCGAGGCCGCGCCCGCCGGTGACGCGCCGGTGGCCGGTGGGTCGGGAGCGGGGCGGGGGGCGCCGGTCGGGCTGTCCCCCTCTCGTGCCAGTGACTTCATGCAGTGCCCGTTGCTGTACCGGTTCCGGGTGATCGACCGGCTGCCCGAGAAGCCGAGCGCGGCGGCCACCCGGGGCACGCTGGTGCACGCGGTGCTTGAGCGGCTGTTCGACGCCCCGGCCGGTGAGCGGACGGCGCCGCGCGCCAAGTCGCTCATCCCGGGGCAGTGGGAGCGGCTGCGGGAGAGCCGTCCGGAGGTGAGCGAGCTGTTCGCCGACGATCCGGACGGCGAGCGGCTGGCGCAGTGGCTGGCGGAGGCCGAGCGGCTCGTGGAGCGCTGGTTCACGCTGGAGGACCCGACCCGGCTGGAGCCCGCGGAGCGGGAGCTGTTCGTGGAGGCCGAGCTGGAGTCGGGGCTGAGGCTGCGCGGGATCATCGACCGGGTGGACGTGGCGCCCACCGGTGAGGTGCGGATCGTCGACTACAAGACGGGCAAGGCGCCGAGGCCGGAGTACGCCGAGGGCGCCCTGTTCCAGATGAAGTTCTACGCGCTGGTCGTGTGGCGGCTGAAGAACGTGGTGCCCCGGCGGCTGCAGCTGGTGTACCTGGGCAGTGGGGATGTGCTGACGTACGACCCGGTCCTGGCCGACCTGGAGCGGGTGGAGCGCAAGCTGCTGGCGCTGTGGGAGGCCATCCGCCGGGCCACGGAGACCGGCGAGTGGCGGCCGCGGCCGACGAAGCTGTGCGGCTGGTGCGACCACCAGGCGCACTGCCCGGAGTTCGGCGGCACTCCCCCGCCCTATCCGCTGCCGGTGCGGCCGGCCCAGTCCGGCGGCGCCTGACCGGCCGGGCCGCGTCCCCCTGGGGCCGAACTGGCGGGCGGGTCAGGGCAGAATGGGGCCGGACGAGCGAAGGAGACTCACGTGGCCATCCGTGTCCTACTGGTCGACGACCAGCCGCTGCTGCGTACGGGCTTCCGGATGATTCTGGAGGCCGAGCAGGACATCGCGGTCGTCGGCGAGGCCGGGGACGGCCTCCAGGCGCTCGACCAGGTGCGTGCCCTGCAGCCCGATGTGGTGCTGATGGACATCCGGATGCCCCGGATGGACGGTGTCGAGGCGACCCGGCAGATCACCGGGCCGGAGCGGGACGGTCCGGCCAAGGTGCTGGTGCTGACCACGTTCGACCTCGACGAGTACGTCGTGGAGGCGCTGCGCGCCGGGGCCAGCGGCTTCCTGCTGAAGGACGCGCCCGCCAACGAGCTGGTGCAGGCGATCCGGGTGGTGGCGGCCGGTGAGGCGATGCTGGCGCCCAGCATCACGCGGCGGCTGCTGGACAAGTACGCCACTCATCTGCCGTCGGGCGAGGAGCCGGTCCCGGACACGCTGCACACGCTGACCGACCGTGAGGTCGAGGTGCTGAAGCTGGTCGCCCGCGGCCTGTCCAACGCCGAGATCGCCGCGGACCTGTTCGTCAGTGAGACGACGGTCAAGACGCATGTGGGTCACGTGCTGACCAAGCTGGGTCTGCGTGACCGGGTGCAGGCCGCGGTGTACGCGTACGAGAGCGGTCTGGTGCGTCCGGGCGCGCAGTAGCCGGCCGTTCCGCCGGCCCCCGGCACGGAACAAGGGCGCCCCCTCCCCCGGTCGATCGTGGAGGAAGGGGCGCCCTTGCGTGTGTCACGGGCCTTGGCGGGCGGCCGTCGGCTCAGCCCTTGTGCAGGGCCCAGAAGCGGAACACGGTGGAGGCGTCGAGGCAGTACTCCAGGCCGTAGACGCCGTCCCGGGCGACCGCGTACTGCTTGCCCTGCCAGATGGGCAGGACGGGGATGTCGTCGGCGACGATGTCCTGGAGTTCGCCGAACTCCTTGCCGGTGGAGGCGCGGTCGCTCTGCGCGGCGGTCTGCGGCAGGAGCCTGCCGGTGATGGTCTTGTTGGTGTAGTTGTTGCCGAGCACGTTGCCCTTGCCGAAGAAGGGCGCGGTGAAGTTGTCGGCGTCCGGGTAGTCGGGCACCCAGCCCTTGACGTACACGCCGTACTTGCCGGCCGCGATGTCCTTCTCGTACTGCTCGAAGGCCACCGACTTCACGTCGGCCTCGAACAGTCCGCTGGCGTTGAGCTGGCCGGCTATCGCCTTCAGCTCCTCGTCGGTGGAGGGGCCGTAGCGGGACGGCGTGGACCACAGGGTGAGCTTCACCTTGCCGCTGATACCGGCGGCGTTCAGCGCGGCGGCGGCCTTGGACCGGGAGGGGCGGGCGCCGTAGGTGTCGAAGAAGGCCGTGTTGTGGCCGGTGATGCCGGCCGGGATGATCGAGTACAGCGGGGTCGCGGTGCCCTGGTAGACGTCGCGGATGAGGGCGTCGCGGTCCAGGAGGTAGGCGATGGCCTTGCGGACGGCGGGCTTGGAGGCGACCGGGTCGTTCATGTTGAAGACCAGGTGCTGGACCTCGGCGCTGGTGCCCTCGATGACCTCGACGCCCGAACTGTTGCCGCTCTTCTGTACGTCGGCGATGTCGGCGGCGCTCAGGCCTCGGTAGGCGGCGTCGATCTCGTCGTCGAGGAGGGCCTTCTTGAGGGCGGCCCGGTCGTCGTGGAAGAACTTCAGCGTCACGCCGGAGTTCTTCACCTTCGCGGTGCCCTGGTAGTGCTCGTTGACGGAGAAGACGGCCTCTTCGTCGTTGAAGGAGTCCAGCTTGTAGGGGCCGGAGCCGACGGCCTTGCCGTCCTTGCGCAGGCCGTTCGCGTCGTACTGGGTGTGGTCGACGATGGAGCCGGCACCGGAGGCGATCTTGCTGGGGAAGGTCGCGTCGGAGGTCTTGAGCTGGAAGACGACCGTCTTGTCGTCCGGTGTCTCGACCGAGTCGAGCATCGGGAACATGATCGCCGGACCGGCGGGGTCGTTGATCTTCAGCATGCGGTCGAAGGAGAACTTCACGTCCTTCGAGGTGAGCGGGTCACCGTTGCTGAACTTCAGGCCGTCCTTGAGGGTGCACCGGTAGACCTGGGCCTGGGTGTCGGTGAAGCCGCAACTCTTCGCCGCTTCCGGCTGCGGCTCGGTTGCTCCCTCGGGGAAGCTGAGCAGCGACTGGAAGACGTTGTTGAACAACAGCCAGGATCCGGGGTCGTATCCGGAGGCGGGGTCCGTGGCCAGGACGTCGTCGGACATCCCCATCACCACGGCGGAGCCGGTCCCCCCGGAATCGCCGTTCTCCGTTCCACATCCGGTCAACAGGCCGGAGGCCAGCCCTGCCACGATGGGCAGGACCGGCCACTGGTTGCGCATGTTCACGTACGTGTGCCTTGTCTTCGGTTCTCCGACGACCCGGGGCCCGGTCCCGGGCCCCGGGCAGGTGCGTCAGCCGCTCACACCGCGGCCGAGCTCCCACAGTTGCAGGGTCGAGGTGTTGTTCAGCGCGTAGGCGGTGCCCGTGACGTCGTCCCGTGCGGCGACGTACTGCTTACCCTGCCACAGCGGCAGGACGGGCACGTCATCGGCCACGATGTCCTGGATGTCGGTCAGGCTGCCGGAGGCGGCCAGCCGGTCGGCCTGGCGCCGGGACTGGGGGATCAGGTGGTTGATGATGTCGCTGTTGTGGTACGGCGACTTGAGGAAGTTGTCCTTGTCGAGGAACGGCGCGAGGTAGTTGTCGGCGTCCGGGAAGTCAGGGAACCAGCCCATGCCCCACACGTCGTAGCTGCCCTTGCGCTGGGCGGGCACGAACGCGTCCCAGGCGGTGCCCTGGATCTGGACGTCGAACAGACCGCTGGCGTTGAGCTGCTGCTGGAGCACCTCGAACTCCCGCTTGGTGGCGGCGCCGTAGTGGTCGGTGGTGTAGTGCAGGGTCAGCTTGACCGGGGTGGAGATGCCGGCCTTGTCCAGCAGCGACTTGGCCTTGGAGGTGCTCGGGTCGCCGTACGTGTTGAAGAACGAGTTGGAGTGGCCGGTGACGGTCGCCGGGACCAGCGAGTACAGCGGCTCGGCCTGGTCGCCGTAGACCTGGGAGACCAGTGCGGCGCGGTCGACGACCTGGGCGACGGCCTGGCGGACGGCCTTGGTCTTGACGGTGGGCGCGCTGGTGTTGAAGGCGAGGTAGCGGATCTCCAGGCCGGGCATCTCGACCAGGTCGATGTTCTTGCCCGGGTCGGCGGACAGCTTCTTGACCTGGTCCGGCGTCATGGTGCGGGTCATCAGGTCGATGTCGCCCTTCTCCAGCGCGGCGCCCATGGCGTCGGCGTTGTCGAAGGAGACCAGTTCGACCTTGTCGTTGTTCACGGTCAGCGACCCCTTGTAGGAGGGGTTCTTGGTGAACACGGCCTTGCTGACGGAGCCGCCCTCGGTCTCGGCCTTGAGGGTGTACGGCCCGGAGCCGTCCACGGAGAACCCTTCGCGCAGCTTGTCCTTGGGGTAGTCGGCGGGGTTGACGATGCCGGCGACCGGGGTGGACAGCTTGTAGGGGAAGGTCGCGTCGGAGGTCTTCAGGTGGAAGACGACCTCCTTGTCGCCCTGCGTCTCGACGGTGTCGATGGTGGACAGCAGGCCCGCGACGCCGGAGTCGGCCTGGATGGCGAGTGCGCGGTCGACGGAGTACTTCACGGCGTTCGCGGTGACGGGGCTGCCGTCGGAGAAGGTCAGTCCGTCGCGCAGCTTGCAGGCGTAGCGCTCGTTGCCGCTGTCGGTGAAGCCGCAGCTCTGGGCCGCCTCGGGCACGGGCTGGCCGCCGCCCTTGGGCTGGATCATGAGGGTCTGCACGGTCTGGCGCAGGACGTTCCAGGTGCCGACGTCGTAGGCGTAGGCCGGGTCCAGCGGTGCGGGAACGTCCTTGGTGGCGGTGAACCGGTCCGTGGTGCCGACGGCGATGGCGTTGCCGCCTGAGCTGCCGCTGTCGGACCCGCCGCAGGCGGCGAGCACGGGTGCGAGCAGGCCGGCCATGGCCGGCAGCACCAGAGTCTTGCGGTTCATGCTCGTGTTTCTCCAGAGCGTCTGACTCCGTGTATCGGGCATGCAGGGGTGTCGCAGCCGAGCACGGGGGTAAGGGGCGATGTTCTCGCGACGAGATTAGTCCGCGCCCGCACCAGGGTTGGCAGCCAGTGGAGTTGAGGTCTCATCACGGAGCGAAACCGGGCGGGGACACAACGAAAACCCGACAGCGGAAGGATTCGTGCAGGGTTTCATCAATCGGGACACAAGGGTGCGCCCTGTGGCCGCCTTGAGGGGTGGTCAGCACAGTGCGCCACGCCTGTCGAGGCCTCCGGGCGTGGGGAACGTCACACGGGCGCGGAGGGGTGCGGGGGCTTGAATTCGGCGCGTGACGCGGCGTGAATTCAGCGGAGTGCCGTGGTGCCGCCGTTGTGGAAATGCCGGTCAATCGGCGCGGTACACAGGGTGAACGGTTATCGCATTTCCGTCATCAGGCCGCGCAGAAATGCGAGATCGACTTCTTCCAGCGAGGTGACGACGGTGCGCCGGGCGGCCGGGCTGATGGGGGCCACCGAGGGTACGGCGACGACGTGGCAGCCCGCGGCCTCGGCTGCCGCGACCCCGGTGGCGGTGTCCTCGACGACCGCGCACCGGGTGGGGTTCACGCCGAGGCCGGCCGCGGCGAGCAGGTAGGGGTCGGGGTGCGGCTTGGTGCGGGAGACCTCGTCGCCGGCGATGCTCAGGGAGAAGTGGTGGGCGCCGAGCGTGGTCAGCACGCGGTCGATGATGCGCCGGTGGGAGGCGGAGACCAGGGCCGTGGGGATGCCGTGCTGGTGCAGTTCGGCCAGCAGCCGGGCGGCGCCGGGCATCATCGGCAGGGCGGTGTCGATACGGTCCTCGAAGCCCTGGTTGAGCAGCAGGGTCAGCTCGGCGAGGGTGATGTCGGCGCCGGTGGCCTCGATCAGGAACCCGGCGCTGCGGGTCATGGGGCCGCCCACCACGACATGGCGCCAGGCGTCGTCCAGGGTGTGGCCGAGGGCGGAGAACACCTCTACCTCGACGTCCCACCAGAAGCCCTCGGTGTCCACCAGGGTTCCGTCCATGTCGAGGAGCACGGCCTGCAGGGCGGAGTCTTCGGCTGTACCGGTTCCGAGCGCGGGGACCGTTGTCGTCATCCGGCGTACCTCCTTGAGGGACGACCAGGCCGGTTCCCGAGGGGGAACCGGCCTGCGGTGGACCGACCAGTGTACGTCGATTTCGGTCGGCGTGCTGAGACGCCTGTCACGTTGTGTCGGGTGACGTCACCGTGCGTTGAAGTACTTGGCCTCCGGGTGGTGGATCACGATGGCGTCGGTGGACTGCTCGGGGTGCAGCTGGAACTCCTCGGAGAGGTGGACGCCGATGCGTTCCGGCTTCAGGAGGTCGGCGATCTTGGCGCGGTCCTCCAGGTCGGGGCAGGCGCCGTAGCCGAGCGAGAAGCGGGCGCCGCGGTACTTCAGCTCGAACATGGCCTCGATCCGGTCGGGGTCCTCGCCGGCGAAGCCGAGCTCGGCGCGCACGCGTGCGTGCCAGTACTCGGCGAGGGCCTCGGCGAGCTGGACGGACAGGCCGTGCAGTTCGAGGTAGTCGCGATAGGCGTTGGCCTCGAACATGCGCGCGGTCTCCTCGCCGATGCGGGAGCCGACGGTGACGACCTGGAGGCCGACGACGTCGGTCTCGCCGGACTCCTCCGGGCGGAAGAAGTCCGCCAGGCACAGCCGGCGGCCGCGGCGCTGGCGCGGGAAGGTGAAGCGGGTGCGCTCGTTTCCGGCCTCGTCCAGGATGATCAGGTCGTCGTCCTTGGACACGCACGGGAAGTAGCCGTAGACGACGGCCGCCTCCAGCAGGTTCTCCGTCTGCAGCCGCTCCAGCAGGCCGCGCAGCCGGGGCCGGCCGTCGGTCTCGACGAGCTCCTCGTAGGTGGGGCCCTCGCCGGTGCGGGCCTGCTTCAGGCCCCACTGGCCCTTGAACAGGGCGCCCTCGTCGAGCCAGGAGGCGTACTCCTTGAGCTGGATGCCCTTGACGACGCGGGTGCCCCAGAACGGCGGGGTGGGCACCGGGTTGTCGGTGGCCACGTCGGAGCGGACGTGGCCCTCCTGCGGGCGTTCCTCGACCTCGACCGTGGCGGCGCGCACCCGGCGCTGCTTGAGCTCGGGGAGCTTGGCGCCGGGCACGCCGCGCTTGATGCCGATGAGGGCGTCCATCAGGCGCAGGCCCTCGAAGGCGTCGCGGGCGTAGCGGACCTCGCCCTGGTAGATCTCGTGCAGGTCCTGCTCGACGTAGGCGCGGGTGAGGGCGGCGCCGCCGAGGATGACCGGGTACTTGCCGGCGAGCTCGCGGGCGTTGAGCTCCTCCAGGTTCTCCTTCATGATCACGGTGGACTTCACCAGCAGCCCGGACATGCCGATCACGTCGGCCCGGTGCTCCTCGGCGGCCTCCAGGATCGCGGAGACGGGCTGCTTGATGCCCAGGTTGACCACGTTGTAGCCGTTGTTGGACAGGATGATGTCGACGAGGTTCTTGCCGATGTCGTGGACGTCGCCGCGCACGGTGGCCAGCACGATGGTGCCCTTGCCGGCCTCGTCGGTCTTCTCCATGTGCGGTTCGAGGTAGGCGACCGCGGTCTTCATCACCTCGGCGGACTGCAGCACGAACGGCAGCTGCATCTGGCCGGAGCCGAAGAGCTCACCGACCACCTTCATGCCGTCCAGCAGGGTCTCGTTGACGATGTCGAGGGCCGGGCGGGACTGCAGGGCCTCGTCGAGGTCGGCTTCCAGGCCGTTGCGCTCGCCGTCGATGATGCGGCGCTTGAGGCGCTCCTCCAGCGGCAGCGCGGCCAGCTCCTCGGCCTTGGAGGCCTTCAGGGACTTGGCGGTGGCGCCCTCGAACAGCTGCATGAGCTTCTGCAGCGGGTCGTAGCCCTCGGAGCGGCGGTCGTAGATCAGGTCCAGGGCCGTGGTGACCTGCTCCTCGTCGAAGCGGGCGATCGGCAGGATCTTGGAGGCGTGCACGATCGCCGAGTCCAGGCCCGCCTTGACGCACTCGTCCAGGAACACGGAGTTCAGCAGGATGCGGGCGGCCGGGTTCAGGCCGAAGGAGATGTTGGACAGGCCGAGGGTGGTCTGCACGGCCGGGTGGCGCTTCTTCAGCTCCCGGATGGCCTCGATGGTGGCCAGGCCGTCCTTGCGGGACTCCTCCTGGCCGGTGCAGATGGTGAAGGTGAGGGTGTCGATGAGGATGTCCTCCTCACGGATGCCCCAGTTCCCGGTCAGGTCGTCGATCAGCCGCTCGGCGATCTCCACCTTCTTCTCCGGGGTGCGGGCCTGGCCCTCCTCGTCGATGGTCAGCGCGATCAGCGCCGCACCGTGCTCGCGGGCCAGCTGGGTGACCTTCGCGAAGCGGGACTCGGGGCCGTCGCCGTCCTCGTAGTTCACCGAGTTGATCACCGCGCGGCCGCCCAGCTTCTCCAGGCCGGCCTGGATGACGTCGACCTCGGTGGAGTCCAGCACGATCGGCAGCGTGGAGGCGGTCGCGAAGCGGCCGGCCAGCTCCTGCATGTCGGCCACACCGTCGCGGCCGACGTAGTCCACGCACAGGTCGAGCATGTGCGCGCCCTCGCGGATCTGCTCGCGCGCCATCTCCACGCAGTCGTCCCAGCGGCCCTCCAGCATGGCCTCGCGGAACTTCTTCGACCCGTTGGCGTTGGTGCGCTCACCGATGGCCAGGTAGGAGGTGTCCTGCCGGAACGGCACCGTCTGGTAGAGGGAGGCGGCGCCCGGCTCGGGGCGCGGGTCGCGCTCGCCGGGGGCGAGGCCGCGCACCCGCTCCACGACCTGCCGCAGGTGCTCGGGCGTGGTGCCGCAGCAGCCGCCCACCAGGGACAGGCCGTAGTCGCGGACGAAGTTCTCCTGCGCGTCGGCGAGCTCCGGCGCGGTGAGCGGGTAGTGGGCGCCGTCCTTGGTCAGGACGGGCAGTCCGGCGTTGGGCATGCAGGACAGCCGCACGCGCGCGTGCCGGGCGAGGTAGCGCAGGTGCTCGCTCATCTCCGCCGGGCCGGTCGCGCAGTTCAGGCCGATCATGTCGATGCCCAGCGGCTCCAGCGCGGTCAGCGCCGCGCCGATCTCCGAGCCGAGCAGCATGGTGCCGGTGGTCTCCACGGTCACCGAGACGATCAGCGGGACGTCGTAGCCGGCCGTCTCCATCGCGCGGCGGGCGGCGATCACGGACGCCTTGGTCTGCAGCAGGTCCTGCGTGGTCTCCACCAGCAGCGCGTCGGCGCCGCCGGCCAGGAGGCCCTCGGCGTTGGCCTGGTAGGCGTCGCGGATCGCGTCGAACGTGGTGTGGCCGAGGGTGGGCAGCTTGGTGCCGGGGCCCATGGAGCCCAGCACCCAGCGGCTGCGGCCGTCGCGGGCGGCGAACTCGTCGGCCGTCTCCCGGGCGATCCGCGCACCCGCCTCCGACAGCTCGGCGACCCGCTCGGGGATGTCGTACTCGCCCAGGGCGGTGAGGTTGGCGCCGAAGGTGTTGGTCTCCACGCAGTCGACGCCCGCGTCGAAGTACGCGGCGTGCACCGAGCGGACGATGTCCGGGCGGGTGACGTTGAGGACCTCGTTACAGCCCTCCAGCTGCTGGAAGTCCTCCAGCGTGGGTTCCTGCGCCTGGAGCATGGTGCCCATGGCTCCGTCGGCGACCACCACACGGGTGGCGAGCGCCTCACGGAGCTCGGACGCACGGGTCCGGCTGTCGGCGGAAGGGGTCAGCGGCGACGAGGCCATGGAGGGGCTCCCTTGGATGCGACGGCTGTCGGCTATGCGGCTTCCCGGGCGGATTTCCGGCCAGGCGCACGGCGCCAGCCTAACCGGGTCTTCTGGAGGATGGGCAGAGCGTCCACGGGGCGGACGGGTGGGACCCGGGCCGGTTGCGAAGATGGCGCCTGCCGCGCGACGCCGCTTTCCTCGACAGGTCCTGGGGGCCGCCCGGTGTGGCCGATCACCGGCACATGGCGTAACAAGTACCGTCCGACCATTGGCGGGAGGTCGGCATGGACCGGTAGTGTTCGACATTGCCGAACGACGGTGGGGACACCGGGCGTGTGCGGTCGATGGGGACGGAGGCAGGACGGCGATGGCACGGAACATCCAGTCGCTGGAGCGGGCGGCCGCGATGCTGCGGCTGCTCGCGGGTGGTGAGCGACGACTGGGCCTGTCGGACATCGCCTCGTCGCTGGGCCTCGCCAAAGGCACCGCGCACGGCATCCTGCGCACCCTCCAGCAGGAGGGCTTCGTGGAGCAGGACGACGCCTCCGGGCGCTACCAGCTGGGCGCGGAGCTGCTGCGCCTGGGCACCACCTATCTCGACGTGCACGAGCTGCGGGCGCGCGCCCTGGTGTGGACGGACGACCTGGCCCGCTCCAGCGGGGAGAGCGTCTATCTGGGCGTGCTGCACCAGCAGGGCGTGCTGATCGTTCACCACGTCTTCAGGCCCGACGACAGCCGGCAGGTGCTGGAGATAGGGGCCATGCAGCCGCTGCACTCCACCGCGCTGGGCAAGGTGCTGTCGGCCTACGACCCGGTGGCGCACAGCGAGGCGCTGGAGGCCGACCGCAAGGCCTTCACGGACCGCACGGTGTGCGACCCGGACGACTTCGAGCACATCCTCGACGTCACACGCGCGCGTGGCTACGCGGCCGACGTGGAGGAGACCTGGGAGGGCGTCGCGTCCATCGCCGCGCCCATCCACGACCGGCGGCGGATGCCGGTGGGCGCGGTCGGCATCACGGGTGCCGTGGAGCGGGTGCGCCGGGACGGGGAGCTGCGCCCCGAGCTGATCGCGGCGGTGCGGGACTGCGCCCGTGCGGTGTCGCGGGACCTGGGCGCCGGGCGGTTCTGAGACGACGTGTCCACCATGGGGCCGGAGCGCTGGGTCAGCGCTCCGGCCCCTGGTCGTGCCCGCTCGCGGCGGAGGTCGCACATAGCGATCAGTAACGATCGGGCTTTCGATGCCAGAGGTGTTGCCCAGACCTCTTGACGCACCTGTGAAGGCGAAGCAAGACTCCCGTCCATCGGTCGGCATTGTCGAACACCTACCGGCAATACGCGCTAGAGTGTGACAACGCCAAGGGACCGGATTCGCTCTCATCCCCGAGGGCGCCGCAACCCCGGTGGGACCCGGGAGTTCGGCTTCCCTGGACGAAGGACAAAGGAGTCGCGGGTGTCCAGCTCCGACATCTTCATCGGCGAGACCATCGGTACCGCCATACTCATCCTCCTCGGCGGCGGCGTGTGCGCCGCCGTGACCCTGAAGGCCTCCAAGGCCCGCAACGCCGGCTGGCTCGCCATCGCCTTCGGCTGGGGTTTCGCCGTGCTGACGGCCGTGTACATCTCCGGCCCGCTCTCCGGTGCCCACCTCAACCCGGCCGTCACCGTCGCCCTGGCCATCAAGGACAGCGACTGGACGAACGTCCCGGTCTACTTCGCCGGTCAGCTGCTCGGCGCGATGATCGGCGCGGCCCTGGTCTGGGTGACCTACTACGGCCAGTTCCAGGCGCACCTGACCGACAAGGAGATCGTCGGCGGTCCGGGCGCGCAGGCCACCACGGCCAAGGCTGTCGAGGCGCAGGAGAAGGGGGCCGGCCCGGTCCTCGGTATCTTCTCCACCGGTCCGGAGATCCGGAACACGGTGCAGAACCTGCTCACGGAGATCATCGGCACCGTCGTGCTGATCCTCGCGGTCCTCACCCAGGGCCTGAACGACAAGGGCAACGGCCTGGGCATCCTGGGCGGTCTGATCACCGCGCTGGTGGTCGTCTCGATCGGTCTGTCCCTCGGCGGCCCGACCGGCTACGCCATCAACCCCGCCCGCGACCTCGGTCCGCGCATCGTGCACGCCCTGCTGCCCCTGCCCAACAAGGGCGGCTCCGACTGGGGCTACGCCTGGATCCCGGTGATCGGCCCGCTGATCGGCGGCGCCATCGCCGCTGGCCTCTACAACGTCGCATTCGCGTAGGAGCCAGCTCAGGATGTTCGTGAGGACCTGACGAGACCTCCCTCGCGGACCACCGAGCACTGCACGCGCCGTATCCATCAGCCCCACAACGACGGATCTTCCAGGAGCACACAGTGACCGACGCGCACACCGCCGGCCCCTTCATCGCCGCCATCGACCAGGGCACCACCTCCAGCCGCTGCATCGTCTTCGACCGGGACGGCCGGATCGTCTCCGTCGACCAGAAGGAGCACGAGCAGATCTTCCCCAAGCCGGGCTGGGTCGAGCACAACGCCACCGAGATCTGGACCAACGTCCAGGAGGTCGTCGCCGGAGCGATCGCCAAGGCCGGCATCACCCGCGACGACATCAAGGCCATCGGCATCACCAACCAGCGCGAGACCACCGTGCTGTGGGACAAGAACACCGGGGAGCCCGTCCACAACGCCATCGTCTGGCAGGACACCCGCACCGACGCCCTGTGCAGGGAACTCGGCCGCAACGTCGGCCAGGACCGCTTCCGCCGCGAGACCGGCCTGCCGCTGGCCTCCTACTTCGCCGGCCCCAAGGCCCGCTGGCTGCTCGACAACGTCGAGGGCCTCAAGGAGCGCGCCGAGGCCGGGGACATCCTCTTCGGCACCATGGACACCTGGGTCATCTGGAACCTGACCGGTGGCACGGACGGCGGCAAGCACGTCACCGACGTCACCAACGCGTCCCGCACCATGCTGATGAACCTGCACACCATGGAGTGGGACGACAAGATCGCCGAGTCGATCGGCGTGCCGCTGCAGATCCTGCCCGAGATCCGCTCCTCCGCCGAGGTCTACGGCGAGATCAAGGGCGGCAAGCTGGGCGACCTGCTCGGCGGCATCCCGGTCGCCTCCGCGCTCGGCGACCAGCAGGCGGCCCTGTTCGGCCAGACCTGCTTCGCCGAGGGCGAGACCAAGTCGACGTACGGCACCGGCACCTTCATGGTGATGAACACCGGCGACAAGATCATCAACTCCTACGCCGGTCTGCTCACCACCGTCGGCTACAAGATCGGCGACCAGGACACGGTCTACGCCCTGGAGGGCTCGATCGCCGTCACCGGCTCGCTGGTGCAGTGGATGCGCGACCAGATGGGCCTGATCTCCACCGCCGCCGAGATCGAGACGCTCGCGCTGTCGGTCGAGGACAACGGCGGCGCCTACTTCGTGCCGGCCTTCTCCGGCCTGTTCGCCCCGCACTGGCGCTCCGACGCCCGCGGTGTGATCGCCGGCCTGACCCGGTACGTCACCAAGGCGCACCTCGCGCGCGCCGTCCTGGAGGCCACCGCCTGGCAGACCCGGGAGATCGCCGACGCCATGGTCAAGGACTCCGGCGTCGAGCTGGTGACCCTCAAGGTCGACGGCGGCATGACCGCCAACAACCTGCTGATGCAGACCCTCTCGGACGTGCTGGACGCACCCGTGGTGCGCCCCATGGTCGCCGAGACGACCTGCCTCGGCGCCGCCTACGCCGCCGGTCTCGCCGTCGGCTTCTGGAACAGCACCGACGACCTGCGCGCCAACTGGCGCCGGGCCGCCGAGTGGACCCCCCGCATGGACGCGGAAACCCGCGACCGTGAGTACAAGAACTGGCTCAAGGCCGTCGAGCGGACCATGGGCTGGCTTGAGGACGAGGAGTAAGAACCGCATGACCACCAAGTCCACCCTGCAGTCCGTGCCTGCCCTGGGGACGCACCCGGCCTCCGGCTCGAACCCGAGCCGGGCCGAGACCAGGGAGCAGCTTTCCAAGGCGTCGTACGACCTTCTCGTGATCGGCGGCGGCATCCTGGGCATCTCCACCGCCTGGCACGCCGCGCAGTCCGGCCTCAGGGTGGCTCTGGTGGACGCCGGCGACTTCGCCGGCGCCACGTCCTCCGCCTCCTCCAAGCTGCTCCACGGCGGTCTGCGCTACCTGCAGACCGGTGCGGTGAAGCTGGTGGCGGAGAACCACTTCGAGCGCCGTGCGGTCTCCCGTCAGGTGGCCCCCCACCTGGCGAACCCGCTCACGTTCTACCTCCCCGTGTACAAGGGCGGGCCGCACGGCGCGGCGAAGCTGGGCGCGGGCGTCTTCGCCTACTCCGCGCTCTCCGCGTTCGGTGACGGCGTCGGCCACCTGCTCTCCCCCGCCAAGGCGGCGCAGGACGTGCCGGAGCTGCGCACCGAGAACCTCAAGGCCGTGGCCGTGTACGGCGACGACCAGATGAACGACGCGCGTATGGCGCTGATGACGGTCCGCGCGGCCGTCGACGCGGGCGCGGTCGTCCTCAACCACGCCGAGGTGACCGGTCTGCGCTTCACCAAGGGCCGGGTGACCGGCGCCGACCTGCGCGACCGCCTGTCCGGTGAGGAGTTCGGCGTCAACGCCCGCCTGGTGCTCAACGCGACCGGCCCGTGGGTCGACCACCTGCGCCGGATGGAGGACCCGAACGCGGCGCCGTCGATCCGCCTGTCCAAGGGCGCGCACCTGGTCCTCAAGCGCACCTCGCCGTGGAAGGCGGCGCTGGCCACGCCGATCGACAAGTACCGCATCACCTTCGCCCTCCCCTGGGAGGACATGCTGCTGCTCGGCACGACCGACGAGGAGTACGAGGGCGACCCGGCGGACGTCGCGGTCAACGACAAGGACATAGCCCAGATCCTGGACGAGGCCGCGTTCTCGATCCGGGACCAGCAGCTGAGCCGGGACCTGATCACGTACTCCTTCGCGGGTCTGCGGGTGCTGCCGGGCGGCCCCGGCGACACCGCCAAGGCCAAGCGCGAGACGGTGGTGACCGAGGGCAAGGGCGGCATGCTGTCCGTCGCGGGCGGCAAGTGGACCACCTTCCGCCACATCGGCCGTACGGTGATGCAGAAGCTGGAGGCGCTGCCGGGCCACCCGCTCGGTGACGACTTCGAGCCGATCTCCTCGCTGCCGAAGAAGCTGCCGCTGCCCGGTGTGGCCAACCCGCGGGCGGTCGCGCACCGGCTGCTGGTCGACCGTCCGGCGCCCGGCCCGCGCATGGCCGCGGACACCGCCAAGCACCTGGCGACGCACTACGGCTCGCTGGCGTTCGACATCGCCCGCCTGGCCAACGAGAACCCGGAGCTGGGCGAGCGGGTCCACCCGGACGCCCCGGAGATCTGGGCGCAGGTCGTCTACGCCCGCGACCACGAGTGGGCCGAGACGGCGGACGACGTGCTGCGCCGCCGCACCACGCTGACGATCCGCGGCCTGGCCACGGACGAGGTGCGGGCGAGGGTCCAGGACCTGCTCGACAAGAAGTAGGGCCGGCAGGGCAGTCGACGGCCGGACGGCCCTACACAGGCAAAGGGGCGGCTCCCCGCACAGAGCCGCCCCTTTCGCCTGCCCACGGGGGTGTCGGTGCCGGGTGATATGCAGGGGGACATGAACAACGACCACGCGGACCCGGCCGAACTCGACGCCCTGCGGGCCGCTTTCGGAGTCGACGACGGGGGTGCCTCGGCGCTCGGCTGGGAGGCCGTGCGCGCCTTCGAGGCAGAGCACGGGATCGTCCTGCCGGAGCCGTACCGCACGTTCGTCGCGGAGATCACGGACGGCTCGCACCAGGGCCCGCCGGACTACGGGCTGCTGGGGCTGACCGAGCTGCCCACCGGCTGGGACGGCGACGCGGCGGACCGCGACCTGAGCAAGCCGTTCCCGCTGACCGAGACCTGGGTGTGGGAGGACGACGACAGGGACGACGACGAGCGGGACGCCCTCATCGACCGGGTCCTCCACCACGGCTCGGTCGTCCTCGGCACCGACGGCTGCGGCATGGACTGGCACCTGGTGGTCAGCGGACCCCACCGCGGCCACATATGGCAGGTCACGGATGTGGGCGCGCTGCCCTTCGGCGCCGAGTTCGGCCATACGACCGCCGAGCCGGGCTTCACCGGCTGGGTGCGGCACTGGGCGGCCGACAAGGAGTGGTTCGACGCGGAGAGCGGGTGAGGACCGGGGTGTCCGGGGGTGGCGAACGGGGCAGTGATCCGTTCACTCCCCCGTGCAAGGGGGCTGCGGGCGCCCCCGCCGGACGCCGTAAGGTTGGGTGGTCAAGCGAGGGCTCGTCGGAAGGAGGCACTGGGTGATCGAGCTGGAGGGGGTTCCCGAGCTGATCGACCCAGTCATGGTGGCCGCGTTCGAAGGCTGGAACGATGCCGGCGACGCCGCCTCGACGGCGGTCGCGCATCTGGAACGCGAGTGGAAGGGCGAGGTGTTCGCGGCGCTGGACGCCGAGGACTACTACGACTTCCAGGTGAACCGCCCCACGGTGTTCATGGACGGAGGCGTCCGCAAGATCACGTGGCCGACGACAAGGTTGTCCGTGGTGCGCGTCGGCGGCGACAAGCCGCGCGACCTGGTGCTGGTGCGCGGCATCGAACCGTCCATGCGCTGGCGTTCGTTCTGCAACGAGCTGCTGGGCTTCGCGCACGAGTTGGGCGTGGAGCTGGTGGTGATCCTGGGCGCCCTGCTCGGAGACACCCCGCACACGCGTCCGGTGCCGATCAGCGGGACCACCTCGGATCCTGACCTGGCACGCCGGATGGACCTGGAGGAGACCAAGTACGAGGGTCCCACCGGGATCGTCGGGGTGCTCCAGGAGGCCTGCACGCACGCGGGTGTGCCCGCGGTGTCGCTGTGGGCGGCCGTGCCGCACTACGTGTCGCAGCCGCCCAACCCGAAGGCCACGCTGGCTCTGCTGAACCGGCTGGAGGACCTGATCGACGTGCGCATCCCGCTGGGCGAGCTGCCCGAGGACGCGCGCGCCTGGCAGGTGGGTGTGGACCAGCTGGCGGCGGAGGACAGCGAGGTGGCCGAGTACGTCCAGACGCTGGAGGAGGCCCGCGACACCGCGGAGCTGCCGGAGGCGTCGGGCGAGGCGATCGCGCGGGAGTTCGAGCGGTATCTGCGGCGCCGGGACGTCAGCCCTCCGGGCGGCAAGCCGAGGCCGCCGGCCTCCGGCGGCGGCGCCAAGGACGACGAGGACGACGCCGAGGACTGAGGTACGGCGAAGGGGCGCTTCCCGGGTTGGGAAGCGCCCCTTCTTCGTGGTGCCGACGCGCCGGCGGGTGCCACTACGGGTCGTCTTGCGTCCACCGGCTCGTTGTGGCTGGTCGCGCGGTTCCCCGCGCCCCTTACAGGGGCGCTTCCCCCACCGGGGTCAGAGCGCCACGCCGAGCAGCGCGTCCACCGCGCGGGAGGCGACGCCGGGGGCGCCGGGGTCCGTGCCGCCCCGCTCCTGCTGGAGGGCGACCCAGCGGTCGACGGCGGCGAGGGCCGCCGGGGCGTCGAGGTCGTTGGCGAGGGCGTCGCGGATCTCCTCGACGAGGGCGTCGGCGGAGGGGCCGTCGGGCCGGGAGACGGCCGCGCGCCAGCGCTCCAGGCGGGCGACGGCGTCGGCGAGGACCTGGTCGGTCCACTCCCAGTCGGCGCGGTAGTGGTGGGCGAGCAGCGCCAGCCGGATGGCGGCGGGGTCGACGCCGTCGCGGCGCAGCGCGGAGACGAAGACCAGGTTGCCCTTGGACTTGGACATCTTCTCGCCGTGCAGGGCGACCATGCCGGCGTGGACGTAGGCCTTGGCCATCGGGAACTCGCCGGTGAGCACCTGGGCGTGCGAGGCGCCCATCTCGTGGTGCGGGAAGGCGAGGTCGCTTCCGCCGCCCTGCACGTCGAAGCCCATGCCGAAGTGGTCCAGGGCGATGGCGACGCACTCGATGTGCCAGCCGGGCCGGCCGCGGCCCAGCGTGCCGCCGTCCCAGCTCGGCTCGCCGGGGCGGGCGGCCATCCACAGCATCGGGTCGAGCGGGTTCTTCTTGCCCGGGCGGTCCGGGTCGCCGCCCCGCTCGGCGGACAGCAGCCGCATGGCGGCGGCGTCGAGGTTCGAGACCTTGCCGAAGTGCGGGTCGGACTCGACGGAGAAGTAGGTGTCCCCTTCGAGCTCGTAGGCGGCGCCGAGGTCGCGCAGCCGCTCGACGAGGGGGACGATGCCGGGTATCGCCTCGACGGCGCCTATGTAGTGCCGCGGCGGGAGCATCCGCAGTGCGGTCATGTCCTCGCGGAAGAGGGCCGTCTCCTTCTCGGCGAGGGCGACCCAGTCCAGGCCGTCCCGCTCCGCGCGCTCCAGCAGCGGGTCGTCGACGTCGGTGACGTTCTGGACGTAGTGAACCTGCCGCTTGGTGTCGAGCCACACGCGCTGCACGAGGTCGAACGCGTTGTAGGTGGCCGCGTGTCCCATGTGGGTGGCGTCGTACGGGGTGATGCCGCAGACGTAGATGCGGGCGACGGGACCGGGCTGGAGGGTGACCAGCTGGCCGGTCGCGGTGTCGTGGATCCTCAGGTCGCGGCCCTGACCGGGCAGGGCGGGGACTTCGGAAGCGGGCCAGGCATGCATGTCATGAGCCTAACCGGACCGGGGTTCGGTATACGAACCGGAGCGGGCTGGATGGCCGGGAAGGCACTCTTGTGTCTTCCCGGCCCGTATGCATCGAGGCGCTGTGCGTGCCGTCGGAGCGATGTGCTGCCGTCGGAGCGCTGTGCGTCCCGTCGGAACGCCCTACACGGGTGGCCAGGGAATCGCCGGCCATTCCCCGCTCGGCTCCGGATGCCTCCCGGAGGCGAGCAGCGCCTCGACACGCGCGCGTGTGGCGTCGATCTCGGCGGGGGTGATCAGAGCGGCGAGCCGCTCGGCGAGCGGTGCGCCCTCCTTCAGCTCCGCGCGCAGCCGGGTCAGCACCTCCACGGCCTCCTCGGTCAGCGGCTCCCCCGCCCAGCCCCACAGCAGGGTGCGCAGCTTGTTCTCGGCGTTGAAGGTGACGCCGTGGTCGATGCCGTACAGCCGTCCCCCGGCGGCGGGCAGCAGATGGCCGCCCTTGCGGTCGGCGTTGTTGATCACGGCGTCCAGGACGGCGAGCCGCCGCAGCCGCGGGTCGTCGGCGTGCACGAGCAGGGCGGTGCGGTCCTCGCCGACCTCGGCGAAGCCGATCGCCTTCCAGCCCGGCTCCGGCTCCTCGCCGTCGACGAGCGCGAGCAGCTCGGCGCCCTCGGGCTCGACGTCGATCCACAGCTGGCACATGCCCTCGCCGTACGGCCCGTCGCGCAGCACGGTCGGCGGGACCAGCTGCCAGCCGGTCGCCTCGGACACCTCGTACGCGGCGACCTCGCGCCCGGCGAGGGTGCCGTCGGGGAAGTCCCACAGGGGGCGCTCACCGGCGACGGGCTTGTAGACGCAGGCGGCCTCCCGGCCGTCGTAGGACACCGTGCAGTACAGGGCCGCGTTGGAGGCCTCCCGTATGCGTCCTCGCACCGTCAGCTCCCCCTCGGCGAGGAGCTGGGCGGAGGTCACGCTCCGCGGCGGTATCCGTTCTGGCGCGGACATACGTGTCCCTCCGGGTCGAGCGGCAGGCTGCACAGCGGGCAGGGCGGCCGGCCGGCGTTGACGACGTCGAGGGCGCGCTTGGCGAACGCTCTGGCCTGGGCGCCGGTGAGCCGGACCCGCAGCATCGGGGGCCCGTTCTCCTCGTCCTGCAGCAGCCGCTCCTCGGCCTCGGCGAGGTCCTCCTCGGAGTCGGCGTCGAGCTCCACGAGGGCCTGCGCCTCGACGATCATGCGCTGCTCCTCGCCGTCCCAGGCGAGCGCCATGGTGCCCACCCGGAACTCCTCCTCGACGGGAGTCTCCAGCGGGGCGGTGTCGGAGATCTCCGCCGGCGCCACGGCCGGGACGGCGGCGTTGCCGCCACTGCGCCGTACGACCTCGTCGAGGAGCTCGTCCATGCGCTCGGCGAGCGCGGCGACCTGGGTCTTCTCCAGGGCCACGCTGGTCACCCGGGCGCCGGCGGTGGCCTGCAGGAAGAAGGTACGGCGCCCGGGCAGTCCGACCGTACCGGCCACGAAGCGGTCCGGTTGGTCGTAGAGGAACACCTGACGGGACACGTCCAGCTCCAAGAAATCGTGGTGGGCAATCGCGGTGCTACTGCGACCGCTTCACCCTACTGCGGCCGACGATCACGGTGCGCCCGCACCACCCCCCACGGTGGCGTCGTCGCCGGACGGCTCCTCGCGCGGCACCAGGGAGGCGAAGTCGCCGGTGTCGCCGAGGCGCACCAGGAAGGGCCGCAGCCGGGTGTAGCGGATCGCGGTGATGGAACACGGTTCGACAGAGATCCGCTGGAAGAGGTCCAGATGCAGGCCGAGCGCGTCCGCCACGAGGGACTTGATGATGTCGCCGTGGGAGCACATCAGGTACACCGCGTCGGCGCCGTGGTCGCGCTCCACGCGCGCGTTCCACTCGCGCACCGCCTCGGCGGCCCGGGTCTGCATGGCCCGCATGGACTCGCCGCCGGGGAAGGCGGCCGCGGACGGGTGGGCCTGGACGACCTCCATCAGCGGTTCGTCCTTCAGCTCGGCGAGCTTGCGGCCGGACCAGTCGCCGTAGTGGCACTCGCCGATCCGTTCGTCGACGTGCGCGGTCAGTTCGGGGCGGGCGTCGAGCAGCGGCCGGACGGTCTCCTGGCAGCGCTGGAGGGGGCTGGTGACGATCTCGGCCAGCGGCAGCGCGGCGAGCCGCCCGGGCAGCGCCCGGGCCTGCTCGGTGCCGCGCTCGTCGAGGGCGACGCCGGGCGTCCAGCCGGCGAGGAGGCCCTCGGTGTTGGCGGTGGAACGTCCGTGCCTTACGAGGATCAGCGTGGGCATGCGCCCCAGGGTAGGCGTACGCAGGGCTGCGGTGTCGGCCCGCAGGAAGGAGAATGCGCTCCGTGATCGTCGATTGCGCCATCTACCACGACGGCCGGCGGACGGAAGGTCCGCAGGACTTCTCCGAGGCCCTGGAGGAGGCGCGGGCCGTGGGCGGGTTCGTGTGGGTCGGCCTGTACGAGCCCACCGAGCGCGAGTTCGACCATGTCACCCAGGAGTTCGCGCTGCATCCGCTGGCCGTGGAGGACGCCCTGAAGGCGCACCAGCGGCCCAAGCTGGAGGTGTACGACGACTCGCTGTTCCTGGTGCTCAAGCCGGTGGTGTACGAGCCGGAGAGCGACACCGTCACGGCCGGCGAGGTGATGGTGTTCCTCGGCGACGCCTTCGTGGTGACCGTGCGGCACGGTGAGGGTTCGCCGCTGGGCGTGGTGCGCCGGCGGCTGGAGCAGGAGCCGGAGCTGCTGGGCAAGGGGCCGACGGCGGTGGCGTACGCGATCGCCGACGCCGTGGTCGACCACTACCTGGAGGTGGCGACGGAGCTGCAGACCGACCTGGAGGAGCTGGAGGCGGAGGTGTTCTCGCCGGCCGAGGGCGGCTCGCGGCACACGGCGTCGCGGATATACACCTTCAAGCGGCAGGTGCTGGAGTTCCGGCGGGCGACGGGGCCGCTCGCGGTGCCGCTGAGCAGGCTGGCGGGCACCGGCGCGTTCGGGATGAGCGTGCCGTTCGTGGACGACACGGCGCGGCCGTTCTTCCGGGACGTCAGCGACCATCTCACGCGGGTGAACGAGTCCGTGGAGGGCCTGGACCGGCTGGTGTCGGACATCCTGTCGGCGCATCTGGCGCAGATGAGCGTCCGGCAGAACGGCGACATGCGGAAGATCTCGGCGTGGGCGGCCATGGCCGCGGTGCCCACGATGATCGCGGGGATCTACGGCATGAACTTCGACCACATGCCCGAGCTGCACTGGGTGTGGTCCTACCCGGCGCTGATCGTCCTGATGGTCTCCCTGGTGCTGCTGCTGTACGTGGTGTTCAAGCGGCGGGGCTGGATGTGAGAGCGGGTCGGTGAGGCCGGGGGCGTGTCCGGTGGGCGCCGGGCGGACGGGCTCAGGCGAACTCGGGGGCCGTGGGCGCCGTTCCGCCGAGCGCGTTGCGGCGCTCGGGCATGCGCAGGGACACCATCCGGTGCCAGCCGGCGAACCGCTCCCAGGCGTACACCGCGTGGATACCGGCCGCGAGCAGCGCCGACCTGGCCCGGGACCAGCCGAGGATGCGGCCCATGTGCGCCATGACGGCGAGGCTGACGTCGCGGTAGATGCGGATCTCGGCGAGGGCGCACGCGCGCAGGGTGCGCTGGATGAGCCGGCCATGGCCGGCGGCCGCGAGCCGCAGCAGCTCCTCGTGGGTGTACGCCAGGTGGTTGTCCTCGTCGTGGGAGATCATCCGGACGGCTTTGCCGACGTCGGGGTGGTCGGCGAAGTACGCGCGCAGCATGTCCATCTGCTCGGCGGCGCGCTGCTCGGTGACCCGGCTGTGCGCGAGGTAGACGACGATGTCCTCGACAGCGAGCGGCTGCTCCGCCCTGAGCCGGTCGTGCGACAGGCCGATCCCGTACTTCTCCAGCAGCATCGTGTAGTCGGTATCGGGCGGCACCGGTACCGGTTTCAGGCCGCGCTTGCGCATCAGGGCCTGGAAGATGCGGCCGTGCTTGTCCTCGTCGGCCCCGTGCCTGCTGATCTTGCCGGCCATGGCGCGTTCGCTCGGCGGCACGAGAGCGGCGATACGGCCGTTCTCCCAGCCCCCCTGCGACTCGCCGCCGGCGGCGATGGAGCAGAACAGCGCGAAGGACTCGTCGTTGTCGAGGATCTCCTGGAACAGACTCTTCGCCGAAAGCATCTGAGGCACCTCTCTGCAGGACTCCCGCAAAGAACGAGTCAAGTGCGGTGGGAAAGGTGCTGCAACACATGTGTCGGACCACTCCGCCGAACGGAGGACCCCGGGCGGGGGAAAGAGCCGTAACCCGGGGCGTCCTGGCGCGTTGTTCCCGATGACGGCCGTGGCGGGGAAGACCCCCGAGCCCCCACCACGGCCGTAGAGCTTTTCCGGGGCCCGTCGCCTACGCGAGGCCCGCGCGCTCCAGGGCCTCGACGCCGGCGCGCAGCGCGGCGACGCGCTCGTCCAGGGTGAAGCCGGCCGGGTTGAGGTTGAGCGTGGTGACGCCGGCCGCCGCGTAGGCCTTCATCCGGTCGGCGATCCGGTCCACGGAGCCGAGCAGCGTGGTGGCGTCGATCAGCTCGTGCGGTACGGCGGCCGCGGCGCCCTGCTTGTCGCCGGCCAGGTACTTCTCCTGTACCTCGGCGGCCGCCTGCTCGAAGCCCATGCGCCGGGCGAGCTGGTTGTAGAAGTTCTGCTTGGCGCTGCCCATGCCGCCGACGTACAGCGCGGTGTAGGGCCGGAAGGCGTCGGCGAGGCCGGTCACGTCCTTGTCGTCGCCGAGGTGCAGCGGGAGCGTGGGGGCGACGTCGAAGCCGTCCATGGTCTTGCCGGCCTTCTCGCGCCCGGCGCGCAGATACCGGAGCGTGGTCTCCTCCAGGTGGTCTGCGGAGGGGAAGATCAGCAGGGCGCCGTCGGCGATCTCGCCGGTCTGCTCCAGGTTCTTCGGGCCGATCGCGGCGATGTACAGCGGGATGTGCTCGCGCTGCGGGTGCACGGTCAGCTTGATCGGCTTGCCGGGGCCGCCGGGCAGCGGCAGCGTCCAGTGCTCGCCGTCGAACGACAGGCGCTCGCGGCTCATCGCCCGGCGCACGATCTCCACGTACTCGCGGGTGCGCGCCAGCGGCTTGTCGAATTTGACGCCGTACCAGCCCTCGGAGACCTGCGGTCCGGAGACGCCGAGGCCGAGCCGGAAGCGGCCGCCGGAGAGCGAGTCGAGGGTGGCGGCGGTCATGGCGGTCATCGCCGGCTGGCGGGCCGGGATCTGGAAGATGGCCGAGCCCACGTCGATGCGCTCGGTCTGGGCGGCGACCCAGCTGAGCACGGTGGCCGCGTCGGAGCCGTAGGCCTCGGCGGCCCAGCAGACCGCGTAGCCGAGCCGGTCGGCCTCCTGGGCGACGGCGAGATTGTCCGCGTCCATCCCGGCGCCCCAGTAGCCGAGGTTGATCCCGAGCTGCATGCGCTCCCCTTACCGATCAGTAATGTCCCGTGTGCGGCCGACCTTAGCGCGGGGCCGCCGACCAGGGCAGGGTGGTGTGGCGAGCGTCGCGCCCGCGCGCCGCGCAACCCCTGTGGACAGCCGGGAAATCCGTTGTCCACAGGCAACCCACGGCGCATCCGTGGCCAGTAATCTCGGCGTCCATGGAGCAGAGGCATCTCGGCCGCACCGGCCTGCGTGTGTCCCGGATCGGGCTCGGCACCCTGACCTGGGGCCGGGACACCGACGAGCATGACGCCGCGGACCTGCTGAAGACGTTCTGGGAGGCGGGCGGCACGCTCGTCGACACCGCGGACGTGTACGGAGACGGGGAGGCCGAGTATCTGCTGGGGCGGCTCATAGAGGGGCTGGTCCCGCGCCGGGATCTGGTCATCTCCACGAAGGCGGGCAGCGTGCCCGACCCGGACCGCCGGTTCGACGGCTCGCGCGGGCATCTGCTGGCCGCCCTGGACGCCTCGCTGGCCCGGCTCGGCACGGACTACGTCGACCTGTGGCACCTGCACGCCTACGACCCCGACACACCGCTGGAGGAGACCCTCCAGGCCCTGGACATCGCGGTGAGCAGCGGGCGGGCGCGCTATGCGGGGGTGTCCAACTTCTGCGGCTGGCAGCTCGCCAAGGCCGGCACCTGGCAGCTGGCGGCGCCGGGCACGCGGACCCGGCTGGCGAGCACGCAGATGGAGTACTCGCTGCTGCAGCGAGGGGTGGAGCGGGAGGTGCTGCCGGCCGCGCGGGACCTGGGCATCGGGCTGCTGCCGTCCTCGCCTCTGGGCCGCGGGGTGCTCACCGGCAAGTACCGGGGCGACGCCCTGCCGCCCGACTCGCGCGGTGCCTCCGATCACATGGCGCCGTTCGTCGCGCCCTACCTCGACGACACCGCGAGCCGGATCGTGGACGCGGTGACCACGGCCGCCGACGGGCTCGCGGTCACCCCGCTCCAGGTGGCCCTGGCGTGGGTGCGCGACCGGCCCGGCGTGAGCGCGCCGATCGTCGGCGCGCGCACGGCACAGCAGCTCACGGCGGCGTTGTCAGTGGAGGCGCTTAGTCTTCCTGACGAGATCTGCCGGGCGCTCGACGATGTGTCGGCGCCCGTGCACCGCTATCCCGATCACGACTGGAGCACGCTGTGAGCACGGAGCCGGAGACCACGGAGGACACCGAGCCGGGGACGCCGGACGCCGAGCCGGGGACACCGGACGCCGGGGCGGAGGCCGCCACCGCGCCGGAGGAGGCCGCCACCCCGCCCGAGGAGGCCGACGACGACCCGGGCGCCGACGACGCCGGTGCCGAGGGCTCCAGCACCGAGGACTCCAGCGCCGCTGATGGCGATGCGGGTGCCGGTGAGTTGTCCGAGGCCGAGGCCGAGCTGCAGGCGCAGCGGATCGAGCGGGAGCGCATCGAGCGGCGCAAGGCCGAGAAGAAGGGGCCGATCGAGAGCGGGGCCAAGCTCAGCGGCACCGCGGCCGACCTGCTCGCCGCCGTGCGGGCCGTGGAGAGCGGCGAGAAGCCCGCGCGGACCGTCTTCAGCGAACCGGCCGCCCCGCGCCGCCCCGCCCCGGAGCCGGTACGGCGGCCCCAGCCGGCACCGGCCGAGGCCGCGCCGGTGGCACCCGCGCCGGTCCCCGCCCAGACCGTCGCCGTCGAGACCGTCGCCGCCGTGGGGCGGGTGCTCGCCGACGGCGGCGCCCCCGAGGCCCTGGCCCCGCAGGCCGCCGCCGTCCTCGGCGAGGGCGCGGCCGAGGCGCTGCGTGAGGACCCCTGGCAGCTGCTGCGGGTCGCCAGCGTCCGCCCCGAGCACGCCGACTCCTTCGCGCGGGCGCTGCTCGGCCCGGAGTGCGCACCCGGCGACGAGCGGCGGGGCCGCGCGCTGACCGGCTGGCTGCTGGAGCAGGCGGCGGTGGCCGGGCACACCGCGCTGGACGTGGCCGCGCTCACCGCCGCGCTCGGACAGCGCGGGGTGCCCGACCCGGACGCCGCCCTGCAGGACGCGCTCGCCGAGGGCGAGGCGCTGGCCTTCCAGGACGCCCTCGACGAGCAGCCGACCCCCGCCCCCGTGGAGGAGGGCGAGGAGGAGCCCGAGCGTCCGGTGCGCGTGCTGGTCGGCCTGGAGCGGTATGCGCTCGCCGAGGAGAGCCTCGCCGACGGTCTCGCCCGGGTGGTCAACTCCGTCGCCAAGGACGACGGGGTGGACTGGGCGTCGGCCGCGGCATCGGCATCCGGCAGCGCGGCCGAGCTGATCCGCGCCGTCGCGGGGCACGGGCTGGTGCTGCACACCGGCGGCGAGGCGGCCCGCGCCGAACCGGCGGCCCTTCTCACAGCGGCCCGCGCGCTCGGCCTGCGAGCCGTCGCCGCCTGCCACACCCCGGACGGACGGCGCCGGTTCGCCGGCCTGCTCCCGAAGGACGGCGCCGCACAGGACGTCGTGACGGTCGCCGGGCTGCTCTCCGGTGCCGAGGGTCCCGGGCGGGACGCCGACGGCGCCCTCGGGCTGGATCTGCTGGTGGTGCTGGACGCGCCCCAACTGGACGTGGAGAGCGCGGCGATGGTCGTCGAGTCGCTGCCGGACGGGGCGCGGCTGGTGCTCAGCGGCGATCCCGCGGTGCTGTGGTCGGCCGGGCCCGGGCGGGTCTTCGCCGATCTGCTGGCCGCGCGGGTGTGCCCGCAGATCGCCTCGCGCACCCCCGACCCCGGGCCGATCGGCGAGCTGGTGTCCGGGATCGGCGTCGGCGAGCTGAACCAGGTCGACGCGCCCGGCAAGGAGATCGTGATCGTGCCGGTGCGGGACGCGGGCGAGGCCGTGCACCGCACCGTGCAGCTGGTCGCGGACTCGGTGCCGCGGGCCCTGGGCGTGCCGCCCGAGCAGACGGTCGTGATCACACCGGGCCACGGTGGCGCGGCCGGCACGCGGGCGCTCAACGCGGCCCTGAAGGAACGTCTCAATCCCGGCCCCGGCCGGTTCGGCGGCTTCGACCCGGGTGACCGGATCGCCTACTCCCCCGCGCCGGGGCGCACGGTGCCGGGCCGGGTGACCGGGGCCGACGCCGACGGGCTGCGTCTGGAGTGCGCGGGCGTCCCCGTCGCCGTGCCGCGGGAGCGGGTGGAGCAGAGTGTGCGGCACGGGTGGGCGCTGACCGCGCACCAGGCGGTCGGCAGCCGGTGGCCGGCCGCGGTCGTGGTGCTGCCGGGCGACGCGGCGCAGGCGCTCAGCCGGCCCTGGGTGTACACGGCCTTCGGCCGGGGCGAGCGGCATCTGTCCGTGGTCCACGGGGTGGAGCAGGCGCTGCCCAGAGCGGTCGCCGAGGTCCCGGCCAAGCCCCGGACGACCCGGCTGCCCGTGCTGCTGCGCACGCAGGTCCCGGCGGCGGGCTGACCGACGCCCGCCCCCCGTCCCCGTGGGACGCGTACGGCCCGGGACACCTCGTCCCGGGCCGGTCATGGCTCGTAGGGCACGCTCTCACTCATGCCGGGCGTGCTCACACTCAAGCCGGGCGTGCTCTTCGCGCGCGGCGCGCTCTCAGCGGTCGGCGTCCAGCGGCTCCAGATCCTCGTCGCCGTCCTCGTCCCCGTCGAGGGCCGGGTGCCCGTCGTCGTCCTCGTCGTCCTCGCCGAGGTCGTCGTCGAACACCGCGCTGACGTCGAAGCGGCAGACCACCCGTTGCGGATCGACCTGCTCGAACGGCGCCTCCAGCCACTCGCCGGGTTCGGCCGGTTCCTCCGCGGCGACCACCCACAGCGTGGAGTCGCCCTCCTCCAGGCCGAACTCCTTGTGCCGGGAGGCGATCTCGTCCGGTTCGAACTCGCCGAACAGGATGCCGAGCGCCCCGTGCACGGTCCCGGAGACGCCCTCGTCCGCGCTGTCCTCGTCCGCCGCCTCGATGCGCTGGGCCTGCGCGCGCAGCCGCTGTGGCTGCGCGACCGCGTAGTCGCGGCGGATCAGCACGCTGAGCGCGTTCGGCTCCTCGGGGCCCGTGTACGGCGGCAGTGAGTCGTCGGCCCCGGGGATCTCGAAGGGCGTGACCTCGTCGTAGCGGTCGTAGAGCAGCTCGTCGTACGCCTCGGCGGCCGCGGCCAGCTGGTTGAAGGCCTCGTAGACATCGGGGTCGTCCTCGCCGGACCTGCGTTCGACCGCGGCCAGGTGGCGGTCGAGCGCGGTCTTGACCGCCTCGGCGGCGGCGCGTACCTCGGCAGCGGTGGGCTGCGCAGCATCAGACATAGTGCAGACGCTATCCGTACCGGGCCCCAGCCCGCACAATAGATGCGATGCCGGAATACGAATTTGTCGACGTGTACCTACCGCGCGGGGTCTCCCGCAAGGAGACGACACGTCTGCTGACCGAACACGCCGAGTACGGACACTGGGAGTTGTACCGCCTGAGCCTGCTACGCGACGGCAGCCGCAGGGTGCGGTTGCGGCGGCGGATCATCCGCCAGGTGCGCGCCACGTGGTGACGTGAGGCAGACGGAGCGGGCCCCGCCGATGCGGGGCCCGTTCCGTTGTGTGCCGACGGCGGCAGCGCGCCGCTCAGGCCGAGGCGCGCGCCTTGCGGTACATCACCGCACCGGCGAGCAGTGCGCCCGCGCCGACCGGCAGGACGACGCCCATCGGCAGTTCGCTGCCGGTGTGGGCGAGCTGGGCCGAGCCCGCGGGCCGGGTGACCGAGTGGGTGCCCGGGTGGTTGGGCCCGCCCGGAGTGCCGGGCGTGTGCTCACCCGGGGTGCTCGGCGTACCGGGGTGACTCGGGGTGCCGGGGTGACCCGGGGTGCCGGGGTGACCCGGGTTGCCGGGAGTTCCGGGTGTGCCGGGATTGCCAGGAGTACCCGGCGTGCCGGGCGGGGTCTCGCCACCGCCCGGAGGCGTGGTGTGGCCACCGCCCCCGCCGCCGTTGGCGCAGTCGTTGCCCATCGCCGGGTTGCCGACGCCGACGACGTCGACGCTGTTGCCGCAGACGTTCACCGGTACGTCGACGGGCGCCTCGACGTGGTTGCCGGATCCGACGCCGGGCGAGTCGCCGGTGTGTCCGCCGGCCTGCGCGCCCCCGGAGCCGCCGGATCCGCCGGACCCGCCGGACCCCCCGGAGCCGCCGTGCCCGCCCGTCGAGCCGCCGCCGCTGTGGCTGCCGCCGCCCTGGTTGGCGCACTTGTTGCCCATCGCCGGGTTGAGCGCCCCGACGACGTCGACCGTGTTGCCGCACACGTTCACCGGGACATGCACCGGCGCCTGCACCGAGTTGCCGGACAGCACGCCCGGCGAGTTCGAGGCGGAGCCGCTCGCGCCCGAGTCGGCGTGGGCGTAACCGCCGGCGGCGGCGAGCACGCCGGTCGCTGCCGCCACCGTCATGAGGCTTTTGCGGGTGACTTGTCGCATTGCTGAATTTCCCTGCCTTTCGCGATTCCTCGCACCTTCATGTCACATCGTGAACGCGCAAAAGACCGGTCGGCCCCGGAGCGCATGGCGCGCGCTCCGGGGCCGACGGTGTGGACGACCCTCAGAGGACCGACCCGCGAAGGACCAACCCCCGGGGAGAGGACGTCAGTTGTTGACGCAGGTGTTGCCGAAGGCGGGGTTCAGGAGCCCGATCACGTTGATCGTGTTGCCGCACACGTTCACCGGTACGTGCACGGGCACCTGGATGACGTTGCCGGACACGACGCCCGGGGAGTGCACGGCGGCACCCTGGGCGCCCGAGTCGGCGACGGCGAGGCCCGCGCCCGCGAGAACCAGCCCACCGGTGGCAGCCGCAGCAGCGACGACCTTCTTGATCATTATTCCTCCTTGTTGGCAAAAGCGATCCCAGCGTTGCGGATCGCATCACCTGTAACGAGGAGGGAGTAATCAGGCTACGAGCGTATCGTCGCATTCACTCTTCTCAGTTGTTGCCGCACACGCGCCCGAATAGTGAAGTCGCGTTTCAGCAGGCGAAAAAGGACCGTTCGGGGCCCTGAAAGGGCCCCGCGGCGGTCCGTTCAGGAGGCGTCGATGAACCGGTCGAGCACCCGCACGCCGAACTTCAGACCGTCCACCGGCACGCGCTCGTCGACCCCGTGGAACATCCCGGCGAAATCCAGCTCCGGCGGCAGCTTCAGCGGCGCGAAGCCGAAGCCGCGGATGCCGAGGTCGTCGAAGGACTTGGCGTCGGTGCCGCCGGAGAGCATGTACGGGATCGCCTTGGCGGCCGGGTCCTCGGCGACCAGCGCGGACTGCATGGCCTCCACCAGGGCGCCGTCGAAGGTGGTCTCGACGGCCTTGTCGGCGTGCACGTCCTCGCGGCGCACGTTCGGGCCGAGCAGCCGGTCGAGGTCGGCGAGGAACTCCTCCTCGTGGCCGGGCAGGAAGCGGCCGTCGATGTGCGCGGTGGCCTCGCCGGGGATGACGTTGACCTTGTAACCGGCGTTCAGCTGGGTGGGGTTGGCGGTGTTGCTCAGGGTCGCGCCGATCAGCTTGGCGATGCCGCCGAGCCGGGCGAGTGTGGACTCCATGTCCTCGGGGTCCAGTTCGGTGCCGAGGGCGTCGCCGAGCTCGTCGAGGAAGGCGCGGGTGGTCTTGGTGACCCGCACCGGGAACTTGTGCCGGCCGACGCGCGCGACAGCCTCGCTCAGCTCGGTGATCGCGTTGTCCCGGTGGATCATCGAACCGTGTCCGGCGGTGCCGGCCACGGTGAGCTTCATCCAGTGCATGCCCTTCTCGGCCGTCTGGATCAGGTAGAGCCGGCGCTGCTCGCTCACCGTGAAGGAGAAGCCGCCGACCTCGCTGATCGCCTCGGTGACGCCCTCGAAGAGGTCCCGGTGGTTGTCGACCAGATGACGGGCGCCGTAGGTGCCGCCGGCTTCCTCGTCGGCGAGGAAGGCGACCACGATGTCGCGCGGGGGCCGGCGCCCGGAGCGCAGCCGGTCGCGCACGACGGCGAGCGTCATGGCGTCCATGTCCTTCATGTCGACGGCGCCGCGGCCCCAGACGCAGCCGTCGGCGACCTCGCCGGAGAACGGGTCGTGGGTCCAGTCGGCGGCGTTGGCCGGGACGACGTCGAGGTGGCCGTGGATGAGCAGCGCGGGCCGGGACGGGTCCTCGCCCTCGATGCGGGCCACCGTGGAGGCGCGGCCGGGGTGGGACTCGAAGATCTTCGGCTCCAGGCCGACCTCGGCGAGCTTCTCGGCGACGTACTCGGCGGCCTTGCGCTCACCGGGCCCGGAGTGGTCGCCGTAGTTGCTGGTGTCGAACCGGATCAGCTCGCGGCAGAGGTCCACGACCTCGTCCTCGCCGGTGACGCCCCTGGCCGTGTCCGTCTCGCTCACGCTGCTTCCTCCCGGTGTCACTGCGGTGTCACTGCTGGTGGTCCCCCTCATCCTCCCTCCGCCCCCCGCCGGGTCCAAGACCGGTCCCGGCCCGACACACGCCGTTCACGTGACGGCGGCGACAGCCGGGGGGTGATCGGCCACCCGGGAAAGCCTGGTAATGTTTACGTCGTCGCCGCGAGGGAAACCGCGCACGACAGACACCTTGTCCGGGTGGCGGAATGGCAGACGCGCTAGCTTGAGGTGCTAGTGCCCTTTATCGGGCGTGGGGGTTCAAGTCCCCCCTCGGACACAGCGAGAAGGCCCCTGCAGAGCAGGGGCCTTCGGCGTTTTCGCGCCACCGCGGTGACCAGGCACAATGGCGGGCATGACGACGCGCCCCTGCCCCTGCGGTCTGCCGGAGCCGTACGCCGCGTGCTGCGGCCGCTACCACCGCGGCGAGGCGGCCGCGCCGACCGCCGAGGCGCTGATGCGCTCGCGCTACAGCGCCTTCGTCAAGGGCGACGCCGACTACCTGCTGCGCACCTGGCATCCCCGGACCCGGCCCGCGCGGCTCGATCTGGATCCCCGGATGCGCTGGACGGGGCTGGAGATCCTCGGCACGAGCGACGGCTCGGCCTTCCACTCCACCGGGACGGTGACCTTCCGCGCCTCCTACCGGGGCGGGTCGCTGCACGAGCACAGCCGCTTCGAGCGGGTCGACGGGGCGTGGGTGTACGTCGACGGGGACTTCCCCGGGGAGTAGGGCCGGGCGGGGCCCGCCGCTCCGGACGCGGGGCCCGGGCTCAGGGCGCCAGGATGTCCAGCTCCTGCAGCGCCCCCACCGTGATCTCCCGGGTCAGCCGCTCCGCGCGCTCGGCGTCCCGCGCCCGGACCGCTTCGGCGACCTGGACGTGCAGGGTGACGGCGGCCGGGTCGGGGTCCTCGAACATGACCTCGTGCTCGGTGCGGCCGGTGAGGACCTCCGCGACGACGTCGCCGAGGCGCGCGAACATCTCGTTGCCCGAGGCGGTGAGGATCACCCGGTGGAAGGCCACGTCGTGGAAGAGGTAGCCCTCCAGCTGGTGGCCGCGGGAGTTGGCGACCATGCCGAGGGCGCACTCGGTGAGCTCGGCGCACTGTTCGGCGGTGGCGTGGCGGGCGGCCAGGCCGGCGGCGACCGGTTCGACGGCCGAGCGCAGCACGGTCAGTGAGCGCAGCTGGTGCGGGCGGTCCGCGCCGGCCAGGCGCCAGCGGATGACCTGCGGGTCGTAGACGTTCCACTCGGCCTTGGGGCGCACGGTCACGCCCACCCGCCGCCGGGACTCCACCAGATGCATGGACTCCAGCACCCGGACGGCCTCGCGCATCACGGAGCGTGACACGTCGAAGCGCTGAGCGAGCTCGTCGGTGAGCAGGACGCTGCCCGGCGGGTACTCGCCCGCTGTGATCGCGGGGCCGAGGGTGTCCAGTACATGGCCGTGCAGCCCCCGGCCCGGAGTGGTCATGCACACAGAGTACGGGCCGGGTCACGGGAACAAAAAGTCAGACTTATTTGTCACAGACTCTTGAATTCGTCGTACCTAATAGGTTTCAGTAGCCCGGCATCAACGTGTCGACGAAGACAGCGAGGCAGCGATGAACACCCCCCACGTCGTCGTGGTCATGGGCGTGGCAGGCACCGGCAAGACGACCATTGGTCCCCTGCTGGCCGCCCGGCTCGGCGTCCCGTACGCCGAAGGCGACGACTTCCACCCCGCGGCCAACATCGCCAAGATGTCGGCCGGCACCCCGCTCACCGACGAGGACCGGTGGCCGTGGCTGGACGCCATCGGCCGCTGGGCGGACGGACGGGCCGGGCTCGGCGGGGTGGTCAGCTGCTCAGCGCTGAAGCGGTCCTACCGGGACCGGCTGCGGGCCGCCGCGCCCGGGCTGGTGTTCGTGCACCTGACCGGTGACCGCTCCCTCATCGCCGACCGGATGTCGCACCGCCAGGGTCACTTCATGCCCACGGCACTGCTCGACTCCCAGTTCGCCACGCTGCAGCCGCTGGCGGCGGACGAGGCCGGCGTCGAGGTGGACGTCGAGGGCGGCCCGGAGCAGATCACCGAGCGGGCCACGTCCGCTCTGGCCGCTCTGCCCGAGCCGACGGCCCGGTAACCCCTCCCCACCCTCCCCATCCCCCGTCTCTGCAAGGGAACCCCCGTGACCAGACTCAGCGTCGAGATGCTGGCAGCGGACAAAGTCGAGCCGATCACCTCGGCCGGCCACGCCCAGCTGGGCATAGCCGTGCTGGCGGGCATCGCCGTCATCGTCCTGCTGATCACCAAGTTCAAGCTCCACGCGTTCCTGTCCCTGACGCTCGGCACGCTCGTCCTCGGCGCGGTCGCCGGAGCACCGCTCGACAAGGCCATCGCCAGCTTCACCACCGGGCTCGGCACCACCGTGGCCGGTGTGGGCGTACTGATCGCCCTCGGCGCGATCCTCGGCAAGATGCTCGCCGACTCCGGCGGCGCCGATCAGATCGTCGACACGATCCTCGCCAAGGCCGGCGGGCGGGCGATGCCGTGGGCCATGGTGCTGATCGCCTCGGTGATCGGTCTGCCGCTGTTCTTCGAGGTCGGCGTCGTCCTGCTGATCCCGGTCGTGCTGATGGTCGCCAAGCGCGGCAACTACTCCCTGATGCGCATCGGCATCCCGGCGCTGGCCGGTCTGTCCGTGATGCACGGCCTGGTCCCGCCGCACCCCGGTCCGCTGGTCGCGATCGACGCGGTCAAGGCCAACCTCGGTGTCACGCTGGCGCTCGGCGTCCTCGTCGCCATCCCCACGGTGATCATCGCCGGTCCGCTGTTCTCGAAGGTCGCGGCCCGCTGGGTGGACGTCCCGGCGCCGGACCGGATGATCCCGCAGCGCGCCTCGGAGGAACTGGAGACCCGTCCGGGCTTCGGCGCGACGCTGGTCACCATCCTGCTGCCGGTCGTCCTGATGCTGTCCAAGGCGCTGGTCGACATCACGGTGGACGACCCCGACAAGAACGTGCAGCGGATCTTCGACGTGATCGGCTCGCCGCTGATCGCCCTGCTCGCCGCCGTCCTGCTGGGCATCTTCACGCTGCTGCGGCCCGCCGGGTTCGGCAAGGAGCGCGTCACGCCGCTGGTCGAGAAGGGCCTCGCGCCCATCGCCGGCATCCTGCTGATCGTCGGCGCGGGCGGCGGCTTCAAGCAGACGCTGATCGACACCGGCGTGGGCCAGATGATCCTGGACATCTCCAAGGACTGGAACATCCCGGCGCTGCTGCTGGCCTGGCTGATCGCGGTGGCGATCCGGCTGGCGACCGGTTCGGCGACCGTCGCCACCGTCTCGGCGGCCGGTCTGGTCGCGCCGCTCGCGGCCGACATGTCGACGACGCACGCGGCCCTGCTCGTCCTCGCGATCGGCTCGGGCTCGCTGTTCTTCAGCCATGTCAACGACGCCGGCTTCTGGCTGGTGAAGGAGTACTTCGGGCTGAACGTCGGCCAGACCATCAAGAGCTGGTCGGTGATGGAGACGATCATCTCGGTGGTCGGCGGCGGCCTGGTGCTGCTGCTGTCCCTGGTGATCTAGACGTCGTACGGCGACGACGGCCCACCTCCTCGCGGGGGTGGGCCGTTCTCTTCGGGGGGCGAATCGCTCAGGGCCGCCACAGCGGGTGCTCCCGCTCGGCCCAGCCCCTGCTGACCAGGCCCGTGCGCAGTCCGCGGCGGGCCTCCGGGTCGCCCAGCGCCATGCCGATGTGGCCGGCCAGCACGACACCGACCGTCAGGGCCAGCCAGTCGTGCACGAAGGTGGCGCTGGTGCGCCAGCGCAGCGGGGTGAGATGGGTGAACCACATCAGCAGCCCCGTGCCGAGCATCACCAGCGTCGCCCCGGCGATCCAGGCGGCGTAGACCTTCTGACCGGCGTTGAACTTGCCCGCCGGGCGGGAGGTGTGCCGTTTGTCGCGGACCAGCGCGGCGTGCAGCCAGCGCCTGTCGTGCGGGCCGAACCGGTTGAGCCGGCCGAGGTCGGCGCGGAAGGCGCGGGAGGCCAGGCCCAGCAGCACCGGCACGGGCAGGGCCAGGCCGGCGCACTCGTGGACGCGGACCACCAGCTCGCGGCGGCCGACGAGTTCGGCGAGCTGCGGGATGTACAGGAAGGCCGCGGTGATCACGCACAGGCCCATCAGCGCGGCCGTGGTGCGGTGGATCCAGCGTTCGGCCCGGGTGAAGCGCCGTACGTGCGCCGTGGCCGGGGCCGGGGCGTCAGCTCGTAGGCTCATCGTCGCGTCCGTTCGACCGGCCCACCCAGGCGTCGACGTCGTAGCCGCGTTCCTCCCAGTAGCCGGGCTCGACCTCGTCGGTGACGGTGATGCCGGAGAGCCACTTGGCGGACTTGTAGAAGTACATGGGGGCGACGTAGAGGCGGACCGGGCCGCCGTGGGCGTGGCCCAGGTCCTTGTTCTGCATGCGCAGCGCGACCAGGACGTCGGGGCGGCGGGCCTGGGCGAGGGTGAGGGACTCGCTGTAGGTGCCGTCGAAGCAGGTGAAGCGGATCGCCCGGGCCCCCGGCCGCACCCCGGCGGCGTCCAGCAGCCGCGACAGCCGCACGCCGTCGAACGGGGTGCCCGGCACCCGCCACCCGGTGACGCACTGGACGTCCCGGACCAGCCGGGTCTGCGGCAGGGCCCGCAGCTCGGCCAGGGTGTAGCTGCGCGGGCGGTCGACCAGGCCGTCGACGGTGAGGCGGTAGCTGTGGGCATCGCGGTGCGGGACGGACGCGGCGACGGAGTAGTAGCGGAAGCCGCCGCCGTTGGGCAGCAGTCCGGTCAGGCCGGTGGGGTCGCCGCTGAAGAGGGACTCCAGGTTGCGCTGCAGCGTCGGTGCGGTGAGCACGCCCAGGGCGCCCAGGCCCAGGGTGCCGAGCAGGACACGGCGGCCGATGGGCCGGCCCCCTTGGTCGGCCGGCTCGGGTGGTTGCGGCGGTGCGGGGTTCACCTCTTCATTCGAACACTCGCGAACCCCTGCGGAGAAGGGTTCACGGGTGCGCGTCAGGCTTCCGTAATCACTGCTCGACGGGGGTGGCCGCCGCCTTGTCCAGCCGGAACGCCTCGTTGCCGAGGCCGATGCGGGCGTGCGCCTCGGGGTTGCGGGAGCGCAGCAGCAGGCCCTGTGCCAGGCCGGCGACCAGGGCGAGGCCGATGACGGCGGGCAGCGCCCAGCTCAGGGCGGAGCCGGGGCCGGCGCCGACCAGGACGTCGAAGTCCTTGACCGTGTAGCCGGCGAGCACCAGCAGGGCGAGCCCGGCCAGCGCGGAGGTGACGAGCCGCCAGGCCTGGGCCCGTCCGGCGCCGCGCCGGACGAAGAAGACGATCACCGACAGGGAGGCGGCGGCCATCAGCACGATCACGCCGAGCGCGCCGAGGTTGCCGCACCAGGTGAACAGGTGCAGGACGGGCGCGGTGGGGTCGCCGGTGGGCTTGCCGTCGGTGGCGGCGAAGACGATGACGACGACGGCGGACACGGCGCTCTGCAGCAGCGAGCCGGTGCCGGGCGCTCCGCCGGCGCCGGTGGTGCGGCCGAACGCCCGGGGCAGCAGGCCCTCGCGGCCCATGGCGAAGGCGTAGCGGGCGACGACGTTGTGGAAGCTGAGCGTGGCGGCGAACATGCCGGTCACGAACAACACGTGCAGGATGTCGGTGAAGGTGGCGCCCAGCCGGGACTCGGTGAGCGTGAACAGCAGTCCCGCGCTCTCCTTCTGGGCGGTGCCGACGATCGCGGAAGGGCCGGTGGCGACGGTGAGCGCCCAGGAGCTGAGCGCGAAGAACACGGCGACGGAGCCGACGGCGAGGAACATCACGCGCGGCACGAGGACGTGCGGCCGGCTGGTCTCCTCGGCGTAGACGGGGGCCTGCTCGAAGCCGGTGAAGGCGGCGATGCAGAAGCACAGGGCGGTGGAGACGCCGGCGCCGGTGAGGGTGCCGGGGTCGAAGGCGTGCAGGGACAGGCCCTCCTTGCCGGGGTCGGAGATCGCGGCGACGTCGAAGATCACGACGAGGGCGACCTCGATGACGAGGAGGACGCCGAGGACGCGCGCGTTGACGTCGATCTTCAGCCAGCCGAGCGCGCCGACGACGGCGACGGCCGCCAGCGCCGGTATCCACCAGGCGACGGTGACGTCGGCGTAGGTGGCGAGCAGCCCGGAGACCTCGAAGCCGAAGATGCCGTAGATGCCGACCTGCAGGGCGCTGTAGGCGACGAGGGCGACCAGGGCGGCGCCGGCGCCCGCGGTGCCGCCGAGGCCGCGGGCGATGTAGGCGTAGAAGGCGCCCGCGTTGTGCACGTGCCGGCTCATCTCGGCGTAGCCGACGCTGAACAGGACCAGGACCACGCCGAGCGCGACGAACAGCAGGGGCTGGCCGACGATGCCCATCACCGCGTACGTGGTGGGCATGACACCGGCGACGACCATGAGCGGGGCGGTCGCGGCGAGCACGGAGAGCAGCAGGCCGGAGGTGCCGAGGCGGTCGGCGCGCAGGGCGCGGTCGGGGCCCAGATAGGTGCTGATGTCGTCGGCGGGTCTGGTGGTGCGGGGGCTGCCGGTCGTCATGCGGGGTCCTTTCGGGGGCGGGGGCGCGGTTGCCGTCGTCGGTGCGGGTCCCGACGTCGGCGTACGTCAGCCCGTGCCGAGGGCGCGGTCGCGGGCGGCACGGAAGGCGGCGTGGGGGTCGCGGTCGGGGTAGGACCAGGGGGCGGGGTGGGGTGGTCACCGATGCGGTGGAAGAGGGCGGCGGCCTCGGCGCCGCGGCCCTCGCAGACCTTGGCGTGGGCGAGGTAGTTGAGGTCGACCAGGCGCCGGGGGTGGCCCTCGTGCTCCCACTCCAGCCACCAGTCGAAGGCGGCCTTCATCACCTGCCGGGCGCGGCGGCCGGTCCAGTGTCCGGAGGCGAGCGGGTCGGCGGGTTCGAACCCGGCGCCGGCCAGGACGCGGTAGCGCTCGGCGTGCGCGACGACCGGGAGCATGGCCAGCGGGGAGTCGGCGGGGGCCTGCTCGGCGGCCCAGGCGGCGAAGTCGTAGACCTCGTGCAGCGGGTCGGGTCCGACGTCGGCGCGGCGCTCGGCGAGCCGGGCGACCATCAGGTGGTGGGCGTGGTGGTGGTCGGCGTGGCGGGCGCGGACCTGTTCGAAGGTGCGGACGACCTCGGTGTCGTCGCCGTGGACGCGCTCCAGCAGGAGCAGGGCCAGCCAGGGGGTGGGATCGGCCGGGACGAGCGCGGCGGCGGTGTGGCAGGCCTCGCGGGCGGCGGCGGGCTTCTCCTTGCCGCGCAGGGCGCGCTGGACGCGGGCGGCGGCGAGCAGCGCGGCGGCGTCGGCGGAGTCGGGTTCGACGAGGAGCCAGTCCTTCGCCCAGGCGGCGCTGTAGGGTTCGGCGCCGAGGACGGTGATCCGGTGGCCGCGGCGGTCGAAGTCGTCACCCGTACGGGCCAGCAGCGAGCGTGCGGACTGCCATCGGCCCTGGGCCAACGCGGCGCGGGCCGCGGTGAGTTCGGTGTCGTCGAGGGCGGCGTCGAAGGCGTGGGCGGCGCGTTTGCGGCCACGGCCCAGGGGAGGCGGGGGTGGGGGCACCGCGGGGCTACCTCGTCTTCGTTTTCCTCGTGCGTCGTGGCGGTTCGCGGGCCGGAGGGCCGCTCGGGCCTGTCTCCCGTGTACGGGCATGAACCTGCCACCGTTCGATCACGCACAGCCAACCCTCCGGGGGTGAGGCGCGTCAAGGGCCGACGGGTCGATGACACGCGTCAACTGACCGGCGAATGGCGGGATTTGAGCGCCGGCGGGTGTGCCGGTTCCGGGGTGGTGTGGCGTGCGCCATGGCAGCACCGGCGTTCGCGTCCCAGCATGACGGCAGGGCCGGGCTCAGGCGCCCGGGCGGGGGTGTACGCACGGGCACCGTTGCGCGCGCTCCGGGGGCACCGAGGGGGCCGGGCGGTTAGAGTCGGGCCTCACGACCCCGTGACCCGACCGGACGATCGAGGGACGCAGCGTGTCGGTTCTGGTTCTTGTTCTCGCCGTGAGTGCCGCGTGCTGCCTGGGGTTCGGGTTCGTCCTGCAGCAGAGCGCCGCGCAGCGGGCACCGCTCGGCGACTTCCTCTCACCCCGGCTGCTGCTGGCCCTGATGCGGGTGCCGAGCTGGATCGGCGGGATCGCGCTGATGGTGGCCGGAATGGCCCTCGGTGCGGTAGCGCTGGGCCGGGGCGAGGTGTCCCTGGTCGAGCCGCTGCTGGCGACGAACCTGCTGTTCGCGCTCGCGCTCTCCCGCCGTCGCACCCGGCAGCCGCTGGGGCGGCAGGGGTGGGCGGGGCTCGCCCTGCTCGCGGGCGGGGTGAGCGCGTTCATCCTGGCGGGCGAGCCGCGCGGGGGCACGGCGGTGACCGATCCGGTGCGGCACTGGGTGATCATCGGGGTGATGGCGGGCCTGGCCCTGCTGCTGACCGCCTGCGCCAAGCGCGCCCGGCTGAGCTGGGGGCCGGTCCTGCTGTCCCTCGCGGCCGGACTGCTCTACGGCGTGCAGGACGCCCTGACCCGGGTGAGCGGGCAGCGCTTCGCCGACGGCGGCCTGGCCGAGCTGCTCACGGGCTGGCAGCCGTACGCGGTACTGGCGCTCGGCATCACCGGTCTGGTCCTCGTCCAGAGCGCGTTCGAGACGGCGCCGCTGCGCATGTCGCTGCCCGCGCTCACCGCGGCCCAGCCGCTGGCCGGCATCGCCTGCGGCGTCGGCTTCCTCGGCGACCGCCTGCACACCGACACCGGGGCACTGGCCTGGGAGGCGACCGGGCTGGCAGCGATCGTCACGGGCATCGTCCTCCTGGGCCTGCACCCCTGCCTGCCGCAGGGCACAGCGGGCGAGGAACGGGTGGACGCACTCCAAGGGGGCTGAGGGGCAGCGCCCGGAGGCTCGACGGCCCCCACCGGGACACCGTCGCACCACCGCCCCGTCGCTCCCCCCACCCGGCGCCCCGCCCCCGCACGGACGTCGGCCGGGCCCCCGTCGGGGCGTTGGCGGTGCCCCGGGGACACCGGTGGGCCTGCTTGGATGGGTTCATGCGTGCTGCTGACGAGATTCTCGACATCGTCGACCTCCACGACCAGGTCATCGGGCAGTCCCCGCGCGGTGAGGCCTACGCCCGTGGGCTGCGTCACCGGTGTGTGTTCATTCAGGCCCGTGACGCGGACGGGCGGGTCTTCGTGCACCGTCGGACGCCGACCAAGCTGGTCTTTCCCTCGCGGTACGACATGTTCGTCGGCGGGGTCGTCGGCGCCGGCGAGTCCTACGACGACGCGGCCCTGCGCGAGGCCGAGGAGGAGCTGGGCGTGACGGGGCTGCCCCGTCCCACGTTCCTGTTCAAGTTCCTCTACGACGACGGGGCCGGGCAGAGCTGGTGGTCGGCCGTGTACGAGGTCCGCTGCGAGCTGCCGGTGCGGCCGCAGGTGGAGGAGGTCGCCTGGTACGCCTTCCTCACCGAGGAGGAGCTGCGGGCACGCCTCGGCGAGTGGGAGTGGGTCCCGGACGGCATGGCGGCCTACGAGCGCCTGACGAACCACCGGCCGACGGGCTGAGCGGCGTTCACCTCCCGGTGAGCGCTGCGGCGAGGACGCGTGCCGGCCAGGGGCCCCACGCTGGCCGCGACCGCTGACAGCGCCCCGGGTTCGCGCTGCGGATAGGGTCCTGCACGTGATCGAACTCGTACGGAACGTCCGGTTGTGGTTCGCGCCGGAGCGGGTGCGGGAGGAGGGCGGCACGCCCGACTACCGGTTCTCGCTGGCCAACGAGCGCACCTTCCTGGCCTGGCTGCGCACCGCGCTCGCGCTGATCGGCGGCGGGTTCGCGGTGGACCAGTTCCTGCCCGACCTGCGCTGGGGCTGGCGCGTCGGCCTGGCGCTCGCGCTGCTGGCGGCGGGCGTGCTGTGCGCGCTGCGGGCGGTCAACCACTGGGTGCGCTGCGAGCGGGCGATGCGCCGCGGGGAGGACCTGCCGGTGTCCCGGTTCCCGGTGGTGCTGAGCCTCGTCGTCGCCGTCGTCGCGGTGGCGATGGTCGTCGTCGTGCTCATCGGGTGGGAGGGATGAGCGGCGGGCACCCGGTCGCGGGGGTGAGCGGCGAGCGGGACCCGGGGCTGCAGCCCGAGCGGACCCGGCTCGCCTGGCGTCGTACGACCCTGGCGTGGGCGGTCGCGGCCGTGCTCGCCGTGAAGGCCACGCTGCAGGGCGGCGCCTCCGCGGCCGACGTCGTCGCCGGCGCCCTGTGCTGCGCGCTGTGGGTGGGCTTCCTGCTCGTCGCCCATCACCGCATCCGTCTGCTGGCGGCGGCGGACCGGCCCCGGCCGATGCCGGCGCGGCTGGCGACGGCGGCGGTGCTGTGCACGGTGGCGATGGCGGTGTGCGCGATCGCCGTGGTGCTCTGAGCCGCGTCAGTCCTCCTCGGGCACCGTCACCACGATCTTGCCCCGGGTGCGGCCCTCCTGGCTGTGCCGGTGGGCGTCCGCCGCGCGCTCCAGCGGGAAGGCCGCGTCGATGTGCACCGAGACCACGCCCTGGTCGGCCAGGTCCGACAGTTTCTGCAGGTCCTCGGCGTCGGGCCGGACCCAGTAGTAGCGGCCGCCGTACGTCTGCACCTCCGGGTCGGCGATCGAGGCGAGGCGGCCCCCGGCGCCCAGCAGGTTCACGGAGGCCTGCAGCGCGTCGCCGCCGACGGTGTCGAAGGCCGCGTCCAGGCCCTCGGGCGCCAGTCCCCGCACCCGGTCGGCGAGCCCCTCGCCGTAGCTGACCGGTTCACCGCCGAGCCCCCGCACGTAGTCGTGGTTGCGCTCGCTGGCCGTGCCGATCACACGGGCGCCGAAGTGCCGGGCGAGCTGGACGGCGATGGAGCCGACGCCGCCGGCCGCGGCGTGCACCAGCACCGTCTCGCCGCGCTTGACCTGGAGCGCCTTGACCAGCACCTGGTAGGCGGTCAGTCCGGCCAGCGGCAGCCCGGCGGCCTGTTCGAAGGACAGGTTGCGCGGCTTGCGGGCGAGGGTGCGCACGGGGGCGGCCACGTACTCGGCGAAGGTGCCGCGGGAGAGGAAGTCCTCGCGGACGTAGCCGATGACCTCGTCGCCCTCGGCGTACTCCGTGACGGACACGCCGGGTCTGACCACGACGCCGGACATGTCCCAGCCGGGCACCACCGGGAAGACGGATTCGATCATGCCGTCGAGGTAGCCCTCGCGGCACTTCCAGTCCACGGGGTTCACCGCCGCCGCCCGCACCCTGACCAGGACGGCGTCGGGGCCGACCTTGGGTTCGCGCACCTCCCCGTACTCCAGCACCTCGGGTCCGCCGTACCGGCTGTAGCTGATCGCCTTCATGGCACCGACCCTCCGGGGTGGTCCCGCGCCGCGCAAGCCCGGATGGACCACGCGTGCGCGCTTCGCCGGTCGGGGGTCGTCGGCCTATGGTGGTCCCGGTCACGTTCCGCTCCGGCACTGGACGACATACCGACCGGTCAGCATGATGGTGGGAGACCTGTTCACCTGCCTGTAGGAGCGATGATGAGCCCCGACCACCCGCCCGGACTCGATCTCGACCGGCTGCGCGGTCTGCTGGAGCGCGAGCGGCCCGGTCTGGTGACCGGTCCCCTGACCGGCCGGCTGGTCGAGGGCGGACGGTCGAACCTCACCTATCTGGTCGGCGACGGCACGCAGCAGTGGGTGGTGCGCCGGCCTCCGCTCGGGCATGTGCTGGCCACCGCGCACGACATGAAGCGCGAGCACCGGGTGATCAGCGCCCTGCACCCGACCAAGGTGCCGGTGCCGGAGCCGGTGCTGCTGTGCGAGGACGAGGAGGTGCTCGGGGCGCCCTTCTACGTCATGGAGTTCGTCGAGGGCACCCCGTACCGCACCGCCGAGCAGCTCGCCCCGCTCGGCCCGGAGCGCACCCGGCAGGCGGTGCTCTCGCTCGTCGACACACTCGTGGAGCTGCACGCCGTCGACCCCGCCGAGGTCGGCCTCGGCGACTTCGGCCGCCCGGAGGGCTTCCTGGACCGGCAGCTGCGCCGCTGGGGCAAGCAGCTGGACGCCTCCCGCAACCGCGAGCTGCCCGGCATCGACGAGCTGCACGCCGCGCTCGGCCGGGAGCTGCCCTCCTCCCCCGCCCCGACGATCGTGCACGGCGACTACCGGCTGGACAACGTCCTGATCGGCGCCGACGACGAGATCAAGGCGGTGCTGGACTGGGAGATGTCCACGCTCGGCGACCCGCTGACCGACCTGGGGCTGCTGGTGATGTACAGCCGGCCGCTTCAGCTGCCGGACTCCCCCGTCTCCACCACCGCCCAGGCCCCGGGTCACCCGGCGCCGCGGGAGCTGATCGAGCGGTACGCCGCGCGCTCGGGGCGCGACGTGTCGGCCGTGGCCTGGTACACGGCGTTCGCCTGGTTCAAGCTCGCCGTGATCCTGGAGGGCATCCACTACCGCTACACCCTGGGCCAGACCGTCGGCCGCGGCTTCGACCGCATCGGCGAGCTGGTCCCGGTCTTCATCGAGCACGGACTGACGACTCTTCAGGAAGGCTGAGTGGCCATGGACTTCGCGTTCGACGCACGCACCGAGGAACTGCGCGCCAAACTGCTCGCCTTCATGGACGAGTACGTCTACCCGGCCGAGGCGGTGGCCGAGGAGCAGCGCGCCGCGCTCGCCTCCCCGTGGGACACCCCGCAGGTCGTCGAGGACCTCAAGGCCGAGGCCCGCCGCCAGGGCCTGTGGAACCTCTTCCTGCCCGACGAGGAGTACGGCGCCGGCCTGACCAACCTGCAGTACGCGCCGCTCGCCGAGATCACCGGCCGCTCCCCGCAGCTCGCGCCCACCGCACTGAACTGCTCCGCGCCGGACACCGGCAACATGGAGGTGCTCGCGCAGTTCGGCGACGAGCAGCAGAGGAAGCAGTGGCTGGAGCCGCTCCTCGCGGGGGAGATCCGCTCGGCGTTCGCGATGACCGAGCCGGAGGTGGCCTCCTCGGACGCCACCAACATCACCACGCACATCGAGCGTGACGGCGACGAGTACGTCATCACCGGCCGCAAGTGGTACATCTCCGGCGCGATGGACCCGAACTGCAAGATCTTCATCGTGATGGGCAAGACGGACCCGGACGGCGCGGACATCCGCCGCCAGCAGTCCATGGTCCTGGTCCCGCGCGACACCCCGGGCGTCACCGTCAAGCGTGCGATGCAGGTCTTCGGCTACGAGGACCACTACCACGGCGGCCACGCCGAGGTGATCTTCGACCACGCGCGCGTGCCGGTGACGAACCTGATCGGCGAGGAGGGCGGCGGCTTCGCCATCGCCCAGGCCCGGCTCGGGCCCGGCCGTATCCACCACTGCATGCGGCTGATCGGCATGGCCGAGCGGGCCATCGAGCTGATGTGCAAGCGGGCCGTGTCCCGCACCGCGTTCGGCAAGGCATTGGCCCAGCAGGGCGTGGTGCAGAACTGGATCGCCGACGCGCGGGTGACGGTGGAGCAGCTGCGGCTGCTGGTGCTGAAGACGGCCTGGCTGATGGACACCGTCGGCAACAAGGGCGCCCACACGGAGATCCAGGCCATCAAGATCGCCACGCCGCGCGCGGTGGTCGGCATCCTGGACCGGGCGATCCAGCTGCACGGCGCGGGCGGGGTGAGCCAGGACTTCCCGCTGGCCGAGCTGTACGCCGGCGCCCGCACCCTGATGCTCGCCGACGGCCCGGACGAGGTGCACCAGCGCTCGCTGGCCCGGCGCGAGCTGAAGAAGTACCTCTAGTAGCCGCCCGAGTAGTGGTGGTCCTCGCGCGCGAGGGCCTGGAGGAACGACAGGAACCGCTGGAGAAGAGAGGGTCTGCGTGTCATGCGTCCAGCGTGGCGCGCAGGCCGTCGACCGGTCCAACAGATGGTTTCGCTGGCCGGCATCTGTGAAATAGATGGATCTCTACAATGCACGGATGGAGATCCGTCAGCTCCGCCATTTCATGGCGGTCGTGACCGAGGGCGGCTTCACCGCGGCCGCCCGGGCCGAGCTCATCGTGCAGTCGGCGCTCAGCACCTCGATCAGGAACCTCGAACGGGAGCTGGGCGCCGATCTGTTCGAGCGGACGGGGCGCCGGGTGGTGCTCACGGAGGCGGGGCGCGCGCTGGTGCCGCAGGCGCGGGCGCTGCTGGCCGGCGCCGAGGCCGCCCGGGACGCGGTCGCCGCCGTGACGGGGCTGGCGACCGGCCGGGTGTCCGTCGGCACCATCCAGACGCTGACCTGCGTCGACCTGCCCGCCGAACTGGCCTCCTTCCACCAGGAGTTCCCCGGTGTCCAGGTGTCCGTGCGGGACGCCCCCGTCGGCGAACTGACCGACGCGCTGCGGGCCGGGGAGCTGGATCTGGCCTTCCTCGCGCCGGACGCACGGGAGTTGCCCGAGGGGCTGCACTCCCACGCCACCTGGCGGGAGGAGCTGGTGCTGATCACCGCTCCGGGGCATCCGCTGGCCCGGGCCGGGCGCACGCTCATCAAGGACCTCGCCGACGAGCCGTTCGTCGACTTCCGGGCCGGGACGGGTCTGGAGACGGCCGTGCGGCGCCTGGCCGCGCACTGCGGCCTTCAGCGCCGTATCACCTGTGACGTCACCCAGATCGGGCTGCTGGTGGATCTGGTGCGGGCCGGGATCGGGGTCGCGTTCGTGCCGCGTGCCATCGGGGAGCGGGCCGGGCTGCCCTGCGTGCGCGTGACGCAGCCCGAGCCCGGCCGTACGGTCGTGCTGGCGGGGCGGGGGCCGGCGCCGCGCAATCCGGCGGCGGCGGCCCTCGCCCGTCACCTCACGGGCGCGGCGCCCGCGGCGCGTCCTTGAGGGCGCGTCCTCAAGGGCGCAGTGCCCGCAGCAGCAGGTCGGCCAGGTGGTCGGCGACCTCCTGCGGGCTCAGCGAGCCGTCCGCGCGGTACCACGTCGGCAGGTGGTGGACCGAGCCGAAGTGGTAGTCCACGACGAGGTCGGCCGGGGTGGCCGTGGAGAAGACGCCGGCGCGCTGCCCCTCCTCGATGAGCGCGCGGAAGCGCTCGTGGTAGCGCCGGCGCTCGGCGCGCACCTGCTTGTTCTTCTCCGGGCTGAGGTGGTGCATCGACCGGAAGAAGATCGACGTGTCGTCGAGGTTGTCGATGGTGGTCACCACCACGTCCGCCGCCGCGTCCCGCAGGCGCTGCTCCACCGGCGCGTCCAGGCCGGCGAAGTGGTCGAGCCGCTCCTGCTGGAGGCGCAGCACGCGCGCGTACACCTCGTGCAGCAGATCGTCCTTGGAGCCGAAGTAGTGGTACAGCGCCCCCTTGGTGACGCCGGCCGCCTCGACGATCTCCTGCACCGAGGTGCGGTCGTAACCCTGCTCGGCGAAGAGCCGGGTGGCGGCGGCCAGGAGCCGCTGCGGCACCGGAGTGCCGTCCCCGTCCGTCGTCCTGGGCACTGCCGCCACCTGCCTTTCCGTTCCGGGTGTCTAACTGTCTCGCGTGCGGGAACGCAGTTCCCGCCGGAGGATCTTCCCACTTGCCGTCTTGGGCAAGTCGGGCAGGATCTCGACCTGCCGAGGGTATTTGTAGGCGGCCAGTCTCTCCTTGCAGTACGCGGCGAGTTCCTCCGGGTCCGCCTCGACGCCCGGACGCAGGCTGATGTAGGCCCGCACGGTCTCGCCACGGTAGCCGTCGGGGACGCCGACGACGGCCGCCTCGCGCACCGCCGGGTGGGTGTAGAGCACGTCCTCGACCTCGCGCGGCCACACCTTGAAGCCCGAGGCGTTGATCATGTCCTTCTTGCGGTCGACGACGTACAGCCAGCCCTGCTCGTCCATGAAGCCGATGTCGCCGGTGCGCAGCTCGCCGTCGGGGAAGGTCTCGGCGGTGGCGTCGGGGCGGCGCCAGTAGCCGGGGACGACCTGCGGGCCCCGTACGGCGATCTCGCCCTGCTCGCCGAAGGGCACCTCCTGGCCCTGCTCGTCGATGATCCGTACGACCGTGTCGGGGCCCGGCACGCCGACGGCCAGCGTCCCGGAGGCCGGGTCGACGGGCGCCTCAAGGCCGGGCGGCACGGAGGCGCAGGGTGCGGTGCACTCGGTGAGGCCGTAGCCGTTGCGGATGTACGGTCCGAAGCCCGCCCGGAACTTCTCCACCAGGGCCGGCGGCAGCGGGGCGCCGCCGGAGGAGATGACCGTGAAGGACGCGAAGTGCTCCCGGGTGCAGGAGGGGTGGGCGGCCAGCGCCATGAACGCGGTCGACGGGCCGACGGTGTAGTGCGGGCGGTGCGCGGCGAACGCGTCGAGGACGACGCCCGCCTCGAAGCGGTAGGCCAGCACCAGCGTGCCCGCGCTGTTCAGGCAGGCGCCGAACTGGCAGACCATCCCGGTGATGTGGAACAGCGGCGCCAGCGCGAAGTACACGGGCGCCTCGGGCAGGCCGAGCCCGGTGCTCTGGCGCTCGGCGTTGTACATGATGTTGCCGTGCGTGTTGGTGGCGCCCTTGGGCGTGCCGCTGGTGCCCGAGGTGTAGCTGATCAGGGCGGTGTCGGCGGGCGCGGGGTCGCGGCCCTCGGGGGCCTTGTGCCCGGCGCGGGCGACGGCGGTCAGGTCGTCGGCGTCCGGGGCCTGCGGCAGCCGTTCGAAGGACAGCACGCGCGCGTCGTCGCTCGTCTGGAAGTCCAGCTCGCAGGCGGTCAGCGCGATCCGCACCGGTGAGCCGGCGGCCGTGTCGCGCAGATACGTCTCCCACGCGCGGTCGCTGCACACGAGTGCCGTCACCTCGGCGTCCCGCAGGACGTGGGACACCTCGCCCGACTTGTACATCGGGTTGACGGGGACGACGACCGCGCCGGCCTTCCAGGCGCCCAGCACGGCGAGCACGAAGTGCGGGGAGTTCTGCAGCACGACGGCCACCCGCTCGCCGCGCTCCAGGCCGCGTGCGGCGAGGTGGCCGGCGACGGAGTCGCTGAGCTCGTCGATCTCGCGGTAGGTGAGCCGGCCGTCGAAGTAGGCGAGGGCGGTGCGTCCGGGCGCCTGGGCGACGGCCCGGCGCAGGGCGTGGACCAGGGAGTCGGCGGGCTCGACGGGGGCCTTCTGGGCGTCGTCGAGGAGGGCCAGCCAGGGCTTGGCCGCGTAGCGTGACGCGCTCATCGGGCCTCCTCCCACTTGCGCTGGAGCTGGTTCATGCCGGCGAGCCAGCGGTCGGGCTCGGCGGCCCGGGCCTGGTAGTACCCGGCGACCTCGGGATGCGGCAGGATCAGGAAGCGGTCCTCCTCGATGCCCTTGAACAGCGCGTCGGCGACGTCGTCCGGCTCGATCGCGGTGGGCTTGAGGACCAGGTCGCCGGCGCTTCCGGTGGCGGAGAGCATGTCGGTGCGCACGCCCTGCGGGCAGATGGCGTGCACCTTGATCCCGCGGTGGCGGTAGGTCAGCGACAGCCACTCGGCGAAGGCGTAGGCGCCGTGCTTGGTGACGCTGTAGGGGGCGGCGCCGATCATGGTGAGCAGTCCGGCGGCGGAGACGGTGGAGACGAACCGGCCGCTGCCGCGCTCCAGCCAGCCGGGCAGCAGGGCGCGGGCCGCGCGCACGTGCGCCATGACGTTGACGTCCCAGGCGAGCTCCCAGACGCTCTCCTCGGCCGCCTCGGAGCCGCCGGAGCCGACGCCGGCGTTGGCGCAGTAGACGTCGACCGTGCCGCCGAGGGCGTCCAGGGCGGCCTCGACGATCGCGGAGGCGTCGCCGGGGACCGCGGTGGCGCCGATCTCGTCGGCGACGGCCTGCGCCTTCGCGGCGTCCAGGTCGTTCACGACGACCCGGGCGCCCTCGGCGGCGAAGCGGCGGGCCAGGGCGGCGCCGATGCCGCCTCCCGCTCCCGTGACGACCACTCCAGCACCCTGAACGGCTCCCACCATCGGTCTCCTTCGACGCGGCTCGGCTCCCCCGTGCGCCGCCACACTAACCAGTCGGTATGTAGCTGCGGAAGACCTGTTTGCGTCCGCTTCGTTCCTCGGGGGCCGAGCGGACGCTAGCGTGCGTGGGCATGACACACCCGGATCACGGAGGTCGTCGCATGAGGCTGTCCAGACGAAGTGTGCTCGCGAGCGCCGCCGCGGTGGCCGCGTCGGCCGCCCCCGCGCAGGCGGCCGCGCCGACCGGCGGCAGGCGGCTGCGGACGGGCTTCGAGCGCCTCGCCGCCGACGGCTGGGCCCTGCTGGACGGGCAGCGGGTCGGGATCGTCACGAACCCCACCGGTGTCACCCGGGACGCCCGCCACATCGTCGACGTGCTGCACGCCGACCCGCGCGTCGATCTGCGGGCCGTCTTCGGCCCCGAGCACGGCTTCCGCGGCACCGCGCAGGCGGGCGGCTCCGAGGGCCGCTACGACGATCCGGCGACCGGACTTCCGGTGTACGACACCTACCTCAAGAGCGGCCGGCCGCTGGCCGACGTGTTCACCGCGTCCGGGGTGGACACCGTCGTCTTCGACATCCAGGACGTGGGCGCGCGCTTCTACACGTACATCTGGACGCTGTACGACTGCATGGAGGCGGCCGCGCTCGCGGGCAAGCGGTTCGTGGTGCTGGACCGGCCCAACCCGGTCACCGGACGAGCCGCGCTCGGGCCGGTGCTGCACCCGGAGTTCGCGACCTTCGTCGGCCGCAAGCCGATCGCTCAGGCGCACGGGATGACGGTCGCGGAGCTGGCGGGGCTGTTCAACGGGGAGTTCCTCACCACCCCCGTCGCCCTGGAGACGGTGACGATGACCGGCTGGAAGCGGTCGGAGTTCTACGACGCCTCCGGCCTGCCGTGGGTACCGCCGAGCCCGAACATGCCGACCCCGGACACCGCGCTCGTCTACTCCGGCACCTGTCTTTTCGAGGGCACCAACCTCTCCGAGGGGCGCGGCACCACCCGCCCCTTCGAACTGCTCGGCGCCGAGGGGATCGACGGGCGCTGGGCGGCCGCCGCGAACGCGCTCGAACTGCCCGGGGTGCGGTTCCGGGAGGCGTACTTCGCGCCGACGTTCTCCAAGTTCCAGGGCAAGACCATCGGCGGGGTGCAGATCCATGTGCACGACCGGGAGGCCTACGACCCGGTGCGCACCGGCATCGCTCTGCTGGTGACCGCCAAGCGGGTGTGGAGCGGCTTCGCCTGGCGCTCCGACAACTGGATCGACAAACTGACCGGCTCCACCTGGGTGCGCACGGCCATCGACGCGGGCGCCGGCACCGACGCGGTCGTCGCCGGCTGGCAGGACGAGCTGGCGGCCTTCGCACGGGTACGGGAGCGGTATCTGCTGTACCGGTGAAAACCCGCCGTACGGGTGATGCCGTGACGTATGGCCAATCTCCTCCGTTCGCAGGACGATGCGCCACACAGCGCAGCGCATGGGGGGACGAAGGAGTCCGTCATGGCAGAGCCGGCGATGAGTGTGACGCCCTACTGGGAGCTGACCTTCGACGCGGACGGCGACGTCGACCGCGCGGAGAGGGACCGGCTGCTGACCCAGGCGGCCCAGCGGGGCGTGCGCGACCTGGTGGTGTTCGCGCACGGCTGGAACAACGACCGCTCGGGCGCCACCCGGCTGTGCAGCAGCTTCTTCGCACCCTTTCCGGAACTGGCCCCGGGCGCCCGGATCGGGTACGTCGGCGTGGTCTGGCCGTCGATGCGGTTCTCCGACGAGCCGATCCCCGACTTCCCGCGGTCGGTCACCGCCGAGCCGCCGCGCCGCCCGGCGCTGGACAAGGACACCCGGCACGCGCTGCTGGAGAGCTTCCCCGGGCGGGCGCCGATCGTCGAGCAGATCGCGCGGCTGCTGGAGCAGCAGCTCGGCGAGGAGGCCGAACTGACGGAGTTCGGGCGGCTGGTGCGGCTGCTGGTGGAGGTCGTGGCGCCCGGCCCGCAGGCGCTGTTCGCCGCCGACACGGTGGCGGAGGGGGTGCCGCAGGACGAGCCGGCGATGTTCACCCGGCCGGTGACCGAGGTGTGCGCCGACTTCGCCGCTGCGCTGGCGGACGCGGAGGGCGGGCGGGAGGGGTTCGGGCTGCCCAACCCCTGGGACGGGGCGCACGAGCTGCTGCGGCAGGCGACGTACTACGCGATGAAGCGGCGCGCGGGGACCGTCGGCGAGCGCGGGCTCGGCCGGGTCGTCGGGGAGCTGGCCACCGCCGTGCCGGGGATCCGGGTGCATCTGGTGGGGCACAGCTTCGGCGGGCGGCTGGTGTCGTTCGCGCTGCGCGGGCTGCCCGAGGGGGTGCGCGCGGTGGCGTCGGTGACGCTGCTGCAGGGCGCCTTCTCGCACTACGCGTTCTCCTCCCGGCTGCCGCACGACCCGCGCGCGGGAGGTGTGCTCCAGGACCAGCAGCACCGCGTGGACGGTCCCGTGGTGTGCTGCCACTCCCGGCACGACACGGCCCTCGGCACCTTCTACCCGCTCGCGTCGAAGATGGCGGGTGACGCGCGGGGGGCGGCGCAGGAGTTCGGCATCGGGCAGCTGCTCGGCGCCAAGTGGGGCGCGATGGGCCACGACGGGGTGCAGGCGGTGCCGGGCACCCGCGCGATGACGCTCGCCGACGCGCTGCGCGGGCCGCTGCCGGCGTCGGGCTGTGTGAACGTGGACGCGGCGGCGGTGGTCTGCCACGGCGGCCCGCCGGCCGGCGCGCACAGCGACATCCTGCACCGGGAGCTGGCGCAGGTCGTGGCGGCGGCGGGCCGCATCGGCCGGCCCGCCGCCTGAAGCCGTCAGCGGTGTGAGGTGAACTCCACGACCTGCTGATAGGTCGGCCGGTTCTGCCAGCCGATCTTTCCGTGCTTGATGCCGCCCAGCGTGCGCTGCACGATCGCGTCCGCGCACCACTGGTCGCCCGCGGAGCACTGGTCGTCACCGGGGTAGACCTGCGCGGCGGTCCTGCCCGCGGCCTCCTTCAGTGTGCCGAGGAGCAGGTCACGGCAGGCGCCGAGGCTGCCGCCGCCGCAGTACGTGTGCGCCAGCGGGCCGCGCACCGGCTCACCGAGGACCGCGCGGACGTCCTTGTCGACATAGCTCCACCAGCCGTACTGGAAGGAGCTCCCGGCGTGCGCCCCGGTGGGCCCGTGGCCGGCCGACGGGGCCTCGTCGACAGGCAGGTTGCGGGTGAAGGCGGTGTACAGCTCGGTGCCCAGGCCGGGTTCGAACTCGGCCTTGACCAGCAGCGGCCACCACGCGTCCAGGATGCGGATCGCGTCGGCGTCGGCATACGTCTTCGATCCGGCCGAGGTCTCGGTGCGCCGGGCGCCCGCGGCGAGCCAGGTCCGGAGCTTCCCGGCTGCCGCCGCGGCCGTCGCGTCGGTCACCGGGGCGCTGTCGATCACCTTCAGCAGGTCCGGTACGACGTCCTCCGCGCGCAGGTCGGTCAGGCCCGCCTCGGCCATCGCCCGGGTCAGGGAGGCGCGGGTGACGCCGCCGGCCGCGACCAGCTTCCGCACCCGGTCGTCGAGCAGGTCGCCGCGGTGCACGGACCCCTCACCCCAGGGCGCGGCCGCGTAGTCCTCGGCCTGCTTGTTGTTCCAGGAGATGTAGTAGTCCTGGTCGAGGGAGTGGGGGTGCGCGGAGGGCGGGGTGTAGGTCGCCGTGTTGGTCGCCGGGTCCCAGCCGCGCCACTCGTACGCCGGCCGCGCCCAGGCCGGGAACTCGGCGTCGACGCCGCTCGCGCGGACCGGGTTGTCGCCGCTGTTGTAGTACGCGGTGTGCGCGGAGTCGGCGTAGAACCAGTTGAAGGTGTAGTTGATGTGCCGCACCGCGCTCTGGAAGTCCTCGGGCCCCTTGACGTAGTCGGGGTCGTTGAGCATCTGGAAGCCGATGATGGAGTCGGCCTCGTGCAGGAAGGACGAGCGCAGCGTGGTGTAGGCGACCTTCTTGCCGCCGACGGTGGCCCGGTACTCCACCGGTCCGTACGCGGTGCGCCACACCCGCATCGTGTACGAGCCGGCGGCGGTGCCGTCCGCGACGGTCGGGTTCCAGGCGTTCTTCTGCTCGACCTGCTCCATCGGTGTGCAGGTGCCGCGGTAGAGGTAGTGGTGGTCGTCCTGGCACAGCTCGACGGCGTAGGTGTCGATGATGTCCTGGCCGGACGTGGTGGCGCTCCAGGCGTAGTCCTGGCCGCGGCCCAGTTCGACGTACATGCTCAGCCCGGCGAAGGAGGCGCCACGGGCGCTCAGGCCGGGGCCCTGGATCTCCTGGAGCATGAGCAGCTGGGGCGCGAAGTAGCCGGTCTGCGGGCCGAACACGGCAACGGGGTGGCCGCTCGCGGTGTGCGCGCCGCTGACGACGAGCGCGTTGGACATGCCGCGCCGGGCCGAGGAGAGGGCGTTGCTCGCGGCCGTCTTCGAGGTGGTGCTCGCGGCGGCCGTGGCCGCGCTGCCGGTGCGGTCGAAGACCAGCGGTTCCTCGGTGACCGAGCCCGGGTCGGGCAGGGCCTCGCCCTGCGGGTCGTCGGGCCGGGTGGCATAGGGGAAGCGCTGCCCGTCGTGGAGGGTGAGCACGGCCTCGGGGTCGTTGCGCTCGCGGAAGGACTCCCAGACCTTCGTGCCCTCCGCCACGCCGTACTTCTGCTGGGCGGCGAGCAGGGAGAGCGCGTTGTTCACCTCACCGCCGCCGCCGGAGCCGAACAGGGCGCCGATCACCGAGGCGAGCGCGACCATGTCGGTGTCCTTGAAGTGCTCGATGGTGCCGGCGTTGGTGATGGAGTCCTTGTGGCCGGTCAGGACGTACTCGCCGGGGAAGTAGCGTCCGCTGTCGGAGGCGTCGATGTAGGCGTTGACGCCGTCGAGGTAGGCGTGGACGTCCGCCAGGGCCTGCTGCCCGCGGGCGCCCGCGCCGGCTACGGCCCGGTCGATCTGGGCCTGCAGATCGGCCTCGGTGTAGGGGGCGTTGCGCCAGAACTGCTGCTCCAGGCCCTGGTTGGCCGGTGCGCCGCCCGCGAAGGAGGTCAGCCGGCCGCGTCCGACGTGCCGGAAGACGTCCATCAGCCACAGCCGGTCCTGGGCGGCGGCGTATCCGGCGCCGAACTCGGTGCCGTAGCGGGTGGTGCCCGTGATGTGCGGTACGCCCGTCTTCTTGTCGCGGACGATCGTGACGTCGGTGCGGCCGGCCGGCTTGAGGGTGGAGGCGATCTGGTCGGCCGGGACGCCGAAGGAGGCGTCGTTGAAGAACGTGTTGATCTTGTCGGTGGTGAGGGACGGGTAGCCGGTGGCCAGGTTCGCGTAGGGGCCCAGCTGGCCCTCGGCGTGGCTCGGCTGGGTGCCGAACGCCTGGTTGAGGAGGATCTGGGCGAGGGTGGCGTTGCCGTTCTGGCCCGGCGGCAGGATGTCCGAACACTGGCCGCCGCAGTGGTCATCGGCGGTGGCGGCCTCGGCGGCCGTTGCCGCGGTCTGGGAAAGCGGTGACAAAAGCCCGGCAACGAGGGCGCATACGGATGCGGTCTTCAGGAACCCGTGGAATCCGCGAGGAGTTCTCAGTCTGTCAAGCGTGCTTCGTGGGGTGCGCCATGACATGGGCGGCTCCTACCGACGTGGGGGTTGGCCGGATGTTACCGGCGGTATCCCCGCGTTTGAAGATGAACATGCGTCACGTTTGGGGGTCAACTCGGGCCGTGGCAGGGCCCGTCGGGGTCAACCGGGGGCTGATGGATGGACGGCATCGGAAAACGGAGGGAGCCGGATCGCGTGTCGATACGTCTATTCGGCGACGTCCGCACGACGACGCCGACGTGACCGAAGTACAGGTGCAGGTGTGACGGAGGTGCAAGGCGATGGCCGGTTTCCGGAGTCTGGCGAGACAGGTACGCGATCCGCGGTGCGATCTGGCGCTACGCCGCTACTCGTTGCGCAAATGTCTGGAGCGGTTCGCTCCGTACGGGCACAGGGCGACCTGGGACCATCTGTGCGGCCGGTGGGGGTTCGGACCGGAGGACAGGTCTCCCGACCCGGCGCGGCTCGTGGCCGCGCTGGGCGAGCTGGAGGAGGCGCGGTCGGTGTGGCTCGCCTATGAGGTGGAGTTCGCCGAGCGGCGCAGGAAGGAGAAGCACGACGGGCTGCGCAGGCCGGGCAGCGTGGACGACTGGCACCGGATGACCTGGGGCGGATTCGGGGTCGCCTGGTGCGACGACCCGCGGGTGCATCCGCGCGAGCCGCTGGCGGAGGTGCTGCGCCGGCTCATCGCGGCGCTGGAGCGCGAGCCGGGTACGAGCTGTCCGGTGTGCGACGGGAGCCGGCTGGTGTGGCGGTACGGGCTGGACCATGAGCCGTCCGCAGGTCCGGTCTGCGTGGACTGCGGGATTCTGGTGCCGCGGCCGGTTCTCACGCCGGAGGCGCTGACACAGGCGCGGTTCGGCCGGTTGCTGGTGTCGGCCTGAGCACGTGCGGCCGGCTGCTGGTGGCGGCCTGAGCACGTGCGGCCGGGGCCGCTCGGTGGGGGTGTGCCGGGGGACGCACCCCCTTCGCCGGGGCGTGCTGTCCGTGGTGTCGGGCACCATCGGGGCATGGTGCAGGTCTGTCTGAACGGAACCCGGGGTGCCGCCGACGGCGCCGCCGTGCCGCGTACGCCGCGGGAGCTGGCCGAGGCCGCCGCGCGGGCGGTCGCGGCCGGGGCCACGGACATCCACGTCCACCCGAGGACACCGTGCGGCCACGACTCCTTGTCGCCCCGCGTGGTGGGGCCGGCGCTGGAGGCGATACGCGCCCGGGTGTCCGTGCCGGTGGGCGTGACGACCGGCGCGTGGGCGGAGCCCGAACCGGCCGCCCGCGTCGCGCGGATACGGAGCTGGACGGTGCTGCCCGACCACGCCTCGGTCAACTGGCACGAACCGGGCGCCGAGGAGGTGGCCGCCGCCCTGCTCGACCTCGGCGTGGGCATCGAGGCGGGCGTGTGGTCCGGCACCGAGGGCGCCGCCCGCTTCCTGCGCTCCCCGCTCGCGCCGAAGGTGCTGCGGGTGCTGGCCGAGGTCATGGAGCCCGACCGCGGCACGGCCGAGGACACGGCACGGGCACTGCTCGCCGAACTGGGCCCTGCGCACGGCCGCCCGGTGCTGCTGCACGGCGAGGACGGCGGCGCCTGGCCGGTGCTGCGGCTGGCGGGGCGGCTGGGCCTCGCCACACGGATCGGGCTGGAGGACACGCTGCTCCTGCCGGACGGCCGACCGGCCCTGTCCAACGCTCAGTTGGTGGCGGAGGCGCTGGTCCAGTACGGGTGCGCCCAGCGCTCGTCGTAGGGCAGGGCGAGCAGTCCCGCCCGGGTCGCCAGGTCCCGGTCCCCGCGCGCCCCCAGGCGGGCGGCGCCGGGGCCGGACAGCCAGTGCCGCAGCTCGGTGACGGCGGCAGCCTCGTCGTCCGGGTCCCACCAGGTCAGCGGCCACCGGTCGACGAGCAGGTCCTCCATCCACCCGCGCGCGCAGGCGGCCAGGTGCGCGTCCGGCGTGGACCCCTCCGGCCAGCGGTGCAGCAGCGCGGTCATGCCGCACAGGATCGAGCCGCACGTCTCGAAGACCGCCTCCGCCGGGTACGACGGCGCGGGCGTCAGGAGGACGTCCTGACACCAGGCGTGCACGAACGCCTCGACTGCGGCCGCCTGTTGGGCCGGCCAGGCCCGCCAGTCGACGCGGGCCAGCCCGTGCCATCCCCAGCCGATGCCGTCGAGGGTGCCGTCGGCCATGGCCCGTGCCGCCTGCGGCAGCAGACGGCGCAGCACGGCGGGGTGGTCGTCGTAGTGCAGAGGGTCCTTGAAGAGGAAGCGGGCGAGCAGCCCGTCCGGCACTCTGCGGTACGGGGTGCGCAGACAGGCGGTCTCCTCGGGGCGGAAGCAGCGTTCGCAGCCGGTCTCCCCCGGACTGGCGAAGCCGTTGAAGACCGTCTCGACGTCCGCGAGCGCGGCGTCAAGGGCAGCTGAGGGCAAGGGCGTTGTCCTTGTCACGGCTCCGTGCGCGGTGTCGCCACCGGCCGAAGATCGCCACGCTAGCAGTCCGAAATCCGCTCGCTCCAGCCCTTTGCGGTCCGGACAGTGGGGAGGCGATGAAACCGACCTGACGACCAGGAAACCGAGGATTCCCATGTCGACGCTGCGCGTCACCGCCGAAGTGCTGACCGTTCACGAGCATCCCGACGCCGACGCGCTGGAGCTGGCCCAGGTGGGCCTGTACCGCGCGGTGGTCGCCAAGGGCGCGTACCGCACGGGTGAGGCCGCCGTCTACATCCCCGAGCAGGCGGTGCTGCCGGACGCGCTGATCGAGGAGCTGGGGCTGACCGGGCGGCTGGCGGGCGGCGCCGCCAACCGGGTCAAGGCGGTGCGGCTGCGCGGTGAGCTGTCGCAGGGCATCGTGTGCCGGCCCAGGGCGCTGGCCGGCGTGGACCTGCTGCGGGCGGCGCGGGAGGGCACGGACTTCGCGGAGCTGCTGGGCATCACCAAGTGGGTGCCGCCAGTGCCGCCGACGATGGACGGCGAGGTGGAGTCCGCGCCCGAGCTGCTGCCGTGGGTGGACATCGAGAACATCCAGCGGTATCCGGACGTCTTCGCGCCGGGCGAGCCGGTGGTGCTGACGGAGAAGCTGCACGGTTCGGCCTGCCTGCTGACCTATGTGGCCGACACCGGCCGGGTGTTCGTGTCGTCCAAGGGCTTCGGGGCGAAGTCGCTGGCGTTGAAGGAGGATCCACGCAACCTGTACTGGCGGGCGGTGCGGGCGCACGGCGTCGCCGAGGTGGCCGCCGGGCTCGCCCGGCGGCTGGGGGCCGGCCGGGTCGGGATCTTCGGCGAGGTCTACGGCGCGGGCGTGCAGGATCTGACGTACGGCGCGGACGGGCGCCGGGACCACGCGCTCGGGTACGCCGTGTTCGACGTGTCGGCGGAGATCGACGGGGCGGTGCGCTGGCTGGACGCGGCCGAGCTGCTCGACGGGGAGCTGCCGTTGGTGCCGCGTCTGTACGAGGGGCCGTTCGGCATCGACCGGGTGCTGGAGTGGGCCAGTGGACGCGAGACCGTCTCCGGCCGGGAGCTGCACCTGCGGGAGGGCGTGGTGATCCGGCCCGCGCGGGAGCGCTACAGCCCGGTGACCGGTGGCCGAGCCATCGCCAAGGCGGTCAGCCCGGCGTACCTGACCCGCAAGGGAGGCACCGAGTTCGAGTGACGACCACGAAACGGTCACCATCAGGGGAGGTCCGAGCCGAAGCCCGGGCCTCCACGTGACGGCCGAGCCGGGGATGGGCCCCACGGGACCGCCGGGCCGGAGCCCGGACCTCCACGTGACGGCCGAGCCGGGGATGCGGCCTCAGGGACCGCCGAGCCGGAGCCCGGACCTCCACGTGACGGCCGAGCCGGGGATGGGGCCTCAGGGACCGCCGAGCCGGAGCCCGGGCCTTCACGTGACGGCCGAACCGGAGACGGGCCTCACGGGACCGCCGGGCCGGAGCCCGCGCCATCACGGGACGGCCGAGCCGAGGACGGGGCCCTTCACGGGACCGCCGAGTGCGAGACCCCCGGGGCCCGGTCTGGCCCGCTCCCTGCCCGTCATCGACCTCCTGGACGACGACGTGGACCTGGCGCCCGCCCGCCATCTGCCGCCCGCGACGCCGGCCGACGGCGCGGGGCCGCTCACGGCGGTGCGCGAACGCCTCGGCGAGACC
>NZ_PQSS01000018.1 GCF_002920535.1 Streptomyces sp. Ru71 | reverse complement strand
CGGGCCACAAACCCCCAACCGACAAACCCCGGACCCACAACCCCCCACCCGACCCGCCAAGAACACCGACCCGCCCCCCACCCCCGGAGGCAACCGGTAGGCGCCTGTCAGCCCTCGCCCAGGAAACCCCGCAGTTCCGACGGCAGGAGTTGCTTGCAGGACTGCTTCGCCTCGTTGGTCAGGGCGTCGTTCGTGCACGTGTAGTAGTCGCGGTAGACCAGCTGCGACACGAAGCCCGCCGCGACCAGGGCGAGGGCGAGGGACGCCGTGACGAGGCCGCTGACCGCGGCCGTGGTCTGCGGGCGGCCCGTGCTGTCGGAGGAGCCGGACCGGTTTCTGCCGCGCAGCCCGCTGATGCCCCAGTACAGGGCCAGCGCGCCCAGCAGCAGGGCCACGTAGGGCCAGCCGAACAGCGCGAAGAAGAAGGCCCACATTCCGCACAGCAGCGAGTAGCGGGCGCGTCGCTGCACCGGGTCGGAGGGGTCCCAGCGCATCGCGGGGCCGCTCCCGCCGCCGGCCGGTTGCTCGGGGCCGCCGCCCGGCCGCTCGCCGAAGCCGCCCGCGGAGCGGTCCGGCTGCCGGTCGCTCCACCGGCCCCAGGGCGAACCGCCGCCCTGTCCGTCACCACCCCGGCCGTCCCTGCCCTGGCCGTCCCCGCCCGCGGGGTGCCGCGGCTGCCACGGGCGGTCCGGGGTGCCCTCCGGCGGCGGGGCGAAGGGGTTGTCGTCCTGGCGGCCCTCTCCGTCGCGACCCTGCCCGTCCGAACCGGGCGCCTCGGGCGGCGAGGTGGGCCGCTCCCGCAGCAGCACGGTGCCACGCTCCCCTGTCTGGCCCGCCCGGGCCGGGTGCGATGGGAACGTGAGGAGTCGCAGACTGCGGTCCGGCATCAAGAGAGCGTCTTCCCCTAGGTGACTACGGCTGTGACGACGGTCGTCCCACATGCGCCCCCGCGCCTACTCCTCAAGGGCTCCCACATGGGCTTCCACCCCGGAAACGCACCGCGCGTCCACCGCGTTCCCGAGTAGCTTCCTCCCAGACGCTACCTTCCGGCCACGCCCCCGTCCCGTGGGGGCCTTCCCGTGTGCCGGTATCGTTGCTGACGGTCGGCCGCTTCGTAGACTTCCCCGTATCCGGGGCCGAGAAGCATTCGTACGAAGGTACAAGCCGGCCGGTCAAGGACTGCACCCCCCGAGAAAGGGCCCCACCGTGGCCGCCAACTCCGTGGCCAAGCGCCTCGTCGTGCTGGTCTCCGGCTCCGGCACCAACCTCCAGGCGCTGCTGGACGAGATCGCCGCCGTAGGGCCCGAGGCGTACGGTGCCGAGATCGTGGCGGTGGGCGCCGACCGCGACGGCATCGAGGGGCTCGCCCGGGCCGAGCGGGCCGGACTGCCGACGTTCGTCGTCAAGGTCAAGGACCACGCCTCCCGGGACGAGTGGGACGCCGCGCTCGCCGAGGCGGTGGCCGCCCACGAGCCCGACCTCGTCGTCTCCGCCGGCTTCATGAAGATCGTGGGCAAGGAGTTCCTGGCCCGTTTCGGCGGACGGTTCGTCAACACCCACCCCGCCCTTCTCCCCAGTTTTCCCGGCGCCCACGGCGTCCGCGACGCGCTCGCGTACGGCGCCAGGGTCACCGGCTGCACCGTCCACTTCGTCGACGACGGCGTCGACACCGGGCCGATCATCGCGCAGGGCGTGGTGGAGATCCGGGACGAGGACGACGAGAGCGCGCTGCACGAGCGCATCAAGGAAGTCGAGCGAAGGCTGCTCGTCGAGGTCGTGGGGCGGCTCGCCCGCAACGGCTATCGCATTGAGGGACGAAAGGTAGTTATCCAGTGACCGCCGAGAGCAACAAGCGGCCCCTTCGCCGGGCGCTCGTCAGCGTCTACGACAAGACCGGCCTGGAGGAGCTGGCCCGCGGGCTGCACGAGGCCGGGGTCGAGCTGGTCTCCACCGGCTCCACGGCCGGCCGGATCGCCGCCGCCGGCGTCCCCGTCACCAAGGTCGAGGAGCTGACCGGCTTCCCCGAGTGCCTCGACGGCCGGGTCAAGACCCTGCACCCGCGCGTGCACGCCGGCATCCTCGCCGACCTGCGCCTGGACAGCCACCGCGAGCAGCTCGCCGAGCTGGGCGTGGAGCCGTTCGACCTCGTCGTGGTCAACCTCTACCCGTTCCGCGAGACCGTCGCCTCCGGTGCCTCGGACGACGAGTGCGTCGAGCAGATCGACATCGGCGGCCCCTCCATGGTCCGCGCCGCCGCCAAGAACCACCCGTCCGTGGCCGTGGTCACCAGCCCCGAGCGCTACGCCGACGTCCTCGCGGCCGTCAAGGACGGCGGCTTCGACCTCGCCGCCCGCAAGCGCCTGGCCGCGGAGGCCTTCCGGCACACGGCGGAGTACGACATCGCCGTCTCCTCCTGGTTCGCCTCCTCCTACGCGCCCGCGGACGACTCCCGGTTCCCCGACTTCGTCGCCTCGTCGCTGGAGCGCGCCCACACCCTGCGCTACGGCGAGAACCCGCACCAGCCCGCCGCCCTGTACGTCTCCGGCGAGGGCGGTCTCGCGGCGGCCGAGCAGCTGCACGGCAAGGAGATGTCGTACAACAACTACACGGACACGGACGCCGCCCGCCGTGCCGCGTACGACCACGACGAGCCGGCCGTCGCGATCATCAAGCACGCCAACCCCTGCGGCATCGCGATCGGCGCGGACGTCGCCGAGGCGCACCGCAAGGCGCACGCCTGCGACCCGGTCTCCGCGTACGGCGGTGTCATCGCCGTGAACCGCCCGGTCAGCAAGGAGATGGCCGAGCAGGTCGCCGAGATCTTCACCGAGGTCATCGTGGCCCCGGACTACGAGGAGGGCGCGCTGGAGGCCCTCACCAAGAAGAAGAACATCCGCGTGCTGCGCTGCCCCGAGGGCCCCGCGCACCCGGTCGAGGTCAAGCCGATCGACGGCGGCGCGCTGCTCCAGGTCGCCGACCGGCTCCAGGCCGAGGGCGACGACCCGGCCAACTGGACGCTGGCCAGCGGTGAGGCGCTCACCGAGGACGAGCTGCAGCAGCTCGCCTTCGCCTGGAAGGCGTGCCGCGCGGTGAAGTCCAACGCGATCCTGCTCGCCAAGGACGGCGCCTCCGTCGGCGTCGGCATGGGCCAGGTCAACCGCGTCGACTCCTGCAAGCTCGCCGTCGAGCGGGCCGGCGAGGAGCGGGCCCGGGGCTCGTTCGCGGCCTCGGACGCGTTCTTCCCGTTCCCGGACGGCCCTCAGATCCTGATCGACGCCGGGGTGAAGGCCATCGTCCAGCCCGGCGGCTCCATCCGCGACGAGCAGGTCGTGGAGGCCGCGAAGAAGGCCGGCGTGACGATGTACTTCACGGGCACGCGCCACTTCTTCCACTGAGCCCGGCGCGCGGAGCCCGGGCAACCGGGCTCCGCGCGAGGACCCCGCTCCCTCGGCCCCGGCGTCATCGCCGGGGCCGTTCCGGTTAGGCTCCCCCGGCGCCCGTCGGGGCGTGCCGACCACAGGGGGGAACATGAGCGACCGACTCGCCGTGTCCGAAAGACCGGAAGCAGCCCAGCCGGAAGAGGAACCGGGGCTGAACTGGGGAGCACAGGTGCTGCTGGCGCTGGTGCTGTGCGGGGGCCTGGCGGGGGGCCTTTGGTACATGGGGCAGAGCTCCGGCAGCGGCCAGGCCGCCGACAAGCCGGCGAGCTGCTCCGAGTCCGACAAGAAGGCCCTGACGAAGCCCGCCCGGGCCCGGCACGTCACCGGGGACCAGCTGTGCGAGGCCCTCAACCGCGCGGACCTGCCCGCGCTGCTCGGCACACCGGCCGAGCACGCGCAGACCGCCTACGGCAGCGACAGCTCGGTGAAGTCGGCCGGCGGCACCGAGATCGCCACCCCGGAGGCCACCGTCGACCTGACCACGTACTCGGTGAAGCTCTCGGCCTCCTACGACCACATGACGGTCGATCAGTTCGCCGGGCTGGAGGGCCCGCGGGCGGAGCGGAAGACCATCCTCGGGCACCGGGCCGTGCTGTACTCCGACCAGACCATCAAGATCGGCTTCAATCTGGGCGGCGGCGACGCCACCACCGCCCCCGGAGGCATCGCCCGCACCCTGGTCATAGCCCCGGACGCCAAGGACAGCGGCGGCTCCTACGAGGTCGCGCTCTGGCGTCAGGACGGCGGACTGCCCGACGACGCCGCCCTGTTGCGGGTCGCGGAGCAGGTCCTGCCCGCCGTCCCCGGCTGGAACGCGCCCTGACACGACGCCGGGCGGCCTCCGGCCCTCCCCCGAGGGGACCGGAGGCCGCGTGACCGGCGGCGTGGGTCAGCAGGGGCGCAGCGACCAGATCGGGTCCCAGGTGGCGGTGCCCGCCTCGTAGGCCGTCGAGGTCCAGCGGACGCTGCCGTCCTGGTTGAAGAACTTGGCGACCGTGCCCGGGGTCTGGTTGTTGGTGAACGGGCCGTCACCCGTCCAGTTGGTGACGTTCCAGGTCTGGCACTTGTAGAAGTCGAACTTGGTGCCCTTGACCACCATGCACAGGTGGCCGTAGCCGCAGGCCAGGTCCTTGGCGGCGGCCCTGCCCCGCGGCGCGGCGGTGAGGGTGAGGCCGTCGTAGCGGACCTGGTCGGCGGTGACCTTCAGCGGCTTGGGGTGCCCGGCGAGCACCTGGTCGGCCGTCTGCTGGAGGGAGGTCACCCGGGTGCCGGCCGGGTCGGCGGCGGTGGCCGCGGCCGTGGAGCCGGCGACGAGGGCGGTGGCCGCGATCAGCAGCGCGGCGGGCTTGACGATGTTCACGTGCGTTCCCCCTGAGAAACGAACGGTCGTGGTCGCTCCGCCGGTGGCGGAGTGGTCCCACCGTCGCAGCGGCGCCCGCGTGCCGGTACCTGGGAAGTCTCAGGGTCACGTCCTGCCCGGCGGCGTGTACACCTTGAGGTAGTGCGCGACACGGTCGGCGTAGGCACGGGTGTTCGGGGGAACGCCGCCCGCTCCGTTCACCTTCTTGTACGACGTGCGGTAGGCGGCGGCGAGCAGTACGCGCCGGTCGCCCTTCAGTCCGGTGGCGTTCAGCAGGGGTTCCATGTAGCAGAGGTAGCGGCCCATGGCGGGGATCGACTCGGCGGGGGAGAAGGGCGGCCTGGGGGTCGCCGAGGCCGGCACGCCGTCGGCGCGGATCCACCAGCGCAGCAGGCTCGGCGTCCAGCGGGCGATGCCGTACTCGCCCTCGCGGCCGGCGTGCGGGTCGGCCAGATCCGGGTCGAAGTCGCTCTCCGCCTTCAGCATCGCGGCGATCAGCGCGGGGGTGACCTCCGGCTGGACGCAGTCGTGAGCGGAGTCGACGATGAGCCGGCGGTAGGTGACGGGGACGCCCTTGTCGGTGCGGAGTTCGGCGGCGCCGTAGGAGGCGGGCGTGACCGGGCTCTTGCCGTCCGGGGAGCCGGAGGTCCGGTCGCTGACCGCGTACCCGAGCACGGCGACGGTCAGCGTGGCGGCGACGGCCGCGGTGACCGTCGTACGGCGGGAGCGGCGGTGCGGCGTGCGCAGCCGGGGGAGGCGGCCGGGGCGTCCCGCCGTGCCGGCCGCCGTGGCCACCCGCCGCAGCAGCTCCGCGCCGCCGACGCGCTCGGCATGGGTGCGGGCGAGGCAGTCCCGCACGATGTCCCGCCACACGTCGGGCAGTTCGGGGGACAGGCGCAGGGCGTCGGTGGAGCGGGCGTAGGCGACGGCGGCGTCGCGGCGGGCCGTCGGGGTGCCGCCGGGCAGCGGGAAGGAGTCGGTGAGGACGAGGTGGGCGAGGACGCCGAAGGCCCAGATGTCGGCGGACGGGCGGATACGGCGGCCGCGTTCGCCGATCTCCGTCCACAGCAGTTCGGGCGGGGTGTAGTCGGGGGTGGAGAAGGCCGGTGTGTAGGCGTGGGTGCCCTCCAGTTCGGCGGCCATGTTGAAGTCGGCGAGGCGGACCGTGCCGTCGTGCATGAGCAGCACGTTGGCCGGTTTCAGATCGCCGTGCACCCAGCCCGCCGTGTGCAGTTGGTGCAGGCCCTCGCAGATCTGGGCGAGCAGCGCGGGCCCCGCGGCCGGGCGCGGGGAGGCGGTGAGCAGCGCGGACAGCGAGCCCTCGGCCTTCTCCAGCACCAGCACGGTCGCGCCGTCCAGGCCGGGCAGGGCGGGGTCGTCGACGGTCAGCGTCTGGTACATGCGGATCAGCCGCGGATGGCGCAGCCGGCGGTACAACTCCACCTCACGGTCGACGAGTTCCCGCAGGTGCGACAGGCGGCGCGGGGTGTTCGTGCCGGTCGGCAGGAACTTCAGGGCCGCGGTGCGCGGCAGTCCCGCCTCGCTCGCCCCGCCGGTGCGCCGGGCCTCGTACACGCTGCCGAAGGCGCCCGTGGCCAGCGGTGCGCGGACCTCCCACGGCCCGACCCGGTACCCCGGGGGCACCCGCACGGCGAACGGCTCGCCGGGGCCGTTCACCGTGGCGGTCCGGTGGCCGCGCTCGCGCCCAGCACGACGAGGTCGTCCTCCCGGACCAGGTCGAAGCGGAGCGCCAGGGACACCAGCGACTCCTTCTTGCCGTTCAGCCGGGGCCCGGGGTCGGCGGTGTCCGGGCCGGGTTTGAGCCGCAGCTTCACCGCGAGGTAGTCGATGTTCCACTGCACCGTGGTGCGCGAGACGGCCGGCCAGCCGGGGCGCAGCCGCTCCACGACCTGGTCGACGGTGGGCAGCGGGGCGTGCGGGGCGCAGCGCAGCCTCGGCTCGCACAGCGCGGCCAGCACCGCGAAGTAGCGCTTGGTGCGGTCCAGGGAGAAGGCGGGCGCGGTGGTGCCGCCGTCGCCGGCGGTGTCCGGGTGCACATAGTCGTGACGCGGCGCCCACACCTCGACGGGCAGCAGGTCGCCGGCCGCGGGCAGCACGATCCGCGCGAACTCGAAGGGGATCGGCGCGTCCAGCCGCCCCGGCCCGACCTTCACGTGCTCACCGGCGCCCTCCGGGTTCTCCACGACGTACGTCTGGTCCCGGCTGAGGTTGCTCAGTATCCAGAAGGCGCCCTGCGCGGCGATCTCACCGGCCCGGCGGGAGACCCCCTCGTGCGGAATGTGCAGGCCGTTCGCATGTGCGGACCTGCCGAAGCCCAGCCGCTCGCCGGGGGCGAGACGGATCTGCGCGGCGGTGCCTCGCTCGTCCTCCGTGGTCGGCGGAGGTACCACGATGATGCTGTACAAGGTGCGTCTCCCCGTGCCTGACAGCTCGCGCAGCCAGAGTAGGGCGAACGCACCAGGGCCGTGTCCCCCTCGTTCGGGTGAGACACGGCCCTCGGATGTGTTTGGCGCGAACCGTACGGTCCGCTTCGCGTCAGTAACGCGGACGGTTGAACCAGGCGGTACCGCTGGGCACGACGGGGGCGGCGGTGATGATGGCGCCGAAGACCACCCACAGCAGCGGGAAGACCACGGCGGAGGCCATGCCGGTGTCGAGACCGACGAAGAGCATGATCAGGCCGACGATGGTGCCGAGCGCACCGTAGATCACGGTGGTGATCCGCACGCCCTGGGCGCCCCTGCCGAACTTGACGCCGAGCGTGATCGACAGCGTTGCCAGTGCCGCCGCGATCAGGCCGATGACGGCGAAGATGCCCGCGGCCGCGTCACTGCCGTCGCCGATCGTGCTGAAGCCGAACTCGTCCGCGCCGTCCGACACATCGCTGGCGAAGGCGGCGAAGTAGAACCAGCCGAGGGCGGCGAGGATCTGCACCGCGGAGATGATGAACAGGAAGACGCGGGCCGTCACGAGCAGGCCGGGCATCGACTGCGGGACCATCGCGTTGGCGCCCGCGTAGCCGGGGTACGCCGGCTGCTGCGGGTAGCCGTAGCCCTGCGGCGGCACGCCGGGCTGCGGCGGAGCCTGCTGCGGGTAGCCGTAGCCGGGAGCGGCCGGCGGCTGCTGGGGCGGTGGCCCGTAGGGGTTGTTCGGCTCACCGAAACTCATTGGGCGGTCCTTCCTCCGATTGCCCGAGTGCGGGGACGCGCGGCAACGCTCGGAGGAAGTTTCTACAGATGCGGTTCGTCCCCCCGGTACTGCCCGCGGCACTGTGCTCTCAGCATTCTTTAGATCCCCGTTACTTGTCCAGCGGGAATGCACAGGTGTTGTGCAAGTGCAACATCGTCGACCAGGCCGCGACGGCCGAGGTACGGGGGCGCCGGCACCCGGATTGGAACCGGGGGGCGGTCATCCGGGAGGATGGGGTCATGACCGCCCAGATTCTCGATGGCAAGGCCACCGCAGCCGCGATCAAGTCCGATCTGACCGCCCGCGTGGCGGCGCTCAAGGAGAAGGGCGTCACGCCCGGTCTCGGCACGATCCTCGTCGGGGACGACCCCGGCAGCCGCAAGTACGTCGCCGGCAAGCACCGCGACTGCGCCGAGGTCGGCATCGCCTCCATCCAGCGCGAACTGCCCGCCACCGCCACGCAGGAGGAGATCGAGGCGGTCGTGCGCGAGCTCAACGACGACCCGTCCTGCACCGGTTACATCGTGCAGCTCCCGCTGCCCAAGGGCATCGACGAGAACCGCATCCTGGAACTGATGGACCCGGCCAAGGACGCCGACGGTCTGCACCCGATGAACCTCGGCCGCCTCGTGCTGAACGAGCCCGCCCCGCTGCCCTGCACGCCCAACGGCATCCTCACCCTGCTGCGCCGCTACGGCGTCGAGCTCAAGGGCGCCGAGGTCGTGGTCGTCGGCCGCGGCGTCACCATCGGCCGCCCGATGCCGCTGCTGCTGACCCGGCGCAGCGAGAACGCCACGGTGACCCAGTGCCACACCGGCACCCGTGACCTGTCCGCCCACCTCAAGCGGGCCGACATCGTCGTCGCCGCGGCGGGCTCCGCCCACCTGATCCGGCCCGAGGACATCAAGCCGGGCGCGGCCGTCCTCGACGTCGGTGTCTCCCGCAGCGCCGAGGGCAAGATCGTCGGCGACGTCCACCCGGGTGTCGCCGAGGTGGCCGGCTGGATCTCCCCGAACCCGGGGGGCGTCGGCCCGATGACCCGCGCGCAGCTGCTCGTCAACGTGGTCGAGGCGGCGGAGCGCAGTGTCGGCTGAGGACCCGGCGGAACTCCGGGAACGGGACGCGATGCCGGCCGGGACCCCGCCGGCACCGGAGGCCGCGCCGGCCGGGACCGCCGCGGACGACGACGCCGACGGCCTCGCGGTGCGGGACGCGGTGAGCGCGCCCGGTGCCGACGGGCGGCCGCAGCGCACCACCCGGAGGTTTCCGCTGTTCACGCGGGACACGGCGCGGCCCGAGGGCGGCGGCCGGGCGGCCGGCGGGGACGCCCCGGCACCGGCCAGGCAGTGGCCGATGCTGACGGTGCTCGGCCTGGTCGCGCTGGGCCTGCTGCTGACCGCGCTGGACCTGTTCCGGGTCGGCACGCTGCTGGTCGGCGTCGCCCTGCTGGGCGGTGCCGTGCTGCGCTGGGTGCTGCCCAGGGTCGGCATGCTGGCGGTCCGCTCCCGGTTCACGGACATCGCCACCTACGGCGTACTGGGCCTGGTCATCGTGCTGCTGGCGCTGATGGCCCAGCCCAAGCCGTGGCTGGAGCTGCCGTTCCTGAAGGACACCCTGCACTTCACCGTGAGCAGTTGAGCAAGTGAGCAGGTGACCACCTGGGCAGGCGTACCGTCGCGGGTACAACTGCGGCGGTACGCCCGGTGGTTGACTCCCCGCCCCCGGATACGGCGTTACGCTGCGGCGATGCGCCTGAGCACGCCCCGGTCGTATGTCGTGGACCCGCTGATCGCGCTCGGCATGCTGGTGGTGGCCGTGCTGCTGGGGCGGGAGTCGGCGGCGCAGGGGTGGCCGGAACTCGACGCCCGCGCCTTCCTCCTGGTCGCGCTCGCACAGCTGCCGGTCGCCGTGCGCGGCCGCTGGCCGCTGGCGGTGTTCACGGCCGTGCTGCTGGCCGGCCTCGCCTACGTCGCCCTCGGCTACTGGCCGGTCGTGTGCACCTTCGGCCCCATGCTCGCCCTGTACACGGTGGCGTCCCTGCGCCCGGCCCGCGTCGCCGCCGGCTGCGCGTGCTGCCTGGCGGCGCTGTGGGTGTACGCCGGTGTGGTCACCGACGGCTCCGACATGGGCTCGGTGGTGGGGCAGGCGCTGCTGTACTCCTCGGTGCTGGTGTGGTTCGGCACGCTGGCCCGGCGCTCCGCCGAGCTGACCCGGCGGCTGCGCGGGGAGCAGGCCGAGCGGGCGCGGCGGGCGGTGGCCGAGGAACGGGGGCGTATCGCCAGGGAGTTGCACGACGTGGTCGCGCACCACATGTCGGTGATCTCCGTGCAGTCGGGGCTCGCCCGGTTCGTCTTCGACACCGACCCCGCGACCGCCCGTTCCGCGCTCGGCACCATCGCCGGCACCAGCGCGGAGGCGCTGCAGGAGCTGCGCCGCATGCTCCAGCTGCTGCGGGAGGAGGACCCCGACGCTCCCGAGCGGGCCGCCATACCGACGCTGGAGCGGGTCGGTGAGCTGGTCGAGCGGGTCCGTGCCGGGGGCGTCCGGGTGGAGCTGGCAGTCGAGGGCGCCGCACGCCCGCTGCCGCCCGGGGTGGAGCTGTGCGCGTACCGCGTGGTGCAGGAGGCCCTCACCAACGTCCTCAAACACGCCCGGCACGCCCACGCGCGCGTGGAGCTGCGGTACGGGCCGCACGAGCTGACGGTCACCGTCACCGACGACGGCCGGGGGGTGATTCCGGACGAAGTGCCGGCCGGGGCCGGACACGGCTTGATCGGCATGCGCGAACGGGCCAAGCTCTACGGCGGGACGATCAGCGTCGGCCCGCGCGCCGAGGGCGGTTTCCAGGTCAGGCTGACCCTGCCCGCCACGGCGGCCGCGGGGCGCCGGGAGGACTGAGGCACGGCGGGGGGCGGACGGGATGACGATGACCAGGGTGCTCGTCGTCGACGACCAGTTCCTGATCCGGGCCGGCCTGGTGGGGCTGCTGAACGCCGCGCCCGGCTTCGAGGTGGCCGGGGAGGCCGGGGACGGCCAGGAGGCGGTGCGGCTGGCCGCCGAGACCCGGCCCGACGTGGTCCTGATGGACATCCGCATGCCCGGCATGAACGGCATCGAGGCCACCGAGCGCATCCTCGCCGAGGCCGCTGACCCGGTGCCGCGCGTCCTGATCCTGACCACCTTCGACCTGGACGAGTACGTCTACGGCGCGCTGCGGGCCGGTGCGTCCGGCTTCCTGCTGAAGGACTCCGGGCCGGAGCGGCTGCTGGCGGCGGTGCGGGCGGTGGAGGGCGGGGACGCGCTCTTCGCGCCGAGCGTCACCCGGCGCCTGGTCGAGGCCTTCGCCAGCCGGCGCGGCACCGCCGAGCGGGACGGCTCCCCGCCGGACCTGGCCGCGCTGACCTCGCGCGAACTGGAGGTCCTCACGCTGACCGCGCGCGGCCTGTCCAACCTGGAGATCGCCGACCGCCTCTACATCAGCGAGGCCACGGTCAAGACGCACCTCAACCGCACGATGTCCAAACTCGACCTCGACAGCCGGGCCCAGGCGGTGGTTCTCGCCTACGAGACGGGTCTGGTGAGACCGGGCGGCTGAGCGGTCCCGGTGGGGTGGCGGGGCCCATCCCCTCCCCCGAGCAAGGACGGGCCGCCGCCGGGAGCAACGTTTTCGCACTGTGGGCGGGGTGTTCAACGGCTGTCAGCGCGCTGTGCCACGGAGGTGACCGTTCCGCTACGGTGTCCTGGACCTGCCACATCCGCGGAACCGATTCGGCGTCAGGTGTCGTCACCCGAACCGACCGGGTAGGGACCAGGGTTTGCGCGCGGAGGTGGGCGATGGGCGGCTGGCGGCCGCTGCCGGACGGGCTGCCGCCGGAGGTACGGAACTTCGTGGCGCAGCTCAGGGAACTCAAGGACGCGACCGGGCTCAGCCTGGCCGCCCTGGGAGCCCGCACCGCCTACAGCAAGTCCTCCTGGCAGCGTTACCTCAACGCCGTACAGCCGCCGCCCCGGCAGGCCGTGACCGCGCTGTGCCGGGTCGCCGGGCTGTCCGAGCAGGACGCGGAGCGGGTCGCCGTACGCCACGAGGTGGCCGTCGAGGCCTGGCCGCGCCCCGAGCCGGCGGCCGCCGAGGACGGCGATCCCTACGACGACGACCCGACCATCCCCTGGTGGGAGCGGCTTGAGGAGCCGCCCCCGGCCCGGCCCGCCGGGCGGCTGCTGCTCGTCGCCGTGCTGCTGCTGTGCGCCCTGCTGCTCACCGTCCTGGCCGGTGTCGTCCTCTCCGCGTGAGGCGGGACGGACGGGGCGGCCAGGCAGCCCTGGTGCGGGCGAGGTCACGCCTGTGTTTCCGTTTGTGTCGATGTGTCGACAGGTTCCGGGATGCGCCCTGAAGGGCCCGTGGAAAGGGGCTAACGTGTCCGATCGGGACGCTTCGGGACGTCCCACTGGACGGTGCACGGCCGGGCGTGCGACGGTGCATGGCCCCGGCCCGAATGCTCCCGTGCGCCCCAGTCCGGGGAACTGAGATCCTTGGTGGGCGCATCCCTGTGGGTAGCCAGACCGGTGACCACGGCACAGGCGCGCGGGGGAACAGCAAGCACGTCATGGGGGGAAGGGGAAGCAATGCCTCGTTGGAGGGCCTTGCCCGACGAACTCGATCCACAGATCAAGGAGTTCACCGGGCAGCTGCGGCGGCTCGTGGACCGCAGCGGCCTGAGCATCGCCGCGCTGGCCGACCGCACGGGCTACAGCAAGACGTCCTGGGAGCGTTACCTGGGCGGGCGGCTCCTCGCGCCCAAGGGGGCGATCATCGCGCTGGCCGAGGTCACCGGGACGCATCCCGTCCATCTGACGACCATGTGGGAGCTCGCCGAACGCGCCTGGAGCCGTGCGGAGATGCGCCACGACAGGACCATGGAGGCCATCCGGATATCCCAGGCCCGTGCCGCGCTCGGCGACCTCGGGGCGCCGGAGGCCGGTGAGCCGGGCGGCCGGGCGGCCCGCAAGGGCGGCAGCGCCACGGCCACGCCGGTCGCCGGTCCCGCGGGCGTCTCCCCGACGGTGCCGCCCCGGCCGGCGGCCGACGCGTCCCCGGCGGTGCCGCCGCAGCCGGTGGCCCGTGACATCGAGGACGCCCGCGGCGGTGACGCGGAGCCGCGTGACGGCGAGGGCCGCAACTCGTGGGGCCTGGCCGGCTACCGGGGGCCGTCCCCCGTGGGCGGGGCCCGCACCGGTTCCGGTACGCCGGTGACGCCCCCGGTGACGCCTCCGGGCCCGGTGACACCCGCGGCCCCGGCGGGTTCCCGGGGCGGCGGCCAGGGTGGCGGCAAGCAGCGGCTGACGATGTTCCTCGCGGGGCTCGTCGGTGTGCTCGTCGTCATCGCGGCGGTGTTCTTCTTCACCGACCGCGGCGGCGACGGCAAGAACGAGGGCCGCGGCACCTCGCCCTCACCCACCGCCACCGCCCCCGTGAACCTGCCGCCCGGCGTGAAGTGCAGCGGTGCGAGCTGCACGGGCAAGGACGCCGAGGCGATGGGGTGCAGCGGCAACCTGGTCACCACCGCCAAGACCGCGACCGTCGGCGCCACCGTCGTCGAGGTCCGCTACAGCAGGACCTGCGGCGCCGCCTGGGGCCGGATCACCCGGGCCGCGCAGGGCGACACCGTCCAGGTCAGCGCCGGCGGGGCGCGGCAGGAGGGGTCCATCACGGCCATCGGCGACACCATCGCGTACACCCCGATGGTCGCCGTCAAGGACGCGGGCGAGGCCTCGGCCTGCGCGACGCTGGCGTCCGGGCAGAAGGGGTGCGCGAAGTAAAGAAACCGGGGATTTCGCCGCGGACACGCATGGCCCGCGCCAGACCGGGCAGGCGACCGGTATCCCCCCACGGGAGTCCGGCAACGGTACCCCCACCCGACGGCCGCCAGGTCCCACCTCTCCCGGACCGGCGGCCGTCGTCGTCCCCGGCCTCCCGGCCCTCCCGATCCCTGGCCGTTGTCCCCGTCTCCCCGGGCCTCCGGGCCCGTGGTCGTCGTCCTTCGTGGGGATTGCTCACCGGATGTGCCACTCTGTGGGGTGGGCCACACGCGCCCCGGCCGAACGGCTTGCCGGATGCGCGATAGCCTGACGCTGGATCTCTCTTGATGCCAAGAGATCGATCATCCGCCCGGGGCAGGGACGCCCCACCGCCAGCTGTCATACGGAGAACGCCATGACCCGCACTCCCGTGAACGTCACCGTCACCGGCGCGGCCGGCCAGATCGGTTACGCCCTGCTCTTCCGCATCGCCTCCGGCCAGCTGCTCGGCGCGGACGTGCCGGTCAAGCTGCGTCTGCTGGAGATCACCCCGGCGCTGAAGGCCGCCGAGGGCACCGCCATGGAGCTGGACGACTGCGCGTTCCCGCTGCTGCAGGGCATCGACATCACCGACGACCCGAACGTCGCCTTCGACGGCGCCAACGTCGCCCTCCTGGTCGGCGCCCGCCCCCGTACCAAGGGCATGGAGCGCGGTGACCTGCTGGAGGCCAACGGCGGCATCTTCAAGCCGCAGGGCCAGGCCATCAACGCCCACGCCGCTGACGACATCAAGGTGCTCGTCGTCGGCAACCCGGCCAACACCAACGCGCTCATCGCGCAGGCCGCCGCCCCGGACGTACCGGCCGAGCGCTTCACCGCGATGACCCGCCTGGACCACAACCGCGCGCTGACCCAGCTCGCGAAGAAGACGGGCTCCACGGTCGCCGACATCAAGCGTCTGACCATCTGGGGCAACCACTCCGCCACCCAGTACCCGGACATCTTCCACGCCACGGTCGCCGGCAAGAACGCCGCCGAGGTCGTGAACGACGAGAAGTGGCTGGCCGAGGACTTCATCCCGACCGTCGCCAAGCGCGGCGCCGCGATCATCGAGGCCCGTGGCGCGTCCTCCGCCGCCTCCGCCGCCAACGCCGCCATCGACCACGTGTACACCTGGGTCAACGGCACCGCCGAGGGCGACTGGACCTCCATGGGCATCCCGTCGGACGGCTCCTACGGCGTCCCGGAGGGCCTGATCTCCTCCTTCCCGGTCACCTGCAAGGACGGCAAGTACGAGATCGTCCAGGGCCTGGACATCAACGAGTTCTCCCGCGCCCGCATCGACGCCTCCGTCAAGGAGCTGGAGGAGGAGCGCGAGGCGGTCCGCGGTCTCGGCCTCATCTGAGTCCGGGTCCCAGCCCGAGTCGATCTTCGGCGGCCGGTGCGCTATAGTCGATCACACACCGGCCGCCGGAAAACCCGGCGCCAGGCTGTGCGTTGGTGGTCCAAGGAAAGACGCCCCGCTTCCTGCGGGGAGATGCAGGTGCAAGGCCTGCCCGGCGCTCCGAGAACGAGGCCTGTCCCGCATGACGCGGGGCGGGCCTCGTCGTGTCGGCCCGGCGTCAGCGGGGAGCCAGCCGCTTCTCGAACCAGTGACCGGCGTACACATGCTCCGAATACGCCGGGATCTCCCGGTAGCCGCTCGCCCGGTACATCGCCTGTGCCTCGGTGAGCGCGGTGTGCGTGTCGAGGCGTACGACGTCGTGGCCGCGCCGCGACGCCTCGGCCTCCAGGGCGTGCAGCAGCCGGCGGGCGAGGCCCAGGCGGCGCGCGTCCGGATGCACCCATACATGCTTGATCTCCGCCACGCCCGGCTCCAGGCGGCGCAGCGCCCCGCAGCCCACGGGCCGCCCCTCCTCGTACGCCACGAAGAACGCGCCCGCGTCCCCGGACACCTCCTCGGGCGTGACCAGGTCGCCGGCGTCGAAGCCCTCCGGGAAGCGGGCGTCGAGGTCGGCGGCGTAGGCGGCCAGGCATGCCCGGGCGTCCGGGGAGGCGCCGTCGACGCGCTCGACGGTGAGTGCGGCCAGCCGCAGCAGGCGCTGCGCGGTACCGAGGGCATCGGTGAGCCGCTCGCGCTGCTGGGGCGTCAGCCCGTCCAGCAGCCCTTCGGCGAGGGCGTCGGCGCGGCGGTTCTGCTCCTCGATCTCCACCCGCCCGGCCCGGGTGAGCTCCGCCGTGCGCACCCGGCTGTCGTCCGGGTGGGTGCGCAGCCGGACCAGGCCCTGGTCCTGGAGCGCCTTGACCATCCGGCTCAGATAACCGGCGTCCAGACCGAGCCGCGCCCGCAGGTCGCGCAGCGGAACGCCGGGTCCGGCCTCGGCGATCTCGAACAGCAGCCGCGCCTGGCCGAGCGGGCGGTCCTGGCCGAGGTAGTGGTCGTCGAGGGCCCCGATCCGCCGGGTGTAGGACCGGTTGAACCGGCGCAGGGCCGCGACGTGCTGTGCGGATACCGATTCCATGTCTTTGACTGTAGTCAAAGAAAAGCCGGATGTCCTCGGTACGGCCGAGATCACCTGTATGCCTTTTGTCCGTTTATGCGCGTGTTTTCCGTGAGGCAGCACACTTTCGGTCACGGATTCCGCATGCCGATCAGGGGTACGGGCATGCGCTCACGGTCCCCGTGGGGGACACGCACGTGACCCACGGGCACCGAACAGGAACGGAAGGCAAGTACCGATCATGGCGGACCACAAACACCAGTACGCGGGGCGGACCCATCACGTGGGAGGGGAATGGCGGCCGGCCGTCTCCGGAGCCACGCGCGAGATCCTCGACCCCGCGGACGGACGGCCGTTCGCCGTGGTCGCCGAGGGCGACGAGAAGGACGCCGACCTGGCCGTCGCCGCCGCCCGCGACGCCTTCGCCGGCGGGCAGGGCGCCTGGCCGCGCACCCCCGTCGCCGAACGCGCCGCCCTGCTGCGCCGCGTCGCCGACCTGCTCGTGCGCGACCGCGACGAACTCGGCCTGCTGGAGAGCCGCGACGCGGGCAAGACCGTCGAGGAGGGCCGGGTCGACGTCGACTGCGTCGCCGACGCCTTCCGCTACTTCGCCGACCTGGTCGCCGCCGAGGCGCCCGGCCGGGTCGTCGACGCCGGCACGCCCGACGTCCACAGCGTCGTCGTACACGAGCCGGTCGGGGTGTGCGCCCTGATCACCCCGTGGAACTATCCACTGCTCCAGGCCAGTTGGAAGATCGCGCCCGCCCTCGCGGCCGGCAACACCTTCGTGATCAAGCCCAGCGAGATCACCCCGATGACGACCGTCGCGCTGCTGGACCTGCTCGCCGAGGCCGGACTGCCCGCCGGTGTCGCCAACCTCGTCACCGGCCCCGGCCACACCGTCGGCGCCCGCCTCGCCGAGCACCCCGACGTCGACCTGGTCTCCTTCACCGGCGGCCTGGCCAGCGGCACCAAGGTCGCCCAGGCCGCCGCGCCCGGCGTGAAGAAGGTCGCCCTCGAACTCGGCGGCAAGAACCCCAACGTCGTCTTCGCCGACGCCTGCGCCACCGACGACGGCTTCGACACGGCCGTCGACCAGGCCCTGAACGCCGCCTTCATCCACAGCGGCCAGGTCTGCTCGGCCGGCGCCCGGCTCATCGTCGAGGAGTCCGTCCGGGAACGCTTCGTCGCCGAACTCACCCGCCGCGCCCAGAAGATCCGCCTGGGCCGGGGCACCGCCGACGGCGTCGAGTGCGGCCCGCTCGTCTCCGAGCAGCACCGCGCCAAGGTGGAGGCGTACGTCGCCTCCGCGCTGCAGGAAGGCGCCGTGCTGCGCTGCGGCGGCAAGCGGCCCGAACCCAGTGACGTACGGCCGGAGTCCGGCTACTTCTACGAGCCGACCGTCCTGGACGCCTGCCACCGCGAGATGCGCGTCGTCCGCGAGGAGGTCTTCGGCCCGGTCCTCACCGTGGAGACCTTCCGCACCGAGGAGGAGGCCATCGCGCTGGCCAACGACACCGAGTACGGCCTCGCGGGCGCCGTGTGGAGCGCTGACGCGTCCCGGGCCCGCAGGGTCGCGGCCCGGCTGCGGCACGGCACCGTCTGGATCAACGACTTCCACCCCTACCTGCCGCAGGCGGAGTGGGGCGGCTTCGGCAAGAGCGGCGTCGGCCGCGAACTCGGCCCGGCCGGACTCGCCGAGTACCGAGAGGCCAAGCACGTCTACCAGAACCTGGCGCCCAAGCCCGTCCGCTGGTTCGCCGGCTGAGCCCCGCGTCCTTCCCGAAAGCTCCCTGGAGTAGCACCCCCATGCCCGAGAACACCCCCCACGAGCACGTCTACGACTATGTCGTCGTCGGAGGCGGCACCGCCGGCTCCGTCATCGCCTCCCGGCTCACCGAGAACCCCGACACCACCGTCGCCGTCATCGAGGGCGGCCCCAGCGACGTCGGCCGCGACGACGTCCTCACCCTGCGCCGCTGGATGGGCCTGCTCGGCGGCGAACTCGACTACGACTACCCGACGGTGGAGCAGCCCCGCGGCAACTCCCACATCCGGCACAGCCGCGCCCGCGTGCTCGGCGGCTGCTCCTCGCACAACACGCTCATCTCCTTCAAGCCGCTGCCGTCCGACTGGGACGAGTGGGAGGCGGCCGGCGCCAAGGGCTGGGGCGCGGTGCCGATGGAGGCGTACTACGCCCGGCTGCTGAACAACATCGTCTCGGTCGACGAGAAGGACCGCAACGCCATCGCCCGCGACTTCGTCGACGCGGCGCAGTCCGCGCTCGGGGTGCCCCGCGTCGAGGGCTTCAACCGCAAGCCGTTCACCGAGGGCGTCGGCTTCTTCGACCTCGCCTACCACCCGGAGAACAACAAGCGCTCCAGCGCCTCCGTGGCCTATCTGCACCCGGTGATGGACGACCGGCCCAACCTGACGATCCTGCTGGAGACCTGGGCGTACAAGCTGGAGATCACCGACGGCCGGGCCGAGGGCGTGCACGTGCGCACCAAGGACGGCGAGGAGCTGCTGATACGGGCCCGGGGCGAGGTCGTGCTGTGCGCGGGCGCCGTCGACTCGCCCCGGCTGCTGCTGCACTCCGGCATCGGCCCCCGCAAGGACCTTGAGGCGCTCGGCATCCCCGTCGTCCAGGACCTGCCGGGTGTCGGTGAGAACCTGCTCGACCACCCCGAGTCGGTGATCGTGTGGGAGACCCACGGGCCCATCCCGGAGAACTCGGCGATGGACTCCGACGCCGGTCTGTTCGTGCGCCGCGACCCGGACCACGCGGGCCCGGACCTGATGTTCCACTTCTACCAGATCCCGTTCACGGACAACCCGGAGCGACTGGGCTACCGGCGGCCGGAGTTCGGGGTGTCGATGACCCCCAACATCCCCAAGCCGAAGTCCCGCGGCCGCCTGTACCTGACCAGCGCGGACCCGTCGGTCAAGCCCGCCCTGGACTTCCGCTACTTCACCGACGAGGACGACTACGACGCCCGCACGCTCGTCGACGGCATCCGCATCGCCCGTAGGATCGCGCAGACCGAGCCGCTGGCGGGCTGGCTCAAGCGCGAGGTGTGCCCCGGCCCGGAGGTGCTGGGCGACGCCGAGCTGAGCGAGTACGCCCGCAAGGTCGCGCACACCGTCTACCACCCGGCCGGCACCTGCAAGATGGGCGCCGCCGACGACGAACTCGCCGTCGTGGACCCGGAGCTGCGCATCCGCGGCCTGGACGGCATTCGCATCGCCGACGCGTCCGTCTTCCCGACCATGACCGCCGTCAACCCGATGATCGGGGTGCTCATGGTCGGGGAGAAGGCCGTCGACCTGATCGGAGGTGACGCCCGATGACTCTCACCGTCCCCACCCGTAAGCCGCCCACCACCGACGCGCCGGTCTTCTCCGTCGACGGCCTGTGGAAGGTCTTCGGCCCCAAGGCCGACCGCGTCCCGGCCGACCCGGAGCTGGCCGCGCTGGACGCCGCCGAGCTGCGCGCCCGCACCGGCTGCACCGCCGCCGTGCGGGACGTGTCCTTCGACGTCCGCAAGGGCGAGGTCTTCGTCGTCATGGGCCTGTCCGGCTCCGGCAAGTCCACCCTGGTGCGGTGCCTGACGCGGCTCATCGAGCCCACCGCCGGGACCATCGCCATCGACGGCGAGGACGTGCGCGCCATGGACCGCTCCCGGCTGCGCGAACTGCGCCGGCACCGCGCCGCGATGGTCTTCCAGCACTTCGGCCTGCTCCCGCACCGCACCGTCCTCGACAACGTGGCCTACGGCCTGGAGATCCAGGGCCTCGGCAGGTCCGAGCGGCGCGAGCGGGCCGCCGAGGTCGTCGCCAAGGTCGGCCTGGAGGGCATGGAGCACCGCCGCCCCGGCCAGCTGTCCGGCGGCCAGCGCCAGCGCGTGGGCCTCGCCCGGGCCCTGGCGGTCGACCCCGAAGTCCTGCTCTTCGACGAGCCGTTCAGCGCGCTCGACCCGCTGATCCGGCGCGACATGCAGGAGGAGGTCGTGCGGCTGCACCGCGAGGAGGGCCGCACGATGGTCTTCATCACGCACGACCTCAGCGAGGCCCTCAAGCTCGGCGACCGCATCGCCCTGATGCGCGACGGCCGGGTCGTCCAGCTCGGCACGCCCGAGGAGATCGTCTCCGCCCCGGCCGACGACTACGTCCGCGAGTTCGTCCGCGACGTCCCGCGCGAGCAGGTCGTGACGGTCCGCAGGGCCATGCGCCCGGCGTCCGCCGAGGAGGCCGGCACCGGCCCGGCCGTCCGCCCGGACGCCACGGTCTCGGAGGCGATCGAGGCGGTGGCCCGCGCAGGCGAACCGGCCCGGGTGGTGGACGAGGGCCGCTGCGTGGGCGTCGTGGACGCGGACACCCTCCTCAACGTGGTCGCAGGCACCGATTCCCCCGTAGCAGCGGGCAGCAGCGCCGCTGCGACGGCACCGCCCGCCACCGATGCCGCGGCAGCAGCGGACACCGCCGCCGATCCCTCCCCAGCAGCGGGCAGTCGTGCCGCTGGGGCGGTGGCGGTCCCCCCTGCACCGGAGCCTGTCGGAGGTGCTTGGGGAAGGGTGGGCGCTGCGGCACCCGGCGAGCGCCGGCAAGCGTCCCCGCCCCCGGCCGCCGAGGCGGAGGGCGCCTGATGGCCACGCTCACCGCGACGCCCTCCAAGACCACCCCGGCCCTGCTCAAGCACCCGGCCACCCGCAAGCTGGCCGTCCTGGCCGCCCTCGCCGCCGTCCTCGTACCCCTGGCGGCGAGCCACTGGCCCGGCACCACCTGGCCGAGCGCGCTCACCGTCGACCTCACCCAGCCGCTCACCAGCACCAGCGACTGGATCATCGACCACCGCGACAGCCACCCCCTGTTCCTGTACTTCTTCGGCCACATCAGCAACGCCGTCGTCGTCTCCGTACGCGCCGTCTACCTGCTGCTCCTCGCCCTCGGCTGGGCCGGCGTCACCGCGCTCGGCGCACTCGTCGCCTGGCGGGCCGCCGGAGTCCGGCTCGCCCTGGGCACCGCCGCCGCGTTCCTCGCCTGCGGCCTGCTCGGCATGTGGGTGCCGACCATGCAGACGCTCGCCCTGATGGTCGTGGCCGTCGTCGCGTCCGTACTGGTCGGAGCGGCGCTCGGCCTGGCCGCCGGGCTGTCGGACCGCCTGGACCGGGCGCTGCGCCCGGTGCTGGACACCATGCAGGTGCTGCCCGCGTTCGCCTACCTGCTCCCCGTCGTGCTGGTCTTCGGCATCGGCGTCCCCGCGGCCGTCCTCGCCACCGTCGTCTACGCCGCCCCGCCCATGGCCCGGCTGACCGCGCTCGGTCTGCGCGGCGCGGACAAGGAGGTGCTGGAGGCGGTCGACTCGCTCGGCGCGAGTGCCCGGCAGCGGCTGCTGACCGCGCGCATCCCGCTGGCCCGCAAGGAACTCCTGCTCGGCCTCAACCAGACGATCATGATGGCGCTGTCCATGGCCGTCATCGCCTCCGTGATCGGCGCCGGCGGCCTCGGCGACCGCGTCTACCAGGCGCTCGCCTCCGTCGACGTGGGCGCCGCGCTCGCGGCCGGCATCCCGATCGTGCTGCTCGCCGTCGTCCTGGACCGGGTGACCGGCGCGGCCGGCGCGGGCGTGCCGAAGCTGCGGCGCTCCCTCGCCGTGGGCGCGCTCGCCGCCGTGGTCGCCGTCGCCCTCGCGGGCCGCGCGGCCGGCGGCCTGGAGTGGCCGTCGGGCTGGACGGTGTCCATCGCCGAGCCGGTCAACCGGGTCGTCGACTGGATGACCTCCCACCTGTACTCCGGCGTGCCCGTGGTCGGCGGCACCGCCGAGTGGGCCGGGCACTTCACCACCTGGGTGCTCGACCCGGTCCGCGCCACGCTGCTGTGGCTGCCGTGGTGGTCGGTGCTGCTGATCGTCGCCGCGCTGGCCTGGCTGATCGGCACCTGGCGCACCGCGCTCACCGCGACCCTCGCCATGGCCGCGATCGGCGTGCTCGGCGTGTGGAAGCCGTCGATGGACACGCTGTCGCAGGTGCTGGCGGCCGTAGCGGTCACTCTCGTCGTCGGCTTCGCCACCGGCATCGCCGCCGCCCGCAGCGACCGCTTCGAGAAGCTGCTGCGCCCGGTGCTGGACGTCTTCCAGACGATGCCGCAGTTCGTGTACCTGATCCCGGTCGTCGCCCTGTTCGGCGTCGGCCGCGCCCCGGCCGTCGCCGCCGCCGTCGTCTACGCGCTGCCGGCCGTCGTCCGCATCACCACGCAGGGCCTGCGCCAGGTCGACCCGGCCGCGCTGGAGTCGGCCCGCTCGCTCGGCGCGACCCCGGGCCAGCAGCTGCGCCAGGTGCAGCTGCCGCTCGCCCGGCCCGCGTTGCTGCTCGCGCTCAACCAGGGCGTGGTGCTCGTCCTCGCCGTCGTCATCATCGGCGGCCTGGTCGGCAGCGGCGCCCTCGGCTACAGCGTCGTCTTCGGGCTCGCCCAGGGCGACCTCGCCACCGGCCTGGTCGCCGGCCTGGCGATCGTCTGCCTGGGCCTGATGCTCGACCGGGTGACCCAGCCGACCGCCCGCCGCGCGGGGAAGGGAGCCTGACATGCGTATCCGCAACGCAGCCGCCGTAGCGGCGGCCGGCTCGCTGCTGCTCCTCACGGGCTGCGGCGCCGCCGACATGACCAAGCAGGCGTCGCCGTTCGCGAACGCCCGGGGCGCGAAGACCGTCACCCTGTCCGTGCAGTCCTGGGTGGGCGCGCAGTCCAACGTGGCCGTCGCCCAGTACCTGCTGGAGCACAAGCTCGGCTACCGCGTCGACACCGTCCAGGTCGACGAGGTGCCCGCCTGGGACGCGCTCAGCCAGGGCCGGGTCGACGCGATCCTGGAGGACTGGGGCCACCCCGACCAGGAGAAGCGGTACGTCGACGACAAGCACACCATCACCGCGGGCGGCGGACTCGGCGTCACCGGCCACATCGGCTGGTTCGTGCCGACGTACCTCGCCAAGCAGCACCCGGACATCACCGACTGGCGCAACCTGAACAAGTACGCCTCGCTGTTCCGCACCGCCGAGAGCGGCGGCAAGGGCCAGCTGATGGACGGCTCCCCGTCCTACGTCACCAACGACAAGGCGCTGGTGAACAACCTGAAGCTGGACTACCAGGTCGTGTTCGCCGGCTCCGAGGCGGCGCAGATCACCCAGATCAAGCAGTTCGCCAAGGAGAAGAAGCCCTTCCTGACCTACTGGTACGCACCCCAGTGGCTGTTCGAGAAGGTGCCGATGACCGAGGTGAAGCTGCCGCCGTACAAGGACGGCTGCGACGCGGACGCGGCGAAGGTCGCCTGCGCCTACCCGCACACCCCGCTGCAGAAGTACCTCAACACCGGTTTCGCGCAGCGCGGCGGCAAGGCGGCGGCCTTCCTGAAGAAGTTCCGCTGGACGACGGAGGACCAGAACGAGGTCTCCCTGATGATCGCCGAGCAGAAGCTCACCCCGGAGCAGGCGGCGAAGAAGTGGGTGGACAGCCACGAGTCCACCTGGAAGGCGTGGCTGTCCTGACCGTCAGATCGCCTTGGCGATCTCCTCAAGGGCCTTTGTGGCCCGGCGCTGCAGCCCCGGCCCGAAGGTGATCCGGGTGGCCCCGCGCTCGCCCAGCTCGGCGGGCGTGGGGCCTTCGCCGGCCTTGGCGAGCATGTTGAGCGGCCCCTCGATCCCGGCCCGCAGCAGCGGCAGCACGCCGACGGGGGCGAGGATCGGGTACACGCAGTCGGCACCGGCCGCCACGTACGCCGCGGCCCGCTCGATGGCCCGTTCGGGGTCGCCGTCGCCGCGCACGAAGGTGTCGATGCGGGCGTTGAGGAAGAGCCGGTCCCCGGCGGCGGCCCGCACCTCGGCGAGGAACTCGGCGTGCTCGTGCGGGTCCTTGAGCCGGCCGTCCGTGGAGTCCTCCAGGTTGCAGCCCACGGCGCCCGCCTCCAGCAGCCGTTCCACCAGCTCCTTCGGGGCGAGCCCGTAACCGCCCTCGACGTCCGCCGACACCGGTACGTCCACGGCCCGCGCGATCCGGGCGACGGCCGCGAACATCTCGTCGGCCGGGGTCTGTCCGTCGGCGTACCCGAGGGAGGCGGCCACCCCGGCGCTCGGGGTGGCGAGCGCGGGAAAGCCGGCGTCGGCGAAGACGCGGGCACTGGCCGCGTCCCACGGGCCCGGCAGCACCAGCGGGTCGCCGGGGGAGCGGCGCAGGTGCAGGGCGCGGAACGTCTCGGCCTTGGTCACCATGCGGGGCCTCCCGGCGGGACACGGCGGCTGACCATCAGCCGGTTCCAGCTGTTGATGACCGTGATCAGGCCGATGAGATGGGCCAGTTCACGCTCGTCGAAGTGCGCGGCGGCACCCTCGTACACGGCGTCCGGCACGAAACCGTCGGTGAGGACGGTGACCGCCTCCGTCAGCTCCAGCGCCGCCCGCTCGCGGGCGCTGTAGCGGTCGCCGGCCTCCCGCCAGGCGTTCAGCAGCTGGATGCGCTCGTCCGACTCGCCGTTCTTGCGGGCGATCGTCAGATGCATGTCGAGGCAGAACGCGCACTGGTTGATCTGCGAGGCGCGGATCATGACCAGCTCGGCGAGCGCGGGGTCGCCGAGCCCCTGCTTGGCGGCGGCGCTCAGCCGCTGCATCGCCTCGCGCACCCCCGCGTCCAGCAGGGTGGTGCGCGCCGTCACTTGTACTGTCCCGGGGTGTAGTGGCCCGGGGTCATCCGGCAGGTCACGCCGAACCGGTTCCACGCGTTGATCACCGTGATCGAGGCGATCAGCTGCGCCAGCTCCGCCTCCTCGAACTCCTTGGCGGCCCGCTCGTACACCTCGTCCGGCACGAAACCGTCGGTCAGGACGGTCACCGCATCGGTCAGCTCCAGCGCCGCCAGCTCCTTCTCGGTGTAGAAGTGCCGGGACTCCTCCCAGGCGCTGAGCTGGATGATCCGCTCCACGCTCTCCCCGGCGGCGAGGGCGTCCTTGGTGTGCATGTCGAGGCAGAAGGCGCAGTGGTTGAGCTGCGAGACGCGGATCTTCACCAGCTCGGCCAGCTTCGGGTCGAGGCCCTTCCGGGCGGCCACGTCGAGGCGGACCATCGCCTTGTACACCTCGGGCGCGTGCTGCGACCAGTCCAGGCGGGCCGGGGTCTCGGGGGCGTAAGCGACGTTCTCTGAGGTCATGCCCTTGACTCTAGGGGCGAAGCAGCCCAGGGGTATGGTCCATTCCCATGGCGAAACCCTGGGCCACTTTCGGCATCGACCTGCACCTGGAACCGTCCGGTCCGGGCGTGCGCCGCGGGCTGACGGACGCGCTGCGCGAGGCGGTGCGCGGCGGACGCCTCGCCCCCGGCACCCGGCTGCCGTCCTCCCGCTCGCTGGCCGCCGACCTCGGGATCGCCCGCAACACCGTCGCCGACGCCTACGCCGACCTGGTCGCCGAGGGCTGGCTCACCGCCCGGCAGGGCTCCGGCACCCGGGTCGCCGACGGCGCGGTGGCACGGCCGCCGCAGCGCCCGGCGCCGCCGCCGCGCGAGCCCGGCCGCCCGGTCCACAGCCTCATGCCGGGCGTCCCCGACCTCACCACCTTCCCGCGCGCCGAGTGGCTCAAGGCGGCCCGCCGCGCCCTGGCCGCCGCCCCGGACGACGTCCTCGGCTACGGCGACCCGCGCGGCCGCATCGAACTGCGCACCGCGCTCGCCGGCTATCTGGCCCGCGCCCGCGGGGTGCGCACCGACCCCGACCGCATCGTCGTCTGCAACGGCTTCGCGCACGGCCTGAAACTGCTCGCCGAGGTCCTCCACGGCCGAGGCCGACGCACCCTCGCCGTCGAGTCGTACGGCCTCGACGTCCACTGGGACCTGGTGCACCGCACCGGCCTGGCCACCAGCCCGCTGCCGCACGACGACGCCGGCCCCCGCATCGACGCGCTCGGCCGGGCCGGCGCGGTGCTGCTGAACCCCACCCACCAGTTCCCGCTCGGCGGCGCGCTGCCGCCCGAGCGCCGGGCCGCCGCCGTGGAGTGGGCGCGGCGCACCGGCGGGCTGATCCTGGAGGACGACTACGACGGCGAGTTCCGCTACGACCGCCAGCCCGTCGGCGCGCTCCAGGACCTCGACCCCGACCACGTCGTCTACCTGGGCACCGCCAGCAAGTCCCTCGCGCCCGGACTGCGCCTGGGCTGGGTGGTGCTGCCCGAGTCACTGCTCCCGGAGGCCCTGGAGTACGGCGGCGCCCGCCCCGTCGGCGTCCTCGACCAGCTGACCCTGGCCGAGTTCCTCACCAGCGGCGCCTACGACCGTCATGTGCGCGCCGCCCGGCTGCGCTACCGGCGTCGCCGTGACGCCCTGGTCGCCGCGCTGGCCGCCCGGGCACCGCACGTCCACGTCACGGGCATCGCGGCCGGCCTGCACGCGGTGCTGCGGCTGCCGCCGGGCACCGAGCAGGCGGTGGTCCAGGCCGCGGCCTGGCAGGGCCTGGCCGTCACGGGCCTGAGCTTCTACCGCCACCCGAACTCCACGGCCGACCCCGTCGACGCCCTGGTCGTCGGCTACGGCACCCCATCGGACCACGCCTGGCCCCGCACCCTGGAAGCGCTGTGCCGGGCCATGCCGTGAGGTACCGGGCTCAATTCTGTTCAGGCCGGTCGTGTCCTTCGTCATGCATGACGACGGGTGGGATGTCGTCGTCTTGGACCGCCGAGAGAAGGTGACGGGGGAGGGGGTGACCGCCGCGCTGCTGCACGAGGTCCTGGAGTACGTGCGGCGCCCATGCCCCGCCGCCCGGTGCGTGATCGTTCCGTCCGGTACTGTCTCCGCCTCGCGTGTCGAACACCGGCGCGAGTATGCCGACTTCATTCAAGAGGGACGTTCATGCGAAGACTCGGGGCAGTGCTGGCAGTGCTGTTCAGCCTGACCATCTGGACCCAGCTGCAGTGGTCCGCGCCGGCGAGTGCCGCCGCCGATCCGCCGGCGCTCGCCAAGTCCGCGGGGCAGAAGTGGGCCCTGAAGAGCGTGGGCAACGACAAGTTCGTCTCCGCCCAGCTCAGCAGCACCGGCGGCGAGTACGCCAAGCTGCGGGCCCGCTCGGCCACCGTCGGCTCCTGGGAGCGGTTCACGCTGCACACCGACGACAAGGGCGCGCACATCAGCCTGCGCAACGAGGGCAACGGGCTGTTCGTCAGCACCGACCGCAACAACACCGACAAACTCCGCGCCCAGGGCGACCACATCGGCTCCTGGGAGGAGCTGCAGCTGACGTACGCCGGAAGCGACCAGTACGGCGCCTACTACAAGCTGTACTCCGAGGTCGCCAAGTTGTACGTCGCCGCCGAACTCGGCTACGCCCCCACCGACCCCGACTACGGGGTGCTGCGCGCCCGGACGGCCTCGGCCTCGGTCGGCTCCTGGGAGAAGTTCCGGCTGGTCGCCGTCACCGATGACAACAACCACGTCGGGGCCGTCGGCGACGACACGGCACAGTGGGGCACCCCGCCGGCCCCCGCCGCGCCCTCGCCGGCCTCCGCGAACGTCATGACCTGGAATCTGTGCGGCGACGCCAACAACGGCTGCGCCAACTACCTCTCCACGCCCGACCACATGGCCGGCCAGGTCATCGGCCAGCTCGACGACGCCGGCCCCGGCTACACGCCCGACGCCCTCTTCCTCGAAGAGTCCTGCGAGAAGTTCGCCCCGTCCATCGAGACGGCCCTGGAGAACCGCACCGGCACCGGCTGGGACGTCCGGTTCGCGCCCATCTACTACAACGTCACCACCGCCGGCGGAGCCGCCGTGCTCGCGCAGAAGGAATGCGCCGACGCCACCGGCTACGGCGACCGCGGCGCCTACGGCGTCAGCGTCGCGGTGCCGGACGAGAACACCTGGTACCGCGCGCACATCCTGAAGTCCCCGGCCGGCGCCGAACAGCGCGCCGCCCTGTGCGCGGCCGTCACCTCCAAGGCCGTGATGTACTGCGGCGCCCACTTCAGCACGGGCGGCACCGGCTGGGACGACCCCGACTGGTCCTACCACGGCTACCAGCGCGACGAGCTGACCGGCGACGAGGCCCGGGCCCGCACCGCCGGGTACCGCGTGGTGTTCGGCGGCGACCTGAACGTCAACCCGCCGGCCCGCGGCTGGGACGGCAGCCAGGTCCTCACCCCGGTGTACGACGACTACCGCGAGTGCGCCCAGCTGCAGGACGCCGGCAGCGCCCGGGACGGCCAGAACACCACGGGCAACTCGAAGATCGACTACATCTTCGGCGCCGGACACACCGCCTGCGCGGTCTCCGCCGGCACCTGGGGCTCCGACCACCACGCCCTGCGCTCGACGACCCTCCTGCCCTGACCCCGTCTCACCCCTCGACGGCGCACCGGCACTCCCGGTGCGCCGTCAGGCCTCCTCCGGGACGGCCTGAGGCGCCTCCCCGAAGCGGGCCAGGGCCAGCGCACCGGCCACCGCCACCGCGAAGCCCAGCACGGCCAGCCAGGCCAGCCCCTCCCGGGTGCGGTCGCCCAGCCAGACGACGCCGATCAGGGCCGGGCCGACCGTCTCCCCGATCACCATGCCGGCGGTGCTCGTGGTCACCGAACCCCGCTGCAACGCGGACGTCAGCAGCAGGAACGCGGCGCCACCGCCGAGCAGCAGCGCGTACGCCGCCGGGTCCCGCAGCAGGTCGTAGGGGTCGAGGGAGTCGATCAGCCGGACCGCCACCTCCACCACCCCGAAACCGAAGCCCGCGCCGAGCCCCAGCACCAGCGCCCGCGCCCGCTCGGGCAGCCTCCCGCCCACCGCGCCCAGCAGCAGCACCGCCCCGGCCGTGGCGAGCATCCACCAGTCCAGCCCCGCGGGCCCGCTGCTCTCGCCCTCCGTGCCCGAGGCCAGCCCCAGCATCGCCAGGCCGGCGCACACCACGCCCACCGCGGCCCACTCCACCCCGCTCAGCCGGGTCCGCAGCAGCCGGGACGCGGCCACCGCCGTCACCGCCAGCGACGCGGCGAGGGCCGCGCCGACCGCGTAGATCGGGATCGAGCGCAGCGCGGCGATCTGCAGCAGGAAGCCGAGCCCGTCCAGTGCGAGCCCGGCGAGATACCGCCACTGCCGCAGGGCCCGCAGCAGCAGCGCCGCGTCGCCGCCCGGGCCGTGGGCGGCGGCCGCGCGCGCCGCCATCGCCTGGAGCACCGTCGCCGTACCGAAGCAGACCGCGGCACCAAGGGCGCACACCATTCCAAAGAGCACGAAGCGACTCTAGGTCAGGGGCGGGCGACGGGGGCGTCTGTACGGCCGCTCGCACCGATCTCTAGGCTGACAACCGGAAACCGGACACCCCTTCGACGGGGAACAACCGCACCAACGGGGGAACGACATGGCCGACGCACGGCGACAACTGCGCTCCGGCACGGTGGTCCTCGGCGGGATGGGACTGCTCGCCGCCGCCCTGACCGCCTGCTCCTCGGACCCGGACAAGCGCTGCGTGGACCGCGACAGCTACAACCTCACCAAGGGCTACAAGGTCGTCTCGGACAAGAACTGCAAGTCCGCCAAGACCTCCGTCAACGGCTCCTGGTACTACGGCGGCAAGAAGAAGGGCGGCTGGGTCGACGGCGGCTCCTTCACCAAGCCCCGCAAGGGAGGCGGCGGTTCCGGCGGCGGCAGCCACGGCGGCGGCGTCGACCGCGGCGGCTTCGGCGGCGGCCACGGCAGCGGCGGCGGCTGAGCGGACGACGACGCCATGGAACGCCGTACCCTCGCACCCCGCCCCGGCTGGCAGCAGACCGTCGAGGCTCAGGGCCTGATTTACCCGCTCACCCGCTACCCCGACGACTCCCTGCGCCCCTACTGGGACGAGAGCGCCTACTACGTCTTCTCCCTGGAGGAGGTCGAGGCGCTGGAGGAGACCGTCGAGGAACTCCACCGCATGTGCCTGGCCGCCGCCGACCACATCGTCCGCGAAGACCGCCTCGCCGACCTCGGCATCACCGAGCCGCGCCTCGCGCAGGCGGTCACCGAGGCCTGGCACCGCCGCGCCGAACTCCCTTCCGTCTACGGCCGGTTCGACCTGCGCTACGACGGCACGGGGCCCGCCAAGCTGCTGGAGTACAACGCCGACACGCCGACCTCCCTGGTGGAGGCCGCGTCCCCGCAGTGGTTCTGGATGCAGGACCGCTTCCCCGGCGCCGACCAGTGGAACTCCCTGCACGAACGCCTCGTCGAGGCCTGGCGCAAGCAGGCCGGGCTGCTGCCGCCCGGCAGCCCCCTGTACTTCGCGCACTCCTCCGCCGACGAACTCGGCGAGGACCTGATGACGGTCGCCTACCTTAAGGAGACCGCCGAGCAGGCCGGCCTGGACACCGACTGGATCTCCATGGAGGAGATCGGCTTCGACCCGCTGTCCGGCCGCTTCGTCGACAACCAGCTCCGCTTCATCCGCAGCTGCTTCAAGCTCTACCCCTGGGAGTGGCTCACCACGGACCGCTTCGCCGGCCACGTCCTGGACACCCTCGACAACGGCGGCGGCACCGGCTCCACCCTGTGGATCGAGCCCGCCTGGAAGATGCTGCTGAGCAACAAGGCGCTGCTGGCGATCCTGTGGGAGCTCTACCCCGGCCACCCCAACCTGCTCCCGGCCTACCTGGACGGTCCGCGCGAGCTGGCCGCCGGACCCGGCTGGGTCGCCAAGCCGCTGCTGGGCCGCGAGGGCGACGGCGTCACGGTCCACGAGCCGGGCAGCGCGCCCGTCCCGCGCGACGAGCCCTGCTGCTACCAGCAGCTCGCCCCGCTGCCCGCCTTCGACGGCAACCACGTCGTGCTCGGCACCTGGGTCGTCGAGGGCGAGGCGGCCGGCCTCGGCATCCGCGAGTCGGCCGGCCTGATCACCGACGAGTACGCCCGCTTCCTGCCCCACGTGATCCTCTGACCCGGAGCCCGCGCTACCCCGCCGACAGCGCGGCGCCGGTCGGCAGGGTGAGCCGGACCTCGAACCCGCCCTCGGGCAGCGCTCCCGCGGACAGCCTGCCGCCGCAGATCCGCACGCGTTCCTGCATGCCGATCAAGCCGTGGCCGGAGCCCGTGGCCGGATCGGCCGGTTTTCCCCGTCCGCCGTCGTCCCGTACGACGATGTCCAGCCGCTCGGGCAGATACGCCAGCCGGACGCCGACCCGGGCGGCCACGGTGTGCTTGGCCGCGTTGGTCAGGGCCTCCTGCACCACCCGGTAGGCGCACAGTTCCAGCCCGGGCGGCAGCCGCCGGGGCGTGCCCTCGGTGACCACGTCCACGGTCATGCCGGCGGTGGACATACGCCGGGCGAGCTCACCGACCCGCTCCAGCCGGGGAAGGGAGCCGGCCTGGGCCGGGACGAGGGAACCACCGCCGCCACCGGTCGCGCCGGGGTCCTCCGGGGCCGGGCCAGGTGGGCCGGGGTCCTCCGGGGCCGGGCCGAGTGCGCCGTAGTCCTCCGGGGCCGGCCCGGTCGCGCCGGGCTCCTTCGCGTCCGCCCCCGGTTCATCGGGCTCGGCGCGCAGCACCGTCAGCATCCGGCGCAGGTCGTCGAGCGCCTCGCGGCCCGCCGTGCCGATCGTGGCCAGGGCCTGGCGGGCGGTCGGCGGGTCGTTGTCGAAGACGTATCCGGCCAGTCCCGCCTGCAGGGTGATGACGGACATGTGGTGGGCGACGACGTCGTGCAGTTCCCGGGCGATGTGCAGCCGCTCGTCCAGCACGGCACGCCGGGCGCGCTCCTCCTGCTCCCGGGCCAGTTTCGCGGCGAGCCGCTTCAGTTCCTCGCCGCGCTGCGCCAGCCGGCGCTGGGTGTGCCCCAGATAGAGGGCCACCGGCGGAACCAGCAGGGCCTGCGCGAGGGCGAGGGAGAACGCGAGGTGCGCCGCGAGACCGCTGTAGAGGATGCCGGCCGCCGTCACCAGCGTGCCCGGCACGGCCTGCCGCAGGGGGCGCTGCGCGGCCAGGCTGAGCAGGGCGATGGCCGGGGTCCACCAGCCGACGGTGGGCTGGTAGCCGAGGGCCAGGTAGACGGCGTAGGCCGCGTTGCTGGCCAGCAGTGTCCACACCGGTGCCAGCCGCCGCGCGCTCAGCGGGGCCGCGGCGAGGCAGGCGAGGAGATACGCCCGCGCGTCGAAGGGCGCCCAGCCCGCCGGATGGTACTGGCGGCCCGCCACACAGGCGGTCACGGCCACGCCGACGGCCAGCGCCGCGTCCACGGCCGTACGACGGACGGTCGGGCTGCTCGTCATCCGACGCATGCTAGGCCAGCGGCCGCCCGCCGAGGCCGACGAGCGGTGCAGAACGAGCCGTCGGCCACCACGCCCCCGCCGCCCGCATCCTGGACCGGGGACCGCCCGGGCGCCGTCGCCGGGTAGGCTGATCAGCGGGCCGTGACTGGCGCGCTGGGTCCTGACGGCAGGACCCCTGGATGGGATGGACCATCGGGGAGCGGCCCCCGCGAAAGCTGTGCCGTGCGCCTGGGCCGAACCGTGAACGCCGTACCCACCACGTCCGGAGGTCCCCGATGGCCGACAACGGTCCCCTCTCCACCGAGTCCACCGCCTACCGCGCCGCCCTCGACGTGATCCGCGCCGTCGAGCCGCGGGTCGCCGACGCCATCCGCCAGGAGGTCGCCGACCAGCGCGAGATGCTCAAGCTGATCGCCTCCGAGAACTACGCCTCCCCGGCACCCTGCTGGCCATGGGCAACTGGTTCAGCGACAAGTACGCCGAGGGCACCGTCGGCCGCCGCTTCTACGCCGGCTGCCGCAACGTCGACACCGTCGAGTCCCTCGCCGCCGAGCACGCCCGCGAACTCTTCGGCGCCCGGCACGCCTACGTCCAGCCGCACTCCGGCATCGACGCCAACCTGGTCGCCTTCTGGGCCGTCCTCGCCGACCGCGTAGAGGCGCCCTTCCTGGAGAAGACCGGCGTCCGCCAGGTCAACGACCTCACCGACGCCGACTGGGCCGAGCTGCGCCAGGCCTTCGGCAACCAGCGCATGCTCGGCATGTCCCTGGACGCCGGCGGCCACCTCACCCACGGCTTCCGCCCGAACATCTCCGGCAAGATGTTCGACCAGCGCTCCTACGGCACCGACCCGGCCACCGGCCTGATCGACTACGAGGCCCTGCGCGCCCAGGCCCGCGAGTTCAAGCCGCTGATCATCGTCGCCGGCTACTCGGCGTACCCCCGGCTGGTGAACTTCCGGATCATGCGCGAGATCGCCGACGAGGTCGGCGCGACCCTGATGGTCGACATGGCCCACTTCGCGGGCCTGGTCGCCGGCAAGGTCCTCACCGGCGACTTCGACCCGGTCCCGCACGCCCAGATCGTCACGACCACCACCCACAAGTCCCTGCGCGGCCCGCGCGGCGGCATGGTGCTGTGCGACGACTCCCTCAAGGACCAGGTCGACCGCGGCTGCCCGATGGTCCTCGGCGGCCCGCTCCCGCACGTCATGGCGGCCAAGGCGGTGGCCCTCGCCGAGGCCCGGCAGCCGGCCTTCCAGGACTACGCCCAGCGCATCGTCGACAACTCCCGCGCGCTCGCCGAGGGCCTGATGCGGCGCGGCGCCACGCTGGTCACCGGCGGCACCGACAACCACCTCAACCTGATCGACGTCGCCACCTCCTACGGCCTCACCGGCCGCCAGGCCGAGCAGGCCCTGCTCGACTCGGGCATCGTCACCAACCGCAACGCCATCCCGGCCGACCCGAACGGCGCCTGGTACACCTCCGGCATCCGCATCGGCACCCCCGCGCTGACCACGCGCGGCCTCGGCACCGCCGAGATGGACGAGGTCGCGGGCCTGATCGACCGCGTCCTGACGGCCACCGAGCCCGGCACGACCAAGTCCGGCGCCCCGTCCAAGGCGGCCCACGTCCTCGACGCGAAGATCTCCGACGAGATCTCCCGCCGGGCCACGGACCTGGTCGCGGGCTTCCCGCTGTACCCGGAGATCGACCTCGGCTGATCCCGGCCGATCCGTTCGCCGCGGCCGGCTCCCGCTCCCGGGGGCCGGCCGCGGCGCACGCCGTCCGGGCCCGGCGCGGCTCAGCCGAGGAATGTGCTCGTTTCGGGGGCGTTGCGTACCGCGAGCAGGGCCACGTCGTCGTCGTTGTCCCGGGGGCGGGACCGGGCCAGCAGCTCGTCCGTGAAGGACTCCAGCGGCCGGTGGGCGAGGGACGCGGCATGCCGGCGCAGCCGCTCCAGGCCCTCGTCCAGGGAGTGGCCGGGCGACTCGATCAGGCCGTCGGTGTACAGCACGAGCGTCGCTCCCGGCGGCAGCTCCACCGTCGCGTCGGGGCGGGGCTGCTCGGGCGCGACGCCCAGCAGCACGCCGTGGCCGTCGGTCAGAAAGCGGGCCACGCCGTCGCTGCTGATCACCAGCGGCGGCGGGTGACCGGCGTTGGTCCAGGACAGCTCGCACAGGCCGGCGTCGGTGCGGATCATGCGGGCGAAGACCAGCGTGGCCATCGACACCTCCGCGATGTCCCGGGTCGCCTGGTCCAGCCACTCCACGATCTTGCTCGGCGGCCGCCGCTGGGACAGGGCGTACGCGCGCAGCATGTTGCGCAGCTGCGACATGCCCGCCGCCGCGTCCAGGTCGTGCCCCACCACGTCGCCGATCGCGAGAGCGATGGCACCGTCCTTCAAGGTGAACGCGTCGTACCAGTCGCCACCGACCTCGGAGCCGACCGGCGCGGGCAGGTAGCGGGCGGTCATCGTCTTGCCCGGCGTGCGGGGGAGCTTCGGCAGGAGATGGCGCTGCATGGTCTCGGCGACCTTGCGCTGCCGCTGGTAGAGGCGGGCGTTCTCCAGGGCGAGGCTGGCGCGGCGGGCGATGTCCTCCAGCAGTGTGGTGTCGGCCGTCGCGAACCGCTCGGGCTGGTCGGCGCGGCCGAGGGTGAGGGCACCCAGTACCCCGTGCAGGCTGCGCAGCGGGACCACGATCGCCGAGTGCATGCCGGTCGCCTCGAACAGCCGCCGCTGCTCCACCGCGATCCCGGAGTCGGGCGGCCCCTGGTAGGTCTCGGGGCCGGCGAAGGAGGACGCGACGCCGCGCAGCGCGCGGGACAGCGGCATCCGGGACGCCTGCGGTACGGGCGGCATGGGCCCTTGCAGGTCCTCCCGGAAGACCACGGTGCCTCCCTCGGCATGGGCGACGGCGAACCGCGACACCTCGTCCCGCACGCCGATCAGGTCGATGACGGCCCAGTCGGCCAGCCGTGGCACCACCAGGTGGATCAGGCGGCGCAGCGCCTCCTGGATGTCCAGGGTGGAGGTCAGCAGGGTGGTCGTCTCGGCGAGCAGCGTGAGCCGTTCCAGCTCGGTGAGCCGGCCGCTGGCCGGGGGCCGCTGGGACGGACGGCCGGAGTGCCCCACGGAGTGGAAGAGGACGAGGGTGACCGGCGGGCGCAGACCGATGTCGCAGGGTGTGGCCATCCACGCCACCGGCAGCAGCGTGCCGTCGCCGCGCTCGAACCACTCGTCGTGGCCCTGGTCGGTGTGTCTGCCGAGGATGCTCTGCCGGATCCGGCACTGCGCTCTCGGCACGGGCTCGCCGCAGCTGTTGCGGTGCAGCAGGTCATGGGCGTCCTGACCGACCAGGCCCGCGGCGGTCCGGGCGAGGAGCTGTGCGCCGCGCGCGTTGACGGCGATGATCGCGCCCTGCTCGTCCGCCAGAAAGGCGCCCGTGTCGAGGGCGTCGAGGGCCTTGGCAACCGCTTCGTGGGAACCGCCCGCGCCCGTCGTCATGCCCGCCTCCCGTCACTGGAGGAATCGCCGGGGATCGCCGGGGAATCACCGGGGATCGCCGGGGGAATCACCGGAGGAACGCTCAGATGCGGCGGCCGACGCCTCGGCCACCCAGGTGCCCGGGTTCCCCCCGGGCCAGGCGTGATGCCTGGGGCACCCCGGGGGCGGGGCGCCGCCTCACAGGTCGATCAGCTGGTGCCGCGGCCCTTCCTCGCGCGGGGGCGCGACGGACACCCGGCGCATGAGGGCCGTGCCGCCCGCGCCCACAGCCACGCCCACCGCCAGGCCCGGCAGGGCCCACCAGGCGCCGGTCGTCGCGGAGCCGTCGTCGGCCGCCGGGGGCGGGCCGAGCAGGCCGGACGCCTCCACGGCGTCGTACGCCCGCCGGGACGCCCGGTGCCAGCGGATGTCGTCGTCCTCCACCTCGGGGGACGGGTCCGAGCGCACCCAGGGCGTTCCGTCCGCGGCGAGGAACAGCGCGTCCTGGCGCTCGATCGCCACGTCACCGCCCGGCGGCCGGTCCGTCTGCGGCCAGCCGCCGACGCCGGTCCGGCCCCACAGCACGACGACCCGCACCGCGGGGTGGCCGCCGTCCGGCCACGCGTCGGGGACCGGCTCCGTGCCCGTGTACGACGGTTGCAGCAGCTGCCGCAGCCCGGCGAAGCCCGGATCCCCGGCCCGTACCGCCCTCGTGTGCCCCGTGCTCCCCGCTGTCACCAGCGCCAGGTCCGGTAAGGCGGCCTGCCCGCCCGGCTCCCGCACGTCGGCGGAGCCCACGGCGCCCACGGCGCCCGCGGCGCCCGCCGCCGGGCCGAGGCACAGCGCCCCGGCCGCCGCCACCGCCCACAGTGCCGCGCGTGTCCCACCCATGCCCCACGCTCCCCCTCCCGCGCTCTCACCCCTTGTTACACCGTGGGAGACGATTCGGTGCCCTCCTGTTCCCGACCAGTTCCGGATCGCCCCCCGCCCTCTGCGAGAATGGTGGGCATGGCCTCTGATCGACCCCGCGTGCTGTCCGGCATCCAGCCCACCGCCGGCTCGTTCCACCTCGGCAACTACCTCGGCGCCGTGCGCCAGTGGGTGGCCCTCCAGGAGTCCCACGACGCCTTCTACATGGTCGTGGACCTGCACGCGATCACGGTCCCGCAGGACCCGAAGGACCTGCGCGCCAACACCCGCCTCGCCGCCGCCCAGCTGCTGGCCGCCGGCCTGGACCCGGACCGCTGCACCCTCTTCGTGCAGAGCCACGTCCCCGAGCACGCCCAGCTCGCCTGGGTCATGAACTGCCTCACCGGCTTCGGCGAGGCCTCCCGTATGACCCAGTTCAAGGACAAGTCCGCCAAGCAGGGCGCCGACCGCGCCTCCGTCGGCCTGTTCACGTACCCGGTCCTCCAGGTCGCCGACATCCTCCTCTACCAGGCGCACGAGGTGCCCGTGGGCGAGGACCAGCGCCAGCACATCGAGCTGACCCGCGACCTCGCCGAGCGCTTCAACGGCCGCTTCGGCGACACCTTCACGATCCCGAAGCCGTACATCCTCAAGGAGACGGCGAAGATCTACGACCTCCAGGACCCGTCGATCAAGATGAGCAAGTCGGCGTCCACGCCGAAGGGCCTCATCAACCTCCTCGACGAGCCGAAGGCGACGGCGAAGAAGGTCAAGAGCGCGGTCACCGACACCGACACCGTCATCCGCTTCGACCCGGAGAACAAGCCGGGCGTGTCCAACCTCCTCAGCATCTACTCGACCCTCACCGGGGCGGGCATCGCCGAGCTGGAGGAGAAGTACGAGGGCAAGGGCTACGGCGCCCTCAAGACGGACCTCGCCGAGGTCATGGTCGAGTTCGTGACGCCGTTCCGCGAGCGCACCCAGAGCTACCTGGACGACCCGGAGACGCTGGACTCGATCCTCGCCAAGGGCGCGGAGAAGGCCCGCGCCGTGGCCGCGGAGACGCTGGCGCAGGCGTACGACAAGGTCGGCTTCCTGCCCGCCAAGCACTGACCCGCCGAGCACCGACCGGCCCGGCCCGGCCCGCCCGGCACTGAGCGCAAACGGTACGACGGCTCACCCTGCGCGGTGAGCCGTAGAGCACACGGCCGCACCCGCCCGCCACGGCGGCGGCGGTCGTACAGTCGATAGCCGAGGCTGCCGAGACAGCCGCCCCTGCCCCGGACCCACCGGGACAACAAGACGACAGGAGACGACGTGGGGACCGTAACGATCGGCGTGTCGATCGCGGTCCCGGAGCCTCACGGCAGCCTGCTCCAACAGCTGCGCACGGGCTTCGGTGACGCCGCGGCCCACGGCATCCCCACGCACGTCACGCTGCTGCCGCCGACGGAGGTCGACGAGAGCGCCCTGCCGGCCGTCGACGCCCACCTCACCCGCGTCGCCGCGGCCGGCCGCCCCTTCCCGATGCGACTGGAGGGCACCGGCACCTTCCGGCCGCTGTCCCCGGTGGTGTTCGTGAAGGTCGTCGAGGGCGCCCAGGACTGCACCCGGCTGCAGCAGCAGGTCCGCGACCCGGCCGGACCGGTGGCCCGGGAGCTGCAGTTCCCGTACCACCCGCACGTCACGGTGGCGCACGGCATCGACGACGCCGCCATGGACCGCGCCTACGCCGAACTCGCCGACTACGAGGCCGACTGGTCCTGCACCGGCTTCGCGCTGTACGAGCAGGGCGCCGACGGCGTATGGCGCCAGCTGCGCGAGTTCACCTTCGGCGGCGCGACCGTGCCGCCCCAGGCAGGCAGCGTCGAACAGGGCCTCCCGGCCCGCTGACACCACCCACCCCCGGGTGAAGCCGGCCCCCGCCCCCCAAAAAACGGAATCCGCTAGAGCGGAATCCGCCGGAACACCCCTCGCGGCAGATGCCGCAGCGCCGCCATCACCACCCGCAGCGCCCCCGGCACCCACACCGTCTCCGAGCGGCGGCGCAGGCCGAGTTCGACGGCCGCGGCGACCGCCTCGGGCGTCGTCGTGAACGGCGTCTCCTCCCGCCCCTCGCCCGCCGTCCGCACCACCCCCGGCCGTACGACCATGACGTGCACCCCGGTGCCGTGCAGCGCGTCGCCCAGGCCCTGCGCGAACGCGTCCAGACCGGCCTTGCTGGAGCCGTAGATGAAGTCGGAGCGGCGGGGGCGCTCGCCGGCGACCGAGGACAGCACGACGAGCGAGCCGTGCCCCTGCCCCTGCAGCGCCCGGGCGGCGACCAGCCCCGCCGAGAGGGCCCCGGTGTAGTTGGTCTGCGCCACCCGCACGGCGCCGGACGGCTCGCGCTCGTCGCGCGCCTGGTCGCCGGGCACCCCGAAGGCGAGCAGCACCAGGTCGATGTCGCCCTCGGCGAACACCTTGCCGAGGGCGGTCTCGTGGGCCTCGGGGTCGAGCGCGTCGAAGGCGACGGTGCGCACGTCCGCGCCGAGCGCGCGCAGGCTCTCGGCGGCCCGCTCCAGACCGGGGGAGGGCCGCCCGGCGAGCCAGACGGTGCGGGTGCGCCGGGCGATCAGCCGCCGCGCGGTGGCCAGCGCGAGCTGCGACGTACCGCCGAGGACGAGCAGGGACTGGGGAAGACCGAAGGCGTCCTTCACGGGTGGCTCCTGGCGGGCATGGGTGGCTCCTAGAGGGCGAGACGGCGGGACAGATCGGACACGAACACGCCCCGGGGATCGAGGTCGGCCCGCAGCCGGCGGAAGTCGGCCAGGCGGGGGTACATCGCGGTGAGCAGGTCGGACCGCAGCCGGGAGTCCTTGGCGAGGCAGACGCGCCCGCCGGCCGCGGCGACCTCCTCGTCCAGCGCGTCGAGGAGCGCGGCGAGGCCGGGCAGGCGTGCCGGGAGGTCCAGGGCGAGGCTCCAGCCGGGCGCGGGGAAGGACAGCCAGCCGGGGCCGGCGTCTCCGAACCGCTTCAGGACGGCCGGGAAGGACGGGCAGCGGTGGTCGGCGAGGCGGCGCACGACGCGGCGCAGGGTGTCCTCCTCGCCGTGCCCGACGAGGCACTGGTAGTGCACGAGGCCCCCTCGGCCGTAGACGCGGTTCCAGTGCGGCATCCCGTCGAGGGGGTGGAAGAAGGCGGCGATCGGGCGCAGTTCGCCGGTACGCGCGCGTGCCGCCCGGCGGTGGCGGACCTCGTCGGCCAGGCCGGCGGCGGTCCGGCCGAGGAGGCCCGTGGGGAGCAGCGCGGGCGGCGCGGGCAGCCGGCGGGGGCGGAAGGCCAGCGGCTCGCGCCACGCGCGGGTGCCGGCGCGCAGGGCGTCCAGGGGCGCGGGGTCGCCGTGGGTGACGACGCCCCGGCCGGTGGCCGCGCCCCGGGCGAGCAGGTCGATCCGGGCGGTGGCGTGGCGGTGCCGGCGGGCGGCGTCGGCGAGGTGGGACATCAGCTCGTCGAGGTCACGCGCGCGCCGGGTGCCGACGGTCATCAGGGACGTCTCGACCGGGTCGAGGCGGAGCGTGGCCGTGAGGATCACCCCGGTCAGGCCGAGGCCGCCGGTGGTCGCGTCGAACAGCGGGGTGCCGCGTGCGACGGTGTGCACGGAGCCGTCGGCGGTGAGGAGTTCGAAGGACAGCACGTGCCGCGAGAAGGTGCCGGCGACCGGATGGTCGCTGCCGTGGACGTCGGCGCCGATCGCCCCGCCGACCGTCACCTGGCGGGTGCCGGGCACCACCGGGACGAACCAGCCGAGCGGCAGCAGCACCTCCATCAGCCGGTGCAGGGACACGCCCGCGTCGCACAGCACGGTCCCGTCGTCGGCGTCGACGACATGGACGCGGTCCAGGCCCGTCATGTCCAGGACGTGACCGCCGGCGTTCTGCGCCGCGTCCCCGTACGCCCGGCCCAGCCCGCGCGGGATGCCTCCGCGCACCCCGCAGTCCCGGACGGCGGCGACGGCCTCCGCGTAGTCGCGGGGGCGGAACAGCCGGGCGGCGGTCGGGGCGGTGCGGCCCCACCCGGTGACGGGCACCGTGTCGATTGCCATGAAACGACGCTATCGACACGAAAAACGGCATTGGTCTACTAACATCCCCACTCTGCACAGAACGGGTGATTAGTGGGACAGCGGTCGTGCATCGCGGGGCCGGGACAAGGGGAGATCACCACCATGGACTGGCTCACCCGACTCCCCGTCATCGGACCGCTCGTGACCCGGCTGATGATCACGCACGCATGGCGGTCGTACGAACGGCTGGACCGGGTGAAGTGGACGCGGCTGGCCGCCGCGATGACGTTCATCAGCTTCATCTCGCTCTTCCCGCTGCTGACCGTCGCGGCCGCGATCGCCGCCGCCACGCTCAGCCAGGACCAGCAGAAGACGCTGGAGGACAAGATCGCCGACCAGGTCCCCGGCATCTCGGACCAGCTCGACATCCAGGGCCTGATCGACAACGCCGGCACCGTCGGCATGATCGCCGGCACGGTGCTGATGTTGACCGGCATCAACTGGGTCGGCCAGATGCGGGACTGTCTGCGCGCGGTGTGGGAGCTGCCGGACACGCAGGACAACCCCCTGCTGGGCAAGGCGAAGGACGGCGGCATCCTGCTGGGCTTCGGCGGTGCGGTGCTCGTCACGCTCGCCGTGTCCACCGTCGCCTCCGCCGCCGTCGGCTGGATCTCGCGCCTGGCCGGACTCGACGAACACGGCTGGGGCAGCGTCCTGCTGCGCGTCGCCGCGTTCGCCGTCGCCGTACTCGCCGACTTCCTGCTCCTGCTGTACGTGCTGACCCTGCTGCCCGGGGTGGAGCCGCGCCGCCACCGCCTGATCGTCGCCGCCCTGCTCGGCGCGGTCGGCTTCGAACTGCTCAAGCTGCTGCTCAGCGGCTACATCCAGGGCGTCGCCGCGAAGAGCATGTACGGCGCCTTCGGCGTCCCCGTCGCGCTGCTGCTGTGGATCAACTTCACCTGCAAACTGCTGCTGTACTGCGCCGCGTGGACGGCGACGGGGAGCAAGGAGGAGGAGGGTGTCGGCACGCCCCCCGCCTCGCCGGCCGAGACCTGACCCACGAGGGCCGACGCGGCGCTGCCGTGGGTCAGCGGCGGCGGCCCACCGGCCAGCGGCGGTTGACCAGGAAGGCGCCGCCGCCCAGCAGCACCAGCACGCCGCCCGCGATACCGAGTGCGATGCCCATGCCGCTGGAACCGCCCGAGGCCGAGGCGCTCGCCGCCGCCGTGCCGCCCGCGACGCCGCCGGAGGGTGCGGCGTCGCCCTGGGGGGAGGCCGTCCCGCCCGCCTGGGCGGTGGCGGTCACGCTCTTCGGCGCCACCAGCTCACCCACCGGCTGCACCTTCCCGGCCGCCTGGAAGCCCCAGTCGAACAGCCGGGCGGTCTCCTTGTAGACCTCGTTGTGCTCGCTCTTCTCCGGGTGCATCACCGTGACGAGCAGCACATGCCCGTTCCGCTCGGCGACGCCCGTGAAGGTGGCACCCGCGTTGGTGGTGTTGCCGTTCTTCACGCCCGCGATGCCCTGGTAGACCGGGACGTCGCCGTCGGTGCCGCTCAGCAGCCGGTTGGTGTTCTGGATCTCGAAGGAATTACGAACAGGTTTGCCCGACTTGTCCTTCTTCGTCTCTCCCGGGAACTTCGCCTTCACCGTCGAGCAGTACTCACGGAAGTCCTTCTTCTGCAGCCCGGAACGGGCGAACAGCGTCAGGTCGTACGCCGACGACACCTGCCCCCCGGCGTCGTAGCCGTCCGGCGTGATGACATGGGTGTCGAGCGCCTGGAGCTCCTCGGCGTGCTCGTTCATCTCGCGCACGGTGGCCTCGACGCCGCCGTTCATCGACGACAGCACATGCACCGCGTCGTTCCCGGACCGCAGGAACACCCCGAGCCACAGGTCGCGGACCGTGTAGGTCTCGTTCTCCTTTATCCCGACCATGCTGGAGCCGGAGCCCACCCCCGCCAGATCGGCCGGCACCACCTTGTGCTGCGTGGACGCGGGGAACTTCGGCAGCACGGTGTCCGCGAACAGCATCTTCATCGTGCTCGCCGGCGCCAGCCGCCAGTGCGCGTTGTGCGCGGCGAGCACCTGGCCGCTCTCGGCGTCGGCGACGATCCAGGACCGCGCGGTGACGTCCTTGGGCAGCACCGGCACACCGGCGGCCAGATTCACCTGCGTGCCCGGCCGGCCGAGCCGCGCCCCGCCCACGGTGGACATGGACGCCGGCGGTGTGGCCGACGGACTCGTCGAGGGGGTCGGGGCCGCGAGGGCCGCCGGCGCGGTCAGCGCGAGGGACAACAGGGTCGCGGAGGTGACCAGCAGCGATCGGCTGCCGGTCCTACGGGGTGCGGGCACGACGCAGAAAGTACCTCCCGTACCCGCGGAAGTCCCGCCCCGCCCCCCACCCCGGGCACGGAACCGGACACCCGGCGGAGATACTGATTCCATGAAGCTCAGCCGCCCGGTCTCCTGGTTCCTGCTCGCCTTCGGGGTATGGAGCTGGGTCATCTGGGTCACTTTCGTCAAAAATCTCGTCAAGGACGGCAGCGGGCTCGCCTTCGACGACGGCCGTCCGACGGCGTACTTCTGGGTGCACCTGCTGCTCGCGGTCGTTTCCTTCGTATTGGGGACGGCCATCGGGGTCATCGGGTTGCGTGGACTGCGCGCACTGCGCCGCACGTCATAGCGCGACCGGCCGCACGTCGTAGAGCAACCGGCCGCACCTCGTAGAGCAACCGGCCGTATTCATCCGTCGACGGGGGACAGCACACGGTGGTCATCGTCTTCGTGCTCGTGGCACTGCTGGTCCTGGCCGTCGTCGTGGCGGCCAACTGGTACGTGTGGCGGCGCCTGTTCCGCGACACGACCGCGGGCCCCGGCCGCACCCGCCGCCTGGGCGCGGCGCTGATCGCGGGCGGCTGGGCGCTGGCCGTCGGCGCGCTCGTCGCCGAACGTGCCGGCGCCCCCTTCTGGCTGCAGCGCGTCCTGGCCTGGCCGGGCTTTTTGTGGCTGGCGCTGTCGATCTACCTGCTGCTGGCCGTCGTGGCGGGCGAGCTGCTTCGGCCCCTGATCCTGCGACTGTGGCAGCGGCGCAGACCCGCCGAGACGGCCGTACCGCAGCACGAACCCGTTCCCGCGGGCGGGCCCGCGAAGGCCGCGGAGCCGCCGCGCCCGCCCGCGCCCGCCGTCGAACCCTCCCGCCGTCTGGTCGTCTCCCGGTTCGTGGCCGGCGCGGCGGCCGCCGCGGCCGTCACCACCGTCGGCTACGGCACCTACGGCGTGCTGCGCGGCCCGCGTGTGAAACGCGTCACGGTGCCGCTCGCCAAACTGCCGCGCGCCGCGCACGGTTACCGCATCGCCGTGGTCAGCGACATCCACCTCGGCCCGATCCTCGGCCGGGACTTCGCGCAGAAGGTCGTCGACACGATCAACGCCACCCAGCCCGACCTGATCGCGGTCGTCGGCGACCTCGTCGACGGCAGCGTGAAGGACCTCGGCCCGGCCGCCGCACCGCTCGCCGGGCTGACGGCCCGGCACGGCGCGTACTTCGTCACCGGCAACCACGAGTACTTCTCCGGCGCCGAGCAGTGGGTCGAGGAGGTCCGGCGGCTCGGCCTGCGCCCGCTGGAGAACGCCCGCACCGAGATGCCGTGGTTCGACCTCGCCGGCGTCAACGACGTGCAGGGCGAGAGCGAGGGCCACGGCCCGGACTTCGCCCGCGCCCTCGACGGCCGCGACCCGGCACGCGCGTGCGTGCTGCTCGCCCACCAGCCGGTGCAGATCCACGAGGCCGTCCGGCACGGCGTCGACCTCCAGCTCTCCGGTCACACCCACGGCGGCCAGCTCTGGCCCGGCAACCTCCTCGCGGCCGCCGCCAACCCGACCGTCGCGGGCCTGGAGCGCTACGGCGACACCCAGCTGTACGTCAGCCGCGGCGCGGGCGCCTGGGGGCCGCCGACCCGGGTGGGCGCCCCCTCGGACATCACGGTCGTCGAACTGGCCTCCCGTCAGGCCTGAGAGAACCTTCACGAATCAACCAAATCCCCTTCCCCTGCGTGAAACTCCTGTGATTGATTAAGCCGCGCGCCACTAATAGGGGAGTGGCCGCCACTTGGGGGAGTGGCACTGCACAGGGGGCCCGTGACGGGCCTGGGGAGGGCTACACCACCATGCGATCGCTTCGCATGCGCATGTCCGTCGGCGTACTGGTCCTGGCCACCGTGGGAGTGGCCGGCTGGCAGCTGCTGCCGTCGGACGCAGGCAGGAACAAGGCCATCGTGGTCGGTACGACGGACACCATCACGTCGCTCGACCCGGCCGGCGCGTACGACGCCGGTTCCTGGGCCCTGTTCAGCAACGTCTTCCAGTCGCTGCTCACGTTCGAGGCGGGCGGCACCCAGCCCGTTCCGGACGCGGCGAAGAGCTGTTCCTTCGTCGCGGGCAGCCTGCGCACCTACCGCTGCGAACTGCGGGACGACCTGACGTTCCCGAGCGGCCGCGCGGTGACCGCGCAGGACGTGAAGTACTCCTTCGACCGCATCCGGAAGATCAACTCCGATGTCGGCCCGGCGTCCCTGCTGTCCACGCTCGCCTCCGTGGACGCCCAGGGCAGGCGGGTCACCTTCCACCTGTCGTCGCCGGACGCCACGTTCCCGTTCAAGGTGGCCACCGGCGCCGGCTCCATCGTCGACGCCGAGCGCTACCCGGCCGACGCCCTGCGCCAGGGCACCGACGCCGACGGCACCGGACCGTACACGCTGGCGTCGTACACCAAGGGCGGCAAGGCGGTCCTGAAGCCCAACTCCCGCTACCACGGCGCCGTCAAGAGCACCGGCAAACCCATCGAGCTGCGCTACTACAAGGACCCGACGGCCCTGCAGGGCGCCTGGAAGGCCAAGCAAGTCGACGTCGCCACCCGGCAGCTGCCGCCCGCCGTCCTCGCCGGCCTGAACGCCAGCGACCCCGGCCAGCGCGTGTTCGAGGCCGACAGCTCCGAGACCCGCAACCTGTACTTCAACACCCATGACGGGTCCCCGCTGCACGACGCCCGCGTACGCCGGGCCATCGCCTGGCTGGTCAACCGCGAGCAGCTCGCCGGCGACGTCTACGAGGGCACGGTCGAGCCGCTGTACTCGCTGATCCCGACCGGCATCCTCGGCCACACCACGTCGTTCTTCGACACCTACCCCAAGCAGGACACCGCCAAGGCGCGGGAGCTGCTCACCGACGCCGGTGTGAACCTGCCGGTCCGCTTCACCTACGGCTTCGGCATCGGCAGCGGCGCCGCCGAGCAGGAGGCGGCGGAGCTCAAGCGGCAGCTGGAGGCGAGCGGCCTGTTCAAGGTCGACGTCAAGGGTTACGAGTGGACCGACTTCCAGAAGCACTGGGCGACCGGCAAGCTCGACGCGTACGCCGTCGGCTGGGTCGCCGACTATCCAGACCCGGACACCTTCTCGGGCCCGCTGGTCGGCACCGACGCCACGATGAACACCGGCTACAGCGACAAGGCGGTCGACGACCTGATCCGCTCCTCGCAGCAGTACGCCGACCGCAAGCGCTCCGCCCAGGACTTCCGCGGCGTCCAGGGCCGGATCGCCGAGGACGTCCCGGTGATCCCGCTGTGGCAGAGCAAGGAGTACGTGGTCACGAGCGTCGACGTCGGCGGAGGCCAGTACCTGTCCGACGGCAACGGAGTGTTCCGCCTGTGGCAGCTGACGTGGATCTGATCAGCCGGCCTTGGGCTGACCGGCCTTGAGGATCTCGTCGACGTCGAGGGTGACCTTGGCACCGACGGAGTCGGGGAGGTTGACGATCTCGCCGGGGGCGTGGGGGCGGTGGTTCTTGTACTCGCTCCCGGTGGGGTCGGTGAGGACGTGGACACGTTGGTGCTGGCGGTTGACGATGACGTAGACGGGGATCTTCGCCTGGGCGTATGCGGCGACTTTCGTCCGAAGATCGTTCTGATAGTTGCTGGAGGTAACCTCCAGAACCAGACGGAAGGCGACCGGGTCGTAGCAGTTGTTCTCGACGAGGTGGTCGTCGATGTCCGCGTCGACGACCACCAGGTCTGGAATCGCATAGTCCTCGGCCCCGGTGGGCAGCCACAGCCCTACTCCCTCAAGCACCTCGGTTTCCCCGCCATCGAGACCGGCGGCGGCGAACGGCCGCTTCAGCCGGGACAGCGCGCGTGCGTGAGCGGCGTCGGGGGGCGGGGTCACGACGATCGTCCCTCCGATGATCTCGACGCGGTACCCCGGAAGGCGGTCCATGATCCGGTTCGCTTCCGCGATAAGCGGACGGTCGCCGTGGGGCCGCTCGACGGATGCTGCGGACATCGCGTGCCTCCTGTGGGCTGGTGTCGAGAGCATCATCGTAGGCAGCGCCACCGCCGGGTGTCCCGTTTACGGTCCCTTCACCCGAAAGTGGATCACCGCCCCGAAGACGAGCCCCCCGGCGCCGGCAGCACCCGCGTCATCCCCGGCAGGAACTCCGTGAACAGCTCGTGGACCTCCCGCACCAGCGGCCGCAGCACCCGGAAGCGGGCCAGGGAAACGCCCCGCGCGGTGATCCGCGCACCCCGCTCGGCGAGCCGGTAGCTGCGCTCCCGTCCCGGCGTCCGGTCGAAGATCCAGTACAGCACCAGCCCCATCTGCGCGAGCCACATCAACTCCGGCAGCGCGTCCCGCAGTTCCTCCGGCACCTTCGTCTTCGCGGCCCCGCGCAGCACCTCCCGGTGGACGCTGATCGCCTCCTCGCGCGCGTGCTCCGACTCCTGCGAGAAGGGGCTGAGCGGGCTGTCCGGATCGGCGGCGTTCTTGAAGAACTGCACCGCGAACTCGTGGTACGGCGCGGCCACGTCCAGCCACGTCCGCAGCACGCCCGCGAGCCGGGCCTCGAAGTCGGTCTCCTGCTCCAGCACGCCGCGGACCGCCGCCTGGTGCTCGGCGGCGATCCGGTCGTAGAAGCCCTGGATCAGGTGCTCCTTGCCGGCGAAGTAGTAGTAGGCGTTGCCGACGGAGACACCGGCCTCCTGGGCGATGGCCCGCATGGTGGTCTTGTCGTAGCCCCGCTCCTGGAACAGCCGCATCGCCGTCTCCAGGATCAGCGCACGGGTCTGCTCCGACTTCTCGGACTTCGGGGTCGCGGGGCCCTCATGCGGGCTGTCGTTCTTGGCGGGCACGACACCAGAGCCTAGTCAGTGGCACATGCGCCGTCGTCACAGCCGGGTGGGTTGTAGGTCCAGCCGCTCCCGGGCGCGTACGACCACCCGTCGCCCCTGCGGTACACCCGCCCGCCCCACCCCTGCTGCCGGCCCCGCCACTTGGCGGCGGCCAGCACGGCTCCCCGGGCGAGCTTGGCACCCGCCGGGGTGCTGAGCCGGTGGGCGAGCGGCCGGTGCTCGCGCAGGGCCCACAGGACGACGATCCAGGCGGCGGCGTCCCGGTAGACCTGCCCGGCGTCGCCTACGACGGTGACCTCGTCCAGGGTGGCCCGGTGATCGAGCCCGGGAAACCGCCGCCGGGCCTCGTCCGACCCGGCCGGGACCAGCTCCAGCGGCACCAGCTGCGGCTGCCGCGAGAGCCAGTCCCGCAGGAAGGTGCACAGGCCGCACTCGGCGTCGTAGAGGACGGTGAGCCCGCGCACGGCCCGCGCACCGGAGGTCACGACGCTCACCAGCCGGTGCTCGGTGCGACCGAGCCCTGCGGCGCGACCGGCGGCACCTGCTCACGCTCCATCACCCCGCGCCGCCGGATCCGGTTCAGCACGTACACGTTGCCCAGGTGCATCACGCCGAGCACCAGCAGCACCACGCCGAGCTTGGTGGACAGCGCCTCGAAGACGCCGCGGGTGTTCTCGATGGTGTCGTCGCTGCTGAGGTAGAGGGCGACGAAGCCGAGGTTGACGAGGTAGAAGCCGACCACCAGCAGGTGGTTGACGGCGTCGGCGAGCTTCTCGTTGCCGTGCAGGACGTCGGCCAGGAACACCCGCCCGTTGCGGCTGAGGGTCCGGGCCACCCAGACGGTCAGCCCGATGCTGACGCCCAGGTAGATGACGTAGGCGATGACGGTGCGGTCCATGCCCCACCCCTTCTTGAACGCGTTCAAAACGCTGACAGCGTTAACTGTAGACCTGTTTTTGAACGCGTTCAACTCACCTTTTCGGGCTATCCCCGACGCGCCAGCTCCGGCCGCTTGGTGTAGTCCGTGAACCCGATGACGTTCCCCCAGGGATCGGCGATCTCGACGGTCCACCCGGTGGCGACGGCGAACGGCATCTCCAGCGGCGTGATCCCGGCCCCGACGAGCCGCAGCGCGGCGACGCGCGCGTCGGGCACCTCCACCCACACCCGCGAGGCGGGCCAGGCGGGCGGCCGGTACCCCAGCTCGTCCTCGTGCCGCAGCAGCACCCCCGGCGTCTCCCCGCCGACCTTCAGCAGCGCGATCCCGGCCTCGTCCAGCCGGAACCCGACGACGAACCCGGCCCGCTCGTAGAACTCCACGGCTTCCCCGAGCCGCCCGACAGGCAACACGACATTGTCGAACCCGAGCAGCTCGTACGACTCTTCGTCTGACATGTCGTCACATTAGAGCCCGCCGCTGATGAAACCCGACAAAAACGCCCGAGGGCCCCGCTTCCGGAGTCGGAAACGGGGCCCTCGGGGCCGAGCCGGGGCGACCGGCGGGCAGGTCAGTAGCGGCGCGTGATCAGGGCGCGCTTGACCTCCTGGATCGCCTTCGTGACCTCGATGCCACGGGGGCAGGCGTCCGTGCAGTTGAACGTCGTGCGGCAGCGCCAGACGCCGTCCTTGTCGTTCAGGATCTCCAGGCGCTGCTCGCCGGCCTCGTCGCGCGAGTCGAAGATGAAGCGGTGCGCGTTGACGATGGCCGCTGGGCCGAAGTACTGGCCGTCGTTCCAGAAGACCGGGCACGAGGACGTGCAGGCGGCGCAGAGGATGCACTTCGTCGTGTCGTCGAAGCGCTCGCGGTCCTCGGCGGACTGCAGACGCTCGCGCGTCGGCTCGTTGGTGTCCTTCGTGATGAGGAAGGGCATCACGTCGCGGTACGCCTGGAAGAACGGCTCCATGTCCACGACCAGGTCCTTCAGGACCGTCAGGCCCTTGATGGGCTCGATCGTGATCGGCTTCTCAGGGTTGATGTCCTTGATCAGCGTCTTGCACGCGAGGCGGTTCTTGCCGTTGATCCGCATCGCGTCGGAGCCGCAGATGCCGTGGGCGCAGGAGCGGCGGAAGGTCAGCGTGCCGTCCAGGTCCCACTTGATCTTGTGGAGGCCGTCGAGGACGCGCTCCTTGGGGTCGATCTCCAGCTGGAAGTCTTCCCAGGTCGCCTCGGCCGAGACCTCCGGGTTGAAGCGGCGGACCCGGAAGGTGACCGTGATGTACGGGGAGGCCGCGGACTCCGCCTCGACCTTGTCCAGAACAGGGGTAGCCATCAGTACTTACGCTCCATCGGCTGGTAGCGGGTCTGGACGACCGGCTTGTAGTCGAGACGGATGGACTCGGTCCCGTCGGCGCCGACCTCGCGGTACGCCATGGTGTGGCGCATGAAGTTGACGTCGTCGCGGTTCGGGTAGTCCTCGCGGTAGTGACCGCCGCGGGACTCCTTGCGGGCCAGCGCGGAGACCGCCATGACCTCGGCGAGGTCGAGCAGGTTGCCCAGCTCGATGGCCTCCAGCAGGTCCGTGTTGAACCGCTTGCCCTTGTCCTGGATCGCCACGTTCTTGTAGCGCTCGCGCAGCTCGGCGATCTTCTCGACGGCCGTCTTGATCGTCTGCTCGGTGCGGAACACCATGACGTTGGCGTCCATGGTCTCCTGCAGCTCGCGCCGCAGGTCCGCGACCCGCTCGTTGCCCGTGGAGGTGCGCAGACGCTCGATCTGCTCCACGACGAGGGACTCCGGGTTGTCCGGCAGCTCGACGAAGTCCGCCTTCTGGGCGTACTCCGCGGCGGCGATACCGGCCCGCTTGCCGAAGACGTTGATGTCCAGCAGCGAGTTCGTGCCCAGGCGGTTGGCGCCGTGGACGGACACGCAGGCCACCTCGCCGGCGGCGTACAGGCCGGGGACGACGGTGGTGTTGTCCGCCAGGACCTCACCCTCGACGTTCGTCGGGATGCCGCCCATGGCGTAGTGCGCGGTCGGCTGGATCGGGATCGGGTCCGTGTAGGGCTCGATGCCGAGGTAGGTGCGCGCGAACTCCGTGATGTCGGGCAGCTTGGCGTCCAGCTGCTCCGGCGGAAGGTGGGTGAGGTCCAGGTAGACGTGGTCACCCTCAGGACCGCAGCCGCGGCCCTCGCGGATCTCCGTGTAGATGGAGCGGGACACGACGTCACGGGACGCCAGGTCCTTCATGACCGGCGCGTACTTCTCCATGAAGCGCTCGCCGTCCTTGTTGCGGAGGATGCCGCCCTCACCGCGGGCACCTTCCGTCAGCAGGATGCCCATGCGCCAGATGCCGGTCGGGTGGAACTGGAAGAACTCCATGTCCTCCAGCGGGATGCCCCGGCGGTAGACCGCCGCCTGGCCGTCACCGGTCAGCGTGTGGGCGTTCGACGTCACCTTGAAGAACTTGCCGCAGCCGCCGGAGGCGTAGATGACCGACTTCGCCTGGAAGACGTGGATCTCACCGGTGGCCAGCTCGTAGGCGACCACACCGGCCGAGCGCTTGACGCCGTCGACCTCGGTGATCAGCTGGTCCAGGACGTAGAACTCGTTGAAGAACTCCACGCCCTCCTTGACGCAGTTCTGGTACAGCGTCTGGAGGATCATGTGGCCGGTGCGGTCGGCCGCGTAGCAGGAGCGGCGGACCGGCGCCTCGCCGTGGTTGCGGGAGTGCCCGCCGAAGCGGCGCTGGTCGATGGTGCCGTTCGGGGTCCGGTTGAACGGCAGGCCCATCTTCTCCAGGTCGAGGACGGAGTCGATGGCCTCCTTCGCCAGGATCTCGGCGGCGTCCTGGTCGACCAGGTAGTCACCGCCCTTGACCGTGTCGAAGGTGTGCCACTCCCAGTTGTCCTCCTCCACGTTCGCCAGCGCGGCGGCCATGCCGCCCTGCGCGGCGCCCGTGTGGGAGCGGGTGGGGTAGAGCTTCGTCAGGACGGCCGTGCGGCTGCGCTTGGTCGCCTCGATGGCGGCCCGCATACCGGCGCCACCGGCGCCGACGATGACGGTGTCGTACTTGTGGATCTTCATGATTCTCGCAGCCCCGTGCCTAGCGGATGTTCGGGTCGAAGGTGAAGATCACCAGCGTGCCCAGCAGGATGGTGAACACCGTGGCGGTGTAGAGCAGGCCCTTGAGCCACAGGCGGGTGTTCGCGCGCTCCGCGTAGTCGTTGATGACCGTGCGCAGGCCGTTGGCGCCGTGCAGCATCGCCAGCCACAGCATCAGCAGGTCCCAGACCTGCCAGAACGGCGACGCCCAGCGGCCGGCCACGAAGGCGAAGCCGATCTTGGACACGCCGCCGTCCAGCACGAGCTGGATCAGCAGGTGGCCGATGACCAGGACGACGAGGACGACGCCGGACAGGCGCATGAAGAGCCAGGCCGCCATCTCGAAGTTGCCCCGGGTCGACTTCGGGGTCTTCTTGGTGCGCTTGCGCGGGGCCTCGATGAAGGGCGCCGGGTTGTCGACGGAGTAGACGGCTCCGCCCTCGACCGGGCCGATGCCGGCAGCGGTGGTTTCAGTGGTGGACATGCGCGTCAGCTCCCGAACAGAACACGAGCGGCGTGGCCGAGGACGGGGTAGATCGCCCCCGCCATCAGGACGACCCAGACGCCCACGACGGTCCAGAGCATCTGCTTCTGGTAGCGCGGGCCCTTCGACCAGAAGTCGACGGCGATGACGCGGAGACCGTTGAGCGCGTGGAACAGGATGGCGGCGACGAGGCCGTACTCCAGGAGCGCGACGATCGGCGTCTTGTAGGTGGCTACGACCTTGTCGTAGTCCTCGGGGGAGACACGGACGAGAGCGGTGTCCAGCACATGAACGAACAGGAAGAAGAAAATGAGGACGCCGGTGACTCGGTGAGCCACCCAGGACCACATTCCTTCCCGGCCGCGGTACAGCGTTCCAGCCGGCACGGAAGTTTCCTCCGGGAGCGGGGGTTGGGGCCGCGCCGGCTTCGGTGTCGGTCGGGCCCGGCCGGGTACGGTCCACCGGCCCCCAGCATCGTAGCGACGCGCTGGCGCTGGGCCTCGCCCGGGTCCCTCGGTGTGATCAAACTGGCACGTAAAGAGGTACGGGTGGGCTAGTGGGGCCCCTGTGGTGGGGGGTTTCTGGCCAAATGCCGGGTGCGGCTGGTCAGTGGCTGCTCGCGCCCACGCGGCGGAAGCCGCAAATCGGACTACAGCCCCGCGCCCCTGAGGGTGTCGCACAAACGTTCCCTTGCCAGGCACCGGAGTTCCTCCGCTGCCACCACCCGTTCCTCCTCCGGGTCGTTGGCCAATCGTGACCGGATGGCTTCGAGAACGTGATCCAGGGCCTCGGTCGGCGGAACGCCCGCCAGGCAGATGACGAACGTGTGTCCGAAACGGGCCTCATATGCGGCGTTCGCCGCGCTCAGGGCGGTGTGGGCCGCTCCGTAGGTGTCGTCGGGCAGGGGTGGCAGGGCCTCCGCCGCCAGGGCCTCGGCCAGATCGGCGGGGGCCAGGTCGTAGGCGGCCTCGTCGGACGCGGCCAGCAGGGCGTCCAGCGTGGGATAGGGCCGGTGGTCGGCGAGACGGCGGGCCCAGCGCAGGCTGCGCAGGCAGGTCAGGAGGGTGCGCTCGGCCCGGTCGGCGGGCGCGGTGTTGAAGTCCTCCAGGCCGGCCGACGACCGCGGGGCGCGCGGCTGCTCGGGCAGCGCCGGTATGGCCACTCGGCCGGGGAGACGGGGAAGACGGTGCGGGGGCAGCGTGAGTCCTCGGCGTGGGTGATGTGTGGGTCGGCAGGGGATCATGTGAGAGATGTGACACCACGTTATCGAGAGTGGTCAGGGTGTGTCCGACGGATGCCCGGATTTCACCCGCACGGGAGAGTTTCGGGACGAGCGGTGGACAGGACGAGCGTCGCGCGGAGTCGTACGTTGGCTGGGTGAGCCAGCACAGGCGCAAGCACAGCAGGCACAGGCGGCTCGTCGTAGCGGCGGCGATCGCCGGGACCGTCGCGCTCGGCACCGGCCTGGGCGTATGGGCGTCCACGGGAGGCGGGGGATCGTCCGGCGGCTCGACGCCGCAGGCGCTGCCCTCGGAGGCCGGATCGGTGGCCTCACCCACCCGGACGGCTGGCAAGCCCAGCCCGCCACCGAGCCCCAGCCGCACCTATCCGCTCTCCACCGCACCGCGCACCATCCCCGCGGTGCGGGCGCACACCCCGGCGCGCGGACCCGGCTGGCACCCGGCGCGCGGCTCCCGCGTCGTGGTCAGCGACCCCGAGCTCGCCGACGAGGGCAAGCTGATCGCCGGCGAGCTGGGGCTGTCCTACGGCGGCGAGCGCGACGACGTGCGCGCCGGGGACGTACGGCTGGCGCTCAGCGGAGGCGAGGGCGGCAACCCGGAGTCGTACACGATGACCGTGCGCGGCGGGCGGGTGGTGATCAGCGGGCCCGGTGAGGCGGGTGTGTTCTACGGCACCCGGACGCTGAAGCAGGAGGTGCGCGGCGCGGGCGGCGCTCCGGAGGGCGTGGTGCGCGACGAGCCGGCCAAGCCGGTGCGCGGGTTCATGCTGGACATGGCCCGCAAGCCGTACACCGTCGGCTGGATCGAGGACCGGATACGTGAGCTCGGCGATCTGAAGTACAACGAGCTCGGGCTGCACTTCTCCGACGACCAGGGCTTCCGGATCGAGTCCGGCAGCCACCCGGAGATCGTCTCCAAGGAGCACCTCAGCAAGGCGCAGGTCAAGCAGATCGTCCAGCTCGCGGAGAGCCGGCACATCACGATCGTGCCGGAGATCGACTCGCCCGGTCACCTGGGTGCCGTCATCGCCGCCCACCCCGATCTGAAGCTGGTCAGCGCGCGGGGCAACACGGCACGCGGCGCCGTCGACATCTCCAAGGACCAGGCCGCGCGGATCGTCGACGACCTGCTCGACGAGTACGCCGGAGTCTTCCCCGGCGGCAAGTGGAACCTCGGCGGCGACGAGTACCAGGCACTCATGGCGAAGGACCCCGCCGCCTCCTACCCGCAGCTCGCGGCCGCCGCCCGCGACGCCTACGGCCCCTCCGGCACCATCGCCGACCTGGCCACCGGCTGGCTCAACGACCGCGCCGACACCGTCCGCGCCCACGACCGGACGATCCGCGCCTGGAACGACGGCTTCTACAAGGGCACGTCCGTCAAGGCGGCCGGCGACCTCCAGGTGGCGTACTGGACCGGCAAGGAGATCGGGGCGCGGCAGCCCGAGGAGTATCTGAGCGCCGGCCGCAAGGTGATCAACTACAACGACAACTTCCTCTACTACGTCCTCGGCCAGCCGAACCAGTTCTTCTACCCGACCGGGCAGCGCATCTACGAGCAGTGGACCCCGCGGGTGCTGCGCGGCACCCAGCCGGTGCCCGCCCGCTACGACGGGCAGATCCTCGGCGGCACCTTCGCCGTCTGGGGCGACTTCCCGAACGCGCAGACGCAGGACCAGGTCGCGGCCGGGATCAGGATGCCGCTGCGGGCGACGGTGCAGAAGCTGTGGAACCCGGGCAGGCCGGCCCTGTCCTGGGCGGAGTTCACGGCCCTGGCGACGAAGCTCGGCTAGCCGGGCCGAGCGGGGACCGGAGGGCGGGCATGGGTTACTGGGGGTACTTCGTCGCCGGGCGCGGGCAGCGGCCGCTGGACGGATTCCAGGCGCTGGCGGAGCTGCCCGCGCTGCGGCCGCGCACCGCGGCGCCGGGCTGGCAGCTGTGGGAGTGCCCGAGCGGCGAGGCCGACATCGGCGGCATGACCGCCCTGGCCCGCGAGACCGGGGCGCCCGCGCTGTACGGGTACGTCATGGACAGCGACTGCGTGGTCGTCGAGGCGGCCGGTCCGCTCAGCGGGGCGTGGACGACCTGCCTGGGGCGGACGGCGATGGCCGGGTATCTCGGTGAGGACGGGCTGGCCCTGGACGACTGCTTCCTGCCGCCCGCCGAAGCCGCCGGGCGTGCGGCCGCCTGGGCAGCCGAGGCCGGCCGCACGGTCGCCTCCGCGACGCTGCTGGACGTCCTCCTCGCCGACCCCGACCCGCTGGCCGAAAACCTCCTCTTCCGCTTCCTCGGCCGACTCGGCGTGGTGCGCCTGTGACACTGGACGCTCGTCGCACGCAGTAAGGGGAAGTGCGGGCTCCGTAAGGGATGGCGCCCCGTCGAGGGAGGCGTGGATGAGCCTGGTGGACCTCATCTCTCAGGCCGACGAACGCGGACTGGCCGCGAGCGGACTGGCTTGTTTGGACCGGTGCCTGCCCCTGCTGGGCGGCGACGACGAGACGCTGCGCCCGCTGTGGGGCAACCTGGCCGACGACGCCGGCGGCGCCTGGGGCGACCTGCTCGACGCGGCACGCGCCCGGCTCGCGGCCACCGCCGACCCCGGCGACGAGGCGACCCTGCTGGCCCAGCGGATGCTCGCCGCCGCCCCCGACGAGCGGTTCGCACCGCAGGTGCGGGTGTGGGCGGACGCCTGCTCGGTCGCCTCGCTGCAGATCCACCGGCTGCTCGACCCCGCCGAGGACGCCTCCGGTGTCGACGCGCGCCGCCAGGGCCGCACCGACGGGATGTCCCCGCTGGTCGCCGCCGAACTGCGCCGCCAGGTCACCGTCCTGGAAGTGCTCGCCGAACACGGCACGTCCGGCCTGCGCCGCGCCCTGGACGTCTCCACCGAGGGCCGCCGGGTGCTGCGCGCGGTGGTGTCCCGGCGGGCACGCGGACGGGTCTGAACCCCGAGACGGACAAGTGAAACCCGCCCGCGTGGGCGAATCCTGTGACCCTCGTGCGGGGGCGCTGGGGCGGTCTCGCGCCGGTTCGCCGAACACCCGCCGAACCCCGTGACGCGTGACCGGCCGGGTCCGCTCTTCCCTACGTGACGACTGTGACCCCCCAGCACACGACCTGGCACGAGCGGCCGAACCGGCAGGACGGCAGGCCGTCGGCCGCCGCCAAGCCCGCACGATGGGCGGCCGACCTGGTGGCGACGATGCGCGAAGGCGCCCGCCTCCACCTCGACTACTCGGCGCAGAGCCTGTGGCGCGTCGACCGGATGATCGAGGAGATACGAAGGGAGGGCGCCCCCGAAGCCGCCGTGGCGACCGTGCTGCGCGGATTCGGCGCCTATGCTGGCGAGGTGATCGTCCGTCAGACCGAGGGCGAATGGTGGGCGAGCGGCGGCGACCACTGGGTGCGCACCCCCGACGGCAAGCTGTGGGACCCGGTCGACGAGGCCCACCGCGCCTACGCCGGCCACGGCTCCCTGCGCCTGCTGTGCCGGGACGCGACGTCGTCCGCCTAGCCCGCGGCCCCGCGTTCCTCGTCCACCACGACGCCAAGACGCTTGAGAGCCGCAAAGGTTGTACGGCGGCGCGCGGTTTTTACTGTGGCCATAGACACTCTTGGGGCCCGTGATGGTGACGGCCCGCCATCCGCTTGGTATTCGGGGGGAGCCGCGGGTGTTCCTCCCCGAACCGAGCGAGGGGGGATCCCATGGATGCCGCGGACCGACGCGTGCCGCACGCCCGGGAGATGCGGCCGCACGCGGCGGCCTTCGTCGCCCGAGCCACCGCACGCCACCGGCTGCCGCTCGACTACTCCGTACGCAGCCTGCGCGTCGTCGACTTCATCGTCGACGGGCTGCGCAAGGGCGGCACCGAACGCGAACGCGTGGCCGGCACGCTGTTCGGGCTCGGCGCCTACGTCGGTGAGGTCATGGTGCGCCGCGCGGGTGCCGCCTGGGTGGACCTCGACGCCGACCAGCGTGGCTACTTCGGGCAGACGGTCGGGGTGCGGATGCCCGACGGCCGGGTGTGGAACCCGCTCGGCAAGGTCCTCAACCGCTATCTGGGCGGCGGACCCGAGGACTCGCTGCAGACCTTCTACCTCACGCTGCACGGAAGGGCCCGGCGGGCGGCCGCCTGACATGCTGTGACACTTCTGTGAGCCGCGACGCTGATGACCGTGGAGGCGTGGACGACGAACGAGGGCGGACTTGGGCCAGGGAGCTGAACCCCGGCGCGCGCGGGCGTACGACGGGGAGCTGGGTGCTGCGGTGGCACGGGCCCAGGACGGCGACGAGGCCGCATTCGCGGTGGCGTACCGGATCGTGCAGCCCGGTCTGCTCGGCTATCTGCGCGGCCTGGTGGGCGAGGAAGCCGAGGACGTGGCGTCCGACGCCTGGCTGGAGATAGCCCGCGACCTCGGGCGGTTCAAGGGCGACGGCGCGGGCTTTCGCGGCTGGACGGCCACCATCGCCCGGCACCGGGCGCTGGACCATCTGCGCCGCCGGCGCTCCCGGCCCCGTCCGGCGGCACTGGAGGCGGAGATCCTCGAACTGCCCGGGCCGCACAGCACGCACGAGCAGGCGCTGGAGTCGCTCTCCACGGCGCAGGCGCTGGCCCTGGTCCGCGGACTGCCCCGCGACCAGGCCGAGGCGGTGCTGCTGCGGGTCGTCGTCGGCCTGGACGGCCCCGCCACCGCGCGGGTGCTCGGCAAGCGCCCCGGCGCGGTGCGCACCGCCGCCCACCGGGGGCTGCGGCGGCTCGCCCGGCAGCTCGGCGTGTCGGGCACGCCGGGTGAAGGTGTGACAGATGAGGCTTCCCGGACGCTGGGTGAGTCGAAATGAACGGTGGCGGCGGCAGGCCGTACATCGGGATGAACGATGGCGGTGGCAGACCGTACATCGAGATGAACGATGGCGGTGGCAAGCCGTACATCGAGATGAACGACGACGGCGGACAGCCGTACACGACACAGCACGGGCCCGGCACACCGGGCCGGCCGAACAGGGACGGACACGAACATGGGTGACACGCACAGGGGCGGCGGGCCGCACACTCGCCGGCACACGCTCCCTGGCGACACCCCGTCCGCCCCGCACCGCACCGCCGGCACCGCGGCGACGCCCGGGGACGCCGTCCTCGCGCCGGTCGGAGACCTCGCCGTGCTGGAGGTCATGATCGCCGCGGCGGTCCGCGCCGACGACATCGACACCGACGCCGAGCAGCGGGCCGTGGCCGCGTTCCGCGCCGCCCGGGAGGCCGGCCCCCGCCGGGCGCGCACCCGGCGCCGCGACGACTGGCGGCCCCGCACCCGTCGCCACCCCCGCTCCGTGAAGGCCGCCCTGACCGTGCTGGCGGCGAGCCTCACCCTCGGCGGTGTCGCCTTCGCCGCGATCGGCACCTCGGGCTCCTCCTCGCACGGACCCGACGGCCCGGACGGCGACCGGCGCCCCTCCCGGCCCGCCGCCACCGGCGCCTCCGGCAGTCCGGCGGACGTGACCTCCGGCTCCGGTTCACCGGACGCCTCCGCCGACGCCGACCGCGGCGCGGGACCCCCCGGACGCCCGGACCGGCCCGCCGCCGCCCAGGACACCGAGGCCCATTGCCGTGCCTGGGAACGGGTCCGGGCCGACGGCAAGGCACTCGACGCCACCGCCTGGCAGCGTCTGATCGCCGCCGCGGGCGGCCCGGACCGGGTCGAGGAGTACTGCGCCGAACAGCTCGCTTCGGCCTCCCGCCCGAGCCCCCGGCCCACCCCCACGGCCGGACGCCCGACCCAGGCCGACCGGCCTACCGAGGCGGGGCAGCCGACCGAGGCCGCACCGAGCGGCCAGCCGGACGGCAAGGGCAAGCAGAAGTAAGAAACGCAGAAGTAAGAAACAAGGAAGAAGCGGAAGCGAGAAGCGGCGAAAAGAGGCTCTCGCCGGGCCGCCATGGCAACGGCCGGGGCCGCCACCCCCCACAGGAGAGGCCCCGGCCGTCGCGCGGCACGGGCCGCGCGGCGGCCCGTACTTCCTACAGCGCCGAGCGTGCCTTTTCTGTCACACCCCGTCGGCATCCGTGCGCGTCACGAGTCGGTTGCATCCTGGGCCGACGTGGACGAGCAGTGGTTTAAAGCCGTAACGTGCCTTTCGCGCCGGACCGCGGGGGGCCCGGACCACCGCGACCACCTGCGGTCTTGAACCGCGACCATCGATCGAGGAACCAGGGTGCTGGGGGACGACGCGGAGCTGACAGCCGCTGTGCTTGCGGCGCAGGGCGGGGACGAGACCGCGTTCCGTGCCGTGTACCGCACCGTGCACCCGCGGCTGCTCGGATACGTCAGGACACTCGTCGGCGACGTCGAAGCGGAGGACGTCGCCTCCGAGGCGTGGCTGCAGATAGCCCGCGACCTGGAGCGGTTCGAGGGGGACGCCGACCGCTTCCGCGGCTGGGCCGCGCGGATCGCCCGCAACCGGGCGCTGGACCACATACGCATGCGCGGCCGCCGCCCCGCCGTCGGCGGCGACGAGACCGAGCTGACCGGCCGGCCCGCCGAGTCCGACACCGCGGGCGAGGCCATCGAGGCGCTGGCCACCGACCGCGCCCTCTCCCTCATCGCCCGGCTGCCGCAGGACCAGGCCGAGGCGGTCGTGCTGCGCGTGGTCGTCGGCCTCGACGCCAAGACCGCGGCACAGACCCTGGGCAAGCGCCCCGGAGCGGTGCGCACGGCCGCGCACCGCGGTCTGAAGAAGCTCGCCGAGCTGCTCGGCGAGCGCCCCGACGGCGATCCGGAATCGGCCGGCGTGCTCGACGCGCTGCCGCCCCAGAGGAAACCGCGCACCCGGGCGGTGACGTCCGCCGGTGTGACGCAACGATGGGCGCGGACGCAGAAGGACATGTGATGGCCGACGAGCAGTACAGGTGGCTGGACCGCGATACGGCGGAGCGACTGCTGCGCGGCGAGCCGCTGGACGCCGTCGCCGCAGACGCCCGTGAGCAGGCCGAACGGCTCTCCCGTGCCCTGGGTGCGCTGTCCGCCGTACCGGAGGACGCCGGCTCCGAACTCCCCGGCGAAGCCGAAGCCCTGACCGCCTTCCGCGCCGCGCGCGCCGGCCATGTCCCGGACAACGGTGTCGTGCGGATCGGCGGCGGCGACCGTGCCGCCCGCCACTCCCGCTGGGGCCGCCCGCTGCGCCTGGCCCTGTGCGCCGCCGTGGCCGCCGGGACGGTCGGCGGGGTCGCGGTCGCGGCCGGCACCGGGGTGCTCCCCACGTTCGGCGCCGGGCCCGACCCCCGTGTCACGGTGTCGGCCGACGCCACCGCCGAGCGCCCGCCGGTCCCGTCCACGCCGGACGGGACCCTCTCGCCGGGTGCCACCGCCGGCGGGGACACCGCCGGCGACGCCGGCCGTTCCGCCGCGGGCCGCACCGACGCCACCGACGCCCAGGGCTCGGACGCCTGGCGGCGCCGGATCACCGAGGCCTGCCAGGACCTGCGCGGCGGCCATGACCTGGACGGCGAGCGCCGGCGTGCCCTGGAAACGGCGGCGGGCGGCGCCCCGCGCGTGGGCACGTACTGCAGGACGGTCCTCGCCGCGTCCGGTGACGACAACGGACAGGACGGATCGGGCAAGGCCCGCGGCGGCGGCGCCCGCGGCACCGCCGGCACAGGCAAGGGCACGTCCGGCAGGAACGGCGCCACGGCGGGCGGCACGGGCAAGGGCACCGGGAACCAGGGCGGCAAGGGCGCCGGGGGCCAGAGCGGTGGCCAGGACGGTGACCAGGGCGGCGGCGCGAGCGGCGGCAAGGACGGCGGCCAGGGCGGTGACGACGACGGCCACGGCAGACCCGGCGACCACGGGCACGGCCACGGCGGCGGTCAGAGCGCCTCGGGTGCCGGCCACGGCGGCGGTCAGGGCGGCTCCGGTCACGGCAGTGGTCACGGCGGCCAGGGCGGTTCCGGCGCCGGTCACGGCCACGGCGGTCACGGCCCGGGTGCTCACGCCGACCCGCCGCACACCCTCTGACCTGCGGTTTCGTAACTTCTGGAAGTTTTTCTCCGCAGGGTGTGACGTTTTCGGCCGCGCGGGCGCAGTAATGAGTGAGCCGACTGGTCATCGGCCGTCGCACTGAGCCGGGGTTCCCCCCGTACCCATGGCTCGTGCACCTGGCGCGGGCGGGGCACGTTCCCCCGGTCCCGCCCGCGCCCCGTCTCCCTCCTCCCGCTCTCCCGGCGTCACCGGTACACGACGACCTTGTCGCCGTCGCGGACCTGCGCGAAGAGCGCCGATATCGCCGCCTCGTCCCGGACGTTCACACAGCCGTGCGAGCCACCGGCGTAGCCCCGGGCGGCGAAGTCGTACGAGTAGTGCACCGCCTGCCCGCCGCTGAAGAACATCGCGTACGGCATCGGCGAGTCGTACAGCGTCGACACGTGGTGCCGTGACTTCCAGTACACGTGGAAGACGCCCTCCCGGGTCGGCGTGTACTGGGAGCCGAAGCGCACCGACATGGTCGACACCGTCCGCCCGTCGATCATCCAGCGCAGGGTGCGGCTCGACTTGCTGATGCACAGCACCCGCCCGGTCAGGCAGCGCGGGTCCGGCGCCGCGGCCGGCTGACCACCCATCAGGTACAGCTCCCACTTGCCGGGTGCGTGCGTCATGGCCAGCAGCCGCCGCCAGGTGACGGTGTCGACCCGGCCGGTGCGCGGCAGCCCGCGCTTGCCCTGGAAGCCCTTGACGGCCTGCTCGGTGAGGTCGTCGTAACTGCCGGTCGGGCCGTCGAACAGCCACGCCACCTGCCGCAGCCGCGCCTGGAGTTCGCGGACGTCGCGCCCGGTGTCGCCGGGTACGAGCATGTCCAGGGGCGCCGGCTCCGGCTTGTCGTCGGCGGGGGAGGACGGCGAGGAGGGCTTCGGGGGCGGGGCCGAGTGCGGCAGCTCGACGTGGACCGGCGAGCGCCGTCCGCCGTCCTGGCCCGCCCCCTGCACCGTGCACCCGCCGGCCGCCACCGACGCCGCCACGACCGCCGCCGCGGCCACCACCCTGACCATGCCCCTGCTACGCATCGCGGACCCCCGTCGTCTCACCGCTTCGGGTAGGTGTCCTTCAGATGCTTTCCAGGCGTGACGCGCCACGAACGGCGCGGCATCGTTGTGAGCAAGGTCCCAGCGTGGGGCACTCCACCGGTCGCACGGCCGTCGCTACAGTCCGTGGCGAGGGTTGGTTTCTACTGGCGAGTAACAGATGTAGTGCGGAGGCACACCATGGCACGCGAGTCGGAGTCCGGACTGCCCATCGAACCGGTGTACGGGCCAGAGGCTCTGGCGGGCTGGGACCCGGAGGAGAAGCTGGGCGAACCGGGCGCGTACCCCTTCACTCGCGGCGTGTACCCGTCGATGTACACCGGCCGGCCCTGGACCATGCGCCAGTACGCCGGTTTCGGCACGGCGGTGGAGTCCAACGCCCGCTACAAGCAGCTGATCGCCAACGGCACGATGGGCCTGTCGGTCGCCTTCGACCTGCCCACGCAGATGGGCCACGACTCCGACGCCCCGATCTCGCACGGCGAGGTCGGCAAGGTCGGCGTGGCGATCGACTCCGTGGACGACATGCGGGTGCTGTTCGACGGCATCCCGCTGGACAAGGTCTCCACGTCCATGACGATCAACGCCCCCGCCTCCCTCCTGCTCCTGCTGTACCAACTGGTCGCCGAGGAGCAGGGCGTCAGCGCGGACAAGCTGACCGGCACGATCCAGAACGACGTGCTGAAGGAGTACATCGCGCGCGGGACGTACATCTTCCCGCCGAAGCCCTCGCTGCGGCTGATCGCCGACATCTTCAAGTACTGCAAGGCCGAGATCCCGAAGTGGAACACCATCTCGATCTCCGGCTACCACATGGCCGAGGCCGGCGCGTCGCCCGCGCAGGAGATCGCGTTCACGCTCGCCGACGGCATCGAGTACGTGCGCACCGCCGTCGCCGCCGGCATGGACGTCGACGACTTCGCGCCCCGCCTGTCCTTCTTCTTCGTCGCCCGCACGACGATCCTGGAGGAGGTCGCCAAGTTCCGCGCCGCGCGCCGGATCTGGGCGCGGGTGATGAAGGAGGAGTTCGGGGCGAAGAACCCGAAGTCCATGATGCTGCGCTTCCACACGCAGACGGCCGGCGTGCAGCTGACCGCGCAGCAGCCGGAGGTGAACCTGGTGCGCGTCGCCGTCCAGGGCCTCGCGGCGGTCCTCGGCGGCACCCAGTCGCTGCACACCAACTCCTTCGACGAGGCGATCGCGCTCCCGACCGACAAGAGCGCGCGGCTCGCCCTCCGCACCCAGCAGGTGCTGGCCTACGAGACCGACGTGACCGCCACCGTCGACCCCTTCGCCGGCTCCTACGTCATCGAGAAGATGACCGACGAGGTCGAGGCGGCCGCGCTGGAGCTGATGGGCAAGGTCGAGGACCTCGGCGGCGCGGTCAACGCGATCGAGCACGGCTTCCAGAAGAACGAGATCGAGCGCAACGCCTACCGCATCGCCCAGGAGACCGACAACGGCGAGCGGGTCGTGGTCGGCGTCAACCGCTTCCAGCTCGACGAGGAGGAGCCCTACGAGCCGCTGCGCGTCGACCCGGCCATCGAGGCACAGCAGGCGGAGCGGCTGGCCAAGCTGCGCGCCGAGCGCGACCAGGCGGCCGTGGACACGGCCCTCGCGGCGCTGAAGAAGGCGGCGGAGGGCGAGGACAACGTCCTGTACCCGATGAAGGACGCCCTGCGCGCCCGCGCGACCGTCGGCGAGGTGTGCAACGCGCTGCGCGAGGTGTGGGGGACGTACGTCCCGTCCGACGCGTTCTGAGGGGCGCCGCCGACGCGGTGAGCGAAACCACGGTGAGGAGTGTCGTACCCCCGTGCGACACTCCTGTCCATGTTCGGCGTCATCGATCTCCCCACCTATCTGGCCGGCCTCGTGCTGATCGTGCTGCTGCCCGGCCCCAACTCGCTCTACGTGCTGTCCGTCGCCGCCCGCAAGGGCATCCGCACCGGGTACAAGGCGGCGGCCGGGGTGTTCACCGGGGACACGATCCTGATGACGCTGGCGGCGCTCGGCGCGGCCTCCGTGCTGACCACGACGCCGCTGCTCTTCGTGGTGGTGAAGTACGCCGGCGCCGGATACCTGGCGTGGATGGCGTACGGCATGCTGCGCTCGGCGCGGGCCATGTGGAAGGCGCGCGGTGAGCACAAGGAGGCCCTCGCCGATCCCGCCGTCGCCGAGGCGGCCGACGAGCGTCCGTACCGGCGTGCCCTGGTGGTCTCGCTGCTGAACCCGAAGGCGATCCTGTTCCTGATCTCCTTCTTCGTGCAGTTCGTCGACCCCGACTACGCCTACCCGGCGCTCTCCTTCCTCGTCCTGGGTGCCCTGCTGCAGACGGCCAGCTTCCTCTACCTGTCCCTGCTGATATTCAGCGGCACCCGCCTGGCCGACGCCTTCCGCCGCCGCAAGCGCCTGGCGGCCGGCGCCACGTCGGCGGCGGGGGCGCTGTTCCTGGGCTTCGCGGTCAAGCTGTCGCTCGCCAGCGCTTAGGCGTCAGCCCGCCGGACGGTTCAGCAGCGCCCTCAGCTTCGGGGTGAACCGCTCCTCGACCAGCTTGTTCATCAGCCACGCCAGGGTCAGCATGATCGCCACGGTGAGCAGGAACGTGCCGTAGGACGGGATGCCCAGGCCCCGGTGCAGGGCCTGGATGACCGGCCAGCCCAGGTGCTCGTGGACCAGGTAGAACGGGTAGGTCAGCGCGCCCGCCACGGTCAGCCAGCGCCAGTTCGCCCAGTCCAGCCAGCCCAGCGCGATCGCCGCCACGGCGAGGAAGCCGAGCGTGACGACCAGGATGACGCCGTAGGCGCTGCGGTAGGAGAACATGTCCGGCGTCACCGGATGCCACAGGCTGCGCACCGCCACCTGCTGCCCGATCAGCCAGTTCACCGCCGTGATGCCCCAGGCGTACGCGTCGCCGCGGTCGCGGTGCACCAGGTACAGGCCCATGCCGCCGATGAAGAACGGCGCGTAGTCCGGCATCACCACGGCGTCCAGCACGGGCTCGTTCAGCCCGCCCGCGATGGCCGCCGCCAGCGTCCAGCAGCCGCAGAACATGATCACCCGGCGGCGGGTGGCGCCCGGCAGCACGATGCACAGGGCGAACAGGGCGTAGAAGCGGACCTCCGCCCACAGCGTCCAGCACACCCCGAGCACCCGGTGGGCGCCCAGCGGCATCTGCAGCATCGTGAAGTTGACCAGCGTCTCGCTCGGCGACACCGTCTTGTACGTCAGCATCGGCAGCGCCATCACCGCCGTCACCAGCACGATCGCCACCCAGTAGGCGGGCAGCAGCCGGGAGGCGCGGGAGGCGAAGAACGAGCGCAGCGGACGGCCCCAGCCGCTCATGCAGATCACGAAGCCGCTGATCACGAAGAAGATCTGCACGCCCAGGCAGCCGTAGGCGAACAGGGTGTGCAGGGTGGGGAACTGGAAGCGCGGTGAGCTGCCCCAGGCCTTGGTGACCTCGCCGCCCCGGCCGCCGTAGTGGTAGGCCGCCACCATCAGCGCGGCCACCAGCCGCAGCCCGTCCAGGGCGCGCAGCCGCACCGGCCGGCGCGTGGCGGGCGGCGGCACCGGCGCGGTGCGCACCGCCGGGCCGGGCACGGCACTCCCCAGGGTCTCCGCGGGCGTGTCGATCACAGGGACCTCTCATCGAAACTCGTCAACTCACCGGACGCTAACGGGGAGCACCGGCCGCCATGAGCCCTCGCGGCGACCTTTCGCCCGGCCGTCCACGAGAGTTCATTCAGGCGTCGCCCCGGCGGACCACCCGCCGCCGCAGGGACCGCGCCCGCCGCGCCATGCGGCGCACGGTCGCGTTGCGCGGGATGAACGCCAGCTGCGCCGGCACCCCGCCGGGCAGGCCCAGCGAGGTCAGCCGGCGGCGCTTGAAGTACCGCCAGGTGCGCGCGTCCAGCCGCTGGGACAGATACCGCTCGGCGGCCGGGCGCAGCTCCGGGTAGATCTTCGACTGCATCGCGAAGCCGACCGCCCGCAGCAGCTGGGTCAGGTCGTCCACGTCCATGCCCCGGTGCTGCTCCCGCACGGCGTCGTCGTCCGCGAGGTCGGGCAGCAGCGCGTCGACGATGGTGACCGGCACCCGGTTGCTGTTCTCGTACGGCGTGAGCCGCTCCAGCAGCAGCCCGGTGCCCGTGCGCGCGACCGGCAGCCCGTACAGCGCCGACGCGGTCAGCAGCGCCGTGGAGAAGCAGCCGACGACCAGCGCCGGGCGCATCCGCTGGTACACCACCTCGGCCAGCACCGGCGTGTCCAGCACGGTCAGTTCGGCGCCGAGCCGCTCCGCCTCCTTCTCCAGCGCCCGCGACCAGCGGGCCGGGGCCGAGGGGTGCGGCTTGAACACCACACGCGTGTGCCCGAGCCGGACCACGCCGCGCAGCATCCGCACATGGAGGTCTTCCTCCTCCTCGCCGGTGAGGATGTCCAGCGCGGACAGGTACTGGCCGAGCAGCAGCGCCGCCTCCTCGACCACCGGCAACGTCTCACCGGTGTCCGAGAGTTCGCCGAGCACCTTCAGGAAGGCGTCCGTCGGCACGATCTCGGGCGGCACGCCGAACTCGGTGAGCAGCAGCGGCGTCAGACCGGGCACCAGGTCCAGGTGCAGCACCCGCCGCACCCGGGTCCCGACCAGCGGGTCGATCTTGAAGCGGGTCGGGCCGTAGGACATCAGCCCGTCCGCGTACACGTCGACGGGAGCGCCGCCGAAGACCTGGCAGATCGCCAGCGCCGGGTTGACCTGGATGGACTCCACGGCCAGCTCGATCCGGTCGTCGCCGAGGTCCCACAGCATCCGCAGATAGCGTTCCCAGAGGATCTGGTCGTCCGGGCGCGGGCCCCAGCCCCCGGGATGGAACGGTGCGATGGCCTCGTTCCACGACAGCACCCCGTCGAACCGGTCCCGCAGGTGCGCGAAGGCGGGGGAGGCGTCGAAGGGCTCGCTCAGCTCCGGTGTCGCGCTGTTGTTGCTGACCAGCAGCAGCCGGCGGTCGGCGGGTCCGAAGCAGTCGGCGTCGAGCGCGGCGGCCAGGGTGGCGGCGCCGTACAGGGTGGAGGCGCAGAAGATCCGGGTGGTGCGGCGGTCGCTCATGCCGCGGCCTCCGATGCCGTGGAGGGCCGGCGGCGCAGCCGGCGCAGCTGGGTGGCGCGGTCGAGGTCCATGGAGTCCAGGGTGTCGTTGAGCAGGTCCTGCGGCATCCGGCGCAGGGCGGCGGCGCTCAGGGAACGGAGTCTGCGGGCCACCGGCGGCTCGAACTTCTCGATGGTCGCCAGATGGTGGCTGATGATGGCGCAGTAGGTGCGCACGGCCTTCGGCAGGAACCGGTCCGCGTCCACGTCCTCGGCTGTCTCCGCGAGCACCCGGTCGAAGGAGCGGATGAAGTCCAGCTGCCGCGTGTCGCCGATCTGGGTCAGCGAGGACGTGACTCCCCGCCGGTAGAAGATGCCGAACACGCTCGGCACCGCGAAGGACTTCGCCTTGCGGTGCAGCCGCCAGATCCACGGCCGGTCCTCGGCGGTGCGCAGGTCCTCCGGGAAGTGCAGCAGCCCCTCGTCGACCAGCCGCCGGTGGTAGGCGCCGGCCCAGGAGTAGGGGTAGTCGACCGGGGTGGAGCGCTCGGTCGGGAGGATCACCGCGCGCGGGTCGACGACGGTGTCGCGCGGCCCGAACGGCACCCGGTACAGGGTGCGTTGGCTCCCGGTGAACCGCACGTGGTCGGTGCGGACGAAATCGCAGCCCAACGACTCGATCGATTCGAGCAATTGCGCGAAATAGCCGGGTGCCGCGTAATCGTCTCCGTCCATGAACGTCAGATACTCGCCCCGGGCCGCGTCGATTCCGGTGTTGCGTGCGGCGGACACCCCTTTCTCGGTGCGGCGGATGAGCACCGCGCCGGGCAGTTCGCGTTCCGCGCGCTGAAGGATTTCCTTCGTGCCATCCGTCGAACAGTCGTCGATCAGGATGAACTCGATGTCCTCACGGGCGTTGGCGTGCAGAGACCGCACGGCGGCCGGGGCGTATTGCCGCACGTTGTGGAAGGGCAGGATGACGGAGAGCTTGACCACGTCAGCGACGGTATGCCGCAGCCCCCGGCCGCGTCTTTACCATCTGTTTGATGAGGGGTGAACGACGCGTGGCGGAGTCGTGAATCCAGCCCGTCCCAGGGCGTTTCGCGCCCCGATTCGCCGTTCGGCGAAGTGCTGTTAACCGTCTGTTGCGTTCGGGTTGGGCCGAAACTCGGAATGCCTTCCTAGCGTCTTCGGCGTGCCAGCCAGTGCAACGAACGCCCCGCGCGTCGCCGTTCTCGCGGATTCCGACACCCGGTGGAAATGGGGCGCGCTCACCGCGCGCCGCCTGCTCCCCGAGGGTGCCGAGGTCCGGCTCGACGGCTACCTGCTGCGGGGCCGCGCCACCCCCACCGCCCGCCAGTTGCGTGAGGTCGGCGTCCGCGCCGACTCCCTGCGCGAGGTGACCGCCGTTCAGTTCCTGAGCGCCCTGCCCGAGGAACCGTACGACGTGCTCGTGCTCGCGCTGGTCGGCGGCGGGGTGCAGGCGATGCTGCACGGGCTGAAGCGGGCGTGGCAGGGCCGGGCCGAGCGGCCCGTCGTCGTCACCGGCTATGTCGGCGTCGTCTACGAGAAGCTCGCCGACGGCCTGCTGCTGCGGCACGGCGCCGACCTCGTGCTCGCCAACTCCCGCCAGGACGCCGAGCGTTTCCGCGCGGTGTACGAGGGAGTGGGCGCCGACGCCGGCGCGGTCACCGAGGTCGCCCTGCCGTTCCTCGGCGGGGAGCCCTACACCGGCGAACACGACCCCTGCACGGTCGTCTTCGCCGCCCAGCCCTCCGTCCCGGAGTCCCGCAAGGACCGCGCCTACCTCCTGGACCGCCTGGTCCGGCACGCCCGCCTGCACCCCGAGCGCGAGGTGCTGCTCAAGCTGCGCTCCAAGCCCGGCGAGCACACCACGCACCTGGAGGAGCTGCCGTACCAGAAGCTGGCCCAGAAGGCCGGCCCGCTGCCGCCCAACCTGCGCCTGGTGTACGGCAACATGGGCGAGGTCCTGGACCGCACCGACCTGCTGGTGACGGTGAGCTCCACGGCGGCCCTGGAGTCCCTGCACCGCCGCATCCCCACCGCCGTCCTCACCGACCTCGGGGTGCGCGAGGTGCTCGGCAACCACCACTTCACCGGCTCCGGCTGCCTTGTCTCCTGGGACCAGCTGGACGCCGGCCACCGGCCCGAGCCCGACCCCGAGTGGCTGGCCCGGCAGGGCGTCGCCGCCGACGGCGACTACGCGACCGCGTTCGACGCGGCCCGCGAGCGGATCGCCAAGCTGCTCGGCCGGCCCGGCGGACTGCCGCCGCTCACGCCGTACTACACGAACGAGACCGCCCCCGGCTATCTGCCCGGCATCCTCGCCCGCCACCACCTCGCCCCCGACGGCAGCCCGCTGCCGGGCGCCCCCGCCGCCGACAAGGAACCCGGACCGGTCCGGCAGATCGTGCGCCGGGCCGCGCGCGGCGCCTACCGGCACGGCGTGCAGCGCGTGGCGCCCGTCATCCGGCGGATGGGGGAGCTGTGACCTCGTCGCTCCAAGGAGAACACCCCATGTCCGAATCGTCGGCGCGACGCCGCGTGCTCGCCGTGATCCCCGCGCGCGGCGGCTCCAAGGGCGTGCCCGCGAAGAACCTCGCACCGGTCGGCGGCGTGCCGCTGGTCGCCCGCGCCGTGCGCGAGTGCCGCGCCGCGCGCCTGGTGACGGACGTCGTCGTCTCCACCGACGACCAGGCCATCGCGGCCGCCGCCCGGGAGGCGGGCGCCGAGGTCGTGCTGCGGCCCGCCGCCATCGCCGGGGACACCGCCACCTCGGAGGCCGCGGTCCTGCACGCCCTGGACGCGTACGAGGCGCTGCACGGCGCTGCGGTGGACGTGGTGCTCCTCGTGCAGTGCACCAGCCCGTTCCTGGTCCGCGAGGACGTGGACGGGGTGGCCGCGGCCGTCGTGGAGCGGGGTGCCGACACCGCCGTCACCGTGGCACCGTTCCACGGGTTCCTCTGGCGCGAGGCGCAGGACGAGCCGGAGGGCGGCTTCGGCGTCAACCACGACAAGTCCTTCCGGCCCCGCCGCCAGGACCGGCCCCAGGACCTGCTGGAGACCGGCGCCGCCTACGCCATGGACGCGGCCGGCTTCCGCACCCACCGGCACCGCTTCTTCGGCCGCACCGACCTGGTGCGCACCGACCCCGCGCGCGTGCTGGAGATCGACGACCCGCACGACCTCGCCCGGGCCCGCGCCCTCGCACCCCTCTTCGACGCGGACCGGCCCGGCGCCCTCCCGACCGCCGACGACATCGACGCGGTCGTCCTCGACTTCGACGGCACCCAGACCGACGACCGGGTGCTGATCGACTCCGAGGGACGGGAGTTCGTCTCCGTGCACCGCGGGGACGGACTCGGCATCGCCGCCCTGCGCAGGAGCGGCCTGCAGATGCTGATCCTGTCCACGGAACAGAACCCGGTCGTCGCCGCCCGCGCCCGCAAGCTGAAGCTGCCGGTGCTGCACGGCGTCGACCGCAAGGACCTCGCGCTCAAGCAGTGGTGCGAGGAAGCGGGCATCGCGCCGGAGCGCGTGCTCTACGTCGGCAACGACGTCAACGACCTGCCCTGCTTCGCCCTCGTCGGCTGGCCCGTGGCGGTCGCGAACGCCCACGACGTCGTACGCGGCGCCGCACGCGCGGTCACCACCGTCCCCGGTGGCGACGGCGCGATCCGGGAGATCGCCGGCTGGATCCTCGGCCCCTCTCTCGATTCCCTCCCCCAGCTCCCCAAGTAAGGACACCCCCAGTCATGAGCACCACCTCCCGTCTGCGCACGTTCCGCTCCCGCGAGGTCGGCCCCGGCCGTCCCGTCTACATCTGCGGCGAGATCGGCATCAACCACAACGGCGAGCTGGAGAACGCCTTCAAGCTCATCGACGTGGCCGTCGAGGCCGGCTGCGACGCCGTGAAGTTCCAGAAGCGCACCCCCGAGATCTGCACCCCGCGCGACCAGTGGGACATCGAGCGGGACACGCCGTGGGGCCGGATGACGTACATCGACTACCGCCACCGCGTGGAGTTCGGCGAGGACGAGTACCGCCGGATCGACGAGTACTGCCGCACCCGGGGCATCGACTGGTTCGCCTCCCCGTGGGACACCGAGGCCGTCGCCTTCCTGGAGAAGTTCGACGTCCCCGCCCACAAGGTGGCCTCCGCCTCCCTCACCGACGACGAGCTGCTGCGCGCCCTGCGCGCCACGGGCAAGACGGTCATCCTGTCCACCGGCATGTCCACCCCCAAGCAGATCCGCCACGCGGTGGAGGTCCTGGGCAGCGACAACATCGTCATGTGCCACGCCACGTCGACGTACCCCGCCAAGGCCGAGGAGCTGAACCTCCGCGTGATCAACACGCTGGAGAAGGAGTACCCGAACGTCCCGATCGGCTACTCCGGCCACGAGACCGGTCTGCAGACCACGCTTGCCGCCGTCGCCCTCGGCGCCTGCTTCGTCGAGCGGCACATCACCCTCGACCGCGCCATGTGGGGCTCCGACCAGGCCGCCTCCGTCGAGCCGCAGGGCCTGCAGCGGCTCGTCCGTGACATCCGCACCATCGAGGACGCCCTCGGTGACGGCGTGAAGAAGGTCTACGACTCCGAGCTCGCCCCGATGAAGAAGCTGCGCCGGGTCGCCGGCGTCGTCGCCGAGGCGGAGATCGCGGCGGCGGCGGGCGAGCCGGTCGCGGTCTGACGGATCCGCTGAGTGCCCGACGGGACGGACTGACGTCGATGAACCCGCGCGCCGGCGAGCCCGGCACCACCCTCGCGTTCGTGGAGAGCCCGGTACAGCTCCTCAACGTCCTGGAGTGGGCGTACGCCCACGGCATCCGGCCGCTTCAGGAGCCCGGCGCGGGGTTCACCCTCGTCGTCCTGTCCCCGACCGACCCGATGACCCGGGGCCAGCTGCGGCGCATGGCCGACCTGGCCCGGGACGAGGGGCACACCGTCCGCTGGGAGGAGGCGCGCGGTGGCCCCGCGGCCCCCTTCCAGACGGTCGGCGGACTGGCCGGCCCGCTGCGGCGGGCGGACCGGATCGTCATGGGCGACCCGTTCTCCCGGTACGTGCAGCTTTTGCTGACCATCACGCGCGCCCGTGACCTGGTCGTCGTCGACGACGGCACGGCCACGATGGAGTTCGTCGCCCAGCTGGCGCGCGGCGAGCGGCTGGTGCGCTGGCACCGCAAGGGCGGCCGGCGCGGTCCGCGCGACCTGGTGTTCGCGCCGGTGTCGTCGGTCGCCCGCCGCCGGCTGACGCCGGGCGGCGAGCGCGAGGTGGAGATCTTCTCCTCCATGCCGATCGACGAGGCCCCCGAGGGCGTGCGGGTCACGCCCCACGACTTCGCCTGGACCCGGGCCCGCTTCGGGCCGCCCCGCATCACCAAGGGCGCGGACATGGTGGGTACGTCGCTGGTGGAGACCGGTGTCGTGGACGGCGAGCGCTACCTCGACGCCGTCCGCGGCCTGGCCAAGGCGCACGGGGCCACCCGCTACTTCGCCCACCGGCGCGAGAGCGCGGAGAAACTGCACCGGCTGGCCGTCGAGACGGGGCTGGAGATCGTCCGCCCCGAGCTGCCGCTGGAGCTGATCGCCCGGCGGGGGCCTGTCGGCCGGACGATCCTCAGCTTTCCGTCCACGGTGGTGCACACCCTGCCGCTGGCCCTGGCGGGGACGGAGGTCCAGGTGGCGGTCTGCGACATCGACCCCGACTGGCTCACGCAGACGGCGTCCCCGCGGGCGCAGGGTTTCTTGTCGAACGTGACGGGAACGGCGAGGGGCGTACGCCGCCTCACGGCTATGAGCGCGGCGTGACGCGGCCCCTTGGTCGCCATGGCTGCGGGCAGTGGCCGGCCGGTCGCGCAGTTCCCCGCGCCCCTTGGTCGGCATGGCTGCGGGCCGTGGGTGGCTGGTCGCGCAGTTCCCCGCGCCCCTAGGTCGGCATAGCTGCGGGCAGTCGTGCCGCTGGGGCGGCACGGGTGGGCGCAGCGGCACCCCGTCGCGCCGGGCTGCGTCACCCACCCCCGGTCAGCCGCAACGCCGAGCTGTTGGCTCGGGTCAGTCCGCCGGCCGGCGGGCCAGGATGAAACACCGGGGCCGTGTCTCCTCGGGCGACGGCTCTCGGACGAGCCTGGCCACCGGGTCGAGCCCCGCCTCCCCCAGCCCCGCCGCCACCCTCTCCGGCGTACGCCAGTAGTAGTCGAGCCCGATCTCGTGCCCGAACCGCTCCGTCAGCCGCACCCGCTCCCCCTGCCCCACCTGGAAGGACAGCAGGACGTGCCCCCCGGGCACCAGCACCCGCCGGAACTCGGCGAACACCGCCACAAGCTCCTCGTCCGGCACATGGATGACCGAGTACAGCGCGAGCACCCCGCCGAGCGTCGCGGAAGGCAGGTCCAGCGCCGTCATCGACCCCACATGGAACCGCAGCCCCGGATGCGCCTCCCGCGCGAGCGCCACCATCCGCGGTGAGAGGTCCACGCCGAAGACGGGAACCCCGAGCGCGTGCAGCCGGGCCGTGACGTGCCCCGGCCCGCTGCCGAGGTCCGCGACGGGCTCGGGCCCGTTCGCCGTGACCAGCTCGGCGAACGCCGTGAGCAGGGCCCGCTCCAGCGGCCCGTCGCCCAGGCCGTCCGGATACCGTTCGGCGTAGTCGGCCGCGATGGCGTCGTACGAGACACGGGTGGCGGTCAGGAACGCGGTGGGGGAGTCGGTCACGACCGGCACCCTAGGGCGCCCGCTCCGATGGAGGGGGCCGATTCACGGAACCCGCGCCGTCCCGACAGGCGAACATCGGCCGCGTGGTCGGGCCGGGGCGTGGTATCCGTGGAGAAAGAGGTGAAAAAAGCAGGGACGGGCGCCCGGCCGCACCATCGACCCGCTCGAAAGCCGGTCGAGTGTACCCATCCCCGACGACCACTATGCGTCGAGCGGCCACGGTTTCTTCCCCTAACGGGCTGAACTTTTGTTGATCGCGGGTCAGTTGACCGCCCCGGCGCCCTACCCTTCAGAGGGTGAAGCAACTGATGTCGCCACAGACCGAGGCCGATCCTTCCGGGCACGCCCTGCTCCCCGGCGCGCTCCCCGAGCAGCTGCGCGCCGAACTCGTCGCCTTCCGCCGCGACCTGCACATGCACCCGGAACTCGGCAACCAGGAGTTCCGCACCACCGCGGCGATCAAGGCCCGCCTGGAGACGGCCGGCCTCCACCCGCGCGTGCTGCCCACCGGAACCGGCCTGATCTGCGACATCGGCGTACCCGACGGCACCCCGTACGACGGCCCGGCGATGCTCGCCCTGCGCGCCGACATCGACGCCCTGCCCATCCCGGACACCAAGGCCGACTGCCCCTACCGCTCGACCGTGCCCGACCGCGCCCACGCCTGCGGCCACGACGTGCACACCACCGTCGTCCTCGGCACCGGCCTGGTCCTCGCCGAGCTGCACCGGCAGGGCCGGCTGCCCCGCCCGGTGCGGCTGATCTTCCAGCCCGCCGAGGAGGTGCTGCCCGGCGGCGCCGCCGACGTCATCGCGTGCGGCGCCCTGGACGGCGTGGGCCGCATCCTCGCCGTGCACTGCGACCCGAGGGTCGACGCAGGCCGGGTCGGGCTGCGGGCCGGCGCGATCACCTCCGCCTGCGACCGGCTGGAGATCGCCCTCGACGGCCCCGGCGGCCACACCGCCCGCCCGCATCTGACCACCGACCTGGTCACGGCCGCCGCCCGGGTCGTCACCGACGTCCCCGCGCTGGTCGGCCGGCGTGTCGACACCCGCAGCGGCCTGGCCGTGACCTGGGGCCGGGTCGAGTCCGGACACGCGCCGAACGTCATCCCGCAACACGCCGAGCTGGCCGGAACCGTGCGCTGCCTGGACATCGAGGCCTGGCGGCAGGCCCCCGACATCGTGGTCGCCGCGATCGACGAGGTCGCCAACCTGCACGGCGCCAAGTCCGAGATCAACTACGTGCGTGGCGTCCCGCCCGTGGTCAACGACCCCTCGGTCACCGAACTGCTGCGCGAGGCGATGACCGCACGCCGCGGCCCGGAGTCGGTCGAGGGCACCGAGCAGTCCCTGGGCGGCGAGGACTTCTCCTGGTACCTGGAGCACGTCCCCGGCGCCATGGCCCGCCTCGGCGTCCGCACCCCCGGTGAGCGCACCGTCCGCGACCTCCACCAGGGCGACTTCGACGCCGACGAGTCGGCGATCACGGTCGGCGTGGAGCTGTTCACGGCCGCCGCGCTGCTGGACGCGATCAGCCGGGAGGCGTGAGGCCACCCGTGACGCCGCCGGCGCCGGCCGACAGGCGTCGCTTGACGTCAAGATCGTTCCCTCTCAGAATCGCCTCCTGCGCACCGGCCGGGGCGATCACCAGGGGGGAACCATGCACCGATTCACGCACCGATTCACGCACCGAATTCGAACCATCGTTCTAGTGCTCGCCGCTTTGCTGGGGTGCACGGTGTGGACGGCCCCGACCGGGTCCGCCACCGCCGCCGGCACGGCGACCTACAAGGTCTGGCACTGGAACGTCGCCGGTGACCAGAACAACTACGGGTCCACCAGCAACGGGCTCGTCGACGCGATCCTGGGCTCCGTGAGCTACCGGAACCCGGACTTCATCTCGCTCAACGAGATCTGCCCCGACCAGTACAAGGCCGTCCTCAAGGGCCTGCAGGACGCCGGCTGGCCGCAGAGCTCCACCAACTTCGCCCGCTTCGAGCCCATGCCCGACACGACGGGCTTCGTGTGCAAGAACAGCAACGGCACCGCGCAGGGCACCTACGGGGTCGCTCTCTTCAGCCGCTTCGCCCCGACCGCCACGGACCGGATCACCCTGCCCTCCGACGGGGACCGGGAGCGCAAGCTGCTGTGCGTGTCGCTCGGCTCCCAGCCCGGCGGCCTGCGCTTCTGCACCACGCACATCACCTTCAGCAGCGCTGTCAAGCCGGCCCAGCTCGACGCCGTACGCCAGAAGGCCGAGGAGTGGACGGACGCGGGCGGCACGGTGATCACCGCCGGCGACTTCAACACCCAGCCCCACGACCCGCTGCTGAACAGCTGGTACACGCCGTCCGTGGCCACCGTGAACAACGGCGGCAACACCGGCCTCTTCCACGAGCTCGACGACCAGGACGCGCTCTGCCCGGGCTGGGGCGAGCAGACCACCGAGGGCGCGCTGGCCGGCAAGTGCGGCCAGCCCGGCAAGGTGGACCTGATCTGGGCGGCGGCCGGCCGGCTGGTCTCCTACGACGAGGACGCGCACCCGATCGCCACGGACCGCTGCGTCGACCGCAACGGGCAGTACATCCCCTGCTCCGACCACCGCATCGTCGACGCCACGCTGACCGTCACCACCCCATAGGCCCGTCCCGAGTCCCAAGGGGACGAAGAGGTGCCCGTTTGGTACCTCTTCGTCCCCTTGTGTCACCCCGGTGTAACCGGAGGTCGCAACTCGTAACCCACCGGCGGCACGAAACGGTAACGCCGCGGGCAACCCCGTTCCCCTCCCCTTCTACGCGCGTTACTGTGCGCCGAAATCGCCACCACTGGCGGCATGTTGGGGATGCGGTCCGGTGACGGTGCCATGGGGATGAAGGGGTGCTCGCAGTGCGTCTGAAGTCTCGGAGGACCAGGTTCTCCCAAGCCGCGGTGACCGTCGCGGTCATCGCTCTCGCGGCCGCCGGGTGCGGCTCGTCCAGCAGCTCCTCCAGCGGTGGCGGCAGCAGCTCGTCCGGTGCCTACTCCGGCAAGGGCATAGGCCTCGCCTACGACATCGGCGGCAAGGGCGACCAGTCGTTCAACGACGCCGCCTACGCCGGCTACCAGAAGGCCCAGCAGGAGTTCAAGATCGGCGGCCGGGACGTCGAGCCCAGCGACAACGAGTCCAACGCCGACAAGGTGCAGCGGCTGGAGCAGCTCGCCAAGGCGGGCTACAACCCGATCATCGGCGTCGGCTTCGTCTACGCGCCGGCCGTCAAGGAGGTCTCCGCCAAGTACCCGAAGATCACCTTCGGCATCATCGACGACGACACCGTCCAGGCCAAGAACGTCGCCGACCTCGTCTTCCACGAGGAGCAGTCGTCGTACCTCGCGGGCGTCGCCGCGGCCAAGGCCACCAAGAAGAACCACATCGGCTTCATCGGCGGCGTCGACATCCCGCTGATCCACAAGTTCGAGGCCGGGTTCGTGCAGGGCGCCAAGTCCGTCAACCCGAACATCAAGATCGAGTCGCAGTACCTGACCCAGACGGCGCAGGAGGGCGGCTTCTCCAGCCCGGACAAGGGCGAGGCCGCGGCCAACGGCCAGATCGACGCCGGGGCCGACGTCGTCTACCACGCCGCCGGCCTGTCCGGCCAGGGCGTGATCAAGGCCGCCGCGCAGCACAAGGTCTGGGCGATCGGCGTGGACTCCGACCAGTACCGGCAGAGCGCGCTCGCCGCGTACAAGGACTGGATCCTCGGCTCGGCCCTGAAGAACGTCGGCGGCGCGGTGTACGACCTGTCCAAGTCCGTCTACGAGGGCAAGCCGCTCAGCGGCACGGTCCGCGGCTCCCTCGCCAACAACGGCGTGGGCTTCGCCGACTCCAACCCGAAGTACCAGGCCATGAAGGATGTCGTCGCGGCCGTCGACCAGGCCAAGCAGGACATCGTCAGCGGCAAGGTCACCGTCAACACCAAGTAGGCCATGCGGGGACCGGGCCGGTAGGCCCTTAGGGTTCCTTCCCGCAGCTGCGCCCCTCGCTTCCCGCGAGGGGCGTTTCGCTGTCCGTAGTCTGGGGCGCAACTGTGGCCACAGCTCGATAACGGACCGGACAGAAGGGGTTTTCCGTCTGGTCTACGCGCGTTACGCTGCGGCGGAACCAGCGCCTGGTATGGGCGCTTGCACAAAGGAGTCTCGTTCCATGCGCCGGGTGTCCCGTCTCGCGGTTGCGGGTGTAGCTACCGCAGCCCTCGCTGTCACCGCTACCGCTTGTGGCAGCTCGTCCAGTTCGTCCTCCTCCGGTGGCAGCAAGGACCTCGGTCTCGCGCTGGCGTACGACGTCGGCGGCAAGGGCGACCAGTCCTTCAACGACGCCGCCACCGCCGGCATGGACAAGGCCAGCAAGGAGTTCGGCTACAAGTCCACCGCCGTGGAGCCGCAGGACGGCGAGTCCGACGCGGACAAGGTGCAGCGCCTGGAGACCCTCGCCAAGCAGGGCTACAACCCCGTCATCGGCGTCGGCTTCGCCTACGCGCCGGCCGTGAAGGAGGCCGCCGCCAAGTACCCGAAGACGACCTTCGGCATCGTCGACGACAACACCATCAAGGCGAACAACGTCGCCGACCTCGTCTTCCACGAGGAGCAGGCGTCCTACCTCGCCGGTGTCGCCGCCGCCAAGGCCACCAAGTCCAACGTCGTCGGCTTCATCGGCGGTGTGAACGTCCCGCTGATCCACAAGTTCGAGGCGGGCTTCAAGCAGGGCGTCGCCGACACCAAGAAGGGCGTCACGGTCAAGTCGCAGTACCTGACCGAGACCGCGCAGGAGGGCGGCTTCTCCAGCCCCGACAAGGGTGAGAACGCCGCCGAGGGCCAGATCGACGCGGGCGCGGACGTCGTCTACGCCGCCGCCGGCCTGTCCGGCCAGGGTGTGATCAAGGCCGCCAACGCGCACCACGTGTGGGCGATCGGCGTCGACTCCGACCAGTACAAGCAGGACGCGCTGGCCAAGTACAAGGCGTCGATCTTCACCTCGGCCATGAAGAACGTCGAGGGCGCGGTCTACGAGCTCGCCAAGTCCGTCCACGACGGCAAGCCGCAGTCGGGCGAGGTCCGCGGCAGCCTGGAGAACGGCGGCGTGAGCCTGTCGAACTCCAACCCGGCGTTCGCGAACGACAAGGCCGTCCAGGACGCCGTGAAGAAGGCCGAGGAAGGCATCAAGAACGGCACCATCCAGGTGAAGACCTCCTGACCGTTCCGGTCAGAGGTCTTGGCCACGGCAACGCCGCAATGGCAGCGTTACGGCCACGCAACGGGGCGCGGGCAGGATGGCCTGTCCGCGCTCCCTCGCGCGGCAGAATGCTCGGAACCGATCGGGTACTTGAAAAAGCCGGATCCGGTCCGAGCACTATTTAAAGCAGGGGCGCTACGCGCGTAGAGCGGCCCCTTTCCCGAGGAGAGTGCGCCATCGACGCGACCAGCAGCCCTCCGCACACCGCTCAGTCGACGATCGCGGTGGAGCTCGCGGGCATCACGAAACGCTTCCCCGGTGTCGTGGCCAACCACGACATCCACCTGACGGTCCGCAAGGGCACCGTCCACGCGCTCGTCGGCGAGAACGGCGCCGGCAAGTCGACCCTGATGAAGATCCTCTACGGCATGCAGAAGCCGGACGAGGGCACCATCACCGTCGACGGCGCGCACGTCAGCTTCTCCAGCCCCGCCGACGCCATCGCCCGCGGCATCGGCATGGTCCACCAGCACTTCATGCTGGCCGACAACCTCACCGTGCTGGAGAACGTCGTGCTGGGCAGCGAGAAGCTGTACGGCATCGGCTCCACCGCGCGCAAGAAGATCAAGGAGATCTCCGACCGGTACGGGCTGGGTGTGCGCCCGGACGCCCTGGTCGAGGACCTCGGCGTCGCCGACCGCCAGCGCGTGGAGATCCTCAAGGTCCTCTACCGCGGCGCCAAGACCCTCATCCTCGACGAGCCGACCGCCGTGCTCGTCCCGCAGGAGGTCGACGCGCTCTTCGACAACCTGCGCGAGCTGAAGTCCGAGGGCCTGTCCGTCATCTTCATCTCCCACAAGCTGGGCGAGGTGCTGTCCGTCGCCGACGACATCACCGTCATCCGCCGCGGTACGACGGTCGGCACGGCCGTCCCCTCGCAGACCACCCCCCGCCAGCTCGCCGAGATGATGGTCGGCAGCGAGCTGCCCACCCCGGAGACCGCCGAGTCGACGGTCACCGACCAGCCCGTCCTCCAGGTGGAGGGCCTCACCGTCTACGCCGCCGGGGCCTCCCTGGGCGCGGAGGCGGAGCCCGCGTCCGTCGGCGCCGCCCTCACGGACGTCACCGACACCGGCGCCAAGAAGGTCCTCGACGACGTCACCTTCACCATCCACGCCGGCGAGGTCATGGGCATCGCCGGTGTCGAGGGCAACGGCCAGACCGAGCTGATCGACGCGCTCATCGGCACCAAGAACGCCGACGCCGGCACGATCCGCTTCCTCGGCGAGGACATCACCGGCTGGGCCACCCGCAAGCGCCGCGAGTCCGGCGTCGGCTACATCCCCGAGGACCGCCACCGCCAGGGCCTGCTGCTGGAGGCCCCGCTGTGGGAGAACCGCATCCTCGGCCACGTCACCGAGAAGCCGAACGCCAAGGGCTTCTGGCTGAACCCCAAGGGCGCCCAGGACGACACCCGCCGGATCGTCGAGGAGTACGACGTCCGCACCCCCGGCATCGACGTCACCGCGGCCTCCCTGTCCGGCGGCAACCAGCAGAAGCTGATCGTCGGCCGCGAGATGAGCCACGGCCCGAAGTTCCTGATCGCCGCCCACCCCACCCGCGGTGTGGACGTCGGCGCGCAGGCCCAGATCTGGGACCGCATCCGCGACGCCCGCCGCGAGGGTCTGGCCGTGCTGCTGATCTCCGCCGACCTGGACGAGCTGATCGGCCTGTCGGACACCCTGCGCGTCATCTACGACGGCAGGCTGGTCGCCGACGCCGACCCGGCCACCGTCACGCCGGAGGAGCTGGGCTCGGCCATGACCGGTGCCGTGACCGGCCACCTGGAGCACGAAGCGAACGGCGGCGACGGCGCCGCCCCGGAGGACGAGGCCCGATGAAGAAGTTCGACAAGGACCGCGTGCTCGTCGCGGTGGCCGGACCGGTCATCGCGCTGGTCTCGGCGATCCTGCTCACCTCGATCGTGCTGGTCGCGTCCGGCCGGAACCCGATCGAGCCGTACCGGCTGATGCTGGAGCAGATCGGCTACTCCGACGTCCAGGTCCTGATCATCAACCAGGCGTCGCTGTACTACATCGCCGCCCTGGCGGTCGCCCTCGGCTTCCGGATGAACCTGTTCAACATCGGTGTGGACGGCCAGTACCGCCTCGGCGCCCTGATGACCGCGCTGGTCGGCGCGCACGTGGCGCTCCCCGCCGCCCTCCAGGTCCCGCTGCTGCTCATCGTCGGCGCCCTCACCGGCGCCATGTGGGCCGGCATCGCGGGCGTGCTGAAGGTGACCCGAGGGGTCAGCGAGGTCGTCGCCACGATCATGCTGAACTCCATCGCCACCGCCCTGATCGGCTACCTCACCCTCACCGAGAACTTCGGCGTGCTGGTCGGCGACAACAACACCACCGGCATCATGAAGGAGTCCGGCTGGGTGCCCGGCATCGACCTGGGCCCCGACGTCGGCGAGATCTACGGCCTGGTCTTCCTCGCCGTGCTGCTCGGCGTCGCCTACTGGATCGTCCTCAACCGCACCCGCTTCGGCTTCGACCTGCGCGCCACCGGCGCCTCCGAGACCGCCGCCGCGGCCTCCGGCGTCAACGCCAAGCGCATGACGCTCACCGCGATGCTCATCTCCGGCGCCGTGGCCGGCCTCTCCGGTCTGCCGCTGCTCCTCGGCGACGCCCACACCTACGGCCTGACCTTCCCGGCCGGTGTCGGCTTCAACGCCATCGCCATCGCCCTCCTCGGGCGCAACAACCCCGGCGGCATCGCGCTGGCCGCCCTCCTGTGGGCCTTCCTCGACAAGGCGTCCCCGGCGCTCGACTACGCCGTCCCGACGGCGTACGAGAAGGAGATCGCCACGATCATGCAGGGCGTCATCGTCTTCACGGTCGTCATCTCCTACGAAGCCGTCCGCCAGTGGGGCCTGCGCCGCCAGCAGAAGAGGGTCGGAGCCGAGCTCGCCGCTCAGGCCGCCCACAACACGAAGGAGGTGGCGGCCTGATGTCCACCGCGACCGTCGCCAAGCCCCAGGCCAAGCAGCCCGGCAGGGGCCGCCGTCTCTCGCTCCCGGTGCTCCTGCTGATCATCGCGGGCGTGCTGGTCCTGACCTCGATCGTCCGCATCATCTCCGGCGCGGACGGCATCACCTCCACCGGCCAGATGTCCACCGCGCTGCGCCTGGCCGTCCCGATCGGCCTGGCCGGTCTCGGCGGTCTGTGGGCCGAGCGCTCGGGTGTCGTCAACATCGGCCTCGAAGGCATGATGATCCTCGGCACCTGGTTCGGTGCCTGGGCCGGCTACCAGTGGGGCCCGTGGACCGGTGTCGTCTTCGGCATCCTCGGCGGCGCGCTCGGCGCGCTGCTGCACGCCATCGCCACCGTCACCTTCAACGTCAACCACATCGTCTCCGGTGTGGCCCTGAACATCCTCGCCCTCGGTGTCACCCGCTACCTGTCGAAGTTCACCTTCGAGGACGCCCCGCAGGGCTCGTCCAAGCAGTCCCCGCCGATCGACTCGCTCGGCACGTTCAGCATCCCCGGCCTGTCCGACGGACTGCAGACGCTGAACGAGAAGCACTGGTTCCTGATCTCCGACATCGCCGGTCTGCTCGGCGGTCTGGTCACCAACCTCTCGCCGCTGACCGTCATCGCGGTCGCGCTGGTGCCGGCGACCTGGTGGGTGCTGTGGCGCACCGCCTTCGGCCTGCGGCTGCGCTCCTGCGGTGAGAACCCGGTCGCGGCGGAGTCCCTCGGCGTCAACGTCTACAAGTACAAGTACATCGCGGTGATCGTCTCCGGCGGCCTCGCCGGTCTCGGCGGCGCCTTCCTGTCGATCGTCGCCTCCAACGTCTACCTCGACGGCCAGACCGCCGGCCGCGGCTACATCGGCCTCGCAGCGATGATCTTCGGCAACTGGATGCCGGGCGGCCTCGCCCTCGGCGCCGGCCTGTTCGGCTACACCGACAGCCTCAACCTGCGCGGCGGCACCACCAACGTGCACGCGCTGATCCTGCTGCTGGCGATCCTGCTGGTGTTCGGCGCCGCGTACATGCTGTGGCGCAAGAAGCTGGTCGGCGGTGTCATCACGCTGGCGATCTCGGTGCTGATGTTCATCTGGTACAGCAGCACCGACGAGGTCCCGCGCCAGCTGGTGACGGCCACCCCGTACATCGTCACCCTGCTCGTCCTCGCGCTGTCCGCGCAGAGCCTGCGCATGCCGAAGGCGGACGGCCTGCCCTACCGCAAGGGACAGGGCAAGTGACCCCGCCCGCCGAAGCCGACGCCGGCGTCGACTGGGAGGCGCTGCGGGCGGTGGCCCGCGAGGCCATGACCCGCGCGTACGCCCCCTACTCCGGCTACCCGGTCGGGGTGGCCGCCCTCGTCGACGACGGCCGTACGGTCTCCGGCTGCAACGTCGAGAACGCCTCCTACGGCATCGGGCTGTGCGCCGAGTGCGGGCTGGTCTCCGAGCTGGCCCGCACCGGCGGCGGCCGGCTGACGCACTTCACCTGTGTCGACGGCCGCGGCGAGATCCTCGTGCCGTGCGGCCGCTGCCGGCAGCTGCTGTACGAGTTCGGCGGACCGGAGCTGCTGCTGGAGACCCCGGCGGGCATCCTCCCCCTCTCGCAGATGCTGCCCCAGGCCTTCGGCCCGGACCATCTCAACCGGTAACTCCCGCGCGGCCCCTCTGAGTCGGCTCAGAGGGGCCGCGTATTTCCTGAACGTCTCGGAAGGAACGCCATGGCCATGGACGCCATCTCCGTCATCCGCACCAAGCGCGACCGCGGTGAGCTCAGCGACGAGCAGATCGACTGGGTCATCGACGCCTACACGCGCGGCGAGGTCGCCGACGAGCAGATGTCCGCGCTCGCGATGGCCATCCTGCTCAACGGCATGGACCGCCGGGAGATCGCCCGCTGGACGGCCGCGATGATCGCCTCCGGCGAGCGCATGGACTTCTCCTCCCTCACCCGCCCGACCGCCGACAAGCACTCCACGGGCGGCGTCGGCGACAAGATCACCCTCCCGCTCGCCCCGCTGGTCGCCGCGTGCGGCGCCGCCGTGCCGCAGCTGTCCGGCCGCGGCCTCGGCCACACCGGCGGCACCCTGGACAAGCTGGAGTCGATCCCCGGCTGGCGGGCGCTGCTGTCCAACGAGGAGATGCTGCGCGTCCTGGACGAGGTCGGCGCGGTGATCTGCGCGGCCGGCGACGGCCTGGCGCCCGCCGACAAGAAGCTGTACGCGCTGCGGGACGTGACCGGCACGGTCGAGGCGATCCCGCTGATCGCCTCCTCGATCATGTCGAAGAAGATCGCCGAGGGCACGGGCAGCCTGGTCCTGGACGTCAAGGTCGGCTCCGGCGCCTTCATGAAGACGATCGAGGACGCCCGCGAGCTGGCCACCACGATGGTCGGCCTCGGCACCGACCACGGGGTGAAGACGGTCGCCCTCCTCACCGACATGTCCACCCCGCTCGGCCTGACCGCGGGCAACGCCCTGGAGGTCCGCGAGTCCCTGGAGGTCCTGGCGGGCGGCGGCCCGGCGGACGTCGTGGAGCTGACGATCGCCCTGGCCCGCGAGATGCTGGAGGCGGCCGGCGTCCACGGCACCGACCCGGCCAAGGCCCTCGCCGACGGCTCCGCGATGGACGTCTGGCGCCGCATGATCGCGGCCCAGGGCGGCGACCCGGACGCGGAGCTGCCGGTGGCCCGCGAGCAGCACGTGATCAAGGCCCCGTCCTCGGGCGTCCTGACCCGCCTCGACGCCTACGACATCGGCGTCGCCGCCTGGCGCCTGGGCGCGGGCCGCGCCCGCAAGGAGGACCCGGTGCAGGCCGGGGCGGGCGTGGAGATGCACGCCAAGCCGGGCGACACGGTGACCGAGGGCCAGCCCCTGCTGACCCTCCACACGGACACCCCCGAGCGCTTCGAGTACGCCCTCCAGGCGGTCCAGGGCTCCTACGACATCGCGGCCCCGGGCACGGCCTTCACGCCGTCGCCGGTGGTGCTGGAACGTATCGCCTGACCAGGGGGTTTCTTCTTTCGGGTGAACGGGATCGGTGGACCGCCACCGGTCCCGTTCGGCATGCTGGGATCGGTGACGCACCGATAGGAGACCGCCATGAGCGCACTCACCGTCAGCCACGACCCCGAGCAGGGCTGGGACGAACTGGTCCGGTTCTGGGAGGAGATGGAATGGCCTGAGGGCAGCAAGGTGGAGATCATCGAGGGGATCATCACCGTGTCACCTGCTCCCGCTTCCCGCCACAACGTGATCGCGGCCCGCATTCAGCGTCGGCTCTACTCCGTGATCCCCGAGGACTGGGAGATCTTCCAAACCCAGGCCATCGCCGTGCCGTCCCGTCTGGGCATGCTCATCCCGGACCTGTTGGTGGCGCCTGTGCAGGAGTGCGCCGACACCGACACCCACATTCCCGCCGCCCTGGCCGAACTCGTCGTCGAGGTGACCTCCAAGTCCAACGCCCGGCACGACCGCGTCAGCAAGCCCGCCGCGTATGCCACGGCCGGTATCCCGCTCTGTCTCCTGGTGGACCGCTGGGCTCCCGGCGGCCCGACCGTGACGCTGTACGGGGAGCCGAAGGGTGACGTCTACCGGGTACTCAGCGCGGTGAAGTTCGGGGATCCCATCAAGCTCCCCGCACCTTTCACCGTGACGATCGACACTGGCGAGTTCCCCGTCGACTGACCCTCACCCCAGCACCGCCGCCACCCCCACCAGCACCGGTACCGACGCCACCGTCGACAGCAGGATCGACTCGCGCGACAGGGACTCCGCCACGCGGTAGCGGCTCGCGTAGGTGAAGAGGTTCTGGGCGGCCGGGAGGGCCGAGGTCACCACCACGTCCAGCAGGGCCGCGCCGTGCAGGCCGAAGACGGCCCTCGCCAGCACCCACGCCACCAGCGGCTGGCCCGCCGACTTCAGGGACACCGACAGCAGCACCGGCACCCGGTCCCGCCCCCGCCCCGGCGCCGCGCTGCCGTACAGGGAGATGCCGAAGGCCAGCAGCGACGCCGGCACCGACATGTTGCCGATCAGCTTGATCGGGTCCATGACCGGCGCGGGCACGGTCAGGCCCGACGCCGAGACCAGGACGCCGGCCAGCGAGCCCACCGCGACCGGGTTGCGCAGCGGGGTGAGCAGCCGCTGCCACAGCGGGCCCTTCTCGCCCCGCCCCGACAGGTCCAGCACCGCGAGGGCGGCCGGGGTGACCAGGACCAGCTGGAAGAGCATCACCGGGGCCACCAGCGACGCGTCCCCGAGGACGTACACCGCGATCGGGATGCCGAGGTTGCCGGAGTTGACGTACCCGGCGCACAGGGCGCCGATCGTGACGCGGCCCACGCCCCACCGCCGCAGGACGCCCACCGCCACGAAGACGCCCATCACGGCCGCCGTGCTCAGCGCCGTCACCAGCAGCCGGCTGGAGAAGATCACCGACAGGTCGGCCCGGGCCAGCGTGGTGAACAGCAGTGCCGGGGTGGCCACGTGGAACGCGAGTGCCGTCAGGACGTCACGACCCTGTTCACCGAGCGAGCCGAGTCGCCCGAGCACGTACCCGACCCCGATGACCACCGCGATGACCGCGAACCCGCTCAGCACCCCTTGCACAGGCCAACCCTCGGCCCTTGATCGGTACAGGTCAATGTGATCTGTGCCGGGGGCCCTGCCCGGCGATGAGTTCGCAGCGTCCGCGCGGTCTACCGCACGTGGACGCCATGACACCGCCCGTACTCGCGCTGGCCGGCCCCGTCACCCGGGAGGAGGTGGCGGGGCTGTGCGACGACGTACGGGCGCTGCTGGAGGGGACCGGGACCGGCGTCGTCGTCTGCGACGTGGGCGGGCTGGGCCCGCCCGGCCTCGCCGCCGTCGACCTGCTCGCCCGGCTCCAGCTCACCGCCCGCCGGGCCGGCGGGCGGATACGGCTGCGCGACCCCGACCCGGCGCTAGCCGCCCTGCTGGACCTGGTCGGCCTCCGCTTCGAGCTGGAGGGGCAGCTCGAACAGCGGGAACCAGCGCTGCACGTCCAGGAAGCAGTGGAACCCGGTGATCCGCCCCTCTGAGATCTCCAGCGCCTGCACCGCCCACGCGCTGAACCCGCCCGTCTCCGGGTCCGGCTTGTAGTGCGCGAACCCGGGCAGACCGTTGACCTGGACCGGCACCAGCCGCGATCCCGCGCAGGACGCGCCCAGCGTGGTCATGAAGCCGGTGATGTCCGCCGGGCCGGTCAGCCACAGGTCGAACGGCGGCATGGTCATGATGGCGTCCTCGTGCAGCAACGCCGTCAGCGCGGCCATGTCGTAGCCCTCGAAGGCCTGCACATAGCGCTCCAGGAGCTTGCGCTGCTCCTCGTCCAGCGGGTCGGACACCGCCGCCTCGGCACCCGGCTCGGGCTGCTCCGCGAGCGTCGCCCGGGCCCGCTGCAGCGCGCTGTTCACCGACGCCACCGACGTCTCCAGCAGCTCCGCGACCTCGCTCGCCCTCCAGGCCAGCACCTCGCGCAGGATCAGCACGGCCCGCTGCTTCGGCGGCAGCTTCTGCAGGGCCGCCATGAACGCCAGCCGCACCGACTCCTTGGCGACCGCCGCCTCCGCCGGGTCCTCGACCGTCGGCAGCACCCGGGCGTCCGGCATCGGCTCCAGCCAGGTGTTCTCGGGCCGCGGGGAGAGCGCCGCACGCGCGAGCGGCGTCGACTCCGTCAGATCCATCGGCCGCGCCCGTTTGTTGCCCGCGGTCAGCATGTCCAGGCACACGTTCGTCGCGATCCGGTACAGCCACGAGCGCAGCGAGGAACGCCCCTCGAACTTGTCGTAGCTGCGCCAGGCGCGGACCATCGTGTCCTGCACCGCGTCCTCCGCCTCGAAGGACGAGCCGAGCATCCGGTAGCAGTACCCCGTCAGCTCGACCCGGTGCTTCTCCAGCCTGACGTCCAGATCCGCCGTCGCCGTGCCGTCACCCATCGTCCACCCACCCCTGTGGCCGTGTCCCTGCCCGCCGCATCGTCGCGACCGGACACTTCGGAAGCTACCGCAGCCCACTGACAACGGCCTCCGGAGTCCGCAAAGAAGCAGGCCAGGCGGGGTGGGGCGATCAGTGCGCCGGCACCGGCTCCCGCCGCGCCGCCACCCGCGCGGCCCGGGTCCCGAGCAGCGTGATCGTCACGACGCCGAGCACCGCCAGCAGGCCCACGCCCACCGTCCCGGCCCAGCCGCCGGAGTGGAACGCCATGGCGCCGACCGTGCTGCCCACGCTGGAGCCGATGTAGTAGGCGGACTGGTACAGCGCCGAGGCCTGCGCCCGTCCCCGCGTGGCCGTCTTGCTGACCGCCGACGACGCCACCGCGTGGCCCGCGAAGAAGCCCGCCGTGATCAGGACCAGGCCCAGCAGCACCAGCGGCAGGGACGCGGCCAGCGACAGCAGCAGGCCCGCCGCCGTCGTGCCGCCCGCCAGGTACAGCGCGCCCCGCCGGCCCAGCCGCCCGACCAGCCGGCCCGCCGTCGACGCCGAGACCGTGCCCACCAGGTACACCAGGAAGATCGAGCCGACGATGCCCTGCGGCAGCGAGAACGGCGCCCCGGTCAGCCGGTAGCCGATCACCGTGTACACGCCGCCGAAGACCGTCATGAACAGCGCGCCGATCGCGTACAGCCGCCGCAGCAGCGGGTTGCCCAGGTGGTCGCGGACCGTGGCGGCCAGCACCCGGGGCCTGAGCGACCCGGGCGTGAAGTGCCTCGGCGCCGGCAGCAGCAGCCGGAACGCCACCGCGCACACCACCGCGATCACCCCGATCACACCCACCGCGGCCCGCCAGCCCCACGCCTGCGCGACCCAGCCGGTGATCACCCGGCCGCTCATCCCGCCGACGCTGTTGCCCGCCACGAACAGCCCGATCGCCGTGACCAGCGCCCGCGGCGTGACCTCCTCCGCGAGGTACGCCTGCGCCGAGGCCGGCAGCCCGGCCAGCGCCGCGCCCTGCAGCGCACGCAGCACCACCAGCACCCCGATCGACGGCGCGAAGGGCACCAGCAGCCCCAGGGTCACCGCCACCGCCAGCGAGGCCGTCATCACCGTACGGCGGCCGTAGCGCTCCGACAGGGCGCTCATCGGCAGCACGAACAGCGCCAGTCCGCCCGTCGCGGCCGCCACCGTCCAGCTCGCCTCGCTCGCCGCGACCCCGAAGTCGTCGGAGATCAGCGGCAGCAGCGCCTGCGTGGAGTACAGCAGCGCGAAGGTCGCCACACCCGCGAGGAAGAGGGCGAGGCTCATCCGGCGGTAGCCGGGGCCGCCCGGGGTCATACGGGAGTCGGAAGCCGGGGAGGGGGCAGGGACACGAACTGCGGCGCCCACGGTGGTGGACGCCCCGGTACTGGCGGGAGTCATGCCACGACCGTAGGGAGACGCGCACTCATCCGTCCAATGCATGGAAACGCCATAATCGTTCCCATGCAGCATCAGCAGAGGTCACAAGCGCGACTGTCACCGTCCAGTGACACAGAAGACATGGCGCTGTTGCTGGCGCCCCGCCTGGCGTACTTCACCGGAGTCGCCCGCACCGAGCACGTCACCCGCGCCGCCCAGGAGATGAACGTCCCGCAGTCCACCCTCTCCCGCGCCATGGCCCGGCTGGAGGCGGACCTCGGCGTCGACCTGTTCGCCCGCCACGGCCGCACGGTCTCCCTCACCCCCGCCGGCCGCACCTTCCTCGCCTCCGCCGAACGCGCCCTCGCCGAGATCCGCCGCGCCGCCGACGAGGTCCGCGCCGACGCCGACCCGGCCACCGGCAAGGTCGCCTTCGGGTTCCTGCACACCATGGGCGCCGAGACCGTGCCCGGCCTCATCCACGCCTTCCGCGCCGACCACCCCGGCGTCCGCTTCAGCCTCGTCCAGAACTACGGCGAGGCCATGCTGGAGCGCCTGCGCGCCGGGGACCTCGACCTCTGCCTGACCTCACCCGTCCCCGACGCCCCCGACCTGGTCGCCCGCCGCCTCGACGAGCAGAAGCTGCGCCTGGTCGTCCCCGCCGACCACCGCCTGGCCGCCCGCCGCCGCATCCGCCTCGCCGAGGCCGCCGACGAAGCCTTCGTCACCCTGGAGCCCGGCTACGGCCTGCGCCGCATCACCGACGACCTGTGCCGCGAGGCCGGCTTCAAGCCCAGGATCGCCTTCGAGGGCGAGGAGGCGGAAACGCTGAGGGGCCTGGTCGCGGCGGGCCTGGGAGTGGCCCTCCTGCCCCCGCCGGCCGTGCCCCGCCCGGGGGTCGCGGAACTGACGGTCACGGCTCCGAGGGCGGTACGGGAGATCGGCGTCGCCTGGCTGAACGGCCACCCGGACACACCCCCGGTGGCCGCCTTCAAGAAGTTCCTGCTCTCAAGAAGGGGCAGCCTTCTCCCCTGAACCACCAATGACCCGCACTCCGAGGACGACGAGCCCCCCCGGCTACCGCCGTAACGTCGCCCCGAACCCGGAAGCCAACGGCATCCGCAGCCCCAAGGGCGGCGGAGCCTCGAACGCGTCGCGAAGCGGCCGCGAGAACGCCCACCCGAACAGGGCCCCCATCACGAAGTCCGAGGCCAGCGCCAGCACCTCGTCCCGGTAGGCCCGCAGCGCGTGCCTGTCCCCGTGCACCTCGAACCGGCACACCTCCCGGTTGGACTTCTTCGCCCGCGCCGCCAGCCGGAAGGACAACTCCGGGTCGGTGCGCTGGTCGTTGGTGCCGTGCACGATCAGCACCCGGCGCCCCGCGAGCTGCTTCACCGGTTCGGGTGGCGCCGCCACGTCGTCCTCGGGCAGCCAAGGCGCCAGCGCGAGCGCGGAGTTGACGGCCTCGTGCCCGGCCGACCGCAGCGCGGCCCGCCCGCCCATCCCGACGCCGGCCAGGCACACGGGCACGTCCCCGTACAGCCGTACGGCCTCGTCGGCGGCCCAGGACGCGTCCCGCGCCAGCTGGGCGTCGCTGCCGTTCCAGCCGCGGCAGCGGTAGTGCACGACGTGCACGGCGAGCCCCTCGGTGCGGCCCGTGCGCGTCAGGGCCCGGCCCAACGCCCGTACGGAGGCCGCCGCCAGCATCGGCGAGGGTCTGCGGGAGGAGACCTCCTCACCGCCGGGCAGCAGCAGCACCACACCGCTCACCGCCGTCGGTACCGGACCAAGTGCCCGCCCCAGCCGGGCCGCGCGAACCGGCGTCGCTTGCTGTCCCATGGCAGAACAGTCTCAGAAGCGACGGTGTACGCCACCCTTCCATGCGGTCACCGTTACATATCGGCGGCTGTGTACACCGCGCCGTTCCATGGCCGTCTACGCGCGTAGGAGTTAGAGTGCGGAAATGACGAGCCAGACCATCCAGGCGGGCAAGACCCCGACGCCGGACCAGATCCGCCGGGCGCCCAAGGTTCTGCTGCACGACCATCTCGACGGCGGCCTGCGCCCGGCCACCGTCGTCGAACTCGCCCACGCATCGGGCTACTCACAGCTCCCCGAGACCGACCCCGGCAAACTCGGCCTGTGGTTCCGCGAGGCCGCCGACTCCGGCTCGCTGGAACGCTATCTGGAGACCTTCTCGCACACCGTCGGCGTGATGCAGACCCGCGAGGCCCTGGTGCGGGTCGCGCGTGAGTGCGCCGAGGACCTCGCCGAGGACGGCGTCGTCTACGCCGAGGTGCGCTACGCCCCCGAGCAGCACCTGGAGGGCGGACTGACGCTGGAGGAGGTCGTCGAGGCCGTCAACGAGGGCTTCCGGGAAGGCGAACGGCTCGCCCACGAGCGGGGCCGGCGTATCCGGGTCGGCGCCCTGCTCACCGCGATGCGGCACGCCGCGCGCGCCCTGGAGATCGCAGAACTCGCCAACCGCTACCGCGACCTGGGTGTCGTCGGCTTCGACATCGCGGGCGCCGAGGCCGGTTACCCGCCCACCCGCCACCTGGACGCCTTCGAGTACCTGAAGCGGGAGAACAACCACTTCACCATCCACGCCGGCGAGGCGTTCGGACTGCCGTCCATCTGGCAGGCGTTGCAGTGGTGCGGCGCCGACCGGCTCGGGCACGGGGTGCGGATCATCGACGACATCCAGGTGGCGCAGGACGGCACGGTCACGCTCGGGCGGCTCGCCTCCTATGTGCGGGACAAGCGCATCCCGCTGGAACTGTGCCCCAGTTCCAACCTCCAGACCGGCGCGGCCTCGTCGTACGCCGAGCACCCCATCGGGCTGCTGCGGCGGCTGCACTTCCGCGCGACCGTCAACACGGACAACCGGCTCATGTCGCACACCAGCATGAGCCGGGAGTTCGAGCACCTGGTCGAGGCATTCGGTTACACGCTCGACGACCTCCAGTGGTTCTCCGTCAATGCGATGAAATCAGCGTTCATTCCTTTCGATGAACGGCTGGCGATGATCAATGACGTGATCAAGCCCGGATATGCGGAGCTGAAATCCGAATGGCTGTTTCAGCAGACCGCCTCGACCAGCGGTTCTGTGTCCTCGGACGGCTGAGCTGGGGCATTACCGGCGGTGAGATGCGGACGGGCGTTCACAATCCGTCCGCATTTCGTTGTTTGCGGCGGGTGGCGTCGCGTGTTTACGGTCGTGGACCGCTCAATCCCCGTCATCCATTCGAGGACGCATTTTCATGAAGCAGTCTGCTGCCAAGACCCTCGGTGTCGCCGCTCTCGGTGCCGCCTTCGCCGCCGCGGGCGCCGGTGCCGCGAACGCCGCCCCCGCTCTCCCGGACGCCTCCCAGGCGCTGGGCGGTCTGACCCAGACGCTGCCGGCGGAGAACGTCGCCTCGGCCCTGCCGGGTGCCGGCCAGGCGCTGACCCAGGGCCAGGGCGCGGCCGGTGCGGGCCTGGCCGCCGCGCAGCCGGCCGTGGGCAAGGTGCTCGCGGACGGCCCCGCCAAGCCCGTCACCGGGCTGCTGGGCGGGCTGCCGGTGCAGGGCCTGGGCTCCAGCGGGCTGAACGGCATCCCGCTCGGCTGACGCCCGCACCGCATGCCGACGGGGCGCACCCCTGCGCTGGGGTGCGCCCCGTCGGCGTGTCCGGGGTGTCACCAGGCGGTGCGGGCCTTGTCCTCGGAGGGCAGCAGGATCCACAGCGCTATGTACAACAGGAACTGCGGGCCCGGCAGCAGGCAGGACAGCAGGAAGATCACCCGCATCGTGGTCGCGGAGGTCCCGAAACGCCGTGCCAGTCCGGCGCACACGCCGGCGATCATACGGCCGTGGGTGGGGCGGGTCAGGGCGGTCATGGTCGGCTCCTTCGCGAGCGGTGGTCGTAAGGCCGCCCGAGCGGCTGCCTCATCTGACATCCACGCTACGGGGACGAAGGGGGCGCAACGTCGCTCCACGGGGCGATCCCGACCCTGGGAATCGTCGGGGTCCGACCCTGAGCCGGCTCCTCCTGGGGCCCGGGGGAGGAGCGCCTCGCCCTGCGCCGCAGCCAGGCCCGCCCGGCGGGCACGAAGAGCAGGTGGGCGAGGGCCACGCCGGTGGTGTTCAGCAGCAGCGCGTCCACGTCCGTGACCTGCCCCGGCACCCCGGTCTGCAGCAGCTCGACGACCAGGGACAGCAGCGCCGCCGCGACCGTGGTGCGCAGCAGCGAGCCCAGCGGGGACACCGCCGCCCGGCCGTGCACCAGCGGCAGCAGCACGCCGAGCGGCGCCAGCAGCGCCAGCCCGGTGCCGATCCGCCGCGCCGCCACGGCGGGGCCCAGCGAGAGGTCGTAGCGGATGCCGGCGAAGGGATGCAGATTGGCCGGCATCACCCAGGGGAGGTCCAACGGCCGCAGCGTGAACCAGGCGACGAACGCGAGGTGGGCGACGAGGAGGACACCTCCTGCCACACGGACGCGAGACACGGCGCTGCCGCCGATGGAGCCTTGACGCTGCACGCCCCCCTAGACGCGGCCCCCGGCAGGATCGGTTCCGCACCGTTGGCCGTCCGGCCGGTGAGGTGTCGGACACACCCGCCCGGCACGGCCCCGGCCGAGGCCGTTCACCCCTCGGTGACCTCGCTCGACGGCGGTTCCTTGGAGCCGGGACGCGAACGGACCGCTCCCGTGCACGCGTACCGGCGCAGCGGTTCGCCCGCCGGGCCGCCCAGGATGACCGAACCGTCGCCCTCGGCCGCCGCGGAGTCGGACAGGGTGCACACGATCTGCGCCAGCGCGTAGGAGGTGAGGGCACCCGGCGACGTGCTCAGTCGCAGCGTGTCCTCCGGGTCGCGCGGCCCGGGACCGGTCACCGTCATTCCGCCGCGCACGTCGGTGGAGTAGCCGGCCTCCCGCTCCGCCGCCGACGGCGTCTCGGCCAGCTGGTCCAGCAGCCCCTGCGCCACCAGGACCCGCCGCTTGGCGTCCGCCGCGCTCTCCGGCACCCGCACCACCCGGTCCACGGCCACCAGCGACGAACCGCACAGCAGGAACACCTGCACCGGCACCCCGCGCGAGGCCTGTGTGGACAGCTGCGGCTCGGACAGCGAGCAGCGCACCCGCGAGGGCGCCGCCCCGAAGTCCGTCGGCACCTCGGTCGCCCTGATCCCGCAGCCGGCCGCCAGCGCGGCGAGCAGGGGCACCGCCAGCAGGCGTCGAGCGGTCCTCATCAGGCGTCCCCCTCCTTCTCCAGGCGCTTGTCCCGCGCGCCCTGCTCCTCCTGCCGGGCCAGCTCCGACGCGTCCCGCGGCAGCCGCAGCGTGAAGACCGCGCCGCCCTCCTCGGAGTTGGCCGCGGAGATCTCGCCGCCGTGGATATGGGCGTTCTCCATCGCGATGGACAGACCGAGCCCGCTGCCCTCCGAGCGCGGCCGGGAGGCGCTGGCCTTGTAGAAGCGGTCGAAGACGTGCGGCAGGACCTCCTCGGGGATGCCGGGCCCGTGGTCGCGCACCTGGATGACGACCTCGCTGTCCGTCTCCCGCACCGACACCCGCACCGGCGACCCGCCGTGCTTGAGGGCGTTGCCGATCAGGTTGGCGAGTATGACGTCCAGGCGGCGCGGGTCGAGCCGGGCGTGGATGCCGCGCTCGGCGTCCAGCTCCACGGCGTCCAGCCAGGCGCGGGCGTCGATGCAGGCGGTGATCTGGTCGGCGACGTCGACGTCGTCCAGCACCAGCCGCGCCGTGCCGGCGTCGAAGCGGGTGACCTCCATCAGGTTCTCGACGAGGTCGTTCAGCCGCCGCGTCTCGGAGACCACCAGCCGTACCGCCGGGTCGATCATCGGGTCGATGCCGCCGGCCTCCAGCTCCTCCTCCAGCACCTCGGTCACCGCGGTGATGGCCGTCAGCGGAGTGCGCAGCTCATGGCTCATGTCCGCGACGAACCGCCGCGACGCCTCGTCCCGGGCCGCCATGTCCGCGACCCGCTTCTCCAGCGCCTGAGCCGCGTTGTTGAACGTCCGGGACAGGTCGGCCAGTTCGTCCGTGCCCGACACCCGCAGCCGGGTGTCCAGCTTCCCCTCGCCGAGCCGGCGCGCGGCCACCCCGAGCCGGTGCACCGGCTTCAGCACGGTCGTGGCGGCGGCCTGCGCGAGCAGCGCCGCGCCGATCAGCGCCAGACCGGTGGCGATCCCCAGCGACCAGGCCAGTGAGTTGAGGTCCTTCGCCTCCGGCTCCAGCGACTTGAGCATGTACCCGGTCGGCCCGCCGCCGATCACCCTCGTCCCGGCCACCAGATACGGCTTGCCGTCCTCGACGACCCGCTGCCAGTACAGGTGGTACGGCGACTTGTTGGCCGCCGTCAGCTTCTGCTTGCGGTCCACCGCCGCCCGCAGCGACTTGGGCACCTCGTCCAGCGAGAAGCCGTTCAGGCCGCCGGAGTTGCCGTACACCGTCTTGCCGCCGGCGTCCGTGGCCACCAGCAGCACGCTGAAGCGCTGGCTGCTGTTGGCCATCTGCCCGGCGGTGTGCTGCAGTTCGTCCTGGCCGGGGTGGGCCGGCAGCGCGCCCGCCCGGTTCTGCATCTCCTGCTGGAAGTCACGCAGCACCGCGTCCTGGGCGCGGGTGAGGACCGCCTCCCGGTTCAGCCAGTAGGCGATCCCGGACGCGGACACGGCGGCGGTCAGCGCGACCAGCCCGAACACCACGACCAGCCGCAGGCGCAGGCTGGTGAAGCGCAGCCGCGAGAAAACTCCCTTGCGATCCGCGGCCTCGGGGGCGCGGGACTCTTCGTGCTGATCTCTCACCGAGTCTTACCGTTCGCTTCTCCGCCCGCGCGGCGCACAGGTGCGTCCTTCGCGTCCGTCTGCGGCCCGGCGGCCGCGCGTGCGTCGCTCACGACGGCGGATCCAGGCGGTAGCCGACACCACGCACGGTACGGATCAGCGTCGGGGACGAGGGCACGTCCTCCACCTTGGCGCGCAGCCGCTGGACACACGCGTCCACCAGCCGGGAGTCACCGAGGTAGTCGTGCTCCCACACCAGCCGCAGCAGCTGCTGCCGCGACAGCGCCTGACCCGGCCGCCGGCTCAGCTCCAGCAGCAGCCGCAGCTCGGTCGGCGTGAGCTGGAGATCCTCGCCGTTCTTCGTCACGGTCATCGCCGAGCGGTCGATGACCAGGCTGCCGAAGGTCGCCGAGTCCGTCGACTCCCGCTCGCCGCGTCGCAGCACGGCCCGGATCCGGGCGTCCAGGACCCGCCCCTGCACCGGCTTGACGACGTAGTCGTCCGCGCCGGACTCCAGACCGACCACGACGTCGATGTCGTCGCTGCGCGCGGTCAGCAGGATGATCGGCAGCTGGTCGGTGCGCCGGATGCGCCGGCACACCTCGAAACCGTCGATGCCGGGCAGCATCACGTCCAGCACGATCAGATCCGGCCGCTGCTCGCGCAGCAGCTTCAGACCGTCCTCACCGCTGGCAGCGGTCGCCACGCGGTGTCCCTGGCGCGTCAGTGAGAGCTCCAGGGCCGTGCGGATGGCGTCGTCGTCCTCGATCAGCAACAGGGAAGGCACGGGCTCATTCTGGCCCATGGAGGTCGCCTTGTTCACCTGTGGGTTGTGCAGAACCGGCGAGAGTGACACCCGGAGCTGTGCACGATCTTGGCGATGACCGTGCCGTACCCCTGTGACACGTCTGTGACAGTCGGCGGACACGGCGATGAAAGTGCCGGGGCAAGCTTTTCGGCATCGGGCAGCCAACCACCGCCCGAGTCAGACCGAACACCGGAAAGTCCACGACGGGGGGCGCGAGATGAACACGCTGCACAGCACCAGCACCAGCGCAGTGGTCACGCGTCTGCACGACGTGCACCGGAGTTCCGAGAAGTCCGGTGCTGTGAGCGGGCGGGGGTGCGCTCGCGGCACCGGACGACAGCACACCGCGATCATGACGGTGGTCGACGGTTTCACGGGGGAACCGCACGGGGGAAGCGCGTACGGGGAGGACCCGGGGGAGCGGAGGTCCCTGACGGAGGCGGAGTTCACCGCCTACGTCCAGGAGCGCCGCGCCTCCCTGTACGCCACCGCCTACCACCTCACCGGTGACCGCTTCGAGGCCGAGGACCTGCTGCAGAGCGCGCTGTTCTCGACCTACCGGGCGTGGGACCGGATCACCGACAAGGCCGCGGTCGGCGGCTACCTGCGCCGCACCATGACCAACCTGCACATCAGCGCGTGGCGCCGCCGCAAGCTGAACGAGTACCCGACCGAGGAGCTGCCGGAGACGCCCGGCGACACGGACGCGATGCGCGGCACCGAGCTGCGCGCCGTCCTGTGGCAGGCGCTCGCCCGGCTGCCGGAACTCCAGCGCACCATGCTGGTCCTGCGCTACTACGAGGGCCGCACGGACCCGGAGATCGCGGAGATCCTCGACATCAGTGTCGGCACGGTGAAGTCCAGCATCTGGCGCTCGCTGCGCCGGCTGCGCGAGGACGAGGTCCTCAGCTTCGGCCGTGACCAGGAGGACGCCTTCGGCGAACTGGTCGCCTGAAGGTTCACGGGGGAACAACGGGGGAGCCACGGGGGTGGCACGGTCCGGGGGGACCGACCGGGGCCGGGGGAACTCCACGGGGGACGTGGGGAGTCGCAGGGCCCGGGGGGATCACGGGGGAAACAGGAGCGGGACTGGAGGGCCGGGGGGTCCGTCCAGTCCCGCTTTCCCGTGCGCCGCTACGACGACGACGGCGAGGCCGCCGCCGACCTGCCCCGCGCCTGCCGTCCCGCCGCCGCTGCCGCGAGCCGGCCGAGGGCCTCGTCACGGTCGCACGGGTGGGCGCCCAGCGCCGTCTGACGGGCGACGATCGACCGCTCGGCGCGCATCAGCCGCCAGCCGCGCCGCAGCAGGAACGGCACCGACTTGCGGCCCTCCTTCAGATCCCGCACGAACCGCCGGCGGAACGTGGTGAGCGCGCCCCGGTTCAGGCACAGCGCGTCCGCCAGCAGCCCCGCCTCCCGGCACCGCTCGACGATCTCGGCGGCGAAGATGCCCTCCGCGATGAACAGCGGCGTCCGGCCGATGTGCAGCGTCTCCTCACCGGTGCGGGCGCTCAGCGACAGGTCGTACACCGGTATGCGGGTCGAGCCGGTGGCGCACAGTTCGGCGATCGCGGCGAGGGCGACGTCGGCGTCCCAGGACTGCGGATGGTCCCAGTCGATGTCGGAGCTCCCCTCCACCAGGGGCAGCGTCGGGTCGTCGCCCTCCTTGTAGAAGTCGTCCAGGCGCAGGACCGGCAGCCCGGAACGGGCGGCGACGAGGGACTTGCCCGAGCCCGAGGGGCCGCACAGCAGCACGACACGGGCGCGGGAGGGGGGATGAAGGCTCACGGAACACCAGTTTGACGCATGGTGGCCGCGCTGCCGACCCCGCGGGTCGGCTTTGGAGCGCGCATCACACCTCAACTACGCTTCGCGTCGACCCGGTTACGTCTCGTAGCGGGCACAGTGCAGATCCACGCAGCAGAAGGTGGCACCGGCGATGGCGCGACACGACTCCTCCCACACCTCGACCGGCCGCCGTGCCCTGGTCGCCCTCGCGACCGTGGGCGCGGCGATGGCCGCCGGGGCGGCGACGGCCTCAGCGGACGTCCTCACCCCGGCGACGGACCCGGGCGCCCCGCTCCTGGAGGTGCCGCACCGCGCCTCCTCCCTCGGCAAGGTCGACCCGAAGGCCGGTCTGACGGCGCTGACCGGCTCGGTCGGCTATGTCACCGGACCGGTCGCCGGCCTCAAGCCCAACCCGCTCGCCGGCACCGGCGTCGACCCGCTGGACAACGGCGCCGGCACCCAGGTCGCCGACTTCAAGCCGGTGGCCACCCAGGCGCTGACCGCCCCGATCGCGCAGGCGCAGTCGGTCGGCAGCATCCCGGTGCTGGGCCAGGTGACGGGCCTGCTCGGCGGGGTGCAGGGCGGGCCGCTGGGCTGACCCGCCCGGCGCACACGTGCGAGAGCCGCGCCGCCCCCGGACGGAGGGGTGGCGCGGCTCTCGCGTGGGGGGTGGCGGTCAGTAGGACGAGCCGGAGGCGCCCAGCGAACCCGTCGGGTGCCAGACCGTCTTGGTCTCCAGGAACGCCGTCATGCGGTCGATGCCCGGGGTCGCGAAGTAATCCACAGGCTGTGGACGAAGAACGCGCTTGAGGTTGTCCGCCGCGGCGATCTCCAGCTCCTTGGCCAGCTCCTCGTCCGCGCCGGCCAGGTCGATCGCGTTGACGTCCTGGTGCGCGGCCAGCGGCTTGGCGATCTCCGCCGTACGGCCGGACAGCACGTTGACGACACCGCCGGGCACGTCGGAGGTGGCCAGCACCTCGGCCAGGGACAGGGCGGGCAGCGGGGCCTTCTCGGAGGCGACGACGACCGCCGTGTTGCCGGTGGCGAGCACGGGCGCGAGCACCGAGACCAGGCCGAGGAACGACGACTCCTGCGGGGCCACCACGGCGACCACACCGGTCGGCTCGGGGGAGGAGAGGTTGAAGTACGGGCCCGCGACCGGGTTGGCGCCGCCGATCACCTGGGCGATCTTGTCGGTCCAGCCCGCGTACCAGACCCAGCGGTCGATCGTGGCGTCCACGACCGCGGCCGCCTTCGACTTCGACAGGCCCTCCGCGTCCGCGACCTCGCGCACGAACTGGTCCCGGCGGCCCTCCAGCATCTCCGCCACCCGGTACAGCACCTGGCCGCGGTTGTAGGCGGTCGCGCCGGACCAGCCGCCGAACGCCTTGCGCGCGGCCACGACCGCGTCCCGGGCGTCCTTGCGGGAGGACTGGGGAGCGTTGGCCAGCCACTTGCCCTTCGAGTCCGTCACCTCGTACACCCGGCCGCTCTCGGAACGCGGGAACTTGCCGCCCACGTACAGCTTGTAGGTCTTGAAGACGGAAAGCCGCTGATCGTCAGACATCGAGGTACGCCTCCAGGCCGTGGCGGCCGCCCTCGCGGCCGAAGCCCGACTCCTTGTAACCGCCGAACGGCGAGGTCGGGTCGAACTTGTTGAACGTGTTGGACCAGACGACACCGGCGCGCAGCTTGTTGGCGACGGCGAGGATCCGCGAACCCTTCTCCGTCCACACGCCCGCGGACAGCCCGTACGGGGTGTTGTTCGCCTTGGCGACGGCCTCGTCCGGGGTGCGGAAGGTGAGGACCGACAGCACCGGGCCGAAGATCTCGTCGCGCGCGATGGTGTGCGCCTGGGTGACGTTCGTGAACAGCGTCGGCGCGAACCAGTAGCCGCTCTCGGGGATCTCGCAGGCCGGGGACCAGCGCTCGGCGCCCTCCGCCTCGCCCTGCTCGACGAGGGTGGTGATCCGGGAGAGCTGCTCCTCGGAGTTGATCGCGCCGATGTCGGTGTTCTTGTCCAGCGGGTCGCCGAGGCGCAGCGTGGAGAGCCGGCGCTTGAGCGAGTCCAGCAGCTCGTCCTGGACCGACTCCTGGACCAGCAGCCGGGAGCCCGCGCAGCAGACCTGGCCCTGGTTGAAGAAGATGCCGTTGACGATGCCCTCGACGGCCTGGTCGATGGGGGCGTCGTCGAAGACGATGTTGGCGCCCTTGCCGCCCAGTTCGAGGGTGAGCTTCTTGCGCGAGCCTGCGACCGTCCGCGCGATCTCCTTGCCGACGGCCGTGGAGCCGGTGAAGGCGACCTTGTTCACGTCGGGGTGCGCGACGAGCGCGGCGCCGGTGTCGCCGTAGCCCGGGAGGATGTTGACGACTCCCTTGGGCAGGCCGGCCTGGCGGCAGATGTCCGCGAAGAACAGCGCCGACAGCGGGGTGGTCTCGGCCGGCTTGAGGACGACCGTGTTGCCGGTCGCCAGCGCCGGGGCGATCTTCCACGCCAGCATCAGCAGCGGGAAGTTCCAGGGGATGACCTGGCCGGCGACGCCCAGCGGGCGCGGGTTCGGCCCGAAGCCCGCGTGGTCGAGCTTGTCGGCCCAGCCCGCGTAGTAGAAGAAGTGCGCCGCGACCAGCGGGAGGTCCGCGTCGCGGGTCTCCTTGATCGGCTTGCCGTTGTCCAGCGTCTCCAGCACGGCCAGCTCGCGGCTGCGCTCCTGGATGATCCGCGCGATGCGGAACAGGTACTTGGCGCGCTCGGAGCCGGGCAGCGCCGACCACTTCTCGAACGCCTTGCGGGCGGCCTTCACGGCGCGGTCGACGTCCTCGGTGCCGGCCTGGGCGACCTCGGAGAGGACCTCTTCCGTCGACGGGGAGACCGTCTTGAAGACCTTGCCGTCGGCGGCCTCCACGAACTCGCCGTCGATGAACAGGCCGTAGGACGGGGCGATGTCGACGATCGAGCGGGACTCGGGCGCCGGTGCGTACTCAAAAACCATGATCGATCAGTCCACCGTCACGTAGTCGGGGCCGGAGTAGCGGCCGGTGGCCAGCTTCTGACGCTGCATCAGCAGGTCGTTCAGCAGCGAGGAGGCGCCGAAGCGGAACCAGTGGTTGTCCAGCCAGTCCTCGCCGACGGTCTCGTTGACCAGGACCAGGAACTTGATCGCGTCCTTGCTGGTCCGGATGCCGCCGGCGGGCTTCACTCCCACCTGTACCCCGGTCTGGGCCCGGAAGTCGCGCACGGCCTCCAGCATCAGCAGGGTGTTGGCGGGCGTGGCGTTCACCGCGACCTTGCCCGTGGAGGTCTTGATGAAGTCGGCGCCGGCGAGCATGCCCAGCCAGGAGGCGCGGCGGATGTTGTCGTACGTCGACAGCTCCCCGGTCTCGAAGATGACCTTCAGCCGGGCGCTCGTCCCGCAGGCCTCCTTCACCGCGACGATCTCGTCGTACACCTTGAGGTACTTGCCGGCGAGGAACGCGCCACGGTCGATGACCATGTCGATCTCGTCGGCGCCCGCGGCGACGGCGTCCTTCACGTCGGCGAGCTTCACCTCCAGGGCGGCGCGGCCGGCCGGGAAGGCGGTGGCCACGGAGGCGACCTTCACGCCGGAACCGGCGACGGCCTCCTTGGCGGCGGCCACCATGTCGGGGTAGACGCAGACGGCCGCGGTGGCCGGAGTCGTCCGGTCGGTGGGGTCGGGGTGGACCGCCTTGGCGCCGAGCGCCCGGACCTTGCCCGGGGTGTCCGCGCCTTCCAGCGTCGTCAGGTCGACCATCGAGATGGCGAGGTCGATGGCGTACGCCTTCGCGGTGGTCTTGATGGAACGGGTGCCGAGAGACGCGGCGCGCGCCTCCAGGCCGACCGCGTCGACGCCGGGCAGCCCGTGCAGGAAGCGGCGCAGCGTGCTGTCGGACGCGGTGACGTCGGCGAGAGCGTGTGCTGTGGGTGCGGTAGTGGGCATGGTCACCAGACGAGCATATCTACGCGCGTAGCGGATGTATAGCCCACGGCGCTTTCCGGCTGCCGCGACGGTCCCGGGCACCGCCTGCCGGGGTCCGCCCCGGCGTCGGGCACAATCGGGGCCATGACCACCCCGGAACCCCAGTCACCCGCGCCGCAGCCGCAGGTCCCCGAGGCGAAGGACCGCATCCACCGGTCGTCCGCCGGCATCGCCTCCGGCGTGCTGCTGCTGGCCCTCGCCGGCTGGCTCGGCATCGACGCGATCGTCGTCGGGCACGGCCGCACGCCGTGGCTGGCGCTGGCCGGTCTGCTGCTGGTGGTGCCGCTGGTGGTGGCGTACACGCTGCGCCCGGCGATCTTCGTGAACGACGACCGGCTGCGGGTGCGCAACCCGCTGCGCCTGATCGTCCTGCCGTGGGGAGCGGTGGCGGACCTGCGCTCGGGCTACTCCAACGAGGTGCTCACGACGTCCGGCGCCAAGTACCAGCTGTGGGCCCTGCCGGTCTCACTGCGGGCCCGCAAGCGGGCGGCACGGCAGCGGGCCCGGGCCGCGGCGGCCGGGGAGGCGGAGAGGGGCAGCCTGCTCGGCACGCCGGGCAGGGGCGCGACGCCGGACGAGCCCCCGCGCGCGCAGACCGACAAGGCCATGGACGACCTGCGCCGACTGCGCGACGACCGCCACGCGGCGGCATCGGCCCAGGGTGAGGTGACGGTCCGCTGGGCCTACGAGATCATCGCCCCGGCCCTGGCGGGCGCGGTACTCCTGGCGGTCCTGGCGGCACTGGGCTGACGGGCTGTGCGGCCGCGGGCGGTCGGGTGAAGCGCACGCGACGACCCGGCAGCCGAGCCAGCCGGACGACGCGTGCTGGTCCGTTCCGGCGGGTGCAGGGCGTGGGGCGCACGGTGGAGCGGCGAGCGCTGCGACGCTCGCGTCCATGAACATCGCCACCTTCTACGCCCTCTTCTCCACGACCTGCTTCACCCTGGTCGGCCTGTGGTGGAACGTCGTCCAGAAGCACGACGACTGGATGTGCGATCCCGCCCAGCGCCGCGTCGTGGGCGGGGTCTACCTGTCCTTCCTGCTGCCCGGCCTGATGGGCCTGTTCGCCCAGGTCGGCGGCGACGAACAGCCCCAGATCTGGCGGTCTGCCTTCGTCGTCCTGGCCGTGGTCGGCTGCGCGTGCACCCTGCGGCTGCTGGCCCGCACCCGCGGTGACGGCTTCGTCGCCCCGCACCAGGCCGGTGCCGCTCTGCTCTACGCCCTGATCGCGGTCGTCGGCGCGTTCCCCGAAATCGCCGGCCACGTCGGGCTGCGCCCCATCCAGGCGGAGGCCCTGATGCTGATCGCCATGGTCGTCCTGGGCCACGCCCTCGTCTGGCGGTTCATGGTGGGCGAGGGCCGTTTCGTCGAGGAGGAGGAGCGGGCCGCTTCCTCCGGATGACCGGGCCGCTTCCTCCGGGTGACCGGCCGGAAAGCGCAACCGGGGCACCCCCGAAGAGGTGCCCCGGTAGCGGATCTCCTGGCTCAGATGCCCGCGGCCTGCGACAGGTCCCGCTTGATGGCGTCCAGCTGCCGCTCCGCCGTCGCTCGTGCCGTCGGGAGGTCGTCACGGGCCGACACCGGCACGACCACCTCCAGGTAGCACTTCAGCTTGGGTTCCGTGCCGCTGGGGCGGACGATCACCCGCGCGCCCCGGAGGGTGTAGCGCAGGCCGTCCGTCGGCGGCAGCTTCTCCGTGCCCTGGGTGAGGTCCTCCGCGTTCACCACGGGCAGGCCCGCCAGCTCGGTCGGCGGCTGCTCGCGCAGGCGGCGCATGGCCTCGGCGATCAGGGAGAGGTCCTGCACCCGCACCGACAGCTGGTCCGTGGCGTGCAGGCCGTGCTCCAGGGCCAGGTCGTCCAGCAGGTCGAGCAGGGTGCGGCCCTGCTCCTTCAGCTCCGACGCCAGCTCGGTGATCAGCAGCGCGGCCGTGATGCCGTCCTTGTCGCGCACGCCCTCGGGGTCGACGCAGTAGCCGAGGGCCTCCTCGTAGCCGTAGCGCAGACCGTCCACGCGGGCGATCCACTTGAAGCCCGTGAGGGTCTCCTCGTACGGCAGCTCCGCCTTCTCGGCGATCCGGCCGAGCAAGGACGAGGAGACGATCGACTCGGCGAACGTGCCGCGCGCGCCCCGGCGCACCAGATGGGCGGCGAGCAGCGCGCCGACCTCGTCGCCGCGCAGCATCCGCCAGTCCTCGCCGTCCCGTACGGCCACCGCGCAGCGGTCGGCGTCGGGGTCGTTGGCGATGACCAGGTCCGGGTTCACCTCGCGGGCCCTGGCGAACGCCAGGTCCATCGCGCCGGGCTCCTCCGGGTTGGGGAAGGCCACGGTCGGGAACTCGGGGTCGGGCTCGGCCTGCTCGGCGACCAGCGCCGGCTCGGGGAAGCCGGCCCGGGCGAACGCGGCCAGCAGCACGTCGCGGCCGACGCCGTGCATCGCCGTGTAGACGGTACGGGCGGTGCGGGCCGAGTTCGGGTCCAGGACGGCGTCCGTACGGGCCAGGTAGGCCTCCAGGACCGCGTCGTCCAGCACCTCCCAGCCCTCCGTCGGACGGTCGACCGTCGTCAGGCTGCCGATCGCGGCGATCTCCGCGGCGATCTCCGCGTCCGCGGGCGGCACGATCTGGGAGCCGTCGCCGAGGTACACCTTGTAGCCGTTGTCCCGGGGCGGGTTGTGGCTGGCGGTGACCTCCACACCCGCGACCGCGCCGAGGTGCCGTATGGCGAAGGCGAGGACCGGGGTGGGCAGCGGCCGCGGCAGCACCGCCGCGCGCAGACCGGCGCCCACCATCACGGCGGCCGTGTCGCGGGCGAAGTCGGCCGACTTGTGGCGGGCGTCGTAGCCGATGACGACGAGGCCCCCCTCCTGGCCGTTCTTCCTCAGATACGACGCGAGGCCCGCCGCGGCCCGGATGACGACCGTCCGGTTCATCCGCATCGGGCCGGCGCCCAGCTCGCCGCGCAGGCCGGCGGTGCCGAACTGCAGGGTGCCGGAGAAGCGGGCGGCCAGCTCCTTGACGTCCTCGGCGTCGATCAGCCGGGCGAGTTCCTCACGGGTGTCCGGGTCGGGGTCCTCGGCCAGCCACGCCTGGGCCCGGGCGATGACTTCGTCGTGCACGGTGGTGGTCAACCTCTCGTCCTCGGTGGCTGAAGGGGTTTACAGGCGGTCCAGCACCTGCGCCAGCAGGGAGCCCATGCGGGTGGCGCTGTCACGGCCGGCCTGCAGGACCTCCTCGTGGTTCAGCGGCTCGCCCGTCATACCGGCGGCGAGGTTGGTGACCAGGGAGATACCGAGCACCTCGGCGCCCGCCTCACGGGCCGCGATGGCCTCCAGCACGGTCGACATGCCGACCAGGTCCGCGCCGATGACGCGGGCCATGCGGATCTCGGCCGGAGTCTCGTAGTGCGGGCCGGGGAACTGGGCGTAGACGCCCTCCTCCAGCGTGGCGTCGACCTCCTTGCACAGCGCGCGCAGACGCGGCGAGTACAGGTCGGTCAGGTCGACGAAGTTGGCGCCGACGATGGGGGAGGTGGCGGTGAGGTTGATGTGGTCGCTGATCAGCACCGGCTGGCCGGGACGCATGCCCTCGCGCAGACCGCCGCAGCCGTTGGTGAGCACGACGGTCTTGGCGCCGGCGGCCACCGCGGTGCGCACCCCGTGGGCGACGGCGGCGACGCCGCGGCCCTCGTAGTAGTGCGTCCGGCCGAGGAAGACCAGGGCGCGCTTGGCGCCGATGCGGTACGAGCGGATCTTGCCGCCGTGGCCCTCGACCGCCGGGGGCGGGAAGCCGGGGAGCTCGGTGACCTGGAACTCGGCCTCGGGGGTGCCCAGAGCGTCGACCGCCGGAGCCCAGCCGGAGCCCATCACGAGGGCGACGTCGTGGGTCTCGGCGCCGGTCAGTTCGCGCAGGCGCGCGGCGGCGGCGTCGGCGGCGGCGTAGGGGTCGCCCTGGATGTCGTCCGGAAGAAGAGATGCGTTCACGTGGTCGAGGGTAGCCGAGCTTCGCCTACGCGCGTAGATGTCAGAGCCGACGGCGTGGGGATCGTTGCGTTGTCGTTTCCGACGAGGGGGTGTGACACAGCCCTCGGGAGCGGCAACCAGCGACGTCCCGCAGCCGCCGACGGCGGGAAGGGGCCGGGGTGGGGGGTGTCCGCCCGCAGCGGCCGGCACCGCCGACTCTCACCGTGTCGGGGACAGTGGGCCGGACCGAGGACGGATACCCCCCACCCCGGCCCCGACCCACAAACCGGCCGGAGGCGCTACGTACGCCACGACGCAACCGCAACGGGCCGCCGCAGGCATATAAGGGGCGCGGGGAACTGCGCGACCAGCCACAACGCACCTGCACGGGCTGCCGCAGGCAAAGACGACCAGCCACAACGCACCTGCACGGGCTGCCGCAGGCAAAGACGAGCAGCCACAACGCACCTGCACGGGCTGCCGCAGGCAAAGACGACCAGCCACAACGCACCTGCACAGGCCGCCGCAGGCACCCCGCACCCCTCAACAGGGCCGCTTCCGCAACTCCATCACATAGTCATGCGGAGCCCCCGCAGACTCCGCCGCATCCGCGATGTCCCCCAGATAACGCGCCGACGGCAACCCACCCTCGTACCCGTTCAGCGCATACGCCCAGGCCCGCTCCTCCCCGTCCAGCGTGTGCACCCGGACCCGCACACGGCGGTAGATGTCCAGCCCGACGCCCTCCCACCGGTCCAGCGCGGCCTCGTCCATCGGCGCGATGTCGTACAGCGCGACGAAGACCTGCGACAGCGGATCCTCGACGATCGTCGCCAGCGCGCCCTCCCAGCCCAGCTGCTCGCCCCCGAACGTCAGCCGCCAGCCGTTCAGCCACCCCGTGGCGCGCAGCGGCGAGTGCGGGGCGCGGCGGGACATCAGCCGCGCGTCGAGAAGGCCGGCGTACGCGGCGTAGAGCGACATGGACGAAGGGTACGGCAGCGACTCATGCGTCACTCCGATAACAGGCGGCCCCCGAGGCGGTAGCACCTTGGCGCGTGCGGGACAATGGAATACGTGACTCGGATCGTGATCATCGGTGGCGGACCCGGCGGATATGAAGCGGCCCTGGTGGCCGCGCAGCTCGGTGCGGAGGTGACTGTCGTCGACTGCGACGGTCTCGGTGGGGCCTCGGTGCTCACCGACTGCGTACCGTCGAAGACCCTGATCGCCACGGCCGAGGTGATGACCACCTTCGACTCCTCCTACGAGGAGCTGGGCATCATCGTCGCCGACGACACCCCGCCGCTGGAGCAGGCGGCCCGGGTGGTCGGCGTGGACCTCGGCAAGGTCAACCGCCGTGTGAAGCGCCTGGCGCTCGCCCAGTCGCACGACATCACCGCCTCCGTCACGCGGGCCGGCGCCCGGGTCATGCGCGGCCGTGGCCGGCTGGAGGGCATGCAGGCCCTCGACGGCTCCCGCAAGGTCGTCGTCACCGCCGCCGACGGCACCGAGGAGACGCTCACCGCCGACGCCGTACTGATCGCCACCGGTGGTCACCCGCGGGAGCTGCCCGACGCCCAGCCGGACGGCGAGCGCATCCTGAACTGGACCCAGGTCTACGACCTCACCGAGCTGCCCGAGGAGCTCATCGTGGTCGGCTCCGGCGTCACCGGCGCCGAGTTCGCCGGCGCGTACCAGGCGCTCGGCTCCCGCGTCACCCTGGTCTCCTCCCGCGACCGCGTGCTGCCCGGCGAGGACCCGGACGCCGCCGCCGTCCTGGAGGACGTCTTCCGCCGCCGCGGCATGAACGTCATGGCCCGCTCCCGCGCCGCGGCCGCCAAGCGGGTCGGCGACCGCGTCGAGGTCACGCTCGCCGACGGCCGGGTGATCACCGGCTCCCACTGCCTGATGGCGGTCGGCGCGATCCCGAACTCCGCGGGCCTCGGCCTGGAGGAGGCCGGCGTCAGGCTGCGCGACTCCGGCCACATCTGGACCGACAAGGTCTCCCGCACCACCGCCCCCGGCGTGTACGCCGCGGGTGACGTCACCGGCGTCTTCGCCCTCGCCTCCGTCGCGGCGATGCAGGGACGTATCGCCATGTACCACTTCCTGGGCGACGCGGTGGCCCCGCTGAACCTGAAGACCGTCTCCTCGAACGTCTTCACCGACCCGGAGATCGCGACCGTCGGCTACACCCAGGCGGACGTGGACGCGGGCAAGATCGACGCACGCGTCGTCAAGCTCCCCCTGCTGCGCAACCCGCGCGCGAAGATGCAGGGCATCCGCGACGGCTTCGTCAAGATCTTCTGCCGCCCCGGCACGGGGATCGTCGTCGGCGGTGTGGTCGTGGCGCCGCGCGCCTCGGAACTGATCCACCCCATCTCGATCGCGGTCGACAACAATCTGACGGTCGAACAGATCGCGAACGCCTTCACCGTGTACCCGTCCCTGTCGGGCTCGATCGCGGAGGTCGCCCGGCAGCTGCACACGCGCAAGACCTCGGGCGAGGGCTGACGGATTCCGGCGACTCCCCGCTGGTCACGGGGAGTCGTCGAGCATGCGTGCGGCATAGGCGGGGGGAATGGGCCCCTATACCACTTCCCGTCGTCCCGTGCGAACAACTTCCGTTATTCGGCGCATACTGCTGAAACCAGACGGTCAGCCGCGTTACTGTCAGTTTCGTGTTCGCTGCAGAACGTCGCCAACTGATCCTCGAAATGGTGCGGGCCAACGGGGCCGTGTCGCTCCGTGAGCTCGCCCGCGTAGTCCAGACCTCCGAAGTGACCGTACGGCGGGACGTGCGGGCACTGGAGGCCGAAGGACTCCTCGACCGCCGCCACGGCGGTGCGGTCCTGCCGGGCGGGTTCACCCGCGAGTCCGGGTTCCCGCAGAAGTCCCATGTCGCGACCGCCGAGAAGACGGCCATCGCCGACCTCGCCGCCACGTTCGTGGAAGAGGGCGAGGCCATCGTGGTCGGCGCCGGCACCACGACCCAGGAACTGGCCCGCCGCCTCGCCCGCATCCCCGGGCTGACCGTGGTCACCAACTCCCTGCTGGTCGCCCAGGCGCTGGCGCACGCCAACCGCGTGGAGGTCGTCATGACCGGCGGCACGCTCAGGGGCTCCAACTACGCCCTGGTCGGCAGCGGCGCCGAACAGTCCCTCCAGGGGCTGCGCGTCTCCCGCGCCTTCCTCTCCGGCAGCGGCCTGACCGCCGAACGCGGGCTGTCCACGTCCAACATGCTCTCGGCGTCCGTCGACCGGGCCCTCGTCCAGGCCGCCGCCGAGGTCGTCGTCCTCGCCGACCACACCAAGCTCGGCACCGACACGATGTTCCAGACGGTCCCGACGGACGTGATCACCCGCCTGGTCACCGACGAACCCCCGGCCCACGACGACCGCGCCCACACCGAACTCCAGGCCCTCGCCGACCAGGGGGTGCAGATCGCCGTGGCCGGGGCGACGGGCAGCCAGGGGGGTGACCACGTCCCGGCGCGTCAGCAGCGCCGGGACGTACCCCTCCCGAACCCCCGCCGCGGCCAGCTCCCCGGCATCCGCCCGAACGGAGTCCTGACGGACCAGCCCGCGCAGCCCGAACGCAGCCGCGTGGCGGACATGCGGCGACGCTGACCCAGCCCCGCGGAGGGCGGACTCCCCGAACAACCGCTGGACCGACGGCGGCCTGCACACGACGAAGCGCCCGCCGGACCCGTACGTGGGTCCGGCGGGCGCTTCGGCTGTCGCGTGCGGG